>NZ_CAJUCP010000041.1:3293-25422 GCF_910585425.1 uncultured Acetatifactor sp. | reverse complement strand
GCAATCTTTACTGCGGGCGGAAATTCTCTGCCCAAGTCTGGGTGTCGGGCGGGGCATTCGCGGAACTGGAATAGGAGGACACACAATGAATTTTGTAAAAAGAGCGTTTCTGTATGTTGTCCGGAAGTGGCAGCAAAGCGCGATTGCCTTTTTGATTCTGCTTGCCGTCTGTACTTCCGCGCTGATCGGCCTCTCCATCCTGGAGGCCTCCCACACGGCGGCGGCAAACCTGCGGGGACAACTGGGCGGGACGTTTCGCCTGGAAATCGACAAGAGCAATCCCGCGAATATGCAGAGTATGGGTTCCACGGACCGATACAGCGCCAGCTACTACAACGGCGATCCCATCGACTACGCGGCGATCGACGAGGTGCTGAAAGTCCCTGGTATTGCCGATTACAGCGCCGCCATTGAGGCGGTGGCCAATCTGAAATCGGAGGACGGGCAATATTATGACCTGGTTGGAAACGGGCAGAATTATTTTTCCTCTGCCGGAGCGCACCGCGCGTCCATACATGGATGGACTTCCCTTCGGCAATGCTCCTACTTCGCAGAGGGCATTTTGGAGGTGACGCAGGGAGAGATGTTCTCCGATGGACCCTCAGGGCAGGCTGTGATCAGCCGGGAGCTTGCGGAGCTGAACCGGCTTACCGTAGGCGACCGCATCACACTGGAAATCAACCGGGATGTGACAGGCATCGACTTTCCCGCTGAAAATCAGGAGTGTTCCTTTGAAATCGTGGGGATATTCGACATGCTGAAAGAACAGAAAACCGACCAGTACACGGGCCAGCGGCAAATGCTCCAGAACTGGGTATTTGTGGACTCCAGGACATTGCTGTCGTATTTGAACGGGCTGCTGGCATCCATCGGGATGGAAGGCCTGGGGTACGACAGGGTGACATTCAGCGTTGAAGATCCGGCTGAAATGGACGCGATCATCAAAAATATCCAGAACAACGATGCGATCAACTGGGACTGCTTTAAGATTGAGCCTGAAAATGTCAGTTATCAGAACGCGGAGGACTCGTTGGAGGGGATGGACAATTCCATCCGCGCCATGATCGGCATCATCGTCCTGGCCGGAATCGCAGTTTTGGTCCTTGCGCTCTCCATTTGGGCCAAGCTGCGCATCCGGGAAACGGGAGCAATGCTTGCGCTGGGAGAGAGCAGGGGAAAAATCCTTGCCCAGCGGATGATGGAAATCGCGCTGATCGCGGCGGTGGCATTCTGCCTTTCCTACCCTGTCAGCGCCGTGGCGGCGGACAGCGTTGGGAACATGCTGCTGGCACAGGCAAACGAACAGATCGTCCCCCAGGCGTCCTCCGATACGGTACAGGCCGGGATGCCCATCACTTCCGACGATCTTGACCTGAGCCCGGTCTTTGAACCTCCGAAGATAGGGAAATTGACTATTTCAGTCAATTTCGGGGCTTTCGCTGCGGTGTATGGCCTGGGACTGGCGATCGCCCTTCTCTCCGTCTGCGCCGCCAGCATTCCGGCCATGAGGATGAGGCCAAATGAAATCCTGTCAAAAATGAGTTAAGGAGGGCATAAAAATGCCGATTTTAGAAATGAACGATGTCAGATATGCCTACGGAAAGCAGACAGTGCTGCGGGGAGTCAGCGTCCGGCTGGAGCAGGGAAAAATGTACGCCATTCTCGGCCCCTCCGGGTGCGGGAAGACAACGCTGCTCTCCCTGCTGGGCGGTCTGGACAGCCCGGCCGAAGGCCAGATTCTCTACCAGGGGGAGGACATTGCAAAGACCGGCCTTGCCCTGCATCGCCGCCGCCATGTGGCCTTTATCTTCCAGGGCTATAACCTGATCGACTATCTGACTCCCCTGGAGAACGTGGCACTGACCGCTAAGCAGCCGGCCCTCCCCATCCTGGAGCAGTTGGGGCTGACCCCGGAGGAAGCGAAGCGGAATGTGCTGAAGCTGTCCGGCGGCCAGCAGCAGCGCGTGGCCATCGCCCGGGCCCTGGCCAGTGACGCGCAGGTCATCCTGGCAGACGAGCCCACGGGAAATCTGGACGAGGGAACAGCCGCTGAAATCACGGCTATCCTCAGGGACAGCGCCCACAAGGCGGGAAAGTGCGTGGTGGTCGTCACCCACTCTAACGAACTGGCAAAAGAGGCTGACGTGGTTTTCAGGCTCCGCAGAGGGCAGTTGTAGGTTCATGGGCCGGAACCGATTTTTTCCTATACAGGGAATCTGGCCCGGCATGAACGGAAGGTGCCAAAGCCCAGGGAGGATTTCTTCAAAAAGCATGCGAGGCAGTTGGGGCAGGGTGGATGAGGGTGCGGGAGATTGCTGGGATGTCTCATGGTACAGGGCATCTTTCGGACAAGTGGGGAGAAATAATGGATTGTGCATCGGGGTGGAACAGGGTATAATATTGACACAGAAGGACAGGGTGCCAACTTTTGATTCCATGTGCGCCAGGCGCACAAAAACAAGGTATAATAATGTCATGTGGCTGGACGAGGAGGTGTAGTGATGAAGAAACCGTTGCCGATAGGGGTAGATAATTTTGAACGGGTAATAACAGACGGCTATTACTATATCGATAAAACTATGTTGATAAAAGAATTGCTGGACTTAAAGGGGGAAGTGAACCTGTTCACCCGCCCCAGGCGCTTCGGCAAGACGCTGAACCTGAGCATGCTCCGGTACTTCTTTGAGGACACCGGGGATGCGGAAAAGAACGCCCGGAACAAGGCGCTTTTCCAGGGACTGAAAATCATGGAGGCCGGAGAGGAATATATAGAGCAGATGGGAAGCTGTCCGGTGCTCAACCTGACGCTGAAGTCGGCGAAACAGGAAGATTACGACACTGCCTGCTATATGATGCGGTCTGAAATCGCATCAGAATTTGACAGGCACAGGGATATCCTGGAACGGGGCAGGGAACTTCTGACTCCCAATGAGTATGAGCAATACCTGAGCGTCGCGGAAGAGAAAGTGGACGAAAAGCAGCTGAGAGGGGCGCTAAAGCTGTTCTGTAAGTGCATGTTCAAGGTCACGGGGAAAAATACGGTTCTGCTGATCGACGAGTACGATGTGCCGCTGGAGAATGCATATTTTAGCGGCTTTTACGAGGAGATGGTGAGCTTTATCCGCTCGCTGTTCGAGGCGGGGCTGAAGACCAACGACTATCTGCAGTTTGCGGTGATTACAGGATGTCTTCGGATTTCAAAAGAGAGTATTTTCACGGGACTGAACCATTTAAGGATTATTTCGGTGCTGGATCAGAGGTACAGCGAGCATTTTGGGTTCACGGAATCCGAGGTGCTGCAGATGATGGAACACTATGGTGTGGAGAGCCGTTTTCCGACCATGAAGGAATGGTATGACGGATACACTTTTGGAGACACGGAGGTCTATAATCCATGGAGCGTCATAAACTATATGTTCGA
Organism: uncultured Acetatifactor sp.; assembly: GCF_910585425.1. Classification (GTDB taxonomy): domain Bacteria; phylum Bacillota; class Clostridia; order Lachnospirales; family Lachnospiraceae; genus Acetatifactor. The sequence goes on along the minus strand of NZ_CAJUCP010000041.1, from coordinate 22,001 downwards.
TTTGTATGCGAAGGTTGATGCTTTCCCGCGCCCCTATTGGATCAATACCAGCTCCAACGACATCATAAAGGACATGATTGCCAGAGCTGACCGTGAGGCGCAGGGGCAGATTGAGACGCTTTTGGAGGGCGGAACCCTGGAGATACAGGTGCATGAAGAGGTCACCTATGGGGATATGCAGGCCAGTGGTGAGAATCTGTGGAATTTCCTCTATTTCACAGGGTATCTGACGAAAAAAAGCGAGGATTTCCGCGATTCATCGACATTCCTGCAGATGCGCATCCCAAATACGGAAGTGAAGACAATCTACCGGAACACGATTCTGGGGTGGTTCCGGAAGAGGATAGAGAAGCAGGACTTCCGGGACTTGTACCGGGCCATGGAGGACGGGGACGCGGAAAAGATGGGCGAGATACTGAACGGCCAGCTTTTCTCCACCATCAGTTTCTATGACAGTGCGGAAAACTTTTACCACGGGTTCCTGGCCGGAATCCTGAGCCAGAGCCAGGACTATCTGGTGAAGTCCAACCGGGAGTCGGGCAATGGGCGCTCGGATATCTGTGTAAGGAGCCCGTCCCTGCGGGGCAAGGCGTTTGTGCTGGAAGTAAAGGTCTCGGACAGCATCCATGACCTGGAGAACGATGCGGAAAAGGCCCTGCGGCAGATATACGATAAAAAGTATATGGATGAACTGCAGACGGAAGGGTATCGGAAAATCGGCTGCTATGGAATCTCTTTTTACCGGAAGGACTGCGAGGTGCGGCTGGGGAAACGGGCGGAGTAAGATTTTAGGAGCAACAAGCCGGTAAAAGATAAGCAAAAAGGAATTTCGGATATTGACAGCCGCTCCGGCATCTGCTACAATATCGACAATCAAAACGAAAGGGTAAGGGAGCAGAGCCATGGTCTATCTATCTGACAGCAAGGCCATCATGAACCAGCAGCAACAGCTTATTGTCAATCCGGACAATGGGCTTTTTGGAATGCGTTCATGACAGTTCCCCACCTCAATAGGCATGAACAAAACGGTCGAAAGCCCATGACGGGTTTTCGGCCTTTTTTCATGCATGGGCCTGTGCAGAGGAAATATGCCGCCATGGGGGCGCACGGGCCATGCGGCGAGTAGTGGAGAGGAATATCATAGGGAAAGGATTATGATGCGATGACAGACACAGGCATCATACAGGTACAGTTATGTTCAGGAAACGTCTATTGAAAGATGAAAGACCCACATTCCCCAAAAGGGCGGTCATCACTGCGGGCATGCCCTACGGCAACAAGAACCTGCACTTCGGGCATGTGGGCGGCATGTTCGTGCACGCCGATATTTTTGCCAGATTCCTGCGGGACAGAATCGGCAAGGAGAATGTCATCTTCCTGTCGGGGACGGACTGCTACGGCTCGCCCATCCAGGAGAGCTACCGGAAACGGAAAGAAGCAGGGTACGAGGGCGGGCTGGAAGATTATGTGGCCGCAAACCACGAAAGCCAGAAAAAGACGCTGGAGGACTACGGTATCAGCCTGGACTACTTCGGAGCCTCTGCGCTGGGGGAGGCAGGCGAGATCCACAGGCAGCTGTCCGCGGAGATTTTCCGCAGGCTTTACGAGAATGGCTATATCGAAAAGCTGTCCGTGCCCCAGTTCTATGACCAGGAGCTGGGTATCTTCCTGAACGGACGCCAGGTCACGGGCAGATGCCCCATTCCCGGCTGTACTTCGGACAGAGCGTATGCGGATGAATGTTCGCTTGGCCATCAGTTCCTGCCCTCAGAATTGATAAATCCGGTCAGCTGCCTGTCCGGCGGGAAGCCTGTGCTGCGCAAGGTGGAGAACTGGTATTTTGCGCTGGAGGACTGCATCGGCAGGATGAAGGAATACAACGATTATCTGCGAAAGAATACCCATACCAGGAAGTACCAGCTGGAGACCGTGGAGGAATTCCTGAAGAAGCCCATGCTGTATGTGCCGAAGAAATATGTGGAGAGCCTGGAGGAACTGTCAAAGCGCCTGCCGGTGCACCGCATCTTGGACGGGGAAAAGAAGAACTCTTTCGCGTTCGAATTCGAGACCCTGGATGACCGGGATAAGGCAAAGGCTCTATTGGAGGGCATGGGGATCCATTACACTTCCGGGAAGACGCTGGTTCCCTTCCGGCTCTCCGGAAATGTGGAATGGGGCGTGCCTTTTCCGGAGTGCGAGGAGTTGAAGGATCTGACTTTCTGGGTGTGGCCGGAATCCCTCTGGGCGCCCATTTCCTTCACCAGGGCATATCTGCGGCAGAGCGGGCGAGAGGGGGAGCTGGAGAAATGGTGGGGGGACGACGAGGCGGAAGTCTATCAGTTCATCGGGGAGGACAATATCTACTTCTACGCCATCGCCCAGACCGGGCTGTTCACCGGGCTGCAGGTGCCCCGGGGGACGAAGCCCGATATGGCAAAGGTGCATCTGTCCCACATCATAGCCAACCGCCATCTGCTGTATCTGGATGCAAAAGCCAGCAGCAGCTCTGAACGGAAACCGCCCATGGCGGACGAACTGTTGGACTATTATACGAAAGACCAGCTGCGCATGCATTTCATGAGCCTGGGATTATCCTCGAAAAGCGTGGGATTTCGCCCACAGGCGCTGCTGGAGGAGGAAGAGCAGGCCGGGATGGACATGGTGCTGAAGGACGGAAATCTGATCACGAATGTCTTCAACCGGCTGATTCGCTCCTGTTTCTATGCGGCTTGGAAGCATTGCGCCGGGCGGATTCCGGCGGAGGAGCCGGCTGAGAGGATTCGGGACATGGCCAAAAAGGCCGTGCTGGAGTATGAGCGCCATATGTACCATCAGGAATTCCACAGGATTTCCTATGTGCTGGACGACTTCATCCGGGAAGTGAACAAACATTGGGTGAATCAGATTAAGATTGCCGATTCCCGGGGGGACGATGCCTTGAGGAGACAGGTTTTGGCGGACTGTTTCTATGCCTGTAAGGTCATGGCCGTGCTGGTGCATCCGATTGCGCCGGAGGGCTGTGAGAAGTTCCGGGAGTATATGAAGATAGGAGACACGCTCTGGAACTGGGACTATATTCTGGAACCGATTTCTTTCTATACGGGCGACTTGACCGGGCATGAGCTGAAGGTGCTGGAGCCAAGGGAGGATTTCTTCAAAAAGCATGAGAGGCAGTTGGGGCAGGGGGGCTGAGGATGCAGGAGACTGTTGGGACGTCTCCTGGGACAGGGCATCTTTCGGAAAGGTGGGGAGAAATAATGGATTGTGCATTGGTGTGGAACAGGGTATAATATGACTCAGAAAGAATTTGAGTCAACTTCTGATTCCATGTGCGCTGGGGCGCACAAAATCACAGTATAATAATGTTATATGGCTTTGATGGGGAGGTGCGATGATGAAGAAAGCATTGCCGATAGGGGTAGATAATTTTGAACGGGTAATAACAGACGGCTATTACTATATCGATAAAACTATGTTGATAAAAGAATTGCTGGACTTAAAGGGGGAAGTGAACCTGTTCACCCGCCCCAGGCGCTTCGGCAAGACGCTGAACCTGAGCATGCTCCGGTACTTCTTTGAGGATACCGGGGATGCGGAAAAGAACGCCCGGAACAAGGCGCTTTTCCAGGGCCTGAAGATCATGGAGGCCGGGGAGGGCTATACGGGTGAGATGGGGACATATCCAGTCATCAACCTGACCCTGAAATCGGCCAAGCAGGCCACATTCCAATCCGCCTATGCGAAGCTGAAAGAGGAGATTGCGGAGGAGTTCAAGCGCCATCGTTACGTGTTGGAGAGCGGGGCTCTGGACGAGGAGGATAAGAGCAAGTTTCGGGAAATCGCCGGGAGAGAGGCGGGGCAGGATGAATATTCCGGTGCGTTGAAGTTCCTGAGCAAGTGCTTGCACCAGGCCACAGGTAATAATACGGTCATTCTGATCGACGAATACGATGTGCCGCTGGAGAATGCGTATTTCAGGGGATTTTATGGGGAGATGGTTGATTTCGTCCGCTCCCTGTTCGAGTCCGGTCTGAAGACCAACGACAATCTGCGGTTCGCTGTGATTACAGGCTGTCTTAGAATTTCGAAGGAGAGCATTTTTACGGGACTGAACCATCTGAACATTATCTCCGTTCTGGATAAAAAATATAGCGAGCACTTCGGATTCACCGAATCTGAGGTGCTGCAGAGCATGGCTTATTATGGAGCGGAAAACCGTTTCCCGACCATGAAAGAATGGTATGACGGGTATACCTTTGGAGATACGCAAGTTTACAATCCATGGAGCGTCATAAAGTTCCTGTATGATTTATATTCGGATGTGGACGCTTTCCCGCGTCCCTACTGGATCAACACCAGCTCTAACGACATCATCAAGGACATGATTGCCAGAGCCGACCGGGAGACGAAGGGACAGATTGAGACGCTCCTGAACGGCGGGACACTGGACATCCAGGTGCACGAGGAAGTCACCTATGAGGACATGCATGCCAGCGGGGAGAATCTGTGGAATTTTCTGTATTTCACAGGATATTTGACGAAAAAAAGTGAGTATTTCCGCGACCCGCTGTCTTTCCTGCGGGTCTGCATCCCGAACACAGAAGTGAAGACAATCTACCAGAACACGATTCTGGGATGGTTCCGGAAGAGCATAGAGAAGCAGGACTTCCGGGACCTGTACCGGGCCATGGAGGAGGGGGACGCGGAGAAGATGACGGATATTCTGAATGTTCAGCTTTTCCCCACCATCAGCTTTTATGACAGTGCGGAGAACTTCTACCACGGCTTCCTGGCCGGAATTCTGAGCCAGAGCCAGGACTATCTGGTGAAGTCCAACAGAGAATCTGGTAATGGGCGGTCGGATATCATGGTGCGTAGCCCGTCCCTGCGGGGCAGGGCCTTTGTGCTGGAGCTGAAGGTCTCCGCCTCCATCGATGATTTGGAAGCCGATGCGGAGAAGGCGCTGAGGCAGATTTATGACAAAAGATATATGGACGAGCTGCGGACGGAAGGGTATCGGAAAATCGGATGCTATGGGGTCTCCTTCTACCGCAAGGACTGCGAGGTGCGGCTGGGAAGGAGGGCGGATACCTGAAATTTCGAGGTGTTTCATCCAAAAGAGGGTTTCGTTCCATTGGAAGCTGGCACAGGGGACGGGCTTGCATCGGCCATTCCTTTCAACTCCAGGTTGATATTTTCCCCTTCCGCTTCACCTGACATACCTGGTAAATCCCGGTGATTTTGCCTACAATAGCACTTAGATAATAGAATCCTATTTTGAATTCTATTATAAACGTACAGCGCTGAAAACAGATTGGAGGTAAAACACTATGATGGATTTGGAAAAAATCGCAAGAAGGATTGCATCCCTGCGCAGGGAGCGGGGATACACAGGAGAGGCTCTGGCGGAGCGGCTGCAGGTCAGCCCCCAGGCCGTATCCAAATGGGAGAACGCCAAGTGCCTGCCGGAGACGGCCATCCTTCCTGCCCTGGCGGAAGCGCTGGACTGCAGCATCGACAGCCTGCTGTGCCCCAGGGAGCTTTTCATCCTGGAGGCAGTGTACACGGACGGAGAGACGGAAGTGCCCGTGACCCGCTTCCTGGACAACCTGGTGCGGGACAATGTGCTGGACATCTATGTGAACCAGACTTTCACCGGCGCCTCCCTGGAAAGCGACCGCCTGAAAGTCCTGGCCGTCAAGTTCCAGACGCCGGAGGGCGTGGGCTTTTCCTACGCACTGCAGAACGAGAATCTGACCCTGGACAGGAAGAGCGCGGGCTTTGAGCCGGAGGAAACCTTCCGGATCGTGGGCGCTTACTATGGGAACGGGAAGGAATACGCCTCCGCCATGCAGAAGATAGAACACTATGCGTATTTCAAATGGGACAGGATACCGGTGAACCATGAGGCTTTCCCCAGCAGCACCGCAAGCGACGACACAGAATATCTGACGCTGATCTACCTGAACGGGGAGGGAATCCATGTGCTGAGCTGCCCGGAGAACAAGACCGTCTATTACGGGAACCATGGCACAAGGCTCCTGCTGCGGGATGATTCGAAATGCATACTGGAAAATGTGAAGCCTCTGTCCTGGAAGAAGGGGACAGAGGGCCTGGAAAGCCCCTGGGCGGGCGCGCTCCGGGCGGCCCTCACCTATATGGGGGAGCCTTACACCTATGAGCAGATCATGGGAATGAGCGGGGCGTGTTATCGCACCTGTTTCACCGATGTCTGGGACTATAGCTGTACGGACGCCCTTGTGGCCTACGATTACGCCGGGCCCCTGTACAGCGCCATCGGCTACGATTTCCGCATGGTGGAGAGGCTGGAAAAGCAGGAGAGGAAGGCGGAGCGCCAGGCCATCATGGAGGATATCCGAAAAGGCAGGCCGGTGCTTGCCATCAACCTGCGCGTGGCTCCCGAGTGGGGGATCATCACGGGATATACCGACAACGGGAACCGCTTTCTGTGCCGCACTTATTTCGATGAAGAAATCCTCGATGCCCTGGAATCACAGGCCGGATGGAAACCTGCGGATGGAAGGGCGCAGGCAGCAGGGGGACAGCCGGAGCCGGATGGCGGGACACAGAGGAAGCGTCAGGGGCAGTCGGACAGCGATGCGCAGCGTCAGGCCCGGTCAGACTATCGGATGGTCTTTGAAGAGAATGGGGGATACCTTTACAGCGATTTCTGGCCCTTCCTCATCGCCCATTTCGGGGAAAAGGGGGAGCGGAAATCTCCCATGGATATCCTGAAAGCCTCTCTGGACGCGCTGATCGGTTCTTTTGAGGCGGAGGAGAGCCGGGGCTATCACCAGGGAAAGGATGCCTACAGGGCATGGATGAAGGGGCTTTCCAGGGAGGAGGACTTCCGGCTGGAACACGACAGGGAGAATGTCCAAAGACGCCTGAGCGTAAACGACAATATGCTGGGGACACTGGCGGACTCCAGGCGTGCGGCGGCAGACTGGCTGCGGGAGAACCTTTCCCTGGTTCCGGAAACGGGCCGGGAGCGGCTGGAAAAGATGGCGGACAACTGTCAGGCCATCGCCGACGCAGCAGCGGCGTTCCGGAGCAGGGCGAGCCGTTCTTCTGCGTGCGAAATTGCGTATAATACCGTAAAGGCATCCGGCGTGTCCACGTCGGGGCTGCGCAGGGAACAGATTGCCCTGCTGGAGCAGTCGCTTGCCCTGGAGGAGGAGAACTGCCAGCTTGCGCGGGAGATGCTGCGGATATGCGGGTGATATGCAGATGATATAGGAAGCAGGTTTTATAGCGTCTGCTGCAATATAGCAGGAGGGGCGGGGTGTTTGCCATCGCCCGAAGCGCCACTGGTTTCCGGTATGCCAGCCGGAGATAAATGAGGGAGTTGTGGAACATTGGCAGAAGACGCATAAGGGGGCAGAAGCATGATGAATATGGAGGGATATCTTGCGAAACATGACAATCGACCGATTGGGAATGGGAGAAGCGGCGCGGAAATCTGGGAGATAGAAGAAAAGTATGTCCTGAAACATATACGGAAGGAAAATCTGCCGGATGCCGGAGCATTCCCGCTCTACTGCAACGAAGCATATTTCTACCGTTTTTGGGGACAGCAGGCAGGAGGGGCACCATCCTTCCTGCCAAAGGTTTTGGAAGTGCAGGTCACTGACGATGAAATCTTCATCCTCATGAAGAGATATCAGGAGCTTTCCAGAGCCGAAGCAGACGACAGGCTTCTGCGGAAAGTCATGGGGACGTTGGCCATGATTCATACCCAGGACATCCCGGCCTTTTTGCGGCAGGAACAGAGGCCGCCGGAATACCTTGCCAGGGAACAGATCGAAAGCTGCCTGGCGGGGTGGCGTTCCGTGCTGGCAGAGCACCCTGGGGCCTTCGATGAAAGGATACTGGCAGATACGGCGGCAGATATCAATGAATTGATCGGCTGGCATCACGAAGAGCCCCAGGTTCTGACCCATGGGGATTTTCACTGGGAAAATCTGCTGCGCAGGGAAAACGGTGACATTGTAGTCTGCGACTGGCAGGGCGTAGGGGCCGGAGGCGCTTCCGGTGATATCAGTTTTTTTCTGAGCCGCCTGGGGGCGGACGGAACAGGCATAGAACCGCGCAAGGCGGCAGAAATATACTGCCAGGAGAGGCTTGCGCTTACGGGAGAAAGGATAGAATCCGGGGATTTAGTGAAGCATATGGAGGCTGCCAATGTAATTGTTTCCTTTCGATTCTGGCACGAGTATCTGCATGGCAGTTCCCGGGAAAGAGTTGGGGGAATCTATGAGAAAATGAGGACGGAATAGCCTGGCGGCAAAAAAGAGCCGATAACGGCAGAAATCAAATATTTCTGTATTTTCTTTGATATGTTCGGGATTGATTGAACCTGGTATGACAACTACGCCTTTTTGTAAATTGAAATAAAAATTCTGGTATTATGATACGGCGATTGCCGCCGGAAGTGAAGAAGTTGTAAAGAATTTACCGGATGATGAAATCCCGGAAGATGTACCTTCTTATAGCGTTTTTTGCAGTTCTGAATTCAATTCTTATACGCATTGTACCCCCACCTGCACCAGGATTTTAGTTGCACAATTATGCGATATACATGCCGATTTTACAAAAATTTGACAAAAGCTGTATTTTTTATTTTACAGGCAGGGCCTATCATTATATGCATAATACAAAATACCGCAAAGAAAAGGAGAAGGCTTATCATGAAAAAGTATACCGCTCTCATTGCGATTGGATCGCTCATGCTCGCAGCTATGACAGGATGTGGGAAAAAAGACAGCGGCACAGTATCTACGGATGGCTCGACCTCTATGGAAAAGGTAATCGGCGCTTTGGGAGAATCCTTTGAGGAAAACAATTCCGGCGTGACCTTTACCTATAATCCCACCGGTTCCGGCTCCGGCATTACGGCAGTGGCAGAAGGGCGCTGCGACATCGGTCTTTCCAGCCGCAACCTGAAGGACGAAGAAAAAGCCCAGGGATTGGCTGAAACGGTACTTGCCCTGGATGGCATTGCCATCATTGTAAATCCTGAAAATCCGGTAAATGACCTTGCCCTTGATACGATTGGAAAGATTTACATGGGCGAAATAACGAACTGGAAGGACATAGGCGGCAATGATCTGGAAATTGTCCTGATTGGCCGTGAGGCAGGGAGCGGCACAAGGGATGGATTTGAATCCATCACAGGTACAGAAGATGCCTGCAAATACCGCCAGGAGCTGACATCTACCGGAGATGTGATGGGGGCGGTGGCAGGTAATCCTGCGGCGATTGGATATGCCTCCCTTGCGTCTGTAAAGGAGACGGTTAAAGCGCTTCTGGTGGGCGGCATTGCGCCTACGGAAGATACCGTGAAAGACGGAAGCTATGTAGTACAGCGTCCTTTTGTATTGGTGACAAAAAGCAGCACAGACCTCTCAGAAACAGCGCAGAAGTTCTTTGATTATATTACTTCATCGGAAGCAAATGAGATTATCTCATCCGCGGGCGCTGTACCGGTAAATGAATAAGCCTGCGGACGATTCAGGGGGTTGAAAGGTGAGTCAAATGAAGAACAGAAAGCGCTTCATGGAGAATGCCATACATGGCATATTCCTGATACTTGGCATGATTACGGTGGGCTGTGTGCTTCTGATTACCGTTTACCTTGTGATATCCGGGATTCCGGCTGTCCGCAAAATAGGCATTTTGGATTTCCTTTTCGGGAAGGAATGGGCTTCCACGGCAGCACAGCCCCGGTATGGGATTTTGTCGTTCATCCTTACCAGCGTTTACGGTACGGCTGGCGCCATCGTAATCGGAGTGCCCATCGGCTTGCTGACAGCAGTTTATCTCGCTAAGATTGCGCCGCCAAAGGGGAAGGCTGTGATGGAGGCGGCAGTCAGCCTGCTGGCAGGAATCCCCTCCGTGGTTTACGGACTTGTAGGCATGATGGTGCTTGTTCCGGGGATACGGATCGCCTTCCGCATCCCGGACGGAGCCAGCCTGTTTGCGGCCATCATTGTGCTTGCCATTATGATTTTGCCGTCCATTATCAAGGTATCGCTCACGGCGTTGGAGGCGGTTCCAAAGGAATATGAGGATGCCTCTCTCGCCCTTGGCGCGACGCCGATTGAAACATATTTCCGGGTATCTGTCCCGGCAGCGAAAAGCGGCATTGCGGCTGCTGTGGTGTTAGGCGTGGGCAGGGCCATCGGCGAGGCCATGGCGGTTATGATGGTGGCGGGGAACGCGCCCAATATGCCGGACCTTTTTCAGAGCGTCCGCTTCCTTACCACCGCTGTGGCAAGTGAAATGTCTTATGCGGCTGACGGCAGTCTGCAAAAACAGGCATTGTTTTCCATTGCACTGGTGCTGTTCCTCTTCATCATGCTGATCAATGCCGCATTGAATTTCTTTTTGAAACAGGAGTAAATAAAATGCAAAAACAATCCATTTCCCTGAAAAGGAAAACCTATATTGCCGTCATGGATGCGCTGATGGGAATCTCCGTAAGTATCACTTGCGCACTGGTAGTATTTTTAATCGGTTATGTATTGTATAAAGGACTGCCCAATGTGTCATGGGAACTGATCGCCACTAAGCCCAGCTATCTGTCTGAGCATATAGGGATTTTGCCGGATATTCTGAACACAGTCTATATCGTGGCCGCGACATTGGTATTTGTCCTCCCCCTTGGAGCAGGCGCGGCTGTCTACCTGACGGAATATGCGAAAAACAGGAAGTTGGTAGACATGATTGAGTATGCCGCCGAAACCTTGTCCGGAATTCCGTCCATTATTTACGGACTTGTCGGTATGCTGTTTTTCTGCCGGTTTTTTGGTATGAAGACTTCCCTCCTGGCAGGGGCGTTTACGCTGGCGATCATGAATCTACCCACTGTCATGCGCACCACACAGGAGAGCCTGAAAACGGTGCCGGCAAGCTTTCGCGAGGGCGCTTTCGGACTTGGGGCCGGAAAATGGCGCGTGATCTATACCGTTGTGCTTCCCGGTTGTATGGATGGTGTGATAACGGGATGTATCCTGTCAGTGGGACGGATACTCGGGGAATCGGCGGCGCTTCTTTTTACGGCCGGTTTTGCCCATGCCCTGAACGGGATTTTGGAAGGGCTTGGCAGCCCGGGGGCGACGCTGACCGTGGCATTATATGTCTATGCAAAAGAAAACGGAGAATTTGGAATCGCCTTTGCAATTGCCGCTATCCTTATGATCTTGACCGTATGTATCAATCTTTCGGCCACACTGGCGGGCAGTTGCTTCCGGAAAAGGAGGAACCTATGAATCCTGTCATGAGGGTAAAGGACCTGTGCCTCTGGTATGGCAGTGCACAGGCTTTGAAAGATATCAATATTGAGATTGAGGAGCGGAGCATTACAGCCCTGATCGGCCCCTCCGGGTGCGGAAAGTCCACTTTTCTCAAATCCCTGAATCGAATGAATGACCTGATCGCCGGTGCAAGGACGACAGGTGAAGTATGGTACAGGAATCAGAATATTTTTGACGCGGATGTTGATGTCAGTGAACTCCGCCGCAGCATCGGCATGGTCTTTCAAAAGCCGAATCCCTTTCCCATGAGCATTTATGACAATATCGCTTATGGGCCCAGGACCCATGGAATCAAAGCCAAGGCAAAACTGGACGATATCGTAGAACATTCCCTGCGCGGGGCCGCAATCTGGGAGGAAGTAAAAGACAGGCTGAAGAAATCGGCATTGGGACTGTCGGGGGGCCAACAGCAGCGGCTCTGCATTGCCCGTGCACTGGCGGTGGAACCGGATGTCCTTCTGATGGATGAGCCTACAAGCGCCCTTGACCCGATCTCCACATCGAAAATAGAGGAGCTTGCAATGGAGCTGAAGAATCAGTATACTATTATCATCGTAACGCACAATATGCAGCAGGCTGTGCGGATTTCCGATAATACGGCTTTCTTTCTCCTGGGCGGCTTAATCGAATATGGAAATACGGAAAAGATGTTTGAGCAGCCGAAAGATAAACGGACAGAGGATTATATTACGGGGAGGTTTGGATGATGAGAAGCCGTTTTGACCAGCAGCTTGCCACGCTGAATCAGGAGCTTACGAGGATGGGGGCCATGTGTGAGGAAGCAATTGCCATTGCTTCAAAAGCACTTACGACAGGCGAAGTGAAGCTGACGGATAAGGTTTTATCCATTGACGGGGAAATCAACCACATGGAACGCACGATTGAAACACTGTGCCTGAAACTGCTGCTACAGCAACAGCCTGTGGCAAAGGATCTGCGGCAGATTTCCGCAGCCCTTAAAATGATTACCGATATGGAGCGTATCGGAACCCAGGCGGCAGATATCGCGGAAATCATCCCGTTTCTTGGCGGAAGGACCGGCGGGGAGTGCGGACAGATCCGGTTCATGGCAGATGTAGCCAGCCGAATGGTCACAGAGAGCATCGATGCTTTTGTAAAACAGGACATCCTATTGGCCGGTGCGGCGATGGAACGTGACGATGTGGTTGACGATTTGTTTTTACAGGTCAAGTCGTCGTTGATGAAACTGATAGCAGAAAAAACCACAGACGGAGGGTATGCGCTGGATTTACTGATGATCGCCAAATATTTTGAGCGCATCGGAGATCATGCGGTAAATATCGCGGAGTGGGTGGCTTTTTCCGTGACGGGAGAACACAAAAAAACAGTCGATTTTTAGGAGCGGACCTATGAAGATATGGTGTGTAGAGGATGATGCCGGCATTCGGGATATTGAGGTATATACGCTTCATTCCACTGATTTTGAAGCGGAGGGCTTTTCGGATGCCCGTGCCTTTCGCGACGCTTTATCCGGGAGTAAGCCGGACTTGATCATCCTTGATATTATGCTGCCCGGGGAGGACGGGGTGGAACTGCTGAAATTTTTAAAGGGAAATCCTGACACTTGCCGGATTCCCGTGATCATGGCGACAGCAAAAGGCATGGAATACGATAAAGTCCAGAGCCTTGATCTGGGGGCGGACGATTATCTTGTGAAGCCTTTCGGGATGATGGAAATGGTCTCCCGTGTGAAGGCTGTGCTTCGCCGGTGTAAGCCCACAGAGGTAGATCGTCTATTGCAAGCAGGAAAACTTGTGGTGAATTTAGAGGAGCATACGGTCGCTATCGACAGGGAAAGAATCCAGCTTACCTTAAAAGAATTTGAGCTTCTCCGGCTGTTCCTTTCCCGCCCGGGCATTGCGTTTACCCGCGACCAGCTTTTCGGCCTTATATGGGGCGCCGATTATGTGGGTGAGACAAGGACAGTCGATATGCATATCCGTACCCTGCGCATGAAATTGGGAGATTACGGGAAAATGATTGAAACTGTGCGCGGAGTTGGTTACAGATTAGAGGTGCAGGCATGACAAAGAAAATTTTTCAGTCCATCATGGCGGTGGCAGGGGCTGTCCTGATTGCAAGCCTTGTGATCATCGTGGGGTGCCTTTACCGTTATTTCAGTGACGTTCAGGGGAAACAGTTGGAGGATGAGCTGTCTTTGGCTGTCGTAGCCGTTGAGAAGGATGGGCGGGGCTATCTGGAGGAATTACAGTCAAGGGAGTACCGTCTGACATGGGTCGCTGAAAACGGGGAGGTCCTATATGATACGCAGTCTGATGGGGAAGGTATGGGGAACCATGGGGACAGGGAAGAAATACAGGAAGCCCTGCGGAACGAGGAGGGGAAAAGCGCACGCTATTCCACCACGCTTTTGGAGAAAACACTTTACTGCGCAAGACGGCTGAAGGATGGCTCGGTATTACGGATTTCTGTCAGCAGCGTTACCATATGGGTGCTTGTCTTGGGAATGGTGCAGCCGATTCTGATCGTGGTTGTCGTGACCCTCATTTTATCGGGGGTATTGGCAAGCCATATTTCCAGACATATCACAGAGCCGCTGAACAGCCTCGATCTGGAAAAGCCGTTGGAAAACAATACTTATGAGGAATTGGCCCCCCTGCTGAACCGTATCAATAAGCAGCACAGGCAGATTGATATGCAGTTATCGGAACTTCAAAGAAAAAATGACGAATTTGCACAGATTACCCAGGGCATGACGGAAGGGCTTGTGCTTTTGAATGAGAAGAACATCATTCTGAACATCAATCCTGCCGCGCTTAAACTGTTCCATACAAGCCGTTCCTGTAAAGGAAAAGACTTTCTGACAGTGGAGCGCAGCCTGTATGTAAGTCGTGCCATACAAGACGCACTTTCAAGCGGGCACAGCGAAATCCGTATGGAACGTGAGGGAAAAGAATACCAGCTCCACATCAACCGGATCGAATCGAAGGGTTCTGTGATCGGGGCGGTGGTACTTGCTTTTGACATAACGGAAGCGGCTTTCGCGGAGAGGAACAGGCGGGAATTTACCGCCAATGTATCCCATGAGCTGAAGACGCCGCTGCAATCCATAATGGGAAGTGCGGAGCTGATGGAAAACGGCCTTGTGAAACCGGAGGATATGACACGTTTCGTAGGGCATATCCGCACGGAGGCGGGAAGGCTTGTAACGCTGATTGATGATATTATCCGTTTATCGAGTCTGGACGAGAGGTGCGATATGCCTTTTGAGCAGGTCGATTTATATGAAGCGGCCTCTGACGTGATGGCAGGACTGGCGGATATAGCGGCGGCAAAAGAGATAGAAATGACTTTGACAGGGGAAAAAGTCAGTGTAAAAAGCGTCCGGCGGCTCTTGACGGAAATCATATTTAACCTCTGCGATAATGCAATCAAGTATAACAAAATCGGCGGCAGGGTGGAAGTGGCCATAAGCAGGCGGGAAAATGAGGCCGTGATTGCGGTGGAGGATTCGGGAATCGGCATACCGCCGGAACATCAGGCAAGGATATTCGAACGGTTTTACCGGGTGGACAAGAGCCGCTCCAAGGAATCAGGCGGTACGGGTTTAGGGCTTTCCATCGTGAAACATGCCGTACAGTATCTGGATGGAGAAATCGACCTGCAGAGCAGCCCCGGGCAGGGAACTTTGATACGGGTTTCTATTCCGGAAGATAAAAACTTCACTGACGGATGCTGAAACCATGAGTTTTCAGATGCCCTTTTTGAAATATCTGATTGTGGAATAGGCCTGGTGGGGGTATAATGTACACAGGCGCTGCTTATGCGGATTTTATCTGATATCTGATTTTGTAAGAATGTCAGCGGGCTATAAGGAAAGGAGCGAAATGGGCTATTTGATACAGGATACCACGAGGGAGGAACGGGAAAGAATCGTGGCTGAATCCCTGGGAAATATTTCGGCGGCCTGCGATGGATGCAGCGCCGGAATCGTGGAGATGTATCAGCCATATATTGACGGCCTGAAGGAGCTTGCGGAAATTAACCGACAGTTCCGGGCAGGATATGTGTCCGGCGACAAATAGCCGGGAGAGGGGGAGGGGACTATGGGAAATTATCTGAATCCCGGCAACAGCGGATTTAGCGGAATCAGAAATGATATCTATGTGGACAAATCGGGCCTGATTGGATTGATCAACCAGACCATCGACACGCCCAGGCGCCTGACCTGTATCAGCAGGCCGCGCCGCTTCGGGAAATCTTTCGCGGCGAAAATGCTGTGTGCCTATTATGACAAAACCTGTGATTCTGCGGGTCTGTTCGACGATTTAAAGATTGCGGAGGATAAAGGATATCGGGAGCATCTGAACCGGTATGATGTGATTTATCTGGACATGACGGAAGCGATAGGGGGAGCCTCTGTGGAGGAGGTCGTGCCCTATATCCAGCGGAATGTAATCAGGGAATTGACAGAACAGTACCCGGGCGTGAAAAGTGCGGAAGGCTTTGCGGCGATGCTGGCCAATGCGGTGGAGGCGGCGGGTAATAAGTTCATCATGATCATCGACGAATGGGATGCCCCTATCAGGGAAGCGTATGGACATCCCGGCTTGCAGAGAAAATATCTGGAATTCCTGCGCGCTCTTTTCAAAAACAGCGGGATGACAAGTAAGATATTTGCAGCGGTATACATGACAGGCATTCTTCCTGTCAAAAAAGACGGCTCCCAGTCCGCCATATCGGATTTTCTGGAGTATACCATGGTCAAGCCCAGACAGTTCGGGCCCTATGTGGGATTTACGGAAGGAGAGGTCCGTGGGCTCTGCGAGATGTATGGAAACGATTTTACGATGATGAAAAAGCGGTATGACGGATATTCTTTCCGGAATCTGGATTCCGTGTATAATCCCAATTCCGTCATGAAGGCAATTATCAATGACGACTTTGACTCCTACTGGACCCAGACCTCTGCGGCAGAGAGCCTTATGGGATATATCAGCCTGGATTTCGACGGGCTTGGCAGGACGGTGACGGAGCTGATCGGCGGCGTGGAGACAGAGGTGGATACGAAAGGATTCGCCAATGATCTGACCACCTTCCGGGACAGGGATGATGTGCTGACGCTGCTGATTCACCTGGGATATCTGACTTACAATGAGGAGACCCGCAGTGCCCATATCCCCAACCAGGAAATCAGACAGGAATTCGCCAGAGCCATACGGCAGGTAAAAAGGGACGATACCATCAGGCGGGTGAGGGAGAGCGAACAGCTTATCGCAGATACTGTCCAGGGAAACGAGGAAGCTGTGGCCAGACAGATCGAAAAGGTCCATGAGGAGGAATCCCCCCTGTATTACAACAATGAGCAGGCCCTGCGGAGCGTGATCAAACGGGCCTATTTCAGCTATGGGGACGAATATGTGATGTTCGAGGAGCTGCCGGCAGGCAGCGGCTACGCGGATGTAGTGTATCTGCCGAAGAAGAATTCCCCGCTGCCCGTGCTGGTCATTGAGCTGAAATGGAAAAAGTCGGTGGACAGCGCATTGGATCAGATTCGGGACAGGCGCTATCCGGAGGCTGTCAAAGACTACGGGAGCGATATCCTTTTGGTGGGCATCAGCTATGACAAGGATGCGCCGGCAGGGGAAAGGAAGCATCGGTGCAGGATAGAGAAGTATGACATGTGATGCTGCCTGGACTTAGAGAAAGAGCGGGGAATGACCATTAAGTCATCGGTGATATCATGGGCGGAGTCGCCTTAAAAAATCAGGAAATTACCAGCCTGATGGACATGCTGACAAAATCATGGAATGCATAAATCAGAAAATAGTATGGAGAATTATTTAAAATAAAAACAGGTGTGTCAAGCATCTGTTTTTTTCATCGATGTTAAAATATATTTTAGAAGAGAAATGATGGTATGTGGAAAAGGAAATTGGGGTTGCCGTTTTATTTAATTTGATTATTGAAAATTCAATACAAAATATGAGAAAATATCTCATATTTTATTTACAAAATGGAGATATTGAGTATAATAGAACTAGAGAATGGAGGACGATGATATGTTATGTCAGTTTACGGTAAAAAATTTTAAAAGTATAAGGGACCAAGCTACCTTCGACATGCAGGCCGCGGCAATTTCAGAGCATGAAGATAAAATCATCAAAGACATAGATGGCGAACAGTTTTTGCCGGTTTCCGTTGTCTATGGGCCGAACGGCGGAGGAAAATCCAATGTATTGGAGGCATTGCATACTTTGAACTCAAAGGTATTAAGGCCTTTATGTGCAGCCTGCGACAAGACGGATTGCGAGATAAAAGCCAGAAAGATTCCCGTGGAACCATTCGCATTTTCAGAGGAAAGCAAAAAAGAACCAACGGAATTTGAAGTCTTTTTCAGAACCAGGATTGCAGAATACCGATATATCCTGCATATAAAAGGGGAAGCGGTCATTTATGAAAGCCTGGACAGAATAAAATTGGAAACGGGCCGCAGATCAGCATTATTTACCAGAAGCGAGAGCCAAGTCAGCTTAAAAGGGGTGTTTGGGAAGTTCAGGATAAGCAATGAATTATCGGCATCCTTGCCTTTGCTGTCCTATCTGGGAATCACTTATAAGAAAAATGAGATTGTAGCGGATGTCCTGGAGTGGTTTGAGGATTCTATTGATTTTCTGAATTACGGCAATCCCTATCAGGAATTGAGGACTGCCGTGGCGAAGTCAGAAAAGATTAAGGGTTTGGTTCTGGATATGATTCAGGAGATGGATTTGGATATTGAAGATTTCAGAATCGAAGAAAAGGATGATGACCGGATTGAAGTATATACGAAACATATTGTAGATGGTTACTGTGCGGAAATCACTTTGTCGGAAGAATCCAGCGGGACGAAAAAACTGTTTGGCTTGCTTCCCTTTATTGCCGCAAGTCTGGTATACGGAACCACGCTGGTGATTGACGAGTTGGACGCGAAGATTCACCCTGTGTTGCTGCAGAGCATCATTGAGAGGTTTACGGATTTGAATATCAACAGAAGAGGAGCACAGTTGATTTTTACATCCCACGATTTATCCACCATGAATGGCAGCCTGTTTCGACGGGATGAAATATGGTTTGTGGCCAAAGGCAATGGACAGAATTCCAAATTGTATTCGCTGGTGGAATTCAAGAATGACAAAGGGGAATCTGTTCGCAAAGATGCTAAATATGACAAGCAGTATCTGGAGAGCAAATATGGGGCAGACCCCTATCTTAGAAAGATTATAGATTGGGGGACTGTCAGTGCCTAAAAAAGTCAGAACTGAAAGTAAATCCAACAAGTTGGAAAATCCAAACAAGTTGGAAAATCCAAACAAGTTGGAAAATCCAAACAAGTTGGAAAATCCAA
>NZ_CAJUCP010000041.1:0-3193 GCF_910585425.1 uncultured Acetatifactor sp. | reverse complement strand
ACAAGTTGGATTGGAAGAAAAAGCGCCGCCAGGAGCATCTGGAGAAGAAGCAGTACAGGTATTATATTTTTTGTGAGGGAGAACAAACCGAGCCACAGTATTTTAACGGATTTAAGCGCATGATTGAGGATAATCCAATCTATCGGGATATGGTGTTGATTGAGATTGAACCCTGTGCGGCGGAGACAATGCGGGTCATTGGGATGGCCGAAAAGTATGTGGCGCGAAATAAGCTTCAAAAAGGGCAGGTTTGGTGCGTTTATGATAAGGATAGTTTTCCGGCCAGTGATTTCAATGGTGTGGTCAGCAGGGCGGAGCAACTGAACAAAGAGAACCCGGAGCTGCAATATCATGCGGCATGGAGCAATGAGTGCATAGAATTCTGGTTCCTGCTCCACTTTGCCTATTATACATCCGATAACCATCGGACGGAATATATTTCTTTTTTGAATGAGAAATTTAAGGGGCTGGGTCTGGGAAAGTATCAAAAGAATATGAAAAATGTTTTTGACATTCTTATGGAGAAAGGAAATCCGAAACTGGCGATTCGGTATGCCAGGAGAATCATTGAAGATGGGCGGTATAAGACACCGACTGAGATTGCACCTGGGACGAAGGTGTATGAGCTGGTGGAGGAGTTGGCGAAATATCTGCCGGAAAATGTCAGGACAGATTTTTTGGAGTAAATGTTACGGAATAATATAATGTGGTTGTCGGATATAGTGAAAGGGAAAAATGAAAGATACCAAAGAACAAAATACAGATTTATTGAAATTAAGTTTATATCTGATTTCATTATGGATACTGTTTTTCATGCTGATTGTACTAAAGCTGGATATTTCAACATTTCCATTCAAACTTAGATTAGCTGATATCGGAGAATTTCTATATCGAAATAGTGTATCCGGCATATGCTTCGTGTTTATTCTTCTTGGTGGGGTAGGATATTGGTGGTTTAAAGATTCCTTGAACAACGCTAAGCAGTTGCCGGTTGAAATCAGAGAGTGTGAAAGCATTAACTATGAGAATTTATCATTTTTGGCTACATATATCATACCGTTAGTTTGTTTTCCTATGGAAACAGACCGGGAAGTTTTTGTTATGTTTTCTGTGATAGTGATTATTGGATGCATCTTTGTAAAAACAGATTTGTACTATACAAATCCATCTTTGATTTTGCTTGGCTTTAATGTTTATAGGGTGAGGACAAACTCAGGCAAAGAGTTTCGGCAGGGAATTGCTATAATAAAAGGGAAATTGAAGAAGGGTGACAATATTAAGTATTTGCCTTTGAGTGATAATGTATATTTTGGGAGGGTAGTAAAGCATGAAGACAAAAGAGTTAAAAAATGAAATCAATCAAATGTTGGATGGAAACATAGGGATTATGTTATACGCTGTTTTAAAAACAAACGAGGAAAAGAAAGTGAAATTCATTAATATTGCGGATGAAGAAGGAGAAGAGGATAATACTTCAGTAAGTTTATTGGAGGGCTTTACAGAAATCATAAGAAATAAATTAGATACATACAATGAAGATGATGAAGTCATGAGGCTTTCCTCGGCCGATGAAAGGAAAAATGCTTTATATTATTATGACTTAGATGAAATTCCGCCAGAGATGGAGAAATTAAAATCTATTTTTCATAGGACAGGCGTAGGAGAAACGTTTTGCTTTCGAGAGGATAAATTAGGTCAGATTATTGCACTTATCGTTGTGATTGGGAATGAAAATGAAAATATAATTTTATATAAGCAGCAATACCCAGTCAGCCTATTAAACAGAGATAGATATATGCTGACCCCGATACCCCATAAAAACCGATTTGAGCGATTTAATCAGGATATTCTCCGAATTGACTTTAATTATCAGTTTTTTCTGTGGAATGGAGTGATATATATTTCCGATATCGACAAAATGGAAAAGATATGTTCGTTCC
Organism: uncultured Acetatifactor sp.; assembly: GCF_910585425.1. Lineage (GTDB taxonomy): Bacteria > Bacillota > Clostridia > Lachnospirales > Lachnospiraceae > Acetatifactor. The sequence continues at coordinate 1,253 of NZ_CAJUCP010000041.1, read as the reverse complement.
ATGATATTATCTTAAAGGAAGCAAAGAAGAGTATACATGAAATCGAAAACATACAGATATTGGACAATGTGGAGGTGTTAACAGATGAACTGGATAACATGACTTTTGCACGGAAACTGACAAGAATATATAAAGATTCCAAAGTGTTGGGAAAAGTCAGTAATCGTTCTATTATCGATTTTTCAAAAAAACATAAGTATTTCAAAAGCAATCCGATTAAAATAAATGATACAGGGGATAGATTCATACTGGATACTAAAAAATCCAAAGAGACATTTATTAAACTTATGAACGATGATTTTCTGACATCGCAGCTTACAGACTCCGATTATGAGGCATTGGCGAAAAATAATGTGTGATGATGGAAAGTCATCAGTTTATCCATAGTAAAAAGTCCACACCAGTCACGCTTGTTAGAAGCGGGTGCAAACCCCAATAAAACAGATAACAGAGGTTCCACTTCGTGGGATTTTGCAATCAATCATTATTGCGATAAAACCATTTGGATGGAAGATGCTAAAGATATTTGGAATGTTGAAAAAGAGTTATTAGATATTCTGTTCAAATATGACGTAGATATCTTGAATATTGACATAATTAACGAGGATTTGAAGATTTTTGAAAATTATTATTTGGTAAAAAAATCTTATACTGAATCGTGATGATTTGTATGGTGTCAGCCCGGAGAGAGAAACAGTGGAAGGATAGGTGGCTTCGTATTATACCAATACTCAAACCTTATTATATGAAAAATAATCCGAATTATCAGAATGAGATTTAGGGTGTAGTTATAGGCTGTTTTGGGGATTCTTTTGGAGAAAGGGAATCCGAAACTGGGGATTCGGTATGTAAGAAGAATCATAAAAGATGGGTAGCACAAGATGCCGACCGAGATTGCACCAGAGACTAAGCTATATGAGCTGGTGGAAGAATTGGCGAAATTTCAGTCATGCTCTCCCGAAATCCTTCATACAATAGTAAAAAATTTCCCACAGGGACATTCCTTTGAAGGATTATATCGAAGAGCGTGCCGTCAGCATCGCAAACTATATTACAGGAACCGTTGTGCGAACCCTGTAATCAAAGGGCTATCATCGACAGCAACGCCACGGTCAGACAGATAAGGCTTTCGGGATGAGCAAGGGCACGGTACATGTGATTGTAACAAAATAGAACGGTATCAATGGAAAATAAAATACGTGTTAGTCAATAACTGTGTTGGTTTCGGTTTGAGTCCGTTTTATAGGACTCAA
>NZ_CAJUCP010000040.1:51990-53906 GCF_910585425.1 uncultured Acetatifactor sp. | reverse complement strand
CGCTTACCACGGTACTGGCGCTCTCGCTCTCGCTTACCACAGTGCTGGTGCTCTCGCTCTCACTTACGATGGTGCTGGTGCTTTCGCTCTCGCTTACCACGGTACTGGCGCTCTCGCTCTCGCTTACCACGGTACTGGTGCTTTCGCTCTCGCTTACCACAGTACTGGTGCTCTCGCTCTCACTTACCACAGTGCTGGTGCTCTCGCTCTCACTTACCACAGTGCTGGTGCTCTCACTTGCGGAGGCACTCTTGCTTGCACTCATAGACTCGCTCATGCTTTTATATGTAGACACTGATGTGCTTACACTGTCTGACAAGGACTGGCTGGCACTCTCAGATGCTTGCGCGCTCTGGGACATCTCAGTGCTCTTCTGCTCTGAGAGACTCAAACTAGTAGAAGCGCTTGTACTGGCTTCCGTACTAGCCTTCTCTGATTCTGACAGTAAGGACTGGCTCTGGCTGGCACTCTCGCTTTCCTTCAGGCTAAGACTTTCCGATTTTTCTACATATTCGCTGCGGTACTCGTTCTGATATGCATCTTTACCATCAATAAAGTCTTTCTGTGCAAAATATGCATCGCCACCTTTATATCCATCGTTCTTGTTGACAACGAATTTGCCATTTGAGCCCTTTGTCATTTCAACGATGTAAATGTACCCTATCTTAGAAGCATCTGCACGACTCGCTACATCTTCAGAAACAAACCCCAAGCTCCCTGGCCTATAATACTTTGTTGTCTCCTCCCTGCCTGTCAGCGCATTTCCGTCCTTATCGGCTGTGGCATAATCGAAATATCTCGTATGTTCTATTCCATCCTCATCTTTGTAGGTTACTTTTATGTAACGTCCGTCAATATCCGTTCCCTTCTCGTATTCAATCCAATTACCATCGTTCGAGAACTTCACATCCGTATAATCATTTACCTGCGCATCTGACAACATTTTGTATTGAATCAGCATGTTTGCAAGTTTATCTGCCGCATCCCAGTAACTCTGTCCATCAATTTCAGTTGTGCCTAATGCATGAGACCAATGTTCCTCATCCTTTTTCCGAAGCTGCTCTACAAGTTCACTCTGCTTATCAATCAGCTTCTTCAAAGCTTCCAACCGCTCAAGCCGCTGTTCGCCGTCATTATAATGTTCCAGCAAGCTGTCATACTCACCCTGCGCCGTGGAAAGTGCTGCGGACATAGAATCATGCAGGCTCTCCGATGTAGCCAGGGATACAGACAGGCTCTCGCTCATTACAGTAGATAGACTGGCGGATGCAGATACAGCCTCGGCGGCTTCTTCTGACAGCGACAGGCTGACGCTGCCAGACTGCGATGTCATGGTGCTATGCTGCTCCGACTGGGCTGTACTGGCTGAGGTAGACTGGCTGAGCAGTTCCTTCTCCTCCTGGGTAAGTTCCTCACCTGCTGCTGCCTTGGCCTGTGCTCTTCTAAGGATTCGCATCTCGTCAGGGGTAAACAGTCCGGTTTCGTCTTCCTCTACCAGGTAATCCTCTTCTTCCGATGTGCTCGTGGACTCAGAAGCACTTATGGATTCCGATACGCTGGCAGACTCAGATACACTCATGGCTTCTGATACACTTGTAGCCTCCGATACGCTTATGGAATCTGATATGCTTGCCGATTCCTCGGATTCTGCTTCACTTTCTGAGGTGGATTCGCTTCCTGACTCCTCAGACCCTGACTCGCTTTCTGAAGTGGATTCGCTTCCTGACTCCTCAGACCCTGCTTCACTTTCTGAGGTGGATTCGCTTCCTGGCTCCTCAGACTCTGCTTCGCTTTCTGAGGTGGATTCGCTTCCTGACTCCTCAGACTCTGCTTCACTTTCTGAGGTGGATTCGCTTCCTGACTCCTCGGACCCTGACTCGCTTTCTGAGGTGGATTCGCTTCCTGGCTCCTCAGAC
>NZ_CAJUCP010000040.1:0-51890 GCF_910585425.1 uncultured Acetatifactor sp. | reverse complement strand
CTCCTCGGACCCTGACTCGCTTTCTGAGGTGGATTCGCTTCCTGGCTCCTCAGACCCTGCTTCGCTTTCTGAGGTGGATTCGCTTCCTGATTCCTCGGACTCTGCTTCACTTGCAGATTCCGTAGACACAGAATCGCTTCCTGTCTCAATAGACTCGGAACTGCTTGTGGATTCTGCAGGTTCCGACCCGCTCTCACTCTCATACCCCTCATTTCCTATGGATCCAGATTCCTCCACAGATTCCGACCCCTCTGCAGACTCAACTACCTCTTCAGAGCCAGACACCTCTGCGGAGTCAGATTCTCCTGCTGAGCCGGCATCGCTGGTACTGTCCTGTGCCGTCTGCTCCTCGGATATCTCTTCCTCGGCAGGAAGAACCAGTTCTTCCCCTTCCAGCCCCTGGTCTAATTCCGCAGCATATACCACATTTCCGTCTTGAAGCACGCTTGCTCCCCCAATGGCCACACCTGCTGCCGCAATCGCTCTCATGACTTTTTTCTTCTTCATTTCTGCTTACCTTTCTCATAAAATGTCATACACCTATTAGTTGCATTACATAAAGTATAGCAGAGGAGGTCTTTCGCAAACTCTTTCATTTATCGCGTTTCCTGCTTTTTTCAATACTTTTGAGGACCACAAAAAGGGCATTGCCCCCGCAATGCCCAAACCCAAAACATATGTTACCAAATATTCCCATCATCCAGCAGGCTGCAGATAATCCCGCCCCGCCCGCCACAGCGCTTCCTGAAATCCATGTCCAGACGCGCACCGATTTCAGCCACATTCTCCCTTCCTGCGCCTATGCACAGCAGCAGGTACTGGTCATCGCTGTACCTGGTATAGATGTCGCCCCTGCGCAGGCAGCTCCGAAAGGATCTGCGCAGCTTTTCGCCCTGCCGCTCGCAGTATTCCCTCTCCTTCGCAGGGCGGCCGCTTGCATCCAGTATGGTGCACAGGAACAGGGCAAAGCCCGCAGTACCCCCCCCTAGCAAGGGCACGTTTCAGCATACGGAAGCAATCCAGAAAACCCAGGAGCGTACAGGCATAAGCCCCTTCCAGCACCCCGGACTCCATCAGGCATCTGCCGATGTCCTTCTCCGTCCCTTCCGGCTGGTGTATCCTGGAGCCGACCTCCCGCAACTGGGCCTGCTGTTTCTGGGACAGGAACCCTCCCATCTCCTGGGCATGCTCCGCTATCTGCTGATAGACCTTGCCGGCCTCCTTATGGCGACCCAGGGCGATGAGGCTGTCCGTCTGCCATATCTCCCATCCCTCATTGGGGCTGAGCCTGGCGGCGCGGGCCGCTGTCTTCTCTACATTTCTGTAGTCGCCCTCTTCCTTCAGATAGCGCAGCAGATATTCCAGCATCCTGTTATACAGCTTCTGATAGTTCCGGCTTCTCTCTATGACCCACTGCTCATTGGCCAGCTGCGGCAGGAATTCCCCCTGATAGAGCTCGCAGGCCCTTTCACAGATTTCCGCCTTTCTGCGCCTGTTCTGCTCCTCCGCGAATTCCCGGGCCTCTTTTTCAAAAATGTGTACATCCGATTCCACCTGGATATCCCCTGCAAAGCGCACTATCCCACCGTCCAGGACGAGATAATCCCCGGAAGGAAGGGGCGATTCCTTCAGATACTTCCGCAGACGGAATATCGTATTGTTGAGGCTCGCATTGAGGTCCTCCACCGCCTCTTCCCCATAGAGGCTTTCCGCGATTTCCTCTTTGCTGAATCCCTTTCCCGGCCTGGTCATGAGAATCTGGAACAGCTGTCCGAATTTCGAATTCCTCTGCCTGCCAAAGGTAAGCACCTCGTCTCCGTAGCTGGCCGTGAAGCCGCCAAACATCCTCACCGACAATTTTCTTTCAGTCACCTTCCGCCTCTCCTTCGATGCGCTCCCATATCCGCAGGTTCCGGGCCCTATGCCATCAACTCCCCGACCCTGGCCGGCTGGAGCTCATAGCAGTGGTGGACCAGTATATTGTTACCCGGGCTGTCCGCAAGGAACTTCCCCTTTATCCGGCCCACGATGAGGTCTGCCTGGCCTTCCGTGGTATCAATGACCAGAATGAGGTACTGGCTGCTGGAGTATCTGGTATACACGTCCCCGATGCGGAGGGTGCGTCCGATGTCCTCCCCCAGCCGCTCCATCAGCATATCCTTCTCGTGGGGCAGGAGGCTTCCCCCCTGTCCGTCCACCACGGTAATCAGGATGACGCATGCTTTCTGGCCGCTGCGGATGATGCTGCGCTCCAGAAAACGGTAAATCCCCTTGAATGTATCGTAATCCTGACAATAGGCGCCCGGCTTCCGAATCTGCTCTATGAGTTCCTTCCGAATCCTGTTGGCGTCCTTTATGTATTGGTCCTTCCTCTTTTCCTTACCTGTATCCGGCTGGCACAGCGATGCCCTGCGGGCCGCCAGCGCCTCGTCCGCCCGTCCCAGCAGCCCCCTGCAGGTATCGCCGGGCTGCCAGACGGCGCATACCGCCGTCACCGTGAAGGGAATACGGCCCTTTTCCTTCCCCTTGCCGACACGGAAACGGTTCTCTATGCGCCCGCAGATTTCCTCCGCCTGCACAGCGTCCCTGCATCCGGGCATGAATATGAGGAATTCGTCGCCTCCCCGCCTGCCGAAGATGTCCCCGGGGCGTATCATATACATGATGATCTGCGCCGCCTCTTTCAGGCATTCATCGCCGGCAAGATGCCCATGTTGGTTGTTGATCCGCCTCAGATTGTCCAGGTCGCACAGAAAAAGCGTGCCTCCCGGATTCCCGCTCAGCATGGATGTGATCCGCGCCTCCGCGACGCTTTTCTTCAGGATGCCTGTAAGTCCGTCCAGTTCTTCTGCCGCCGTCCTTTTTCCGCCTGTCTTCTTTCCCCCACTCAATCGCCTCACCTCATATGTTTCGCAGGATACCCCTCTGTTTTACAAAAATTGTTTTCATTATAGCACCCTTGGCCGGAATATACAATATCATCTTCCCTTCTTCCCCACCCCCAGCCTCTCCGCCATGTTCCGGTTGGCCCTCAGCTCCGCCTCATCGGAGAGCTCCTTCAGCTCCACGCCCTCCCCGTACCTGCGCCTCAGCGCCCGCTCCAGGAGCCAGTCGCAGACCTCCGGGTTCTTAGGCAGCAGCGGCCCGTGGAGGTAGCTTCCGATGACATTCTTGTAGACAACGCCCTCATAGCCCCCGTCCCCGGTATTCCCCCGGCCGTACAGCACCTTCCCCAGGGGCGTGCAGTCCCCGATGATGGTGCGCCCCGCGTGGTTCTCGAAGCCCACCACAGGCGTGCCGAACAGAGGGCTCTCCAGCACCACATTCCCCACCAGCCGCTCGTCGCAGCGCTCTGTGTGGATGTCCAGGATGTCCAGCCCCTCTATCCTGTCCTCCCCGGCCTGATAATATTTCCCCAGAAGCTGGAAGGCCCCGCATATGGCTAGGACTACTCCTCCGTCTTCCACATAGTCCTTGAAATCCTGCCGAATCTGCCTGAGGTAATCCACGGCCAGGGCCTGTCCCTTGTCGGAGCCGCCTCCCCAGACCAGGATGTCCAGCTTCCCGAAGTCGATCTCGTCCCCGGCGCACAGAGGGCAGACCTCCGCCTCCATGTCCCGCCAGACGAGGCGCTGCTTCAGGCACTGGACGTTCCCGCTGTCGCCATAGAGGTTGAACAGATCCGGATACAGATGTCCTATGGTCACTTTCATTGGCTGATGCCCTCCTTCCCCGCTGCCTGCATGTCGTCCAGCATCTTGATCGTAGGGTACAGGCCGGAGTAATTGGTGATGATGTAGAGGTTGCGGCTTCCCCGCTTCGTGAGCTCCTCCACGGCCTCCCGGATGCCCCTGCCCAGGCGGCTGGCGATGTCCTCATATTTCAGGCGCACCTCCATGTCCGCCCCCCTGGTCCCCACCGTGACGATAGAGGCCACCCCGGCCTCATGCAGATAGGAGAAATCCACGTCCCACAGCCATGACACGTCCTCCCCGTCCAGCACGGTGTCATTGATCTGGATGATGATGTCCTTAGGGGCAGGGTCCCTGCGGATCAGGAATATCTTCTGCTGGAAGCCCACAGGATTCTTGGTCAGGTAGAGCTGCACATGGGCCCCGCCGATCTGATAGGCGCATTCTCTGTTGTTTCCGTAGTCAAAGGCGCCGATTGCCTGCTCGAAGCCCTCCCTCGGCCCGCCCGCCGCGTACAGGGCGGTATAGACGCTTAAGGTATTGTATACATTATAGGGGGCCTGGGCGCCGGACTCGATCCGTCTGCCGTCCAGGGTAAAGGAATAGGCCCCATCCTCGAACACCACGTCCGTCACGGTCATGTCAGGCTCCGGGCGCGCCAGCCCGCAGTCCGGGCAATGGTAGACCCCCAACTGCCCATAGTGGACGAAGTCATACTCCAGCCGACAGCCGCAGGAGGGGCAGAAGACGCTCTCCCCGGTCCCCACCGGCATGTCGTCCGCGATCCGTTCGCCGATGCCGAAGGTGAGCTTCGGATTCCGGCATCCCGCAGCCAGCGTGTAGGAGCAGATGTCGTCGCAGTTGGTGATCAGCTTCGCCTCCGGCACGGTCTGCATGGCCTTCTGGATCTGGCCGCAGGTGATGTCCACCTCGCAGGTGCGGTCCAGTTGATCCCGGAAAATATTGGTCACCAGCACGCAGTCCGGCTTCAGCAGCGGAAACACCCGCACGGAGGCCATCTCGTCCACCTCTATGCAGGCATAATCCGCGTCCAGCCGCCCGCTTTTCCCTGCGGCCTGCACGAAGGACGTGATGGCGCCGTCCATGAGATTGGCTCCCATCCTGTTCCAGACCACTCGTTTTCCGGATTGGGTCAGCACATGGGCCATGAGGCTGGTGGTGGTGGTCTTGCCGTTGGTCCCTGTCACCGCTATGATCTTCTCCCGCACCATGCCGCTCATCACCGACAGAATCTCCGGGTCGATTTTCCGCGCCACCCGCCCTGGAAGGGAGGACCCGCTCCCTTTTCCCAGCCTGCGGCTCATGGTACAGGCAAGCTTCCCGCACCATATCGCCACTCTGCTCCGTAATCTCATCCTCCGCACCTCGCTTCCCACTGCCTGTCCATCCCGGCAGCTTCCCCTGTCATATATGAATCAGGGCCATACCCTGTGAAACGCTCCATAAGCCTCTCCTTCCAGCCGTCTATTTCTTTCCGCTATCCCGTCACCTCCCGGTGCCCTCCTCCAGCATCCTGTCGTATTCCTCCCAGGAGATGTACCGCCCGCCCATGCTCTCCAGATGCTCCGTGTAGAACTGGCAGTCCATGAACAGGAACCGGCTGCGCTGAAGCAGTCTGGCGAAGGCGATCAGGGCGGCCTTGGAGCCGTTCTCCCGCTCCGAGAACATGCTCTCTCCGAAAAAGCACCTGCCGATGGACACGCCGTAGAGGCCTCCCGCCAGCTCCCCGTCCTCGGACACCTCCACGCTGACGGCATAGCCCGCCTGGAACAGCCTGCAGTAAGCCGCCTCCATCTCGTCGGAGATCCATGTCCCCTCCTTGAATTCCCGCTTCACGCGGCAGCGGTGCATGGTGTCCGCGAAGTCCCTGTTCAGCACCAGCCTGAGCTTATGCTTCTTCCAATATTTCCGCATGGAATGGGAAATATGTATCTCCTCCGGGAAAATAACGAAACGCTCCCTGGGGCACCACCACAGGATTTCCTCCCCCGGGTCGTACCAGGGAAAGATTCCGTGGGTGTAGGCCAGCAGAAGCCGCTCCACGCTCAAATCCCCGCCCACCGCCAGTAGGCCGTCCCGGCGGGCGTACATGGGATTCGGAAAAGTGATTTCCCCCTCATTCAGCCGATAGACCGGCATATATCATTCCCCCTTACGTAAAATCCTTTCCGGCTTTTGCTCCGCAGCCCTCTCCTCCGGACAGCACTGCCTCCCCGGAAGGCTCCCCGGCAGGCTGACGGGCGCCGCCTGGGCTTCCCGCCATCCGGGCCCCGTCCTCCCCCGAAAGGCCGGGCAGCTCCAGCAGGAAACGCCCCGCCCGGGCCGTCAGGCTGCAGCTCCCGCCCTCTCTCAGAGCGCCGAACAAAATCTCGTCCACCAGCAGGGGCTTGACCTCCCCCTGGATCACGCGCTCTATCTCTCTGGCGCCGAACTCCGCGCTGATGCCCTTTTCCTCCACCAGCCGCTCCGCCTGGGCATCCACGGACAGATGCACGTTTTTCCGCAAAAGCATATCCGCCAGCTCGCCCAGCTTCTTCTTCACGATCCGGTCCGCCATCTGTCTGTCCATGCCCCTGAATACCACGATCCGGTTCAGGCGGTTGCGGAACTCCGGCTGGAAGATGCGCTTCACTTCCTCCAGGATGGCCTCGCCGCCCACGTCCTGCCCCTGGAAGCCGATGCCGTGCTTTCCAATCCGGCTGGCCCCGGCGTTGGAGGTCATGATGATGATCACATTCCTGAAATCCGCTTTCCGGCCCTGGTTGTCCGTCAGGGTGGCATAGTCCATGGCCTGGAGCAGGATATTGTAGATGTCCGGGTGGGCCTTCTCGATTTCGTCCAGCAGAAGCACTGCGTGAGGGTTCTTCCGGATCTCCTCCGTCAGCAGCCCACCCTCCTCGTAGCCCACGTACCCCGCGGGCGCACCGATCAGCTTGGCCACGGCGTGCTTCTCCCCATACTCGCTCATGTCGAAGCGGATCAGGCGGACGCCCAGCTCCCTGGCCAGGCTCCTGGCGATCTCCGTCTTGCCCACGCCGGTGGGGCCCACGAACAGGAGGCTGGCCAGGGGCTTCCCCTCCTCCAGCAGCCCGGCCCTGGAGAACTTCACGGCGTTCACCACCTGGGAGATGGCCTCGTTCTGGCCGAAGACGCATTTTTTCAGGCGCTCCTCCAGGGTGGCGAGGGCGGCGGTCTCGTCCCGCTCCACGGCCTGTTTGGGGATGTGGCAGGTTTTCGACAATATTTCGTCTATAAGATTTTTGTCTACCGTCTGCATGGATCCTGCCCCGGCCGGGGAGCCGCTGTCGGACAGCTCCCCCTCCAAGACGGTTCTGTCCGGCGACTCCCCCTGCCCCAGGGCTGCCCCTTCCTGTCTGCCATCGGGATGCCTCTCCTCCTTCAGGCCCTGCGGTCCGGTAGCCCCGTCAGCAGCGCTTCCCTCCGCCGCTTCCTGCCCCTCCCCCAAGGGATGCAGCCTGCGGTAAGCCCCCGCCTCGTCTATCAGGTCGATGGCCTTGTCCGGCAGGTAGCGTTCATTGATATATTTCGCGCTCATCTCCACCGCATACTCCAGCACGCCCTCCTCATAGCGCACGCCGTGGAAGGTCTCGTAGCCCTCCCGCAGCCCCTCCAGGATCCGGATGGCATCGGCAGTGCCCGGCTCTTCGATGTCGATGTTCTGGAAGCGCCGCACCAGGCTTTTATTCTTCTCAAAATGCTTTTTATATTCCTCATAGGTGGTGGCCCCGATGAAGCGGATACGGCCCTGGGCCAGGTAGGGCTTGAGCATGTTGGAGATGTCGAAGCTCCCGCCGTTCACCGCCCCTGCGCCTACGATGTTGTGGATCTCATCGATATAGACGATCGCGCGCTCCTCCTGGGCGATGCTGTCCATCACCCGCTTGAATCGCTTCTCGAAATCCCCCCGGTACTGGGTTCCGGCCAGGAGGCTGCCCAGGTCCAGCGCGAATATTTTCGCGTTCCGCAATGGCTCCGGCACCTTTCCTTCCTCCAAAAGCCGCGCCAGGCCGTAGGTGATGGCAGTCTTGCCCACGCCGGGCTCGCCGATATGCAGGGCGTTGTTCTTCTCCCTGCGGCAGAGGATCTGCATGGTCCGCTCCAGCTCCCGCTCCCGGCCGATCAGCGGATTCCTTCCCTCCAGCTCATCGCCCAGGCAGGTGGCGTACTGCTGCCAGAAGCCGTCCTCCGCCAAGGCCTCATCGTCTTCCTCGTCCCCATGCCCCCAGTCGCCCTGGTCCCAGGCATCCTCGTCATCCCTCTGCCGCTCTTCCTTCCCGGAGTCCGATTTCCCGCCGGAGCCTTCCTCTCCGGAGCCCAGGCTGCCGCCCAATCCCGCGAAACTTTCCTCCATGGAGCCGGCGCCGCTGCCCATTCCGGCTAAACCCTTATCTCCCGGTTGGCCCAAGCCCTTCCCGTCCTCCGGGCGGACGGGTTCCTGCGCTTTCCTGTCCGGCGCTGTCGGCTTCGTCTGCCGTCCCCTTTTCCTGCGGGCAGTTCCGCTCTGTCTTCCTTTCCCTGCCGCTTCCTCATAGGCGATGGTCATCTCCCGGAGCAGATCTACCCGCTCCACCCCCTGGAGCCGCATATAGTAGACCCCATAGCTTTCCCCCAGCCCGTACATGGCGGAAATCAGATGGGCCAGCTCCATCATGGGCTTGTCGCCGTTCTGGGCAGCCTCCCACCCCTGCGCCAGCACATATCCCATGCCCTGGGACAGTTGGGGCTCATCGCCGGGCTCCGCCGTCTGCTCCATATATTCCTCCAGATAGTCCCGCAGGTCCCTGTCCAGCCTCCTGCGGTTCCCGCCGCAGCTTTCAAAGGCCCTGGCGAACACCGGATTCTCACAGGCCGCGTACAGCGCAAGCTCCGGCGTCACATATTCAAAGCGGGCGTCCTTCGCAAGCGTGTAGGCTCTGTCGATGACATCCGCCACTTCTTTCGATACGTACATATTTACGCCTCCTCAAGCGTCATCCGGAAAGGGTAGCCCCCTTCCCTGGCCCGGCCCAGGGCCATCTGCACCTTCGTGGCGGCTATGTCGTAAGGGTATGACCCTACCGCCGCCCGGCCGCTTTCGTGCACCGTCAGCATCAGGCGCTCCGCCTCCGGGATTCCTTTATGGAAGATATCAATCAATATCTCCACCACGAAATCCATGGGAGTGAAATCATCATTGTGCATGACCACACGGTAATGCCTGGGCTCCCGTATATTGATTCTTGTCTTTTCCCTTGTCTCTCCCTGTACTGCCATGATCCTCTTCCCGCTTCCTTCCCCGCGGTGCCCATATGCTCCGCCGGAACCTTTTCTTCACTCTTAACAGTATAAAGCTTTGCAGGGAAAATAGCAATATACTTCCTGAAATCTGAAAAACGCCTTGAGAATTAAACAAGGGCCCATGCTCCCCTGCATACGCCCCTGTTCCTGTCCGCATTGCGCTGACATTTCTATTTTGCCATCATTTTCTATACTATATTCCGATATCCCTTCAAGGCTCCGCCCCCAGCACATCAACCACCACATACTCCGACCTGCACCCGGTCTTGAACTGAATCGTCCAGTCCGAAATCCCGGAGGTGACGATGAAGTCCGTATTCTCCCGCCTCTCCAGCCCATAGATTTTGGCGTCCATCCCCAGCCATTCCCCGAAGCGGTGGAAGGGGAAGAGCTGCCCGCCGTGGGTGTGGCCGGACAGCACCAGGTCCACGCCTGAGGCCGCCTGGGCATCGTACTCATAGGGCTGGTGGTCCAGGACGATGCTGTATCTGTCCCTGTCCAGCCCTGCCGTCAGCTCCTCCATGGAAGCCCGGCCCGGCTGAGAGCGGTCCTGCCTCCCGATTAGGTAGAACTGTCCGCCCAGCAGCACCGTCTCATCCTGGAGCACCGTGACGCCGTTCCTCTCCAGCTCCGCCACCAGATCCGCCCCGCTGTATCCGCGATAGGCCGGGCCGAAATACCCCTTGTCATGGTTTCCGAAGGCATAGTAGACGCCGTATGTAGTCTCCAGGGTGCCCAGCGCCTCACAGGCCGCCACCATGTCCTCCTTTGTGGTGTCATCGTCCACATAGTCCCCGACCACCACAACGATGTCGGGCTGCTCCTCCTGCATCCGCTCCACCAATTCCCCGAATCCCTCTCCGTCAAAGGTGCTCCCCACATGAGAGTCCGCGAACAGCACGATCCGCAGGTTCCCCACCTGCTTTTCCGTGTCCAGGGCGTATGCCGTCCGCCACACATGGTGGGCCAGATACCAGCCGCAGGCCAGATAGCAGAACGTGATCCCCAGCGCGAAGACGCCCGCGTAGTATCTCTCGGAGTCGCGCCCCCGCTTCTTTCTCACAATCAGGTTCACCCCATCGCAGAGGATCCAGATGACCGTCAGATGAATCACGCAGATTGCGGCGTTGAACACGCCAAGCGCTTTCCACAGGGCCAGCACCATGGCCAGAGCCGGAACCAGCCCTATCAGGAAGCACAGCAGCTTCTCCGGAACGCCCTTCTTCCATGGAATGCACTTCTTCCGTGGAAGGAGAGCCTTCCATTTTCCCGCCGCCCGGCGGACCGTGGAAAATCTGGCGAACCGGCTCCCCAGGTACAGGAGGCCCAGTCCCAGCCCCGCGAACAATGCCCTGAAAATGAATGCCCACATCCTCTTATTCTCCCGCCGCCCGGCTCAGCGTCCTCTGCTCCCGCCGAAAACGCACCAGCCCCGTCCGGTGCAGCGCCAGCATCAGCGCGGGAATCAGCGCCAACTGCAGGATGATGCCCGGTATGGCGTTCAGGAAAGCCCCCGCCAGGAACATCTGCCAGGTGAACGCCCCTCCCCCGAGGCCCAGCACCACAATGCTCGCCGCGCCCCAGACGATCCGCCCGCCCACCATGGCGATCAGCAGGCAGCGGTACAGGGATATGATGCACTGCCATCTGGAGTGATTGTACAGGAAGCCCGCGATGGCCCCGTAGGCCGCAAGCTCAAAGGCCATGGAGATCCCGTTGGGCATAGGCGGCATGCCGAACAGCATATAGCGCAATAGCGGCAGGATGAAGCCTGTGATGCCGCCGTACTGCCATCCGCAGATCAGGCCGCAGACCAGAACCGGCAGGTGCATGGGCAATAGCATGTTGCCAATCTGGGGAATCTGCCCCGTGAAGAAGGGCAGCACGATGCCCACCGCCGTCAGCATGGCCGCCAGCACCAGGTTCTGGATATGGTTCCTGTTGTCTGTTGTTTTTGTCGTTTTTTCCATTCTTTATCTCCTTTTTTACGTTTGTTCTGTTTCGTGCAATACCTGTCGGCCCTCCGTGCGTCATCTGCGGGGCCCACAGCCTTGGGATTCTCCCGGGGATGCATTTTGTCCTCAGTACGCCCCGCCAGTGTCCAGCACCATGTCGCTTGTACCCTCCACGTCAAAGCGCCGGAAATAATTCTCCTCCATGGGAATCCACCGCTCCTCGAAAGCGGCATAGCGGCTGCCCTCCCTCTGCACAAGGCGCCTGCGCTGCACCTCCTTGGAGCAGGTAAGGAATATGGTCAGGTCGTATGCTTCGCCCACGGACGGATGCCTGGAATAGCTCCCCTCCACCACCGTCAGGTTACGGACAGGCAGCAACCGCGCTTCCCCGAACCTGTCCTCCGGGCAGAGGTAAGCGCGGTATACGGCAGCCTCCCCCGCCCGGATCGGGACCAGCAGCTCACTTTGCAGCCGCCGGAAGTCCATATTGCCCCCCGGGACGGCCTCCCAGCCCTGGGCCCGTCTCCCAAAGGGCAGATAGAAATCGTCCATATGCAGGATATTGCAGGGAAACCTGTCCCCTATCAGCCCGGACAGCCATGTCTTGCCGCTGCCGCACCGCCCGTCAATGGCTATGGCCACAGGCTTCCCCTCATCCGCAAGCCGTTTTACCTGCGCCAGCACAGGAGCAAAAATCCGCGCCCTGTCCTCCATGGAATGCTCTCCCTCCGTCATCGCTGTCCCTCCTTTTCCACATTAACAATATACCGATTCGCCCGCTGTCTTGTCAAGCCCTTTGGCATCCGCTACTGATATCCCAGACTATCTTACCAAAACTCCACGCAAATAGCAAATCCATATATACTGTGCCTGGCGTTTCCCTGTCCCGGAAGCCTGCCCTGCCGCCCTGCGGAAAAACAACAATTGCCAGTTCCTGCAATTTGATGTATAAATGATATATACTGCGCACCAGTTAAATTTGCAGTGCGACCCGACTGCAGACCGCCAGCCAAGTACTTTCCCGGGGACACCACTGTAAATCCTGGCGGTCTGCAGTATAGAAACGCTGCCGCAAAAGAACATGCGAAAAAAAGAATCAGATGAGGTATCTGTATATGAAAAAACACCGACTGCGGAACCGATTGCTCGTCCTCTTCCTCCTGCTGGCCTACATCTGCGCCATCGTGCTCCCCTACGCCAGGCAGCCCGCCGTCACGGCCGCTACCATAGAGGGCTTCACCGCCTCCGATTTCTACGGGGATTCGGATACCGGCGAGCGCGCCCGGATCATTTCCGACAACGGCGAGGCCCTGGCGGAGCGCATCCGGCTGATTTCCCAGGCGGAGGAGGAAATCATCCTGAGCACCTTCGATTTCAACGCGGACGACAGCGGGAAGATGCTGCTGGCCGCGCTGCTTTCCGCGTCCAGGAGGGGCGTCCATGTGAGCCTCCTGGTGGACGGCCTGGCCTATGCCACCGGCATCCTGGGGAATCCCTGGTTCCAGGCCCTGACCCGGGAGGAGAACGTGGAGCTGAAGGTCTATAATCCCCTGAACCCCTTAAAGCCCTGGAACCTCATGGGACGGCTCCACGACAAGTATCTCATAGCAGACCGGACTGCCTACATCCTGGGCGGCCGCAACTGCTATGACTTCTTCCTGGGCGACCATGACGGCTACAAGAACTACGACTGGGACGTGCTGGTCTGCTGCGAGGATGCCGAAGCCTTCTCCTCCCTGGATCAGCTTCTGGAATACTTCCGGTCGGTCTGGGCCCTGGACGAATGCCATGCCGTGGCCAGCAGGAAGGAAGGGAAGCAGGAGGAGCTTCTGGCCCTCTACAGCCGGATGCAGGAAGAGCATGCGGACTGGTTCCGGCCTGTGGACTATAAGGAGCTCACCGTCCCGGCGCGCAGGGTCCGGCTGGTGTCCAACCCAATCGGGCCCCAGGTCAAGGAACCCCTGGTCTTCTATACCATCACTGAGCTCATGGAGCAGGCAGAGGAGTCCGTCTCCATCCATACCCCCTACATCCTCTGCGACGACTGGATGCTGGGGCAGCTTGCGGACATCTGTATCAGCGTGCCAAAGGTCACAATGATGACCAATTCCGTGGCCAACAACGGCAATCCCTTCGGGGCCATGGACTACTATGTAAATAAGGAAAAGCTGTTGGACAGCGGCGTGGGCATGCTGGAGTACGACAGCGGTGTCTCCTATCACGGGAAATGCTTCACCATCGACGACCGCATCGCCGCCGTGGGCTCCTTCAACTGGGACATGCGCAGCGCCTATCTGGACACGGAGCTGATGCTGGTCATAGACAGCCCCGAGCTGAACCGGCAGCTGCGGGAGGCCATGGGCGGATACGAACAGGATTCCCTGAAGGTCATCGATGCCTATTCCTACGACCTGGCGGAGGGGCAGACGCCCCAGCCCCTGACGCCCTCCAGGGAGCGCCGCCTGAAGCTGCTCTACTATCTGGCATACTGGGCCAGGTTCCTGATGTAGCCGGCCCGGCCTCCGGCGGCTTTTGGGGCGTCCTGCGCTTCTACGCTTCTGTGCTTCTGTGCAAAAATTATTGACAAACGATAATTTTCGTGCTATCCTATTCTCATAATTATCGTAAAACAATAATTCCAGAGAAAAGAGGTACGGATATGGACTATATGACCTTCCCCTGGGAACAACTGGGGCTGCTGCTGCGCCGCCTCTCCCTGTCAGGCAGCTTCGGCAATGCGGCGGCATGGATCCTGTTCCTTGCCACAGGCGCCCTCCCCCTGCTGGCGGCGGCCGTATTGCTGCGCAGGCGCCGGGCCTGCGGGGCGGACTTCCTGCTGGCGGCGCTTTCGGCAGCTCTTTTCGTGGGATTGTGGTTCTTTGTGAATCCCTCTTACATCGACCGGTATCTGTCCCCCATGCCCGCGGGCGGAATCGCGAAATTCGCCCTGGCCTCCGTCATCGACAGCCTGCTGCTGACATGGTTCCTGCTGCGCTTCCTTCTGCGCATGGAGAAGGGGCACAGGAACCAGGACCATTCCAGGGAAGGACAGCATTCTGCGGAAAAAGTGCATTCCATGGAAGGAGCGCATCCCGCAGAAAAAGTGCATCCCACGGAAGAAGCGCTTTCCATGGAAGGAGCGCACTCCGGCGAAAATATCGGACATGGGAAACCGCTTTCAGGGCTGCGGATTCTGCTGGGCCTCTACGCGCTGGTATTGGCTATCGGCCTCATCGTGCAGGGCGGAGCCGAATTCAGGGCCGCGCTTACCGCCCTGGAGGAGAGCAATTCCGGCTCCGCCACATTCCTGCTGGAGATCAGCACGCTGTTCCTTGCCCTCCAGGCCGTCATGGGACTGTTGCCAAGCGCGGCCAAAATCGCTCTGCTCCTCATGATGAGCGTTTTCCTGCACCATTACGCGGCTGACCCTTTCGGCCCGGCAGCCTGCCATGCCATGGAACGGCTGCGGATTGCCAGCGGACGGCTCCTGGCAGTGGTTCTGGTGGCCAATGTAGGCTTCAATGTGCTGCAGCTGGCCTTCTCCCGCTTCCTGTTGTCCGTCAACCACCAAATCCTGTTCCCTCTTTCGGAAATCATCGTCATACTGGGCATCCGGACATTGAGCACCCTGTATCTGGAAAGCAAGCGGCTGAAAGAAGACAACGATATGTTCATCTGAAGTTCATCTGAACCGCCGCAGGGGCGGCGTCTCACGATTTTCACCACAGGATGCGCCTTTCAAAGCATCTCTGCATGGAACGCAAAAGGAGAACGGGAGAATGGCCATACGAATATATCTAGACGAAATATTAAAAGAACGCCATATGACCTCCAAGGAGCTGTGCCGCCTGGTGGGCATCACGGAGGCGAACCTGTCCATCCTGCGCAGCGGCAAGGCAAAGGGCGTGCGCTTCGGCACGGTGAACAGAATATGTTATTATCTCCAGTGCGATGTAGGAGACATCCTGAAATTTGACGGAAAATTAGAGGAGGAACCGGAACATGAAACCTAGAGATCCGCATCACAAATCGGTGGTAAAGTCCCTTTTTGCGGCCAGGCGCCTGCTGACCGCCAGGCACCCGGCGGCTGCCGGATTCCTGTCAGCCGCCATGCTCCTTTTGGCTGTCCCGCTGCTTTCAGGCGGATGTGCCCTGTCCGAAAACGGCGGTAGGCTGGCTCTAGAGGAACTGCCCGGGCAGGACG
The DNA here is from genome assembly GCF_910585425.1 of uncultured Acetatifactor sp. GTDB lineage: Bacteria > Bacillota > Clostridia > Lachnospirales > Lachnospiraceae > Acetatifactor. The sequence goes on along the minus strand of NZ_CAJUCP010000040.1, from coordinate 36,720 downwards.
CCCGGCTGGCAGGGGTCTTCGTGACCACAGAGCCTATCGAACCGGAGCCCCCCGAATTGGAGCTGGACAGCCGCGGGCAAATCGTGGTAAAGGATACGGGGTCACAGAAAATCTACGGCAGCTTCACCGGATATGACGCGGGCGCTGGCGTAGTGGCCTTCCCCGGCCTGAATGGCTGCGGCATCTACTGCCTGACAGCCCCTGAGGACGAGACCCATGAGGCCACCGATGCTAAGTACAATGTCAGCGATTATCCTTTCGCCAATTCCCATTACTACTTTTCCGACCAGGAGGAGCGTGTGGAGACAGACCTCTACATCCGCGCGGGCCGCTTTGCAAAGTATTATTTTCATCCCGTGTACCAGCAGACAGACGGCCAGATTTATCTGCTGGCCGGTTCCGGGGTGTCCTCGGATTCCTTTGTGGACGGCCAGAAGTTCAGCCATGGCCTCTCCGAATCCGTCAGCAGGACGAAAAACGGAGAGCAGGACACCATTACCCTGGGCTTCACCGTGAACATCATCGGCAGCGCGCTGCCCCAGGAGACGGAGTTGCTTTTGATGGATGAAGCGAACCGTCCGCTGGAGCGCTACGGCGAAGAACGGCTGGAAGAGCTCGCCACCGCAGGGGAGACTCTGGCGCTTCCTGAAGGAACTGCCTATCTGGTTCTGCGGCAGGCAATAGAGGGGAAGGAGCATGACAGCCGCCGCCTGTTCGACCGGAACGCGGAAACTGTAGAGTATATGGTGCCTGCGGAGGATGGATACCTATACTTCCGGCAGCTCCCCCTGGCATGGCACTGAAGGCCATGCCAGGGGAACCGCTTGAATTCCTATCGGCCAGGCTCACGCCTCCACCGTGATTTCCAGGCTGGCCTCCCCCAGCCCCGGCGCGGCCACCCGCAGCAGGGCCTTCCCGGCTATCTGTCCGGCCCGCACCACTGCCAGGGCACGGCCCTGATAGGAATGGCATCTCCCGGCGGTGTAATTGTCCTCGGTCACTGGATTGTCCGAGCCGAATCCTGCCAGGCAGGCTGCGGAATCCGGGGCCTCTTTTTCCGCCTCCGAACCGAATGCAGCCATCATCTCCTTCATCCCCTCCTCGCCCAGAATCTTACGCACCAGTGACAGGGAATGGTACTGGGCTTTGGTGGCCTCCAGGGATGCCTCCAGCCGAATTTCTCCGTCCTTAACCACATTTCCGTCTTTATCCAGGATTTCCACCGCCACATAGGAAAGTCCTTCTCCATCAGCCTTAAGCCGTGTCTTATCCGCCGTCAGCCGGATGGACGCAGGCGCTCCCGTGGTGGCAATCTCCGCTCCGGACACCTCCCGGTCTCCGTCCAGGCTCACGGCTCTCAGCACGCCGGGCTCGTAGACCGTCTCGAACACCGCGCAGAACCGGTTCTCCTTTCCCGCCGCGGCCCTGCCCAGGCTCTTGCCGTTCAGGAAAAGCTCCACCTCCTTCGCCGCAGAGTAGATGTAGACCTTCACCGGCCTATCTGCGTATCCCTCATAGTTCCAGCAGTCCGTCATCTGGTTCCAGCCCCAGTTGCTGACCATCTCCTCCAGCCCGTGGTACTTGGGATGCTGGATGTAGAGGCCTGTCTGGCTGCTGCCCCATACGATTTTCCGGTAGACTCCCTGGGGGGTAAGGGTTCCGCCGATGGTGATGTCCGCGTCATTTGCCAGCCGCCAGGGGTACTCGGACACATGGGAGGATATTGCCCAGGGGCCTTTCGCAAGCTCCGGATCCCCCTGTTCAAAAAATTTGCTCTTGCCGATGCCCGCCTCGCCGATATAGTCCACTGCCGTCCAAGTAAAATCGCCGATGACATAGGGAAGGCGCTCCACCAGCTCCCACACCTTGTCGAACTGGTTAGGGAAGCTCTCCGTGCCCAGGATGACGCGCTCCGGATAGCGCCGCCCCGCGTATTCGTAGTGGCTGTCCATATAGTTGTAGCCCACCACGTCCAGACAGTTGCAGAAGCTCTCCGTCCGATCCTCCCAGGCGCCGTCCATCTCCCCGGAATCCTCGTTCTGGGCATTTCCCTGCCGCTTTGCCGCCATCTGCTCCAGGACGCTGGCATCGTCCAGCCCCGACCACATGGAGCAGAGCCCATTGGACACCAGCCTGGTGGAATCCAGGCTGCGCACATAGGCTGCCAGCTCCTCGGCAAGGGTGTATCCGTTTCCCATGCCGCCCCGCTCCTCCACCTCATTGCCCGTAGACCAGATCAGGATGCAGGGATGGTTGCGGTCCCGCAGGATAAAGCTTTCCATGTCCTCCTTCCAGTCCCGGTGGAAGAACTGGCTGTAGTCGCCCGGCCGCTTGCTGTGCCCCCAGGCGTCGAAGGCCTCATCGAACACATAGAGCCCCAGGCGGTCGCATGCCTCCAGCAGTTCCCCGGACCCGGGATTGTGGGCCAGGCGCACCGCGTTGAAGCCCGACTCCTTCAGCAGCCCCAGCTTCCTGTATTCGCTGTCCCGCAGGGACACCGCCCCCAGCAGCCCATTGTCGTGATGGATGCAGCCGCCTTTCAGCTTCACCGTCCTGCCGTTGACCCGCAGCCCGTGTACCGCGTCCGCCGTGACGGTGCGGATGCCGAAAAGGGTCTCCGCCTCATCGCAGACGCCCTCCAGGGCGGCCTCCCCGTCCAGGGCCACGCCGAAGGCGCCCATGTCCTCCACCTGTGCCCTCACCCGGTACAGGTTTGGATGCTCTGCGTCCCAGGTCAGGGGCCTGGGCACGGTCATGGGGATTCTGGCCACTGCCGTGCCGCCGGCTTTCACCAGGAGGACGGTATCGCGTTCTATTACAGTCGTCCCGCCGTCTTTCCCGCCATGTCCCTCCCGGCTGTCCACAGCCGTCCCGCCTGTCCGGCGCTCCTCTGGGTTCGCCGCCCTGCCGCCTGCCGGACAGCCTTCCCGTCCGTCCTCTTCCTCCCGGCCCTCCTCGATCAATGCTGCCCTGACCCTGACCTGATGGTCTCTGGCGAGCTGGTTCCGCAGGGTCACCTCCACCATGACGCCGGCGCTCTCTGCCCGGTCCGGCCTCCCCTGTTTTCCCAAATCTCCCGCCGGTTCCCCAGCCTCCGCACCGGTTCCGGCACAGCTTCCGGCCCCTATTCCGGTTCCGTAGTCAATCCGCTTCGTATAGGCGAAGATCCCCTCCGGCTCCACATGGAGGGGCTTCACATGGGACAGCTCCACACGGCGGTAGATGCCCGCGCCCGTGTACCACCGGGAGTTGGGCTGCATGCTGGGGTTCACCGCCACCGTCACCCGGTTCGTATCGCCGAAATACAGCGCGTCCGTGATATCCGCGGAGAAGGGCGTGTAGCCGTAGTGATGGCGCTTCACCAGGCTTCCGTTGACGGATACGGACGCGTTCATCATCACCCCGTCGAAATGGAGCCAGACCCGCTCCCCCTGCCACTCCCGGGGCACATGGAAATACTTCGTATAAGTCCCCGCCGTTCCTGTGAAGTACCCCATGGACTCTGCCGCCGGAGCCTCTCTAATCACATCGCTCTCAATCATGTAGTCATGGGGGAGCTGCACCCGTCTCCCGGCCTGCACCAGGTCGGCCCTCCCTGTGGTAAAATACCAGTCCCTGTTCCAATTCTCTCTCTTCATAGCAGATACCTCCTTCGCCTTGCCTTTTGCTGATTTGCATCGGTTCCGTTCTGCTATCTATGATAAAAAAACAGAAAGCGGATGACAAGGACGATATTCTGCTGTATGATAAAGGAGAGGGACGGTTTGCACGATTATGCCTGAAAGAAACAGATGCCAGCTATCGCAGCGCGCCGCCACTTTACGTAAAGCAGGAATTCGACAGGAAGCGAAATCCAAGATGCCTCCGTTTATGCGGACAGATACGAAAGGAGATGCCCTATGGCTGACTGGAACCTGCAATTGACCGAAGATGTCCTGCGCCGGACCCTCCCCGCATTCCCCACCCTGGCGGAGCGGCTTGCCGCCTATGAGGACTTCTATTTCCCATCCGGCTCTAAAAAGGCCCTCTCCCCTGGGGAGAAGGCCTCGGAACAATGCACGGGACAGGGCTTTCCGGGTAGCGCCGCTCTGGACGTCCGCCAGACCCGGTCCCCGTTTTCCACCTTGCTGTGCTTCTATGACACGGCCGGGAACGAATACACCTTCAGCCGGGCAGGCATGCGCCATATGCGCCGCGCTCTGCCCTGGCAGGGCCATTACCACACCCATGATTATATCGAAATCCTGCTCTGCCTCAAAGGAAGCTTCCGCCAGATTCTCCTGGGCGAGCCCCGGACCTTTGCCGCCGGGGAGGTGGTCATCACCGACAGGAACCTGGAGCACGCGGATATGCTGGAGGGCAGGGCAGACACGGCAGTGCTCTTCCTCTCCCTCCGGGACAGCTATCTGGATCAGCTGCTCTCCTCCCATGACTCCCGGGACGATTTGCACCGTTTCCTCTTCCATGCGCTCCAGAAGCAGCGCAGGGAGCAGAGCTATATCCACCTGCGCCCTGACCCGGAGCCCTCCCTTGCCCAGGCTCCCGGCCTCGCTGCGGATGGCAGGCGCAATCTGCAGCTCTCCCGCCTCCTGGAGACCCTGGTAGAGGAGGACTATTTCCCCGGCCCGGGCAGCGAGGACATCATCCGCGGCAGCCTGGTGCGGCTCCTCTCCCTGCTCTGCCGCCAGTATTCCACCAGGCTCCACAGTTCCGACCAGGAGAGCAAGGAACGGGCCCTCCTCTATGAGCTGGAGCGGTATATCCGCCTCCATTCCGCCACCGTCACCGCCGCCAGCCTGGAGGAGAATTTCCATTACCATCGCAATTTCTACAGCCTGCTGCTGCAGAAATACAGGGGAACCACGTTCCGGGAATACCTGCAGGACATCCGCATGCAGCATGCCGCCACATTGTTAAGAAATACCCGTCTTTCCGTCAGGGAGATTGCCCTTGCCGCGGGCTATCACAACAGCAGCCATTTCTATCATCTGTTCGAACGGCATTTCGGCGTATCCCCGGCCGCTTACCGGGCGGACGTGCAAGCTACACTTATACGCACAGACTGAATCATGCGCCAACTGAAAATAGCGCGGGCGGACACTGCCCCAATGCAGGACAGAAAGCGGAAAACGGAAAATAATGGCGTTCACGGGCATGATCTGTCCAAAATCGCCTCCCCGGGAACACCGGGGAGGCGGACGTAGACCGCCTCAGCCACAGCCGTCCACGCCGCAATGAAATCCGCCGCCGGAGGCCTCCTGCCCCTGCTGCAGGATCTGAACCATCTCTTCCTTGGTATAGGTCTCAACGGCAACCTGCTTCCCGTCCAGATAGACTGTGGGGACGCCGGATACCTTCAGCACGTCCCTGGAGTACGCCGTCTCCTCCTTCACCTTCTCTGTGTAGGTTCCCTGGAGCAGCGCTGCCCTGTAGCCCTCCACGTCCAGCCCGGCCTCTCCCGCGATGCCGCAGAGCACTTCCGGCTCCCCGATGTCCAGCTCCTTCTCAAAATAAGCCCGGTACACCAGATCCGCATACTTCTCTCCCAGCCCCTTCTCCTGGGCGTAGAACAGCCCCTCGAATGCAAGCCTGGTATAAGGCCTGGGACAGACCGCAGGGGGCAGCTTCATGTCAAGCCCCAGGGCCCTGGCCGGCTCCACCAGAATCTGGTAGCGCTTCTTGCGCGCCTCGTCATGGCAGGTGTCCACCCTCTCCTTTGGCTCCGGCGTCAGCTCCAGGGGCTGCACCCGGATCTGTGCCTCCAGCCCCGTCTCACGCAGGGCCTCCTCCAGCGCCACCTTTGCCACCAGGCAGTAGGGGCATACGAAATCCGTCACGAATAAAATGTCCAGCATGTCCTCTCCTCCTCTCAAACTCCCTGTCTGTTCTGCCGCATATTCTCCAGAAACACCATCAGATCTTCCTCCGGCATGGGCTTGGCATAATAGAATCCCTGGATCCTGTCCAGCCTGCGCTCCTGGGCGCTCCGCACCTGGACCTCGGTCTCGACGCCCTCTGCCACGATGCTGCAGTCATTTTCATGCATAATCTCCGCCAGCAGGCCGATCGTCTTCAGCCCCTTGTCCGTCTCGATCATCATCCGTATCAGGGACTGGTCGAATTTGATCACCTCAAAGGGCAGCGCCAGCACGCTGGACAGGTTGGAATAGCCTGTCCCGAAATCGTCCAGGTAAAAATGGATCCCTTTCAGGGCCAGGCATTCCATCACCTTCCTGACCTCCGCGAAGTCGTCCGTCACAGTCCTCTCCGTGATCTCGATCCGCAGGCGGGAGCCGTCCAGACGGTATCTCTCCAGATTTTCCTCAATGCGCCTGATGAACGTAGGGTCCAGAATCTGCTGGCCTGTCATGTTCACCGACACCGTCCCGATCGGCAGATCCGGACGCCCGCCCAGGAAGCGGCACACCTTCTCCAGCACGATCCAACTGATCCCGTCGATCAGCCCGTTCTCCTCCGCCATGGGGATGAACTCTCCCGGGGAGAGGAAAGCGCCGTCCCTGGTCACCAGCCTGACCAGCGACTCCGCCGATGTGAACCTTCCCTCCCCGCAGTCATAGATAGGCTGATAGTATATCTGGAAGGTCCCCTGCTCCACCGCGTACCGGACTTCCTCCATCACGTACCGCCTGTGCAGCATGTCCTCGTTCAGCCCCTCGCCGAAAAAGAGCACGCCCTCCCTGGCCTTGTCCTGGAACACGGAGACCGCATAGTTCATCTTGTCCACCAGGTCGTTCTCCGTATCCCGCAGCTTCAGCGGGAAGTGGACGACGAATGCCTTCGCCTGGACCTCGTGCAGCTCTCCCCTGTCCTCGATGGGCCAGGGCTCCTGGAACCGCTTCTGGATCCGCGCCGTCAGCTCCTCCACCCGGGCCCTGTCGTCCTCCGGCCCCAGGAGCGTCAGCCGGGAATTGGCGATTCGGTAGGCGCTGTATGCCGGATTCAGCGAGCACAGGTATCCCGCTATGGCCCGAAGCAGCCCGTCCCCCACCGTGGCGCCATGCTTCCGGTTGATCCGCATGAGCTGAGTCAGTTGTACCAGCACCATATGCCTGCCCTGTCCGACAGCGGCGCTTCTGCGCACATCCGCGAAAAAGGTCACCCTGTCCTTCAGCCCTGTCATGGAATCATAGGTAATGTCATTTGCATCCTTTCCTGCCATGTGTTTTTTCTCCTTATCCATGTCGCTGTCTTGTATAAAATTATCATAGAACAGCAGAGCCAAAATGTCAAATATTTAAAAGGGGGCCGCCGTACATGCACGACAGCCCCTTCCCCTCAGACTACGCCCTTCTGCAGCATGACATTGGCGTACAGCGCGCCCTCCCCGGTGGCTACGATGGCATACGCCTTTGCGGCTTCCTCATAGAAGGCGAACCGCTCAATGTGGCCGATGGCCTCCGGCCCCCTGGCGTCGGCGGCCTGTACCAGCTTCTCGTACTCCCCCCAGATCGGGGTCTCCACCTTATCCCCGGGCACCACCTCCATCAGGTTCACGGGCTTCTCCACATAGGTGTCCAGCGGGAACAGCTCCAGCACGGCCTCCAGGACCTCACAGGCCCCATGCCCGTCCATGCGGATCACTCTGGCGTCCTTCCCCACGGATTCGGAGGGGAAGTTCCCGTCTGCGATTACAATCCTGTCGCCATGTCCCATCTCGCACATCACCTTCAAAAGCTCCGGTGACAAAATCTTCGGTATCCCTTTCAGCATCCCTTTTTCCTCCATTCCATTTTTTGCGCTGTCAGGCCTGTGGCCCTTTTCCATAAACCCTTTTTCCCGCGCCCCGGCTTACCGGGAAGCCTCGTCCAGCACCTGCCTGGCCGCGCGGATCTTCTCCCGGGCCGTGCGGAAGATCTCATACTCTCCCAGCCCCGGCACGCCCATGGACACCTCTTCCTTCCGGTAGGCCATGCCGCTGTCCAGCACTGTCTTCCCCGACATATGGTAGCTGGACGCTCCCGTGGCGGGAATCATCTGCCGGATCACGGCGGCGTCCACGCCTCCCCCCGCCATGATGTCCACCTGGCCTCCGCTCTCCCGCACCAGCCCGGCGATCAGCTCCCTGCCCTGTGTGCAGTCGGCCTTCTGGCCGGAGGTGAGGATGGTCCGGATTCCCAGGCTCTTGGCCTGCTCCAGGGCCTGGTACGAATCCCGGCACATGTCGAAGGCCCGGTGAAGGGTCACGGAGCTGTCCCCTGCCGCCTCTCTGAGGGCCTTCATCCGCTCCATGTCCAGGGAGCCGTCCGGCAGAAGGCAGCCCACCACCACGCCCTCCGCGCCAAGCTGCCTGTACAGCTCCACGCTGCGCAGAATGACGCCGAACTCATGCTCCGTGTACAGGAAATCCCCGTACCTGGGGCGGATCAGCACATGGATCCTGGTGTCCGTCAGCTCCCTGACCTTTTCATACAACGCCTGCTCCGGGGTGGTGCCGCCTATGATCAGGTTGGCGCACAGCTCCAGCCGGTCCGCCCCTCCCTTTACGGCCTCCACCGCGGATTCCGGGGAATCCACACATGCCTCTAAGATATATCCTTTCAACCTGTCGTCCTCCTCTTTGCGCCATTTGCGCCGTTTTCTTTTTTACGTCCTGTCGTTTACCGCCCGGCGGACGGCCCGTCCTCCTCCACTCCGTAGATGCCCGCAAGCCAGTAGATGACATGGGAGGCGAAGCCGTGGTTGCAGCTGGCGTAGGGGGTGTCCTTCTCCCACAGGGTGCCCGTCAGGCGGGCCATCCCGGCAAAGTATCCGCGGATATTGTCCACCACTTCCCCGTACAGGCCTTCCCGGTACAGCAGCTCGATGCGCAGATAGCTGCCGATGAAGGCGTTGGCATGGGCCACCTCCGGGTACAGCCCCAGCTCCCTGCGCCTGGGACCGAAGTCGCGCAGCAGCGTCTCCCACAGCGCGCCGTCCTCTTCCTTCGTAGCCGTCCCGGTGAAGAACGCGTAATACTGGCAGACCTCCGTGCAGTTGCCCGGATTCTCAAGGCCCCTTTCCGTCCTGCGCTCATTGTCCGTGTAGAAAGCGCCGTCAAAGGAGCGTTCCCGGATGACCTTCCTCATGCGGGCCGCTTTCTCCCGCAGCCCCTCCTCCCCGTAGAGGGCGGCCACCGCCTCCAGCATCCTCATGTACAGCATGTTGGTGGGGAAATTCACGTCCTGCACCACATCGGGATCATTGGCCCTGGACCACTCCAGGAACACCCAACTGTCCAGCTTCTCCAGCAGGCCGTACTCGTTCTCAAAGGGGGCAAAATAATCCAGCAGCCCCATGACCCGTGGCTTTGCCCGGCCAATCAGCTCCCTGTCCCCGCTGCGCTCCAGGTACTCCTCCAGCTCCAGCACGAACCACATGGCCCAGTTGGGAATGAAGACGCCGTCATTGTGGTCGGAGGGGTAGCACATGGGCAGCATCCCCCGGGGAAGACAGTCGAACTTCTCCGCCAGGAGGAAATTGTTCAGGAAGGCCCGCTCCACCAGACATTCCCCGGTGAGCACATGCTCCACCCTGGCGGTGAAGAAGCTGTCGCAGAGCCACCCTGCCCGCTCTCTGGAGGGGCAGTCCATGAACAGGTCCACGGCATTGGACAGATAGGACTCCCGGGCGGCCCCACAGATCCTCTCCAGCTCTCCGTCTCCGGAAAGCTTCACCCTGCGGGGCACGGGCGGATGCTTGTACTCCACCAGGTGCAGCTCCTCCAGCCCGGCCTTCCCCTTTACGGCCACCTGGACGTATTTCATGGTATAGGGCGCAAAGGTCATGATATCGTGGCGTCCCGGGTCCAGGGCATATTTGAAGAAATTGTAAGTGTTCATGCGCAGGAAATCCAGCTTCCCGTCCACCAGGATCTCATCGAACATCAGATATACCGTACAGGGCGCATCGCACCGCACCTCCAGGCAGACGAAGCCTGTGGCGTTAAAGGGAAGCTCATATAAGCCATAGCCGTCCTCCAGCGTCAGGGGGAAGGGCTCCCCCGCGGCAGCCTCCCCCGGCAGGAACTCCATGCTCTGGCCCTCGTCCGACAGCCGCTCCTCCAGCTCCTCCGGGAGATACCCCTTCAGGGTCTTCCCCAGGCGCTTGCTCTCCCAGGATAGCACAGGCCTGCGCTCCACAGGCCGGAAGCCCACCTGTCCTGTCTCCACCAGGGTTTTGGCGGAAAGCCTTTCGAATTCCGGCATCCTGACGCCGCGCCTCAGGTACTTCTTGCCGGGCTGCACCGCGGATGGCAGGGGCTCCGGCAGGGCTTCCCCCGGGGCGGTGTAGAAGTCCCTCAGCCCCGCCCCCAGGCGATAGCACTCCGCGAAGGCCCGCTGCAGGCTGTAGCGCTGCACCCTCTGTACCCGCTGCTTCCGTTCATGTATGGTCAGCCCCTCTCCCCCGGTACAGGCGATCACGTCTTCTCCCCGGAGGAATTCCGCCGCCAGGAACGCGGGCTGGTCTAAGGTGTCGTAGCTGTTGACGTTATAGCCCACCACCTCGATCACCGCTACGTTCTCCCCCTCCGTCAGCCTCCCGGAGAGGGGGATCTCATCCACATTGTAGAATCCGTGGGCCGCTCTGGCCGGGCCCGCGCACACGAACTCGCCGTTTATCCAGAGACGGTATATCGACGATGCCGCCAGGTGCAGCTCCACGTCCCCTGCCGGGATCACCGCCCGGAAGGCCAGCTCGCAGTTCATCTCCTCCTCCCGGCCCCTGGCCCAGACGGCCTGGGCCCGCTTGAACTTATAACACTCCATGGTTTCCTCCTATTGTGGTCCGCCGCTATAAATCAGGGCCGCCGCAAAGCGGCAGCCCCTTTCCATATGCGCCGGCGCGGCTGTCATCGGACTGCCGCAAGGCCGGAAGGATGCCTGCGCTTCAGGCTTCCCCTCACGCTCCGTACACTTCCGCCACGTATCTTTTCAGGTTCTCCAGGCCGATGGCCACGCCCTTGACGCAGTCCTCCATGCCCTCGAACTCGATGGCTATGTACCCGTCATACCCTGCGCCCTTCAGGGCCCGCAGACACTGTACTACAGGAACGTCTCCGTGTCCCACGATGGTGCCCCGCAGGAAATTGCCGCCCCTGGAGAGGAAGAAGCCCTGGCCCGGGTTGACCCCCTGGCCGCTCTTTACGATGAAGTCCTTGGCATGGACATAGAACGCGTAGGGCGCGCACCTGCCCACGGCCGTCACGGGATCGTCGTCCGCGCAGAGGAAATTGCCCATGTCCACAAGCTGGCCGAAATTGTCGCTGGCCACCGTGTTGATCAGCTTCTCCACCCGCAGGCTGTCCTGGGAGAAAAAGCCGTGGTTCTCGGTCATGGTCCTGATGTCCTTCTGCGCCGCGTACTCCGCCACGGCCCGGCAGCCCTTTGCCAGGCGCTCCACCACATTGTCGTATCCCTGATAAGTGCGGTTCGCAATCCCGCCTGTCACGTCATGGCGCATGGTAGGGCAGCCCAGGATGGCGGCGATGTCCACCTGGCCCTTGAGGCGCTCCACCTCGGCCTCCAGGTCGCCGTCGCTGCCGTTCAGGAAGTCGGCCCCCACGGCGTAGTTGGAGATGGCCAGGCCCACCCTGTCGGCCTCGGCGCGCAGCTTTTTGGCGTACTCTGTCGGGTCCTCGTCCTCGGGGAAGGCGAAGTCCACGTACTCGATGGCGTCGAAGCCCATCTCCTTCACCTTTTCGATGCAGGAGAACGGCGTCAGTCTGCCGTCCTGGATATATTGCATGAAGCTATATACACTGACTGAAAATTTCATTTCATTTCCTCCTATTCACGACAACAGAAAGTTCGCTTTCCATTGTAAAAGCCGCTCCGTAAATACCACAAACTTTTAACTGTTAAGCAGTATAATTTATCAAGCCATTCAGGAAATCTACGGCCAGACGGATATCTCCCTCCGGATCGTCGCCCACCTCGCGCTCGATGGTGAGGAATCCGTGATAGCCTATCTCGTCCAGGGCCTTCAGGTAATTCTTGAAGTCCACGCCGCCCTTGCCCAGGGGAAGCTCCGCGAAGGAAGGGCTTGCCAGCATCTCCGCCTCCACAAGGCCGTAGACCTCCTCGGGATTGCGGTAGTAGTTGCGCACGCCGTCCTTGGCATGGGTATGCACGATGTAGTCCTTCAGATTATGTACCGCCTGGACGGGATCGTCGCCGGTGACCATGATCAGGTTGGCGGGATCTAAGTTCACCGCCACGCCGGTGGAGTGCAGACCGTCCAGGAACTGCTTCAATGTGGCAGACTCCTCGGGCCCTGTCTCGATGGCGAAATGCGCGTTCAGGGAATCCGCGTACTCGGCCAGCTTGAAGCACGCCTCCTGCATGATCTTGTAGCGGTCATGGCCGGGATCCGCGGGGACCACGCCGATGTGGGTGGTGACGATGTCCGTCTCCAGATCCTTTGCCAGCTCCAGGATGCGCATGGACTTCTCAATCAGCCCCGGATTCAGCTCGGGATTGTGGAAGCCCTTCCCCAGATCCCCGCAGAGGGCGGAGAACACCAGCCCCTCCGATTTCACCATATCCAGAAGCTCCTTCCGCTTCCCCCCCGTAAGCTGCTCCGGGGTGTGCTCGCCGTCCACCGCATACATCTGTATGCCCTTAGCGCCGACCTCCCTTGCCTTCTTAAGCGCCACCGGAGTGGGCTGCCGGAAAGATTCCAGCATTACGCCGATAGAAAAATCGTACATAACTCAGTTCCTCTCTTTCATCAGATTTGTCAGTTTGACTTCCTCTTCCTGTTCCTATAAAGTTATATTATCAGTATATACTATTCCGGTAAAGATATAAAGGGTTAATTTACTTTTTTTACTAATTTCCGGTAAGGCCGCAAAAGCCCCGCCAGATTTCCGGTTCGAAATCATGGCGGGGCAATGTCAATCTCATTCCGCTAAATACATCTTCAGCCCGTCTTCTATCTTCTGTACGGTGTCCTCCCTGGACTGGGAGCCCTCCAGATAGCCGCCCAGGGCCTCGATCAGCACCTCCCGGATCTTCGCGTCCTCTCCCACAGGCTTATCCAGCCCCTCGCACAGGGCGACCAGCCGGTCCGCCGTCTCTTTGGAGTAGGGCTCGCTCTCGAACTGTACCAAGCTGCCGTCGTCCCCTGCCACGGAGGTCACCATGGTGAATTCCGAGCGGTCCTTCATCGCCTGATGCTCCATGGACCTGCGGTTCACCGGGAAGCCGTTGTACTCCAGGTTCTGGATCTCCTCCGACAGGGCGAACCGCAGGAAGTCCTTTGCCCTGTCCACATACCGGCTCTTGGCGCAGACACCCGCCTGCACCAGGGGCTCGAAGCGGTTCTCAAAGGCCGTGAAGTCCCCCTTGATATAATCCACCATGGACATGTACAGCATGCCGTCCGTAAAGCCGCTCATCCGGCTGAGGGCGAACTTCGCCTTCCCGGCCAGGCCGAATACGCCGTAGGACGTGACGTCCTCAGGATTTGACGCCACAATCCCGCAGTTGTCCCCGATCGCTTTCAGGTACTCCAGATACCTCCCCATAGCCTCCCTGTCCAGCTGCTTGCCGTCCACGATCTCGGCGCAGAAATAGGGGTAGAACTCATCCACCAGCCCGGCCACCGTCCGGGATGCCATATAGGGCTCCTCCACCCGGGACAGGAACTCTGCCAGGGACTCCATGGTGGCCATATCCTGGACCGTAATGTCCCTTCCCAGGGCCAGGTCCATGGCGAACTGCAGGGGCACCACGTACCGCTTGCCGTCCTCCCGTCTGTATATGCCTGTAATATTGGACAGAAGCTCCCCGCTCTCCTCCATGGGGCCCACCACGTCCTCCAGATCCGCCAGCAGGCCCTTGTCCGCGTAGGAATCCATGTCCAGATGATCCATCATCACGATGTCCGGCGCCTCATCCCCCATGAGCATGGTGTTCAGCTCCTGGTATACGGCATTGTAGTCAACGCTGTCCGGGTAGTAAGCCGGATACACGTTATGGATCTCGATCAGCACCTCCGGGTGGGCCTTGTGGTACTTGGCCGCCGCCTGGTTCAGCAGGGAGCTCTCGTACACGGTATAGAGCTTCAGCACCTCCGTCACCTCCGACACCGCCTCCGGGTCATACTCATAGCGGTTCAGCTTCTGCCCCTCCTCCGACTCGAACAGGGCGTAGACGCTCCCGTCCTCAAACGCCGCGAAATCCGTGCACCACAGATCCGACATGGCGAAATCCGTCTCCTGGCCGGACACAAGCAGCTCCCACTGCCCCGGCTCAGCCCCGGGATCCATGCGGAACAGCCCGTCCTTGCTCCCGGCGATCAATGTGCCATCCGGAAGCGCCGCCAGCGCCAGGCTGGCATTGCTGTTGAAGGTCATCATCCTGTCTCCGCTTTCGGACGCCCCGGAATCGGATGCGGGATAGGGAATCTGCACCGCGCCTGCGGCCTTGCCGCCCTGGCGCTTCTCGATATAGCCGCCGGTTCCGTCAGAGGCCCGCAGATAGGCATTCTCTCCGTCCGCTATCACGCCGCCCTCATAGAAAACGGCGGGCTTCTCGGTTTCTATTACACTTCCGTCTTCCCCCGACAGAATGTCCACTGAGGTGTAGGAGACGGCGACTATATTGCCGTTGTCCAGCACCGCCAGGCCCTGCACCATTTCATAGCTGCCGAATTCCTCATTGGGGACTGTCCACTTCTGGGGCGTGATCTCCACCGCCGCGCCTCCCTCGGCTTTATACAGATGCCCCCTGGAGCCCTCCTCGTCCTCCGCCAGGTATCCGGCATACAGATACTGTCCGCCGTCCTTTCCCCGGGCCAGCCGGACATCCAGCCAGCCCCCGACACAGTTGAATTCCATGTCCGCCATCCAGCCCTGGGTCACATCCGTCAGGCCCTCCTCCTGCTTCTCCCACTCCCGCAGGACGGCCTTGTCGCCCTCCGCTTTGGTGGCCAGGAGGCGGAGCTTCCCGTCTACCGTATAGATCTGTACGATTGACCAGCCGTCCAATTCCTCCGGCAGGCTCTCCTGGATCTCCACATATCTGCCCTTGCCGTCCTGTCCGGGGGAACCCCCGTCCGCCGCCTTGGAGCCTTCCGCGCCGCTTTTCGCGCCGTCTTCCCCTGCGCCGCCTTCCCCTGCGCCGTCTCCTCCCGGCGCGCTCCCGCCGCAGCCGCTCAGGGCGCCCGCCAGCAGCGCCGACAGCAGCAGGGCGGCAATCCACCTGACGCCGCGCCCATTCCGCTTTTTCCGCTTCTCCATTCTCTGTTACCTCCTGATTTTACTGGGAATCGCATCTCTCCCGCGATTCCTTATTCACCGCGAACCTGTCTTTCCTTCGCTTCGCGTATCATATCAGGCAGATGTCAAGGAGCTGCGGAGGAGTTGTGCCTAAGTTGTAAAATCCGGAGGGTTCACATTTTTTTCACAAAGCCCCGGGGGCCTTTAATCTTCCGGGGGCTTGGTCTCCAGGTACAGGGCAAGGCACAGGGCCTTCCCGCTCTCCGCCAGGGGCATCCCGGCGTCTACGGCATCCCCGGCCTCCAGGCAGACTGCCATCCGTTGGTCCTCCAGGCGCTGCCGGAATCCCCAGCCCTCTCCGCCGCCCTGCCCGGGGCTGTCCGTTTCTCCGTCTCCGGCTCCGAAGCTTTCTGTCCCGCCGCCCTCCGTTCCCTGTTTTTCCGTCGCGTATACGGAATCGGACATCCCGGCCTCCGCCATGGAAATCGCATACCCGGCCTCCACGCCAAGGGAATCCGCGTAATCCTCCAAAAGCTCTGTCAGACGCTCCGCGTCCGGATGCTCCCCCTCCGGATACGGCAGCGCGATCCACGCCCGCAGCACCTGCCCGGTCACCGCGTTCAGGAACAGCACCGCATCCAGCTCCTCCCCGGCGAAGGACACTTCCCAGTAACCGGCCAGCGGATCCGTCCCCTCGTCGGCCTCCGCCTGGCTATCGGCCCAGAGATAGCAGCTCAGCCTGTATTCCTTCGGAATCATCCCCTCCCTGTCCAGACGGGGCAGCAGGAAGTCCCCAAGCCAGGCCAGGCCGCTCCGGGTGGCCTCTGTCATGGACAACTGCCCGGGCACGGGCTCATGGGGGTATTTCTCCGATGCGCTCTCCAGGCACAGCACCGCCCGGCGCAGCTCCTCCTGGCTTAAATCCGCCGCCTTTATCTCCACGTCCACCACGCCGACGCTCTTTGACATCACACCTTCAGTCCCGGCCGGGATCCCCACCGTACCACCCCCTGACAAAAGCTGCGCCCGCTCTCTGTCCAGCCTGCTCCACAGCGCGAAGATTCCGCCGAAAGCGATGGCGAACGCCAGCGCCACCCCCGACAGATTTACAAGCAAACTCCTTTTATTCCTCATCGTCCGTCTCCGCCTCCACACAGGAGAACAGCAGGCTTACCTCTGTCCCCTGGCCCTTTCTGCTCCTAAACTCCAGCCCGCTTCCGTGGATCCTGGCGATCCTGTCGGCCAGGGCGAGCCCCAGCCCTGCCCCGTGCTGCTTCCTGCTCCTGGCCTTGTCCACCATGTAAAAGGCCTCCGTGATCCGGGAGAGCTCTTCCTCCTCCATGCCGCAGCCATTGTCCCTGACGCATATCCGGTATCTCCCCTCCCGCTCCCGGGTCCCTGACAGCGCAAGCCTGGTGCAGCCCGCCTTGACGGAATTGTCCAGCAGGTTGATCAGCAGGGTCTTGAACAGGTCGTACTCCACCCGGATATAGGCCGGATCTGCCGACAGCACAAATGACACCCCTTTTTCCGCAAAGAAAGGCTCCAGGCCCCCCGCCGCGTCCGCCAGCAGCTCCTCCGCGGCCATCTCCTGCAGGGGGAAGTCCTGCCGCCCCAGAACGGTCAGGTCCATCAGCTTCAGGGACAGGGCCTCCAGGCGCATCCCCTCGTTCCAGATGTACCAGGAGGCGTCCCGCACCTCTTTCCGGGAAAGCTCCCTCTGGTAGAGCATGTCCGCGTAGCCGATGATGGAAGTCATCGGCGTCTTCATTTCATGGGCGAAATTGGCCACGAAATCCTCCCGCTCCCTGGCCGCCCTGGACAATGCCTCCACCTTCTCCTCCACGGCCTCCGCCATCCGGTTGAAGCTCTCCGCCAGCTCCCCGATCTCATCCCGGCCCCTGACGGCAAGGCGCTCCTCATAGTCCCCCTGGGCCATCCGTCCCGCCGCCCGGGACATCCGCTTCAGTGGGCCTGTCAGGAGAGCGGACAGAAGCCCCAGCAGCCCCATCCCCACCAGAACCGCCGCCAGATAGCAGCGCAGGAAATACTGCTGCAGAATCTCCTGCTGCCTCACGGTCTTGCTCACGTCCCACTGGGTCACGAAGCGAATTCCGTCCCCGGAGGCCCCAGTGTCCAGGGCGGCGTCTTCCGTCTCGTACCATGTCCTCTCCTGTGCTGTGCCCAGGCCCGCGGTCTGGGTATCGGCCTCCGCTTCCGCCTCCTCCATGCCCCGGGCAGCTGCCTGTGCCGCATCCGGAGCTGCCTCAGCTCCAGCATCCGATCCGGTCTCCTCCCCGTCCCGGCCTTCGGCTTCCATGGCCCCCTGCTCTCCGGCTTCCCGCCCGTCCCACATCCCGTCCGCCAGCTCAAGCCTTCCCTGCTCCAGCACGCTTCCCACCAGCAGGAAGCTCCCCTCCGGCGTCTCCCGGAACCGGTACACATGGGCGTCTCCCGACAGCTCCTCCAGGAAGGAGGCGTCCAGCCCCTCTATCCCGGAATAGAGAAGGGTCCCGTCCCCTGTAAAGAAGGCCGCGGGCAGGCTCACATCCTCCGCCAGGATGCGGAACAGCTCCTTTGCCGACTCCCGGTCAAATATCCGCTCCGCGCCCTTCACGAACCACTTCTCCCCCTCCTCCCCCGAAGAGACAACAGTCCCCCCAGAGGCATCCTCCCACCAGGTGGTGATCTGCCCCCTGTCCGCGGCATCCTCCCAGGATACCGCGAGGGACATCTCGAAATCCGTGTACGTCAGCAGCGCCGACTGGATGGTGAACTTGTCGTATTGGTATTGCTTCAAAGCGAAATCCGCTTCCCTTGCCATGCTGCTTTCCCATGAAAAATGGAGCAGAAAATATCCCGAGACAGAAAATGCCAGACTTAAGACCAAAGTCCCGCATAAAAAGATTTTCGTAAAGAGGCGCATGCTATCCCTCCAGCCTGTAGCCTATCCGGAACACCGTCCGGATCCGATCCTCCCAGCCCAGCTTCCTCCGAAGCCTCTGGATATGGCTGTCCAGCGTCCGGGTCTCCCCGTTAAAGGGCTCCTTCCAGACCTTTTCGTACAATTGCTCCCGGTACAGGGCGATGTTCCGGTTCCGCATCAGCTCCACCAGCAGGTCGAACTCCTTCACCGTCAGCGTAAGGGCAACGCCGCTCTTGAGCACCTGCCTGGAATCCAGCCGGACGCTCACGTCCCCCACCTCCAGCTGCCGCTCTCCCTTTCCCAGCCTGCGCAGCACGGCCTCCACCCTGGCCAGGAGCTCCCCGATCTGGAAGGGCTTCGGCAGATAGTCGTCCGCACCGGCCCGCAGCCCCCGCACCTTGTCCTCGATGCTGCCCTTTGCGGTGAGGAAGATTACCGGGGTGCCGGTGGGCTTGATGAATTCCAGGAGCTCATAGCCGTCCACCTCCGGAAGCATGATGTCCAGGAGCACCAGGTCGAAGGACTGCCGCTCGATATAATCCGCGCCCTCCATGCCGTCCCGGGCACAGGTACAGCGGTAGCCCTCCGCGCTTAGGCTCACGCAGATCAGATTGGCAATCGCCTCATCGTCCTCCACCACCAGTATGTCCGTCACAGCGCCACCTCCTGACCAGATTTCCTCTGTCATCAACCGATTCTATCATAAAGATGTGTCAAACTTGTAAAAAACATCATGAAAAACTTTCCTGTGCGGCAAAAAGGCGCGGACAGCCGCCCGCGCCCTGGGAGACCAGTACACCATGCACTGGGATACTAGACCCTGCTCATATCAATCATGCCCTCTACCGCATCCCACTGGATGTCGGGAAGGTTCTTCTGCATTACATTCGCCGTCTTCTTGTTCTTGGAGCTCATCTTCACCATGTTGATGGCGAAGAGCAGAATAGCGATGATCACGGCCACGGCCATGATGCCGATAGGCACCCCTAACTGCCAGGACTCCTCGAACCTGCCGGGCTCGCTCTTTATGTAGAAATAGCTGCCCACTGCAAAAATCAGTCCCACGATAACGCTGACGATGGAATTCTCGAAGAGCTTATCCTTCAGATTCGCCACCGCCCAGGACTGGGGCTTCCCACAATGCGGGCAGATATCATTGAACTCCTTTGCATAGATATGCTTCCCCTCGGCATTCTCGTAGGCCTCCTGCAGGGCGTTCTTCAGCTTCTGGAAAGCCTCCTCCTGCATCTTAGCCTCCTCTTTCTGGGAAATTTTCCTGGACATGCTGTTGTGGATCGCCTCGTTGCCGACAATCGTGGCCTGTCTGGTCCCGCTGTCCTTCATGCACTGCTCACACCGGAAGGAATAGGGCACCTTGGCGCTCTCCGTCCTGGTATGCTTGTAATACGAACCCATCTTTTTTATCCTCCTTATGCTTCTCGTAAATGTAACCACACAAGGCCGCCGGTATCTTTATCCCAGCAGCCCTGCATAAGCTCTTCTGTATTTATATATCGTCAAAAAAGCATGTCCTGTATACCCCTGAGGACGTTTTTTGATACATTTTTTGCTTAGCGCTGCACCCGCCCGGAGGCATCGCCGCCCGCCAGGGTCTCCACCTCTTTCCGGCTCACCAGGTTGAAGTCCCCGGGGATGGTGTGCTTCAGCGCGGAAGCCGCCACGCCGTACTCCAGCGCCGCCTTGAAGTCCTTGCCGTCCAGCATCCCGCAGATCACGCCGCCCGCGAAGGAGTCGCCGCCGCCCACGCGATCCACAATTGGATGGATGCTGTACTCCTTGGAGTGGTAGAACTCCTTGGTATCCCTGGAGTAGATGCAGGCAGACCAGCCGTTGTCGGAGGCGGAATGGCTCACCCGCAGAGAAGATACACAGTATTCGAAGTTGTAGTCAGCCACCATCTGCTCAAAGATGGACTTGTACCCCGCCAGCTCCAGGTCGCCGCTGGTGACGTCCGTCTTGCCGGGCTTGTAGCCCAGCACCAGTTCCGCGTCCTCCTCGTTTCCGATGCACACGTCCACATACTGCATCAGGTTCTTCATGACCTTCTGAGCCTTCTCGGAGGACCAGAGCTTCTTGCGGAAGTTCAGGTCCACGGACACCTTCACGCCATGCTTCCTGGCAGCCTTCAGGGCCTCCTCGGTCAGCGCCGCCGCTGCGTCCGACACGGCGGGGGTGATGCCGGTGAAATGGAACCAGTCCGCGCCCTGGAAGACCGCGTCGAAATCAAAGTCCGCCGCCGTGGCGGTGGAGATGGAGGAATGGGCCCTGTCGTAGACCACCTTGGAGGGCCTCATGGAAGAGCCGCTCTCCAGGAAGTAGATGCCCAGCCTCTCGCCGCATCTGGCGATATGCTTCGTGCCCACATTGTACTTGCGCAGGGCCGCCACCGCGCACTCGCCGATTTCATTGTCGGGGACCGCCGTGACGAACTCCGCCTCATGGCCGTAATTGGCCAGGGACACGGCCACATTGGCCTCGCCGCCGCCGTAATTGACGTCGAACTCGTCTGCCTGGATGAACTTCTCGAAATTGGGGGTGGACAGCCTGAGCATGATCTCACCCATTGTAATCACTTTTGCCATGTCTGTATCCTTTCTTATCTCAAAACTCCTATTGCCATATCTGAAACATTTGCATATCCGCCCATGCCGCCTGCGGCGTTTTCATCCGCACCAAAGAGATATGCCTTGCGTCCTCTTTGCGGGCATAGAAAATCTTTTTCGCTTATTTCTGTAGCAGATGCACCGCAAACCCTCCAATCTCCTCTTTCAGATAGATGGCGTTGATCTTGCCGTCAGGGCGCAGGATGGGCTCATGGAACTCCGCGCCCAGTACGGTGGTCATATAATTGATGGCCCGCTCGATATAGTTGGTGCGGATGGCGATATGACCGTGTGTCCCTCTGCCATGGGTATTCAGTACCTCCGCGATCGTGCCCGCGAAGCTGCCGCCGCTGCCCACCTTCACAGGCAGGCCGAACAGGAATGCCAGACGGTTCACAGTCTTGTCGGCCTCTTCCTTGCTCTCCGAATTGATGCCGATATGCACCAGCTCGAAGCCCAGCATGGTCTGGACGGCCTCTCTGGTGAGCTGTTCAATCTTGTCCCACTCTCCCGCGTTAATCAGGTCGCCGGGCACCATCCAGGAGCCGCCGCAGGCAATGATTTTGTTAAAATCCAGGTAGGATGTCAGGTTCTTGGCATTGATGCCGCCGGTAGGCATGAACTTCATGTTCACATAGGGCGCCGCCATGGCCTTAATCTTGGCCAGGCCGCCGGACTGCTCCGCCGGGAAGAACTTCACCACATCCAGCCCCAGCTCGATAGCCTGCTCGATGTCGGAGGGGCTGGAGGTGCCGGGGGTGATGGGCACGCCCTTCTCGATACAGTACTTCACCGTCCTGGGATTCAGTCCCGGGCTGACGATGAACTTCGCTCCTGCCGCCACCGCAGCATCCACCTGCTCCGCGTTCAGCACTGTCCCCGCTCCCACGCACATGTCCGGGAAATTCGTGGTCATGGTCTTGATGGCCTCCGCAGCCGCGTCCGTGCGGAAGGTCACCTCCGCACAGGGAAGCCCGCCCGCGCACAGGGCCTTTGCCAGCGGAAGCGCATCCTCCGCCCGGTCTATCTTCACCACGGGCACGATGCCGATTTTGCTGATTTGCTCTAATACTGCGTTCATTTTCCCTCTTTTCCGCATGTCTCGCATGCTAATTTGATATGATTTATTGCCAAACACTTTCCGCTTCTCATGCAGGGTACATCCGCCCTCCCCATTCCGCTGCCGGAAACTGCCCTGCCTCAGTCCGCAGACTCCCGGCAGCCCGCACCTGTGGAATCTACTCTGTTTTCGCACAGAGCCGCCGTGGGACGGCAACGGCGTTGCCCCTGCCACGCACAGTGCGCCAAAGCCCGGAAATCTCTCCCCTCTGGGCTTTGGCGTATATTTTTTATCTGTTTTTCATTTATTCCAGGACTTCTTTCACCGCCTCCGCGATTTTCCCGCACTTGCAGTTCTCAAAGAAGTACTCCCGGAACTTCGCGCCGGAAAGGGCTCCCTTCACCAGCTCCCTGTCCAGGTTCTTCAAGATGGTCACCATGTCCGTGTGGGTGACCTCCTTGACCTTGTCCAGAATCTTCTTGTTGCGCTGTTCGGGTTCCACCCTCTCAGGGGGATATCCGCCGCCACCGGGCGCGCAGAACAGCTTCTCAAAGATATACTGGAGGTTCAGCTCGCCGCCCCAGCCGAAGTTCTCGGCGAAGGGCAGGGCCACGCAGTTGCCGTCGTTCACCTGGGAGAACAGGTAGGCGTCCAGGGGGGACTGGACGTGGCCGCAGAGCACCTTGGGGAAGGAGTTGCAGGCCAGCATGGCGCCCTCGCCGGTGCCGCAGCCTGTGATGACGAAATCCGCGGCTCCGGAATTCAGCAGCACTGCCGCCAGGATGCCGTTCTGGACATAGGTCAGAGGATTGGGGTCCTCCGCGCCGCACATGCCGTAATTGTATACCTCATGGCCCATGGGCTCCACCACCTTCTTCAGGGTGGCGCAGATAAGCTCGTTCTTCGCCGCCTGGCTGTTTTCGTTGATCAATGCAATTTTCATATCGAACCTCCATCATGCCGCTTCAGGGCATTCCCATTCTTTTGGGCTTTCATTTTGGGTTGTCTTGCGTTCATTTTATGCTGCGTTCCGCTGCCGTTTCCGGGCATGCCGTCTCTTATTTACTGTCCGGATACCCGCCGGGGCTTACGGCTGCCTGCCGATGTAGGCCAGGATGCCGCCGTCCACGTACAGGATGTGGCCGTTCACCGCATTGGAGGCATCGGACGCCAGGAACACGGCGGGGCCGGTGAGCTCCTCGGGCTTCAGCCACCTGTTGGCAGGGGTCTTGGCGCAGATGAACTGGTCGAAGGGATGCCTGCTTCCGTCCGGCTGCACCTCGCGCAGGGGGGCTGTCTGAGGCGTCTCGATATAGCCCGGCCCGAGGCCATTGCACTGGATGTTGTACTGGCCGTATTCGGAACATATGTTCCGGGTAAGCATCTTCAGACCGCCCTTGGCGGAAGCGTAGGCGGACACGGTCTCCCGGCCAAGCTCGGACATCATGGAGCAGATGTTGATGATCTTGCCGTGTCCCTTTTTGATCATGGAAGGGATCACGGCCTTGGAGACGATGAAGGGGCCGTTCAGGTCGATGTCGATGACCTGCCTGAACTGGGCCGCGGTCATCTCCGTCATGGGAATCCGCTTGATGATGCCCGCATTGTTCACCAGGATATCGATGACGCCTACCTCCGCCTCGATCCTTGCCACCAGGGCGTTTACAGCGTCCTCATCGGTGACGTCGCAGACATAGCCGTGGGCCCTGATGCCCTTCTCCTCGTAGGCCGCCAGCCCCTTGTCCACCAGCTCCTGATTGATATCGTTGAAGCAGATGGCGGCGCCGCACTCCGCGTAGGCGGAAGCGATCGCGAAGCCTATGCCGTAGGACGCGCCCGTTACCAACGCCACCTTTCCTTCCAGCGAGAAATTCGTGAATTCAGACATTTATTATTTCTCCTTTCCTATGATTATACCCTGTTTTCCGGCAGTTTTCCATATGAATTTTTGTAAAATATGTCACTGCGCAAACATAGTCCGCATCAGATCCTCCATGGCGATGCCGTCCGTATCGTCGAAGTCCCGGTTCTCTCCCACCAGGCTCCGGATAAAGGTGCAGGCCCTGGAGCCGTGCCTCGCGTGGATGGGCCGGTAGATTCCGGATCAGGAGCTCCCAGGCGCTGCGTGGTATAGCGCTTCACGTCCCTTGATGATACTGCTGTTCCAAGCTCCGCCTTTACATCTCTCCTTCTGGCCTCATGCCAATGCGCGGCCTCGTCCATCTACGTGGTTCTTTTAAGGAAGATTCGGAGAAAAGCATGTCTGTGTAAGCGCTTACATTATACCATATGCAGGAAAGCTTTTCCATAAATTTTCTATAAAATCTCCTCTTTCCGGACGTTGCCCTGATTCCGCTTTCCATTTTGGCTCCGGCACTCTCCGGGTGCCTCTCTGCCGGAATGCCGCCTGGCCGACCTGCGACTGTACATTTAGTATACACGAAAGGATTCTCAATTTCTATTCAAATATATCTCAGAATATTGCAAATCCTGAACTTTTCCGGTAAAATACTTGGATGAGGACTTAGACGAGGAAATGGAGGGACTATTTATGCTACCTACAAGAGAACAAGCGGAAGCGCTTCTGGCAGAGGCGGAGAAATGCAATCCCGGGCCCTGGGGAGACCACAGCCGCGTGGCCGCCCACTGCGCCGAAAGGATCGCTCGGGAATGCGGCGACCTGGATCCGGACAAGGCCTATGTCCTGGGGCTGCTGCACGATATCGGGCGCAGGTTCGGCGTAAGGCACTTAGGCCATGTGTCGGACGGCTACAGCTATATGATGTCCCTGGGCTATGACGAAGCCGCCAGAGCATGCCTGACCCATTCTTTCCACGACCGGACCACGGACGGATATATCGGGAATTTCGACACCTCCGCGGAAGAGCTGAAGCTGATTCAGGATGCCCTGAAAGCGCTTTCACTAGATGAGTATGACAGGCTGATCCAACTGTGCGATTCCCTGGCGGGGGCTGAGGGCGTGTTGGATATCGAGGAGAGGATGGGGGATGTAAAGCGGCGCTACGGCTCCTATCCACAGGCGAAATGGGACAATAATCTGGCATTGAAAGCGCACTTTGAGGAAAAGACGGGGCAGGACATTTATGTGGTGACAGAGAAGGACAGCTTCCGGCCATAGGGAAGTCCCTGTCTGGCTGCCAGCCGACTACATACTCGTCTGCATGTTTCCTGCCATGTAAGCACAGGGTCCTGTTCGCTTCCCCACAGCAACTGCCCCCATAGGAGAATCAATGGAAGAATTCAGTTCCTGCAAGACCGCCATAGAGCGCTGCCTCAGTACAAAGGCCTTCGCCATCGCCCATCTCTATCAAGAAGAAAAAGCCATGGACATGCACATTCATGACTGCTATGAGCTGTACTATTCCATCTCCGGTGGAAAACAGTTCCTAATCGACAACCGCTTCTACGCTATCGCCCCCGGGGACTTATTCATCATCAACCAGTACGAGAGCCACAAGCTGACCCAGATCGACAATAGCGTACACGAGCGCATCGTGCTGTCCATCCACCCGGACTACGTGAAGCAGCTCTCCACGCCTGAGACCGATCTGGACTACTGCTTCTCCAACCGCGGGGACGGCTTCCGGCACAAGGTCTCCCTGGACAAGGCCCAGCAGAAGCGGTTTCTTTATTATATCAGCAAGATGACCTCCGCAAAGGGCTATGCCCACGACATCGTGGAGCGGGCGGCTTTCATGGAGCTGATGGTGCTGATCAACACCCTGTCCGATTCCAATGCAGCCCAGGCGGCTCCCCCCGAGTACAAGTACAGCCACCAGGTGGAGGACATCCTGGCTTACATCAACCAGAACATCGCTCTGGGCATCACGGTGGAGCAGCTGGCCGCCCACTTTTTCCTAAGCGAGTCCTACATCTGCCGCATCTTCAAGCAGGCCACCGGCACCACCATCAACAAGTACGTCACCGCCCGCCGCATCAGCATCGCGAAAGCCCATCTCAACGAGGGGGACAGCGTTGGGGATGCCTTTGAGAAGAGCGGGTTCGGGGATTATAGCAGCTTCTTTAAGGCCTTCACCAAAGCTGTGGGGGTTTCGCCGAAGAAGTATGCGAATTTGAGCGTCAGTTAGGCGGCGAAATCTAAACCGATATTACAGAGACAACCTCCAGAGAGTTGACGCAAGCCTGGTGGTACGTCTATGTGAATATCTTAGTTGTGATGTCTCAGATTTGTTTGAGATACGGGAACGTTAACTCAGACACAAAAGGGCACAAAATTGGAAAAGCCGCTGAAGAAAGCGATTACGGAAGCAATCCCGCCATACAGAGGAACCTTCACCTGCTCGATAGACCGAAGCAGCGCGCTCATGGCCATGACCACGATCTACAGCGGATAGGCAAAGCCCCCACCCGCAGATAGGTGACGCCGATCCGCCGAATCTCCTCCTTGTCCGTGTAGATTGCCATCACGAACTCCGGCGCGGAAAGGGCCAGTCCCGCGAACAGGATGCCCACCGCCATCATGAAGGAAAGGGGCAGCCCATAGGAGCGGGTGATGCCCTCCTCATCCCCGGCTCCCCAATACTGGGCAAAGAACAGCACCCCCCGCCCACGAAGCCCCTGTACCCCGCGAACATCAGGCTGGAGAACTGGGCGCACAGGCCCACGGTCTCCTCCCCCCAGGGAGGCCAGCATCATGGTGTCCACCATGCTCCCGGTGGTGGTCAGCAGGTTCTGCAGGGCCATCGGGGCGGCGATGATGGCGATATGCTTCAGGAAAAAGGGCCAGTCGAAGCCTGATTTGGTTTTCATAGCTTTACACCTCTTGCATAGTCCATTTTTTACTAATCTTTTAAAATTTCGGACAGATAATGATCATCGTTTTTATGGGAGTGGTTTCTTTGCTTATATTCCCGAATCGCCGCTACCAGCTTGTCGATGTCCCTCCCATAATATGCCTCATAAAAATCAGTATCCCCCTTATACCTGCGCCCATGGAACGCTATGTTCTCTTTCGCGAAAGCCTTTGGGTGCTTCTGGGATTTTCGCTTTTCGTATTCCCTGAATTTCTTCTCAGATAAAACCAGCAGAATCTCCAGCTCAGGCAGTGTACAATATTTCGTCACTTTCTTTATCTGCTTCCTGAATTCCGGCGGAATCCGCAATTGATCCGTCTGTTTATCCCCGATTCTCCAGATTTCCACATCTCCGCCATAAATCCGCAACTGTCCCATCACCATGGGCGACATGCCTATCTGCCTGGCATGGTAGACGATACGGCCCAGCAAATCATCCTCCTCCACCCTCAGCCGTCCATTCTCTAGCAATAATTCGATTATCTTCTTCTCGTTCGCGCCCTCGCACATAATGAGATACTTCATCGCATCAAATCCTTTTTCAGATCCATCAGCGCCTCATAATTCACCGCAGTGTCGAAAGCGTTCTGATAGAACTTCCGACTTTTCAGCAATTCCGTCCTGATGCCAAAAGTCTCATACATATTGTTTATGGTCCCCTTGCCCTTTGCATGGGTTATCCAGATATTGTCGCTTCGATGGAACAGATCCAACAGTTCACAGTAATGTGTTGAAAAGTACAATGTGGCGTTCTTTCGATTCACTTGTTTGTCCTTATACAGCATAATCAGATTTTCAACCAGCGTCTTATGAAAATGATTCTCGATTTCATCCACGATCAGGTCGAACCCCATCCTCAGGGAGATTGCCGCCAGAATATACAGATTCATCCCCTTGGTCGTCCCGCTGGACAAAAAGCGGTACAGCTCTCTGTCCGAAAAAGCCCGCTCCCTGCCCTGATATGTCAAAAGATAGTCGCTTTCATCCACCTGTCTTAAATCCGCAATGTTATCATCAAATATCCGAATGACCTTTGCCAGGAACCCGGCATCCAGCTTCGCGATGTCCATGAACCTGAACATGATAAGATATCCCTTTTCATTTTCCATCGAGGAATCGTAATAGACTTCCCTGACAGCCGATTTCTTCAGGACAAAAAAGACAATCGAGAAATCTTCCGGAACTTCTCCTCCGGGATAGCATTTTTCCGTCCAGTCCTCCGTCAGGATCTGCTTCATCCTTGTTTTATAGTACTGTTTCCTGAATAACTGCTGGTTCTTAAAAATCGCCCTGTCTTCCAACGTCTCTGAATCCTCCAGCTCGACGCTGTACTTATAGAGATAGCCTTCCTCATAAAAAAGGATCTCCAAAGACACGCCCTGATAATTGCCCCCCTTCCCGGACAATCTGAAAGAGCTTAGGATATCATAGCACCAGTCAAGCAATTCCAGGGCTGATGTCTTGCCCGAAGCGTTCTTTCCCACAATCCCGACAGTGTTGTATACGAATAATTCGTCATCTATCTCTAATAATTCGTACTCCTTATCTTCACTGGTTTTTTTAGACTTTGCGATAAAGTCCATGTAAAAACCATCGGCACAGTTTTTGAACCCTTTTGCGCTTATCCTCAGAATCTTCATAGATGGCCTCCTGTTTTTGTTCTTTTTGCTTCCATGCAGCTATTTTACCACGTTTTCAGGAGGTTTAAAACAGTTTTTTTGTTTTATTCTCTATATCCCCATCTCCCGGTTCACGCTCTCTTCATAAGAGAGTATGCTCTCCTCGCAGGAACGCATGGCCAAAATAGTCTTCTCCAGCAGCTCATCCAGCGTCCAGCCCAGCCGCTCCGCGCCCTCCTTTATCACCTCCCTGGAGCAGCCCGCGGCGAACCGCTTGTCCTTGAACTTCTTCTTAAGGCTGGATAACTCCATGTCCATGACGCTCCTGGAGGGGCGCATCCTGGCGGCCGCCCCGATCAGCCCCGTCAGCTCATCGCAGGCGAACAGAATCTTCTCCATGGGATGCTTCGGCTCCAGGTCGCTGCAGAGGCCGTAGCCATGGCTGCAGACGGAATAGATCGCCTCCTCGGAAACCCCCGCCTCCCGCAGAAGCTCTGGCGCCTTCGCGCAGTGCTGCTCCGGATAGAGCTCGAAGTCGATATCGTGGAGCAGGCCTACGATGCCCCAGTCTTCCTCGTCCTCCCCGTATCCGTTCTCCCTGGCGAAATACCGCATGACGCCTTCCACGGTAAGGCCATGCTGGATGTGGAAAGGTTCCTTGTTGTACTTTTTCAGAAGCTCCAGGGCTTCCTGCCTCGATAGATTGACGGTCATCTTTTCCCTCCTTATTCACGGCGGCCGCAGAGAGCTGCCGATATCTGCTGTCTCCAACAATCCGATTCCGCATCCCCGGAATCCATGTCCCGCCGGAAAGCGGTCTATCGGATATGTTCCTGCGGATTTTCGTCATCCGTGTCAATGATGCATCTCTCAAACGCATTGATGATATGCGTGTCCATGTACTTGTCGTACCGCTTGTGCTGCCTCCCGTAGGACATGTGCACATGTCCGTGGAGGAAATATTTGGGGTGGTATTTCTCCATCAGCGTCCGGAAGACCTGGAATCCCTGATGGGGGAGATCGCGCCCGTCATTGAGCTGATAGGCCGGGGAATGGGCCACCAGGATGTCGAAGCCACGCTTCTTGAACAGCTGAAAGCCCAGCCTCCTGACCCGCCACTTCATCTCCCTCTCCGTGTATTGATGAGGCCCCGGCTTGTAGCGCATGGAGCCCCCCAGCCCCAGGATGCGCACCCCCTGATAGACGAAGATCTCGTCTTCGATGCATGTGCAGCCCTCTGGCGGCACCTGCGCGTATTTCTTGTCATGATTGCCGTGCACATACAGCACGGGCACATTGGCAAGGGTCACCAGAAAAGAAAGATAGCGCGGATCCAAATCGCCGCAGGAAATGATAAGGTCGATTCCCTCCACTTTGCTCTTCTCAAAAAAGTCCCACAGATATTTCGACTCCTCGTCCGCAATTACCAAAATCTTCATGCCAATCCCTGTTTCCCTTCCGTCCTGTGCCAGCGTAGCCGTCCGGAACTTCCTGCTTCCCTTTTGTACCCCTGCCCTGCCGGGTGCCGCGAAAGCATTCCGGTACCCCGATGCACGAATCCTTGCGCAATCGGTACTAGCTTCCGCTCGTTATGCCCTGCTGCTTGATGACCGGCTCCGCCTGCTCCTTCAGCTCCTCCTTCTTCGGGATGGAGCCGATGACGTTCTCCGCCAGCCAGTCCATGGTCATGATCTCCTCAGGCAGCATCACCCGGTTCGGGTCGTCCTGCACCACTCCGTTCTGGGAGTACAGGATGCCGGAGAAGGGATTGAATTCCTCCGCACTGATGGTATGCTTCAGCAGCTCCACCAGGCGCCTGGTCCCAAGGGGCAGATGCCTGGAGCAGACCACATCGATGACGCCTGCCGATATGCCCCACCAGTAGTTGATCGCCTTGGTGGTGGACGCGTTGTCATCGTATTTCCATGTGCCGTCCATGATCGTCCGGATCAGCTCCTCATAGAATTTCCCCCAGTGGTACAGGGGCATGGCCAGGTTCCTGGGATGCCCGCCTTCCACATGGTAGATGCCGAAGAACCGGGACGCCTCCTCCGGGATCACCATATCCCGGCCCGAGATACAGGCCGACGCCGTCTCCCGCATCTCCTTCTCCATGTCCGTCTCCTTCATGGAAGACCACACCAGATAGACCTTGGCCCGGGGATTGATCATCTTCGCTCCCAGGGCGAAGGCGTTGATATTGGCGATGGAGCCGAAAATAGGGTAATCCGCGATATAGGTCAGCCTGTTGTTCTCCGCCATGGCCCCGGCGATGGCCCCCATCAGGAACTTCGCCTCGTGCATCCGGGAATAGTATGTGCGGATATAGCGGTGCGATGTATTCAGGGAGCAGTTTAAGATCTTCACATCCGGATTTGCGATGGCAGCCTTCACGCTGGCCTGCACAAAGGGCGGCGTGGTGGTGAAAATCAGGTTGCAGCCCGACTGGATGGCGTCCGCGATCAGGCCCTCCACATTCTCCTCCGTCCCGTTCTCATAGGCCACCGTGCTCACCTCGTCCGGGAAGGTCTGCTCCAGATAGAGCCTGCCCAGCTCATGGGCGTAGGTCCACGCGGAAGTCCCCGGTGTCTTCTCATAGATGAACGCCGCCTTTACCTCGGGCCCGCTCAGCGGGAGCAGCATGCTCAGCAGCGGCTTTTGCTTCTTCTCATGGCTGGGCTCCATCTTCAGGTCGATGTCCCCCTGCTCCTGCAGGAGCTCGAACTCCTCCCAGCTCTTCTTGATGAGCTCGTTCAGCTCATTGGTGGTCTTCTCGTCCACCTCATCATATCCGTACAGGGTGATGAACGCCAGGAAGGCATCCCCCTGGGTGATGGCCAGCTTGCTGCCGCCCTCCGCGTTGTATTCCGCGCCGAACCTGGTGTAAAGGGCGCTGAACTTCAGGAGCTCATCCTTCGTCCATTCCTCTCCGGGCTCCTTGCCCACGATCTTCTGCAGCTTCGCAAAGCTCCCCTCTCTGGAGAACCAGATATAGTTGATGGGCGCGGCCTGATAGAAGTCCAGGAACTCGAAGTAGATCCTGTTCTCCTTTTCGTCCGTGCGCTGGGGCACGATACGGATCACATTGCCCAGAATCGACACCGCGCCAAAATACTTCATGACGCTGACCCGCTTGTTGCCCTCCTCCACATAGAACTTGTTCATGTATTCATAGACCTTGATGGCATCCTGGATGCCCTCATTCTTCTGATATTCGCTGAGGTTCGCCCATTTGGCGGCAAACTCGGAGCTGTCCCGCAGGATGGGCATGAAGTTTCCCGCGAAGGAATTGCTCCTCCCCACCGTCTTCGTCCCCACGATGCGCTCAATCGGAACCTGTATCGTGCCTAAGGGCACCTCATGATAATGCCCCTTCTCCGGCATGATGTCGTCCAGCACTGCCAGCGTTGGCTTCTCTCCCCGAAGCATCCTGGTCTGATAGTCTTTCTTCCCTGCCCTGTATGCTCTTGCATAATCATCTCTTCCCATAATCACTTATCCTCCGATTCCCGTTTCGCGCTTTCCTCCCCGGGAAATCCGGGCAGAACCGGATTCCCTGTACCATTATATGAAAAGATGGCGGGAAATGCAAGGAAAAAAGAGAATCCGGCCCTCTGGACTGGATCCTCTCATGGTAGTATGCGTTAAAGACAGGAATCCCCTCCCGTGAAGCCAATCCCATGCCGTCATGGGGATGTCCTGTCCTGCGCGCTCATACTGTCTGGAATTTCCCGATGTACACCGGATATGTGGAAGTCCCCTTCATGTCCTTGCCTGCGGTGATGGTGACGTTCTTGTCCATCACAAGGTACTCCACCTGCGCGCCGGCCTCCACCACGGTATCCTGCATCAGGATGCAGTTCTTCACCTTCGCGCCCTTTGCCACCTTCACGCCACGGAACAGGATACTGTTCTCAACCTCGCCCTCGATGACACAGCCGTCAGCCACCATCACGTTCTGCACTTTCGCGCCCTCGATGTACCTGGTGGGATTGTCGTCACGAATCTTCGTGTAGATAGGGCCTCCCGAGAACAGCGCGTCCAGGTTGTAATCGTCCAGGAGCTTCATGTTCTCATCGAAATAGCTCTTCATATCGCAGATTCGTGCGATATATCCTTCATATTTATACGCCTGGACGTTCAGCTTGTCAAGCTGGGGCAGCAGCACGTCCCGCTCGAAGTATTCCTGGCCGCGGACGAAAGCCGTATTGATCAGGTCGATCAGCAGCTCCCGCTCCACCACGAACATGTTCATGGAGAAGTTCTGGACGCCCGTGTCCTTGGCGTTCACGTAAATCTTCCGGATTCTGCCCTTCTCAAGGCCGAAGGTGTAATAATAGCCCAGGTCGTTGGACTGGTACTTCAACAGGCTCTCCGGAAGCCTCTGCTCGTTGTAGGCGATGGTCACATCCGCGCCGCTCTCGATGTGGAACCGAATCATATCGTTGAAATCCACATTGGCCACGATGTTGGTATCCGTGATGACCACGTACTTCTCCCTCTCATCCCGCAGGAAGTCCAGGATATTGGCCAGCGCGCCCACGCGCCCTATGTAAGGCTTTGCGCTCTTCTCCATGAAGGGAGGGAAGATGTGCAGGCCGCCGTTCTTGCGCACCAAATCCCACTCGCGGCCGGAGCCCAGATGGTCCATCAGGGAATGGTAATTGTTGTTCACCATCACCGAGATGTTGTCGATGTCACAGTGGCTCATGCTGGACAGGATGAAATCGATCAGACGATAACGGCTGGCAAAGGGGATGGAAGCCATCAAACGCACATTCACCAGATCCGGAACCAACGCGTCATAGCTGTTGGGGAAAACAATACCGAGTGCACTTGTATTTGAATTTACCATTCTTCTCCACCGCCTTCCACATTATTCCTCACCATGGCATTGGGGCCCACCTTGGCATTGTCCCCGATGCTCACGTCTGCCCCCACGGTGGCCACGCCGTTCTCGCTCTCCGTAGGCATGGCGCCCACCACCGCGTTCTCTCCGATGGTCACGTTCTCCGCCACGATGCAGTGCTTTACCGTAGCCCCCGCTTTGATCACCGTGCCGCCCATCACTACTGCGTCCTCGACCACCGCGCCTTTCTCCACCTTGACGCCGGCGAAGAGGATGGAGTGCTTCACCGAACCCTTGATCCTGCAGCCGTCGGTGATCATGGCGTTCTCCACCACACCGCCCGCGCTGACCTTGTGCCCGGTCATGCCGCTGTTGCGGCTGTAGATCTTCCAGTCCTCATCGAACAGGTTGATGCCGCTGTGCTCGGGATCCAGGATCTCCATATTCGCTTCCCAGAGGGAGGCGATGGTCCCTACGTCCTTCCAGTAGCCGTTGAAATGGTAGGCGTACATCCTGCGGTTGTCCCGAAGCAGGTTCGGAATGATATTGTTGCCGAAATCGTTCTCGGAATTCGGATCCGCCTCGTCCTCCTCCAGATACTTCCTGAGGATGTCCCAGTTGAAGATGTAGATGCCCATGGACGCCAGGTTGGACTTGGGATTCTTGGGCTTCTCCTGGAACTCCGTGACACGATCGTCCTTGTCCGCCACCATCAGGCCGAACCGGGAAGCCTCCTCCCAGGGCACCTCCATGACGGCCACGCTGAACTCCGCGTTCTTCTCCTTGTGGAACTTCAGGAAGTCGCTGTAGTCCTGCTTGCAGATCTGGTCGCCGGAAAGGATGATGACGTACTGCGGGTCATACCTCTCGATGAAGGAGATGTTCTGGTAGATCGCGTTGGCCGTGCCCTTGTACCAGTCGGAGCCGCTGGCCTTCTGGTAGGGCGGCAGGACGTGCACGCCTCCGTAGAGACGATCCAGGTCCCAGGGCTGGCCGTTTCCGATGTACTCGTTCAGGACGAGGGGCTGGTACTGGGTCAGTATGCCCACGGTATCGATTCCCGAATTGACACAGTTAGAGAGGGGAAAATCGATGATACGGTATTTGCCGCCAAAAGGAACTGCCGGTTTCGCAAGCTTCTCAGTCAATGCGTAGAGACGGGAGCCCTGTCCGCCGGCAAGAAGCATTGCTATCATTTCTTTTGCCATATGATACCTCCTATATTTGGTTCTTCATATAATTATACAACACTTTCCGGATAAATCATAGGGTTTCTTGTCATCTTTTTTGAGAAAGTTGTAATTTATGGGAAACGGGGTGGGTAAAATGACTGTGGCGGCAGGGGCGGCCCTTCAGTGATGGATCTCCTCCAAGAGCATGCCCGGGTCATGTCGTCCTCCTTGTCCGCCTTCCTGGCAGTGAATCCTTACAGGGATTTCCATATTCTCGCATTGATGCAGTGGGGAAGGGGCTTGTTCCCTGCTTTTCGTCCATAAGTTTCAAGTTCCATGGGATATAGGCTCCCGCCAGGGAAAAGAGCTCGGCAGTCTTTAGAATTATTTTGGAATTTCATTCATTTGCTAACGAAATGAGTGATTCAGCGGGCACTGGTTTGACGCAGAAAACGAAGGCGATCAATACCGTCTCTGTCTCACCAACCAGGAAATGGACAGGGCCGATGCCCCCAATATCGCTTTGGGGTATCGGCCCGGACTTCGTTAAGGTGAAGGGGCTGGGTGCCTATCTGTAAGGAAACCTGCATCCCACCGCATAGATAGGTATGGTATCGAACCTGTCGCCATGCCCGCCGGGTGTCGGTTTGGCAACTATGCCTTTATCTATGAGATGATTATCAATAAACACTTTCAGAGACAATGGATTCCCGCCTTTGGTCTTTACTTCTATTCCATAGACGACCCTGTTCGAGTCAGCCACCATGAAATCCAGTTCGTATTGACCATATACTGAAAAACATACATTGCTTCCTATCACTTTTCTTTCCGCAATGCCATGTTGGAACAGCAGCCGCAGCTCATTGAACACGAACGTCTCAGTCAGTATGCCCTCTATGGCGCTTTCGTCCAAGGTCGTCATTTTTGACAGGTAGGCCACCAGCCCGCAGTCAGAAAAATACATCCGCCTGCTTCTGCTTATGTTCCTGATGTCCCCGTTCACAGCCAGATCGCACTTGTACAGGATGCCTGCATAGGTCAGCCACACGACTGCGTTGGCCACCTCATCTTTATTGACGATAAGGCTTGTGTTATCCTTTGCTATCTTGCTGATCAACTCCAGATAGCCCTTCCCTGTCCCGCGCTTTTCATGGCACATTTCCTCTAAGGCTGATGTATATACCGACTCGAAAATCTCTGCTTCCCGCGGCTGGCTGAAATAATTCTGTGACTCGCGCTTGAATATCCGGAGCAGATTGCCTATCTCTAATTGGCTGTCCTCTATGCTCTTCGTCTTGATATATCTTTTGACTACCTCCGGATATCCGCCTATCTGCCTGTATATCCCATACAGCTCATTTAATCTATCGTATTGTTCCTGATTTCCAGAACCGTATAAATCGATGCCCTCCAACAGTTTTTCGGCTTTGAATATCCGCGTGAACTCTTTGAAGCTTATGGCGCCCATATCTATAAATGCCAATGTCCCGGCTGGCAGGAAGAATCCGTTTTTGCCTAATACGGTTCCCAGATAGCTGCCGGTCACGGCTATATCGCAGTTCAAATCGCGCCTTAAATCCCTTATGCTGTTGTACACCTCGGCGCTGGTCTGGATTTCATCTATGATCAGTATCGTGTCCCTGCTGTCTTTATACCTGGGAAGGTTGGCCCTATAGCAATAATCGGCAATGCCTAATAACATGTTGGGCATCTTTGCTATCTTTGTGAACCCGAATCTGTCCATCGCCAGGTTCACATATATGACATGCCCATAGTTTTTATATGCGAATTTAAGCAGCTCTGTGGTCTTCCCGACCTGCCTGGGGCCGTCTACCTGCAGCACCTGGGCATATCCAATCTTCCTCCAGCGCTCAAACTCTTTCTGCACGTCCCTCCTGAACTGGTTTTCCTGTACAATCTTTTTATAGGCAGCTTTAATGACGACATCGCCGTAATAAGTCTCCGGCAATGCTTCCCTTTCCCTGATTTCACCATTCTCCTGTACTGCAAGGTTATCGACCTCATATATTTCGGCCTTGATGGTTTCATTCGAAATGAATTGATTATTTATCATAAAGCCTATGGCTTTATCATCCTCATCCTTTACGCTGTGTGTCGCCATCATTTTCATGTTGCCTGATTTCATGACATTACCCCTGTTTGCATGCCTTTTTACGCTTTTCATTCTGAATTTTCTGATTTTATTTTAAGATGGTTTTTCGAAAAATGCAATACCCTATTACAACAATTCCTCCCGTCAGTAGATAACTGCTCTGTATTTTCCAAAAGCCCGTGTTTAGAAGTTAGCACCATAATCTTTAGGAGCAGACCGACACCCAAAACCCTCTTGAAAGCCTGTTACAGTTCACACGTTGGCTTGACCGAAAGAAACCGATGGTATAGACTGTACTC
>NZ_CAJUCP010000039.1 GCF_910585425.1 uncultured Acetatifactor sp. | reverse complement strand
ATGTCCCATTAAACGGACTTAAAGGTATACCGACCCAGTTACTGACTAACACCATGATTTTACATGACAAAGGGCTGTTGCAACTTGATGAAGAAGCGAATCGGTATCTGCCTCCAGACATGCAGCTTCCTTCGGAAATAACCGTCCATCACCTTTTATCGCACACATCGGGACTGCATAATAATTATAACTTTGAAGACGATTTTTATGTGGGCGAGGACAGAAAACCTTATGATAAGGAACGTTATTTTAAGAACTGGATTGTCAGGGAACCTATCAAAAAGCCGGGGGAAGAATTCGAATATAATAATTCCAATTATAATCTGCTTGCATGGATGATTGAACATGTTTCAGGGCAGACTTATAATGAATTCCTGCAGGAAAACATTTTTTCACATATAGG
This sequence comes from uncultured Acetatifactor sp., assembly GCF_910585425.1. Classification (GTDB taxonomy): domain Bacteria; phylum Bacillota; class Clostridia; order Lachnospirales; family Lachnospiraceae; genus Acetatifactor. The sequence goes on along the minus strand of NZ_CAJUCP010000039.1, from coordinate 53,816 downwards.
AATGGACAATACCGTGTTTGATGATGGCCAGAATATTATCCCAAACAAAGCAAGCAATTATATGCATGATTACGGCAAACTGGTCAGAGTGCCCTATACAAATAATTTATATAGTATTGGCGCAGGTGCGTTGGTCACGGATTGCGACGACCTGCAAAACTGGTATGAGTGCCTTAAAAACAGGGAAATTCTATCGGAATATGCCTATGGGATTTATCTGTCGGAAAATAAGAACAACTATTGCTATGGTTTGGAGCGATATGAGGATGGCGGGACAATCAAATATGCGCATGGCGGAGATACCCTTGGCGTATCTGCCTATACGCAGTATTATTTCGATGAAGACATTTGCATTATCGTTATATCGAACACAGAATCACTGGATCAGTATCGTTTCGGGAATGGCATCGCGGCAATCCTGCATAATGAACAGGCGCCTGTTTCATACAGACCGGAGGAAATTTATCTGTCACCAAAAGAACTTGAGAAATATACAGGAACATATCTTCCCGGCAAGATTCATATAGAACAAAGAAACGGAAGACTGTATTTGGTCCGTGTTAACCAGAATATCCATATTGAATTGTACTGTGTGGGAAAAGATAGTTTCAAAAGGCGATTTGAAGAACAACAAACAGTTCACAGGTTGATTGCAGAGGGTGACACGAAGCCTTCCGTGTGGGGATATGGGCGAATGAGCAGGCGGTTTATATGACGGATCACTTAAAAGTGGAAGCCCACTGCCACAAGAAAATCCAACTGTCGCCAAGGCATTCCAAAGTCCGGCAGGCTACTTGTTCCTGCGCAGTTTTAACGTGACATTTTTTGCTGCGGCAGCTTCCTGGAATAATTTGGCGGCATAGGCGGCCTTCTCCTTTAAGGAAAGATGCAGGGTATTTTCATCCAGAACCTTTATGATATTTTCCAGGTCTTCTAACTCCAATAAATTGACCGCAACACAAAACAACGTCTTCTTACGCCCGTCATTATAAGCATTCAGGAGATGATTCAACAGGACTTTCTTTCTCTGTTGTTCTGCGGAATAACAGTCCGTTCCCAGCTCCTTGAACTTCTCCATATCCTGCTTTTGATGTCGGTGCGTGATAAAAGAATCGAAGTCGTCTATGCCCTCATATCTTTCGCAGGGATAGCTTTCACACTGAAAACAGTACGCTATATTTCCATGCTGAAAACTGCACTTTGCTATGGAACAGGATTGGTTTCCCTCCCCTCCGCCACAGCCGGGGCAGTAGTGGTCCAGGTTCATAGGGCATAAGCTGCAGTTCAATCCACATAGGGAAAAGGATAGATTTTCTCTCTTGAAATTTTTCATGGGACATCCCCTTTATGGCAAGCGTCAGGGTGTAGCTGACTCCTTTTTAGTGCCGAATCTTCTGTTTCTTGTGATTTTCATGAGTGCCTGGTTCGAGTCTATCATATTAGGGGGCATTTGTGTATATGAAATTTCAGCACCAATTATTCGACTGTAAATAAACCTGCCCAGGAAGTGATCACGAAATGTTGACGCCGAATATGGCGCTGCGTGAAAATCGTATAAATGGGGCATGCTGTGCCGGGACGCATACCACAAAAAGTTCAAAAAAATTTGTAAACGCTCTTGACATTTTGGGGACAATTGTTTAAAATACAAATTACAAACGTTTGCAAAGGAGAATTCTCTGTGAAAAGTACCACTATATCAGAACTTGCCAAGGAACTGGGTCTGTCAGTATCGACAGTTTCCAGGGCGCTGAATGGGAAGAGTGTTGTAAGGGAGGATACCAGGCAGCTGGTTCTGGAAGCCGCTGAAAAATACTCCTATGTGCCCAATGAAATCGCCCGCTCACTGAAAAAGTCCTCAACGAAGACAATGGCAGTGGTGCTGCCGGATATCTCGGAGACCTTTTTCGGCACGATTGTGAAGGAAATCGACCGGGTGGTGGCCCGGGAGGGCTATATGATCATCCTCGCCGACACCCATGAGAGCGCGGACAATGAGAAGAAATACCTGGACATGCTCTATACCCGCAGGGTGGACGCGCTGGTGCTGGCCACGGTGGACTGCAGCGGCAATACCGTCAAGCGATTCATGGAGAGCGGCGCTCCCGTGGTCTTCATCGATAATGTGCCGGAGCTTCCTGAGCTGGATGCTATTACAGTGGACAACAGGAAGGCCAGCCGGGTGGCGGTGGAATGCCTGGTTTCCAGGGGACATCGGCAGATTGCCGTGATCGCGGGCTCTGAGAAGGAGACTACGGGTGTGGAGCGCCTGGCGGGCTACGAGGAGGCCATGGAGGAGTGGGGGATACCGGTGAACGCGGAACTGGTAGTCCGGGGAGATTATAAGTGCGAGTCCGGATACCTGCAGATGAAGCGTCTGCTGGCACAGCGTGAGGAGAATCCTTTTACCGCAGTCTACATCGTATCGGAGAAGATGACTTATGGAGCCATGAAGGCTATCAGGGAAAGCGGGCTGTCGGTGCCGGAAGATATTTCCGTAGTAGGGTTCGATATCCATGAAATGGGGATGGAGCCCAGGCAGAAGCTTACAAGCGTCAGACAGCCGGAAGTGGAGATTGGCCGGAAGGTGGGCGAGCTCCTCCTGAGGCGTCTGGACGACTCGGGAGAGAAAGCGGATCGGACGGAACGAAAGCGCCTTTTCCTGGAGCCATTCTTAGAAGAAGGAAAAACGGTGAAAGCACTTTGATACGTGCTTCCTGTTTTTTACCTAAAAATGCAAACGTTTGCAAAAAACGAGGGACAGCTATTTTGTAGTAATTATGGAAAAAGCGGCAGAAACTAATGTAAGTCGAAAGAAAGGGAAGAAAAGTATGAAAAAACGAATCGTGAGCATGTTGTTGGCATTGGTTTTGGCAGCGTCCCTGGCCGCCTGCGGGAGTGGGAAGGACGGTTCCGGCGGTGAGGCCAAGGAGAGCGGCCAGGAGCAGAGCCCGGAAGAAAATAGCGAAGAGGGGCCGGGAGAAGCGGAACAGGACACGGAAGGGCAGGACAGGGCCGACAGCGGAGCTGACGGGACAGATGGGAAGTTCGATCCTCTTGTGACCGTGACCACAGTCCGTCCTTTCAGCGACGCCACCCAGGGGTATGGCGAAGGGGAAGACCTGGAGAACAATGCCTGGACAAGGCTGATGGAAGACAAATACGGAATTGATGTGAAGTATAAATGGGTGGCCCCCACAGGCGAAGAATACAATTCCAAGCTGAACCTGGATATCTCTTCCGGAGAACTGGTTGACTTTTTCAGGGTGGATAAAAAGCAGCTCTCCGAGCTGGTGGAGGCAGACATGATACAACCTCTGGACGAAGTCTGGGAGAAGTATGCCAGCGAGCGCACCAGGAACCTGGTGGAAGTGGAGGGCGGCGAGAAGGTCATGGAAGCCTGCATGTATGACGGCAAGATGATGGCCATTCCCTTTACCGGCAATCCCAAAGAGAGCGCGCAGCTTCTGTACATCCGCCAGGACTGGCTGGACAATCTGAATCTGGAAGCGCCGAAGACTATGGATGACGTCATCGCGATCGCGGAGGCCTTCGCGTCTCAGGACCCTGACCGGAATGGCGTGGACGATACCTATGCCGTGGTGATAAATCAGCGGATTACAGGCACCATAGCCCCTCTGTTCTACGCGAAAGGCTCTTATCCGGGCAGCCTGGTAGTGGGCGCGGACGGGAAACTGACTACGGGATTCGTGGACGAAAATACGAAGGAGGTTCTGGAGCTGCTGAATAAGTGGTATCAGGCGGGATATATCGACTCGGAATGGTTCACGAAGGATTCCTCAAAAGCTTATGAGCTTCTTGTAAACGGAAAAGTAGGCCTCTGCTTTGGCTCATTCTCGGATCCGCTTTACCCCATGCAGCCCCAGCACGATCTGGAGCCGGAGAGCGACTGGCTGGTGATGGAGATCCCGGGATACGATGGAGAGCCTGTCACCAATGCCTATACTCTGGGCATCTCGGCCTATTATGTGGCCTCCGGGGAGTTCGAGCATCCCGAGGCGATGGTCATGATGCTGAATGAATGGGTGGACCTGTTCTACTACAATACGGACGACGGCCTCCAGCGGGAATATATCAACAGCGCTTCCGGCGCGGAAGTCTGGCTGAACGCGCCGATCATGGTCTACAGAGGCTTTAAGAATGTACAGTGCGGCCTTGACATCACGGATTATTATGCGGGAAATAAGACATTGGACGAACTGACTGCCGAGGAACGGGGCTATGTGGAGCAGATAGACGGATACAAGGCCGGAGACCAGAGCCTTTGGGCCTGGAACAAGATTTTCGGGCCGGACGGAGCGGCGGCAAAGGTTCAGACTTATATCGACAGGGACGCTTATATCTTTAACGAGCATTGGGGCAATCCCACTGCCACTGAGGTCACCAACGGCAGCATCCTGAGCGACTATCAGCTTCAGAATTATACTTCCTTCATCAACGGCGAGAGGTCCTTTGACGAATGGGACGACTTTGTGAACGAATATCGAGGCATGGGATACGACCAGATTCTTGAGGAATATGCAGAGCAATATCAGTTGGGCAACTGACAGGAGAGTATCGCGCGGCGACTTTAACAGGAGGTGTGTATGGGGATGGATAAAAAGCTTCCCATAGGAGAGAAGGCTTCCGGAGGAGAAAAACGATTCCCGGGAAGAACGGCTAAAGCGGACAGGAAAAAACGCGGCCTGCAAAGGCTCAAAAATCAGCTTCCCCTGCATTTCATGCTGATTCCGGGCATCCTTACCCTTATTGTATTCCATCTGGTGCCTCTGATAGGGCTGCGGATCGCTTTCCAGAAATTCGTTCCTGTCAAGGGATTCTTCGGTGACCAGAAGTGGGTGGGCTGGGGGAACTTCAGGCTGTTTTTCTCCATGCCGAATTTCGTCAATATCTTCCGGAATACAGTGGTCATAGCATTGGGGAAGATCATATTTGGAATGGTGGTGGCCGTTGTGGTGTCGTTGCTCCTGAACGAAATCCGGGCCATGAAATTCCGCAAGACGGTACAGACTATCATTTATGCCCCCTATTTCCTTTCCTGGGTGGTGTTCGGAGGGATTCTGGTCACTATACTATCCCCTTCGGAAGGAATCATCAATCAGATGATCAGAGCCCTGGGCTTTGAGCCGGTATTCTTCCTGGGGAATGCCAGGGTGTTCCCGGCCACGCTGATCGCCACGGATACATGGAAGAATTTCGGCATGAGCACGATCGTCTATCTGGCCACCTTGACGGGAATCGACCCGGGCCTCTATGAGGCAGCCTCCATCGACGGCGCTAACCGCTGGAAGCAGGTGATCCATATCAGCCTGCCTGCCATGGCCCCGATCATCATGCTGACGGGCATCCTGAACATCGGCAGCATCCTGAATGCCGGATTTGACCAGGTGCTGGTCCTGTACAACAGCCAGGTCATGAGCACAGGGGACATCATTGATACTTTTGTATACCGCATGGGCCTCAAGGAGATGCAGTATGGCCTGTCTACAGCGGTAGGGCTGTTCAAATCAGTGCTCAGCACGATTTTGATGACGACTGCGTATTATTTATCCTATAAGTTTTCGGATTACCGGGTGTGGTGAAGACACTTGCCTGCGGATGCGGAAGTGAAAATGAAAGAGGAATATTATGGTAAAAAAGCGCACGATTTCAGGTATCATTTTTGATGTGTTCAACTACTGCCTGCTGACAGCGCTGGCGTTGATATGCATCCTGCCCATGGTCCATATCCTGGCGATCTCCTTGAGCGATAATGCCGCGGCCAGCGCCGGAAACATCGGGCTTCTGCCTGTGAACTTCACTACGGCGGCCTATGAGTGGGTGATGGCCAAGAAGGAGTTCTGGGCCGCGTTTCTGGTGTCGCTGAAGCGCCTTGCCCTGGGAATACCCTATCATCTTATCATGACGATCCTGGTGGCGTACCCGCTTTCCTATCCGGCCTCCAGGCTGCGGGGGCGGAGCATATATGTGGGGCTGCTGATTTTCACCATGTTGTTCGGCGGCGGCCTCATCCCCACTTATATGCTGTACAAGGAGCTGCACCTTCTGGATACCCTTTGGGTGCTGGTGGTGCCGAACGCGGTGAGCGCGGGGAACATCATGCTCATGATGAACTTTTTCCGCAACCTTCCCAGGGAGCTGGAGGAATCCGCCCGCATCGACGGTGCCGGGCATCTGCAGATACTGCTGCGGGTCATCCTGCCCGTATCCCTGCCCTCCATCGCCACCATTACGCTGTATGTCACTGTAGCCCACTGGAACGATTACTTCTCGGGCATGATCTTCATGAACTCTGCGGAGAACTATCCGCTCCAGACCTATGTGTACAATCTGGTGAACCAGGCCAGCAGCCTGACCACGAACCTGAACCTGGGAGTGGGGGAGAGCTGGAAGCTCCTGGCGAAGGTTTCTGACAAGACCGTCCGCTCCGCCCAGATTTTCATCACCGCGCTGCCCATGCTGGCCATCTACCCGTTCCTGCAGAAATACTATATCAAGGGAATCGTGGTGGGAAGCGTAAAGGGATGACGCCAGAGAGGAGGCTTATGCGTATGGACGGAAAATGGTATCAGAAGAGCTGTTTCCGCAGCTTGGTGGACATGCATATCAACAATGGGGACGAACGCCTTCTGGCATCCTTTGACCCGGCGGCCTATGCGGAAAATATGGCCATGGCAGGCTTTGACACGGCTTATATCTACGGCTCCAACTGCCTGGGGCTGTGCCTGTTTCCTGTAAAGACGGGATACCGTCATCATATTATCGACAAGAGGGATATTTTCGGTGAGACGGTGGCGGCGTGCCGACGGAAGGGAATCCGCACTGTGGGATACCTGAATCACTGGTCCACGGAGTGCTATGACCGTCATCCGGACTGGCGGGTGGTGGATCAGGAGGGTCATGGCTCCAGGGATGTGGAGGGGCATGAGGGGCGCTACGGGGTATGCTGCATGAACTCTCCCTACCGGGACTACTTCCTGTCTCTGGTAAAGGAGCTCTGCTCGGGCTACCCCATCGAAGGGCTCTGGGTGGACATGGTGGGATTCTGGCGGGATGCCTGCTATTGCCCGAGCTGCCGGGGGAGGTTTTTGCAGGAGACGGGCCTTGACATTCCCCGGAAGGCGGACTGGGAGTCCACAGTCTGGAGGCGCTATGTGAAGTTCAAGGAAGATTCCATGGCCCGCTATGCCCGGGACATCGCCCGCACCGCCCGGGAAGCCCGCCCCGGAATCACGGTGAGCATCCAGTGCGCCGGCTGGTCCTTGGGCCATCATATCGGGTTCGGCACGGAATTCTTCGGACAGATGGACTACAGCGCCGGCGACTTCTATACGGATGTGCGGGAGCAGGCCGTGGACTGTAAATTCCTGCGGGGCGTCACCACCGGCCAGCCCTTTGAGTACATGGTCCCCCGTTGCCCTGATTTGGGGCACCATACCGCCAGCAAGCCCATGTGGCAGATCAGGCAGCAGGCCTATGGGGCCTTCCTGCACGGAGGCGCTTTCCTGTGCATCGACGCCATCGACCCGGCAGGCACCCTGAACCCGGCGGTCTACAGGATGTTCCGGCAGGTAAGGCAGGAGCTGGAGCCCTACTGGAGGCACCCATCGTTCCTGCGGGGGGAATACCTAAACGATGCGGCGGTCTACGTGAATTACCAGTCCATGATTGACTATGACGGACAGGAAGGGGGAGAGGGGAAGACTGTACCCATCCCTCTGACAGCCAGATTGAAAGCCATGAACCGCACGCTTGCTCAGAGCCATATCCAGTACGACATCATCACGGATCTGAAGCTTGACCAGCTTGCGAAATATCCCCTTATCATCCTGTCCCAGCTGCCGGTGCTGAGCGAAAGGGAGGCGGAGGCCTTCCGGGAATATGTGCGAAACGGCGGAAGCCTCTATGTCAGCGGCCAGACCGGCGTGCTGCTGGATCTGGCGGATGCCGGGGAAGCGCCGGATTTGAAGCGCCATACATTTGCTCTGGAGGACGTGATGGGAGTCTCCCGGCGGGGGAGCATCCCGAACCGTACCATCTATGTAAAGGGAATCCGGGAGTCCGCGCTGTTTCCGGCCGCAGATCTGAGATATCCTCTCAGCGCGCCGGGGCCGGCTCCCGAGATAAGCCCCCATCAGGATACCGGGGTTATGGCCGCAGCCTGGCTGCCTGTCTCCGACCATACAGACGGAAGGCATTATATCTCGGCCATCAGCGACCCGCCCTGGCTGGAGACGGAGCTTCCTGTGCTGACCGAGCATGGGTATGGAAAGGGCAGATGCATCTACAGCGCACCTCTTCTGGAGGCGGAGGAGACGGAAATGGCGAAAAGCCTCTGGACGGGCCTTCTGGAGAAGCTGTTATCGGGAAGGCGGATGGTCAGGATAGATGCGCCGTCCTGTGTGGAGGCCTCTGTGAAGCAGGGGGACGGAAAGGTTTGGATTTCGCTGCTCCATACCCTGGCCCATGAGACCGGAAACTCTGTCGGAACGGTGCGTATCTGGATTCAGGATTCCCTTCTGAGGGTCTCCTGGGCAGAGTGCTTTCCCCGGGGCAGGGTGAACCTGGAAAGGGAGGGCGGCGAGACTCTGGTGCAGGCAGAGGAACTGCCCGAATTCTCCATTATCACACTGATGGGCGAGGATGCGTAGACGCGCTGCAGGGCCGGATTTCACAGACAGAGGACGGGATTCGGCAGAAGCAGGGAGGTGAAGGAAAAGATATGGCTTCCGGGAAAACCATGAAAATAGCAATAGGGGCGATGCTGTGCGAAGGCAACAGCCTGACGCCTGTCCTGACGCGGCTGGAGGACTTCGATTACGCCCAGGGACAGGCCATGTATGAAAAGGTGGCGGTGGCAGACCTGCTGCGGGAGCAGGGGTGCGAGATTGTGCCCACCCTGTATGCCCATGCGCTGCCAGGGGGAGCGGTGGTCCGGGAGGACTTCCTGCTGCTGGCCGGCAGGCTGGTGGAGGGACTGCCCCGGGAAGGGCTGGACGGAATCTGGCTCTACCTCCATGGCGCCATGTGCGTGGAGGGAATCGGGTCCGCCGAGGAATATCTGCTGCGCAGGATCCGGGAAAAAGTGGGGGCATCGGTGCCGATTTCCCTGACCCTGGACTTCCACGCGGACAACAGCGATGCCATACCGAAGCTGTGCAATGTCATCACGGGATACCGTACCGCGCCCCACCGGGACAGGGAGGAGGCTCAGAGACGGGGGGTGGAACTGCTGTTGCGGTGTATCCGCGGGAGGCTTCTGCCCAGGCCCCAGTTAGCCAGGGCGGACGTGATCGTCTGCGGGGATGCGGTACAGACAGACCTGGAGCCCTTGAAGGGCATCATGGAGATGGCGGAGGAGATGGAACGGCTGCCGGGGATGCTGAGCGTGCAGGTATTCAACGGACAGCCCTGGATAGACGAGCCCTATATCGGCCCGAACTTCGTGGCCACCCATGAATGGGACGAACGTCTGGCCCTGGACTGCGCCAGGCGCCTGGCCAGGAGATTCTATGAAGTAAGGCATGAATTCCGGTTCCTGGTGCAGGCGGCGCAGCCCAGGGAGGCGGTGCGGCTGGCCATGGAGGCGAAGGAGCCCCTGGTGTTCCTCTCCGATTCCGGGGACAATACCACGGCGGGAGCCCCCGGGGACAATGCCTGTCTGTTAAAGCGCCTGCAGGAGGAAGGGGCGAAGGGCGTGCTGGTGGCGGGCATCGCGGACGCCGGGGCCTGTGATGCCTGCTATGCCGCCAGGCTGGGCGATGAGATGACCCTCAGGGTGGGCGGAAGCCTTTCGGCCGAGAGCGAATCCGCCGTGATTACAGGGCGGCTGATCCACCGGGGCGACATCCTTTCCTACCAGAACAACAACGCGGGCCCCAGCGCCACCCTGGACTGCGGGGACATGACGGTAGTGATAACGAAAAACCGTGCATCCATGTGCAGGCCGGACATCTTCGCCTCCATCGGCTTGGACTTCCGCCGCTTCCACATCGTGGCGGTGAAGCTGGGATACCTGTTCCCGGAGCTGGAGGAGGAAGCCGACCTGGCAATCCTGGCGCTTACGCCCGGGGCTTCCTGCGAACGGCTGGAGGACATGCACCTGAAACGGATACGGCGTCCGATGTTCCCGCTGGAGGATGATTTCCTGGAGGCGCCCGCGGAGGACTGAGGACAATGTGGGAATGGCCCGCTCAGACGGGCAGAAAGAGAAACGGACGGATTTGCGCGTGCCGCAGCACGCGAGGAGGTATGGATATGAATGCAAGAGAAAGGGTGGTGCGCACCTTTGCCTTTGAGGGGACGGACAGGATTCCCCGCTATGACATTTTCCTGCCTGAGTTTTCGGAGGAATGGCGCAGGAAAAAGCAGCTTCCGGGCGCGAACCTGTATGATTATTATCCGGATATCGATATCGGCACGGTCCTGGCGGATCAGGACGGCCCCCTGCTCAGCAGCGCCCGGCTGCTGGAAGACCAGAACGGCCGCCAGCTGGTGCGGGACGGCTGGGGGCGGGTGGTGGAGCAGAAGGAGAACGCGTACTTCGAGGTGGAGATTTCCTCGGTGCTGGAGGAAAAGGGGACCCTGGACAGCCTGGTGTTCGACGATCCGGCGGATGAGAAGCGCTATCTGGGCCTGGCCCGCCACGCGGAGAAGAACGCCAGTCGGTTCGCCAATGTGTCCGGTGTCCTGGGGCTGTACATGGGGAGCTTCCGGATGCGGGGGCAGCTGCAGTATCTGTGCGATATGGCGGAGGATCCCCAGTTCTGCATAGCCCTGGCCCGGCGGCTGGGCGAGTTCATCAAGATTCAGGGGCTGCGGGTGGCGGAGGCCACGGATACAAAGGATACGGCAATCTGGGTCTATGACGAGTTCGCCGCCCAGAGGGGGCCCATGTTCTCCGCCGCCAGCTACGAACGGATCTTCATGCCCGTATACCAGGAAATCTTCCGGTACTGGCGGGAGCATGGCATCAGGAACATCGTGCTCCACTGCGACGGCCACTGCGCCCCCCTGATGGATCTGCTGGTGGAGACGGGCTTCAACGGCTACCAGAGCCCTGCGCCATCGGCGGGCATGTGGCTGCCCGACCTGAAAAAGCGCTATGGGAAGAAGCTGGTGCTGATAGGCGGGATGTGCAATATCAACACCCTGGCCACTGGTTCCCGGGAAGAGATTGCACGTCAGGCGGCGGAAGTCCTGGAAGCGGCCCAGGACGGCGGCGTCATCATCGGGACCCATTCCATCGACAAGGACATTCCGGTGGAGAACTATGACTATTACGATTCCCTGCTGAAGCAGGAGTAGGAGAGTGCGGACAAGACCTTACAGAAAAGAGAGGAAAAGAATATGGCTTATTACAATAGAAATGAAACGGAAAAACGTCTGACCGGAGTCAGGAGGATTCTTGCGGAGCAGAATCTGGATGCGGCTTTCATCTACTTTGACGAGCTGAACGTGGCCAACGGCTGGTATCTCACCGGCTGGTGCGGACAATTCGAGAAGGGCGCCGTGCTGGTGCCGGGCCACGGGGAGCCCATACTGCTGGGCGGGCCCGAGTCCGAGCCCTTTGCCCAGATGGACGCGGCCATCACCAAGGTGCGGTGCTTTCCGGTGTTCATGGTGCCGGACGAGGAATACCCCAATGCCACGATCATCGATTTCAGGCAGCTGAATGAGGAGCTGAAAGCGGAGGGCACTGTGCTGAACCGCATCGGCATCGTGGGAACCACCACGATTCCTCACCAGGTCTATCTGGATGTGGCAGCAGGGTTCCCGGGCGTGGAACTGGTGGACATCACGGAGGAATATGAGCTCATGCGCGCCTACAAGTCGGATTGGGAGGTGGAGCAGGCAGCCCGCTGCGTGGAACTCTGTGATTTGGCATATGACAAAATGGCAGACGCCATCCGGCCGGGGGCCTTCGAATATGAGGTGGCGGCAGCCGGGGAGGCGGTATGCCGGACGGGCGGCGCCCACAGCTTCGCCTATGCCACGATCGTGGGCTCCGGCCCCCGGGCCAAGGCGGTGGTGCCTACGGCCACGAACAAGAGGATGGAGGACGGAGAGCTGGTGATGATAGGCATCGCCCCCCGCATCAACGGCTATGCGGGCACCTTCGGGGATACGGTTCCGGTGAACGGAGCCTATACACAGCAGCAGAAGGATCTGCTGAACTATATGCGGGAGACCTTCCGCCTGACCTACGGCATGCTGAAACCCGGCATGTGCGGCAGACAGATAGACGAGCCGGGGCGCAGGTATTATGAGAAGCATGGGCTGATGGAATACATCGTGTGCCCCTTCGCCCATTCCATGGGGCTCATGGAGGCGGAAGCGCCTTTCTTCGGGCCCAACGGGGATTTTGAACTGGCGCCCGGCATGATTGTGAACGTGGACGTAAGCTTCTTTGGACACCCCCAGCTCCACGGAGGGCGCATCGAGACCTGCTTCGTCATCACAGAGGATGGAAGCCGTCCGCTGTCACCGAAGCTGTTCGATTATTTCATGAAGGATCTGTAGGCGCGGGCCGGAAGTCGGATAAGACCGCAGAGCGCAAATGATATGACATACATATACATCGATGAATAGGAGCGGATATGAGCGAGATAGGATATAAGCATTATATGTTCGTTGACGGGGATCTGCCGGGCAATGGAGAGGACCCGGAACTGCCGGGGCATGAGGCCCTGATGATCACGAATCGTCATGACAGGGATGCCCATATACGGGTGAACCTTTATTTTGAGGACAGGGAGCCGGTGGAGGGGCTGCATATTACGGTTCCCGCCCGGAGAGTGGTCTGCCACCGCACGGACCTGCCCTTTGGAGAGGAAGGCTGCCGGATTCCCTTTGGGCAGTATTCTCTGGAGCTGGAGAGCGACATCCCTGTCTGCGCAAGCTTCGGGCGGCTTGACCGGCGGCATGACCTGGGGTATTATGTGACGGGCTACTGCGCGGTGTGAGAGGAGCGTGCTTTATGGAGCGGTTCATATTTCATTCGGAGCTGAAACCGGAGAAGGTGGAGGACTATGTGCGGCTGCACAGGGAGCCCTGGGCAGAGCTCCTGGAGCTGATCAGGGCCTGCCATATCCATAATTATTCCATATCCCTGCGTGGGACGCAGCTATATACTTATTATGAGTATACAGGCGACGATTACGGCGCGGACATGAAGAGGATGGAGGAAAGCCCGGTGATGCAGAAGTGGTGGCGCTATTCCAAGCCATGCTTCCTGCACCACGGGGAAGGGCATTATTATGACGATCTGGAGGAGATTTTCTATACACCATAGCTTTGAGAGGGAGGCGGAAGACTTTGGAGGCGAGGATGATTCAGGTTCCACCGATTCAGGAAGACAAGTTATTGCCCCTGCCCCATTTCCCGGCGGCCTACCAGTGCGTGATTTTCCGCAACTGGGGGCTGGTGCCGGGGGAGCGGATTGCCAGGGTGCTGGGGACGGACCAGGCTGCCCTGGAGGACAGCGCGGCTGCCATGGGGCTTCCCAGGCAGCCGGAGGTATGCGGGGACTGGCTGGCCAAGGGCTATATCACGATTATCCGTTACAACTGGCATCTCCTTTCCTATGAGGATCTGTGCGTCCTGCTGGACTGGCCCATGGAAAGGCTGGCGTTCGTCCTGCAGGAGGATGATTTCCTGGAGGTGAAGCTGGGGGGCTTCAAGCCGGCGGTTCCCGACTGCCGGTATCGCCCCCTGACAGAGCAGGAGAAGGAGGAGACCGACAGGATTCGGAAAATTGTGACAGAAGTGTCAGAAAGAATACCGCCTGTGACGGAAAAGCCTTTTGAATTTGAAAGGCATTTCGGGATGTATGGCAGAGAGCCCATGGTCCTGAAGGATCCCCGCTATGAGGAGCGTTTCGTCTATTCCTACTGTGCGCTGTTCGGGGATGTGCTGGCGGACAGGGCGCTGCTGGACAGCTCTTTTCCGGATGCCCTGCTGGAGGCCTATGCGGCGCTGGGGATCACAGGGGTGTGGATCCATATCGTGCTGTACAACCTGGTTCCCTATCCCTTTGACGAAACCCTGTCCCGGGGCTGGGAGATCAGGCAGGAGGGGCTGCGGTATCTGACGGAGAAGCTGGATAGATGGGGGCTGCGCCTGTTCCTGTATTTCAATGAGCCCAGAGCCATGCCCATGGCCTTCTTCGAAAAGCGGCCGGAGCTTCTGGGGATGGCCAATGCCGCGGGCACCTTGGGCACCCTGTGCGTGAGCAGGCCTGAGGTACAGGCATATCTTCGGGACAGTGCGGCCATGCTGGCCGGGAACATTCCGCTGCTGGGCGGTATCTTTACCATCACTGCATCGGAGAACCTGACCAATTGCTACAGCCATGTGGCTTATGGGGAAAGGACGGCCTGTCCCCGCTGCAGGGACATGACCCATGAGGAGAGCTTTGCTTTGGTGAACCGCCTGGTGTGGGAGGGGATTTCCAGCGTATCCCGCACTGTCCGGGTCATCGCCTGGACATGGGGATGGCATGGGGAATGCGCCCGGGAAGTGATTGGGATGCTGCCGGAGGAGATTTCGGTAATGAACGTAAGCGAGCAGGCTGTCGCGAAGACCATCGGAGAGACCCGGACCAGCGTGCTGGACTACTCCATATCCGTGGAGGGGCCGGGGGAGTATGCCCTGGGGAATTGGCGGCGGGCCCATGAGAGCGGCCACAAAGCCTATGCCAAGATACAGGCCAACAATACCTGGGAGATGGCGGCAGTGCCCTATGTGCCCGCATTCGAACAGATATACCGCCATATCCGCAGGCTCACGGAAGCCGGGGAGAGCCGACCAGACGGCCTGATGCTGTCCTGGAGCCTGGGGGGATGCCCGTCCGCTTCCCTGAAGCTCTTGTCTGCCTTTTATGAGGAGAGCGACAGGATCCCTGAGCTGAAGGAAGTCTATGGGAAAATGTTCCCGGGAGCGGATGTGGATATGCTTGCCGAAGCTTTCCGTGGGTTCAGCGAAGCCTTCGCCCAGTATCCGTTTCATCTGGGGACAGCCTACCAGGGCCCCCAGGAGCACGCCCCAGCCAACCTGCTCTATGAGGAGCCCTCGGGCTTTAGGGCCACCATGACGGGATTCCCCTATGACGACCTCGATGGCTGGAGGAGCATCTTCCCGTTGGAGACCTATCTGGCGCAGCTAAAGAAAATGTCGGACCGGTGGCATGAGGGGCTGACGCTACTGGCTCCCATGTGCCGGGAGGCGCGAGATGCGCTCCTTGGGGAGCTGTGGGACTGTGCGGAAGTATGCGACTGCCATTTCCGGTCTATGTATCTGCAGAGCCTGTTCGTGGCCATGCGGGAAGGAAGAGCTGTGGCCTGTGACGAAACCATGGCCGAAATCCTCCGGGAAGAGGAGGAGATCAGCATGCGCGTGGCAGCTGTCCAGGCCCGCAATGCCACCATCGGCTATGAGGCCAGCAATCATTATTTTTACTACAGAAATGTCTTGATAGAAAAAGTGATAAGCTGCCGCTGTCTGGCGGAAAGAGCGAAGCAGCGGGAGGGCGGGGAATGAAGTTCGAGTATGAGGCGGAGGAGGCGAAGTGCAGGGCAGGATTGCTCTACAATATCAGGACGCCGCAGCGGGATGCGGCCCATGTGGCCTGTATGGATCTGTGCCATGCGTACAACCACGCTCTGCCCTCCGACTTTCAGGAGCGGGAGCGGATTCTGCGGAAGCTTTTCGGGAAGCTGGGGGCGGAGCCCTATGTGGAGCCGGACATCTTCTGCGGATTCGGCTCCAATATCGAAGCGGGGGACAGGCTGTTCGTGAACAGCGGCTGCGTCTTCGTGGATCCGGGGAAAATCGTATTCGGGGATGATGTGCTGATAGGGCCACAGTGCGGCTTCTACACCGCCATCCATCCCCTTGACCCGAAGGCGCGGGCGGAAGGGTATGAGGTGGCGGAGCCGATCCGGGTGGGGAACAATGTCTGGTTCGGCGGCCATGTCTGTGTTCTGCCGGGGGTGAGCATCGGCGATAACAGCGTAATCGGGGCCGGCAGCGTGGTGACCCGCGACATCCCCGCCGGGGTGCTGGCGGTGGGGAATCCCTGCCGGGTGGTGAGGGGGATCGGGTGAGTCTGCCGTCCTCTCAGAATGGGTCTTTTCTGTCGAAGCTATCCCGATAATCCGAAGGCAGCATCCCCTTGCGCTTCTTAAAAGCCCGCCGGAAGGTATGGCTGCTGTTGTACCCGCAGATCTGGGCGGTAGCTTCGATGGAATCGCCCCGCTCCAGGGCCTGGCAGGCCCGCTCCAGCCGCAGCGTCTCCAGCATCACCGAAAAGGTGCACCCGAACTGTTCGCGGAAGACCCGGTACAGATAAGACTCTGCGTAATCGAAATGCAGAGCCACATCATACAGGGTGAAGCCGCTGTCGGAGAGATTCTCTTCTACATAATCCAGAATGCTCTGCTTGAGCCGGGATTCTTCATCGGCTTTCTCGCTGCTGGCCCGCTGGCAGGCGGCGGTAAGGCGCTCTATTACCTTTTCCGAAATATCTTCTGCCCTGCCCCCGCTGTGATGGCCCAGGAGGAATTTGCTCTCCTGGGCCAGCGCGTCGTCGTGGAGGCTTTCGCTGATGCGCAGCATGGTGAGATACATCTGCTGGTTCATAAGCTGCAGCTCCGAATCCTGCAGCGCGCCCTTTTTCCCCTTATAAATATCTGAGATCAGCGCTGATATAAGCCTGGTCTGGCCCGTGGCCACCAGATTGATCAGCCGCGACTCTGTCTCGATAGGAAATACGGCGGTGTGCGTCCTCCTGGCCTGGCTGGCATCATAGAAGGTGACGCTCCCTGATTTTACTACTGATTCGTCGTCCAACAGGGATACCGCACGGTCAAAAAGCTCCGAAAGCTCGTCAAGGTCCTCGCAGAAACCGCCGCATAGATAGGACAGGGGGAAGTGGAGCCTCTCCCCCAACAGTCTGTGCACCCGGGCAATGGTCTCCTCCAGCTTCCGGCGGCACGCTGAAGCGTCCCGCTCCTGGAAGATGAGCAGGAATGCCGATACCTGCTGATTATATTGGGCCCCATAGGCCCGGAAGGCCTCAGTCTGCGAAAAAGTGGACAGTATCAGGACAGTGGCGCTCTCCAGCTCATGCATGGACTGGGAGTCAAGCCATTCGCCATAGCCTGTATTGTTGACCAGCAGCACGGAATAGCTCTGCCCCGCAAGGTTGAAGGAGAGGTATTCCGACAGGCTTTCCGTCTGGCTCCGGGATATGGTTCCCCGCAGGAGCTGCAGCAGGAAATCCGACCGGATCACCAGCGTCTGGCGCTCCAGCTTTTCGCTGAGCTCGCCGTAGCTGCTGACCATCTTTGAAATCGTCCCTTTCAGGAAATTATAATCCTTTGAAACGTCCTTGTCCTCGCCGGAACGTCCGTCCAGTAGCCGGAACAGATCCAGGATGGGCTCGGAATTCTTATAGGAAAAGCGCCAGGACAGGATAAGCCCCAGAACCAGGTCCACCACCAGTATGACGGCTATCACGGTCCGCAGGCTGCGGAGGCGGAAATAGATCTCCCCCTTGGGGATATAGGCCACGCAGCGGCGCCCGCTGGCAGGGCTTTGGGAATCGAAGCGGAGATAATCCTTCTCCGGAAAGTCCAGCTCCTGCAGCGAGGCAGCGGGCAGCGTATCGCCTCCGCATACCTGGAGCAGGATCCTGCCGTCATCATCGGCGATGCAGGCGGTGCCGGTGGAGCCCAGGTTCATCTTCATGAGCTTCTCGGCGAACTCGGAGGTATCCACCACGGCCACCACGCTGTCGGAAGGGTTGGAGCGGTAGCCGGCCAGAATGGGCTTGAAGAACAGGATCGCGTTGTAGGAGCGGTCATATATCTCCACCTCTGTGGCAGGGCAGATGTACTCCGCGCCGATATGCTGCGCCAGGAAATCGGAGAATTTCATATCCCTGTCCGGGAAAAGGAGCACTCCGTCATAATGCTCCAGGCGGGAATAGGGCGCCTTGCGGGAGACCAGGCAATCGCTGTTTCCGGCATAGATCAGCATATCCAGAATCCCGGAGGAGGAATAGACCTCCTCATAGACGGACAGGCTCTGATAGGCAGCTTTCGCCCGGGTGAGCAGGCTGGAGCCCTTATAGGTATACGGCACCAGGAATTCCTGGGTGGTATGGCTGAAGGCCATGGAGTTCATGGTATGGTCGGTCAGGTCGAAGACCTCCTCGGACGAGCGCATGCATTCATCCAGCAGATACTGGTTGTAGGTCTGGATTTCCTCCTTGATGATGGCGGAGGAAGAGCCGTAGGTCAAAAGCAATGCCAGCAGGGGCAATATGAGCATGGCGCAGTAGGATGCGAACATGATTTTGAATATACTGTTTTTGGAACGCTCTCTACGGTTCATGACGATCCTCCCCCCATTTCCCCTGATTTCTCCCACGATGTACCTGCAATGAAATATATGTACTGTCCATAGTGTATCAAATATCATTCGGAAATTGCAAGGCCAACGCGGAATTTGTACCATGTGAAAAATATGTACCATGGGCGGCATGTCCACAGATTCCGGGGCCTGAAAGGGACATTTTTCGGAAATCGTCAATCTGCCGGAATGAACCTTGAAAAACGGGCGAACTTTGTGCAATACTAAGGCCAAAGGAATCCGGAGACGGAAAAATGTACAATATAAGGAGGGATATATGGGAACGGAAGTCAGAAACACGAACCGTCCCGACAAAGGGACAAAGGCCCAAACGCCTTTCAACAGAAAGGTCCATAGAATGTGGCAGGACAGACAGCTCTATATCATGATGGCGATACCGCTGGTATTCCTTATCCTGTTCAGCTATTGGCCCATGTACGGGGTGCTGATCTCCTTTCAGAAGTTCAGTCCCACCCGGGGCATCTTTGGCAGCAGGTGGATAGGCTGGGCTAACTTTGGAAGGTTCTTCTCCACGCCTTCGGCCACCAGGACCATAGCCAATACCTTCCGGCTGAGCCTCTACTCGCTGATCGCGGGGATACCTTTTCCTATCCTGCTGGCGCTGCTGCTCAACGAGTGCCGCGGCACCCGCTATAAGAAGACTGTCCAGATGGTGACCTATGCGCCCTATTTCATCTCCACAGTGGTCATGGTGGCCATCCTGTTCCAACTGCTGGACCCCCGTACCGGGCTGGTCAATGTGTTCCTGAACAAGCTGGGGACAGGCCCGGTGGACTTCATGACGAACCAGTCCCTGTTCCGGTCGGTATATGTGTGGTCGGGGATATGGCAGGGCACAGGCTTCAACGCGATCATCTATATATCGGCCCTCAGCGCCGTGGATCAGGAACTGTACGAGGCGGCGCGGATAGACGGGGCTAACCGCATGCAGAAGATCTGGTATATAGACCTGCCCAGCATCCTGCCCACCTTTACCATCATGTTCATCATGAGCTGCGGCTCCATCATGAGCGTGGGATTCGAGAAAGTGTACCTGATGCAGAATTCCGCCAACCTGGCAGTGTCGGAGGTGCTCTCTACTTATACTTATAAGATGGGCCTCATCAACCTGGACTACGGATATTCCTCGGCGGTAGGCCTGTTCAACTCGGTCATTAACACGTTCTTCATCGTCCTGGTGAACTTCATATGCAGGCGCGCCAGCGAAACCAGTCTGTGGTAAAGGAGGTCACGATACCTATATGAAAAAAGTGAAGCTTTTCGATATCATTGTATACATACTTCTGGGACTTTCCGGGCTGCTCGTGCTCTACCCGCTGCTCTACATCGTCAGCGCCTCCTTCAGCGCCCCGGCGGATGTGGTGAGCGGCAGAGTGGTCCTGTTCCCGGTGAACCCCACCCTTCTGGCATACCGGCAGGTCTTTAAGAACAAGCTGATACTTTCCGGCTATGCCAATACCATACTGTATTCCGCAGGGGGCACTTTGATAAGCCTGGCAGTGACCATATGCGCCGCATACCCGCTCTCCTGCAGGAGGCTCATGGGCAGAGGGCTGTTCTCGAAGCTGCTGATATTTTCCACCCTGTTTTCCGGAGGGCTCATCCCCTTCTACCTGGTGGTGAAGAATCTGGGGCTGCTCTATACCCGGTGGTCCGTGGTGGTGCCCGTGGCGCTGAACGTGTTCCATATCATCCTCATGCGCACCCACATACAGACGGCTATCCCCGCGGAAATGCTGGAGGCCGCCGAGATAGACGGCTGCAGCCACCTGGGCAGGCTTGTCTACATGGTGCTGCCGCTGTCCGGCTCCATCCTGGCGGTGCTGGTGCTCTACAATGTGGTGGGGCAGTGGAATTCCTATTTCTATGCCATGATGTTCCTGAAAGACCAGGACATGTATCCGCTGCAGATCATACTGAGGGATATCTTAGTGATGAATTCCGTGTCCTCCGACATGACGGTGAACATTTCGGAAATGATATTGAAGCAGGGACTGGCGGATGTGCTGAAATACGCGCTGATCGTGGTGTCCAGCGCACCGCTGCTGGCGGTATATCCTTTTATCCAGAAGCACTTCGTGAAAGGTGTCATGATGGGTTCCATGAAGGGATGACCCTTCTGAAACAATAGAGGAAACAAAGCGAAACGAAAAGGAGAGAAGAGTATGACGAAATCAAAGCGAATCCGAATGCTGCCGGCGCTGCTGGCACTGTGCGTGGCCCTGTCCGCCTGCGGCGGGGACAGCGGGACGCCGTCCTCCGATGGGGGCGCGGGACAGGAGGACGCCCCGCAGGAGGGCACCTCTGAGGCCGATGCCGGAACGGACCAGGGAGCCGATGCCGAGGGGACGCAGGCCGGGGGAGAGAAGGTCCTGAATGTGGTGGTGGGAAAGCCTTCCGTGGTGGAGGATATGAACACCAATGAGGCATCCCTGTGGCTGGAGGAGGTCACCGGCATCCATGTGAACTATGAGCAGCTGCCCCTGGAGAACATCAACGAGAAGATTGCCATGATGCTGGCCGGAGGCGAACTGCCCGATGTGTTCTTAAACTGCGGCATCACGGCCGCGCAGATGACCCAATACGGCGTGGAAGACCAGTATCTGATTCCTCTGGACGACCTGATCGACCAGTATGCGCCGAACCTGATTGAGGCCATGGAGCCCTTTGAGGCCCAGGGAGGCATGGATCTGCTGCGGGAGGTGGACGGACAGATATACAGTCTGCCGGAGATCAATCCCTGTTTCCACTGCAGCCGTGCCCTGAAGATGTGGGTCAATGACCAGTGGATGCAGGAGCTGAATCTGGAATATCCCACCACCACTGAGGAGTTCAAGGAGATGTTGATCGCTTTCAGGGACAATGATCCCAATGGCAACGGCATAAAGGACGAGGTTCCCCTGAGCGGAGATACCAACGGCTGGTATACGCAGTCCGCCTACTTCCTGCTGGGCGCGTTCCTTCCCATGAGCGCCTACAGCCAGGGATTCGGCCTGGACGGAGGCAAGGTGGTGAACCTGTCCGCGGACGAGCGCTTCCGGGACGCCCTGGCCTATCTGAACGATTTATATGCCGAGGGCCTGATGGACGCGGGCACCCTGACCCAGACCAACGACCAGCTCAAGAAGCTGGTGGACAATCCGGACGCACCCCTGGTGGGGGCCACCACCGCGGGCTACGGCGGGCAGTTCACCACCGAGATAGGAGGAGACCGCTATCAGCTTTACCGTCCACTGGCGCCGCTGAAGGGGCCTGAAGGCGTCCAGTACGCTTACAGCGCGCCTTATACCCCCGGCACGGGCAACTTTGTCATCACGAAGGACTGTGCGGATCCCGCCCTTGCCATGCAGTGGGCCAATGCGCTCTATACCGGAGAGGCATGCAACACCATCTTCAACGGCGTGGAGGGGAAGGCCTGGCGCTACGCCGAGGACGGCGAGGTGGGCTCTGAGGGGCAGCCTGCCCTCTGGACGGCGCTCATCGCTTACGGCGGCGATGTGGGGAGCACCCGGAACGACTGCTGGACCCAGATGGGTGTCTACAATTTCAGCGCGGAGTGGCGCGCGGGACAGACGGTGGATCCGAACGTAGACCTCTACTCCGCGGACGGCATGGAATTCCTGCTTTACAAAACCACCAAAGAGATGTACGATCAATATGACATGGACGATTACGCTCTGCCTGCCCTGAAGCTCACGGAGGACGAGAACTTTACGGTGTCCCCTCTGCGCACGGAGTGGAACAATTATTTCTCCGAGATGTTCTTCAATTTCGTCACAGGCGCCTGGAACCTGGAGAGCGACTGGGAGAACCATGTGAAGAACATGGAGAGCGTCTACAGCATGTCACAGATGACAGAGGCCTATCAGGCGGCGTATGACCGCCAGTACGGCGGCAAATAAGGAATGCGGCCCCGCTTCCGGCAACGGAGGCAGGGCACAGGAAGGCTTCCGCCGTAGAATCGACAAGGAGACATGTGGTATGGGAAAAAATTTAATCGAACTTCAAAAGGATTTCGTCAACCTGCGCTTCGGAATGTTCATCCATTTCAACAGCGCCACCTTCCAGTTCCACTCCAATCCGGATGTGGTGGACTGGGAATTCGACCACGAGAACCAGGGAGTGCCCAGGCGCTTTCCCTTTGACCCCCAGAGCTGGAATCCCGTCCGGCTGGACTGCGCCCAGTGGGCGGAAGCCGGAAAGGCGGCAGGGGTGGAATTCGCGGCCCTGACGGCCAAGCACCATGAGGGGTTCTGCCTGTGGCCCACCAAATATACGGAGCACTGTGTCCGCAACTCCCCGGTGAAGACGGATGTGGTCAGGGAATATTTAGAGGCCTTCCGGGTACAGGGGATGAAAGCGGGACTGTACTTCTCCATCCTGGACCTGACCCAGGGCATCAACCGCAGAGGCTGCTCTCCGGAGAACAAAGAATATATCAAGGGGCAGGTGACGGAGCTGCTCACCGGTTACGGCGAAATCCCTTTTCTCATCGTTGACGGATGGCAGTCCCCCTGGGGAGGCCCCAGCTATGAGGATCTGTCCTTTGAGGAGTTCGACGGCTGGGTGAAGGGGCTTCAGCCGGAATGCCTGGTGCTGAACATCGGCAGCCTGGACGGCCTGAGGCATTCCGACATCGTGTTCCATGAGTGCGCTGCCGGGCAGAGGTTCGAGGGCGGGTTCGCGGGCCCCGGCGCAAGCTGCCATGTCCTGACGAAGAGCTGGTTCTGGCGGGACGGCGACGGAGATAAGGTCCTGAAGCCTGCGGACTGGGCGATTGACTGGATAAAGCGTTCCAATAGCTGCAATACATCATTCATAATAAATGGTTCACCGAATACGGATGGGCTGTTGGACGATAACATAGTGGAGCGGTTCCGGCAGATCGGAGAGAGATATCGGAAACCTGCGCCGCTGGAGGAGATACCGGAGGGGTGGGCTGTGAGATAGGGATTTCACATTTTTTTCTTGCATTCAAAACAAAATAATGATATACTACCCCCAACAGCGATGAAGATGTGTCAGTAGCCCACACGATTTCCCGCCCCCAGAGAAGGATGCCCTGGCTGGAAGCATCCGGCAGGACGTGTCCGCGAATTTCAGCATCGGAGCTTCCTGCGAGAAACTAAGCAGGATGTATTCACTGCATTAAAGTGAGAATGAGAGCACTTGGGAGAGCGGCGGGCTTTCCCGGGTGAAAAAGGGTGGTAACGCGATGATTCGTCCCTTCTGCGCCATGCGCAGAGGGGATTTTTTTAAGAAGAAAAGGAGATGAGCGAAATGTTCAATGCAGACGACCTGAAGAAAGAATTCCTGGCCGACATTGAATCGGCCGCATCCGAGATCCAGCTTTCCGATGTGTGGAAGAAGTACCTCAGCAAGACCGGTTCCGTCCAGAAGCTGATGACCGGGATCAAGGAAGTGGCCAAGGAGGAGAAGAAGGCCTACGGCCAGTTCGTCAACGAGGTGAAGACCTGGGTACAGGAAAAATATGACGAGAAGAAGGCCCGGATAGAGGCCTTCGAGCTGGAGCAGAAGTACCGGAGGGAAGCCATAGACGTGACAGTCCCGGTGAAGCGCCGTCCTGTGGGGAACCTCCACCCCCTCACCGCCGTGAAGCATGAGATCATCAACGTGTTCGCCGGCATGGGCTTCGAGGTCTTCGAGGGGCCGGAGATCGAGGATGACGACCACAATTTCACCAGGCTCAATGTCCTCAAGGACCACCCCTCCCGGGACATGCAGGACACCTTCTGGCTCACGGAAGACCTGCTCCTGCGCACCCACACCTCCCCGGGGCAGATCCGGGTCATGGACAGCAAGAAGCCGCCGATTAAGGTGCTGGTGCCCGGCAAGGTGTTCCGTTCCGACTCGGACGCCACCCACTCCCCCATGTTCAGCCAGATGGAGGGCCTGGTGGTGGACAGGCACATCACCCTCTGCGACCTCCAGGGCATGCTGGACGAATTCGTGAAGAACCTGTTCTCCGACGCGGCGAAGACCAGGCTGCGCCCCTCCTACTTCCCCTTCACGGAGCCTTCCGTGGAAGTGGACGTGAGCTGCTTCAAGTGCGGCGGCGCGGGCTGCCCCCTCTGCAAGGGCACGGGCTGGATCGAAGTGCTGGGCGGCGGCGTGGTCAACAAGAAGGTGCTGGCAAACTGCGGCATCGATCCGGAGCAGTATTCGGGCCTGGCCTTCGGCATCGGCATCGAGCGCATCGCCATGCTGAAATACGGCATCAACCATATGGGCAAGCTCTTCGAGAACGATGTGGAGTTTTTGAAGCAATTCAAGGCATAGAGAGGAGACAGGCTGGATATGAAAGTATTACTGAGCTGGTTAAAGGATTATGTAGACATAGACGTGACCCCGAAGGAGCTGGAGGAGAAGCTGTTCTCCGCCGGGCTGGAGGTGGAGGAGGTCGCCTACCTGGGAGAAAATATTGAGAAGATATACGTGGGTCAGGTCACCTCCATAGAAAAATACGAAGGGACGCATCTTTATATCTGCCATATCGACTGCGGCGTGCAGGGCCATGACCACCTGATCCTCACCGGCGCGGACAATGTGTTCCAGGGGGCAAAGGTCCCCGCCTGCCTGGTGGGGGCCAAGCTGCCGAACGGCCTGGAGATCGCCCCCAGGAAGATGAAGGACATGATGTCCTACGGCATGCTCTGCTCCGGGGAGGAGCTGTGCCTGGACAAGGAATGGTATCCGGGGGCGGACGTGAACGGCATCATGATCCTGGACCAGGACGCGCCTGTGGGAGAGGATATCAGGACCTACCTGGGCCTGGAGGATTATGTATTCGATATTTCGATAACGGCCAATCGGCCGGACTGCCAGTCCGTGCTGGGCATCGCCAGGGAGGTGGCGGCTATCCTGGGGAAGGAAGTGAAGGAGCCCGACATGAGCTACGCCTGTGACGGCACCGTGAACGGGGACATCAGCGTCACGGTGATCGACCAGGATATCTGCCCCAGGTATCTGGGCCATTATGTGTATGACGTGCAGTACAAGGAGTCGCCCCTGTGGATGAAGCGCAGGCTCATCGCTGTGGGCCACAATGCCATCAGCGCCATGGTGGACATCACCAACTATGTGCTGGTGGAGATCGGACAGCCCATGCATGCCTTTGACCTGGACACCCTGGAGGGCTCTTCCATCGTAGTCCGCCGGGCGGCCCAGGGGGAGGAGCTGGTGACCCTGGACGGGAAGAAGCGCGTGCTGGATACGAGCAATCTGCTGATCTGCGATAAGGAGAAGCCCGTAGGCCTGGCCGGCGTCATGGGGGGCCAGAACAGCGAGATTACGGAGCACACAAAGGAGGTGCTCTTCGAGTCCGCCAAGTTCCGCAAGGACAGCGTCCGCAAGACCGCCAGGGGGCTGGGGCTCCACTCCGACGCCGCGGCCCGGTACGAGAAAGGCATCGATGAGTATTCCGTGGAATGCGGCATGGCCCGTGCCCTGAACCTGGTCCAGACACTGGGGGTGGCGAAGGTCAGCTCCTCCCACTTCGACGTCAGCGCCGGGGCGTCCACCGAGAGGCGGATCATCAAGGTAGAGACTGCCAGGGTGAACTATGTGCTGGGCATAGAGGTGCCTGAGGAGGAGATGGTGCGCATCCTGCGTGCCCTGAACTTCGGCGTGGAGTGCGAAGGCGGCGTTTTGACCCTGTCCGTGCCCCGCTACCGGGAGGACATTGAGACGGATCAGGACATCGCGGAGGAAGTGATCAGGGAATATGGCTACGACAAGGTAGTCCCCACCTTCCTGGGGGAGGCTCTGGTCACCAACGGCGGCCTGAATGCGGCACAACGGAAAGAACTGGCCGTAAAAACGTTCCTTTGCACCCAGGGCTATTTCGAGATCCAGACCATCGCCATGACCGCCAGGACAGAATTCGACCAGTTCCTGATTCCGGAGGAGGAGAGGCAGGCGGTGGAGATCCTGAACCCGATTACGGAAAACCTGAGCATCATGCGGACATTCATGGCCCCCGCCATGGTAAGGGCCATTGAGAACAATATCAAGAACGGACACGAGAGCCTGAGGTTCTTCGAGCTGGCCAATGTATACCTGCCTGAAAGCCTGCCCCTGACCCAGGCGCCCCGGGAGGTGAAGACCCTGTGCCTGGGCGCCTGCGGGGCGGACGAGGACTTCTTCTCCATGAAGGAGACGCTGGAGGCGCTGGCGGCTGACAGCGACCTGAAATTTACCTATAAAAAAGGCAATGTGCCCTATCTCCATCCGGGCAGGACGGCGCAGGTCATCTGCGACGGTGCGGTGATAGGCACCTTCGGGCAGCTGCGCTATGATGTGGTGGACTCCCTGGCCATCGCCAAGGACAAGAAGGGGGATACGAAGATTTTCGTGGCGGAGCTGAACTACGATGCCCTCAGCGCCAAGTTCAAGGCAGAGATCCATTATGAGCCGGAAGCTCCCTACGCCAGGGCCCGCAGGGACATTTCCCTGGTGGTGGACAAGGGAGTGGAATGCGGCGAGATCATCGAGAAGATCCGCCATGCGGATGCCCTGGTCTCCAATGTGGAGCTCTTCGACATCTTCGAGAGCGAGAAGCTGGGCGTGGGCAAGAAGAGCATGGCCTTCAACATCGAGCTGGCCTCAAAGGAGAAGGATGTCACCGACGAGATGATGGAAGAGACCATCGGGAAGATCCTGGAGCTCCTGGGCGAGGCTTACGGCGCGCAGATGCGGAGCTGACGATATAAAAATACCCCCGGAAATGCTGGCAAATGGCATTTCCGGGGGATTTTCTTTTCACTGGCTACTTTAGATTATTCTCGCTTCAAAAAACGCTCCGTTTTCCCGCCTTACATCACCCTCTCGAACACCGGAATGGAATCGATCGGTGCCATGGCGTGGATGACCTGGCCGCCCTGGTACTCCTTCCCGTCCCTGGTATCCCGCCAGATGCCCGCGGGCAGGTACACGTCCCTCTCGAACTGGTTCAGCCGCAGGATCGGGGCCACCAGATACCTGTCCCCGAACATGTACTGATCCTGGAGCTCCCAGCACTTCCCGTCCTCCGGGAACTCATAGAACATGGTCCGGATCAGCGGAGAGCCGTTCTCCGAGGCCTCCCTGTAGAGCCCCTTGATATAATCGTGCATGCCCCTGCGGATGTCCAGGTACTTGCGCATGATGCGGTAATTCTCCTCCCCGTAGCTCCACAGCTCATTGGGCTGGCCCGTGTGCAGATAGCCGCCGCCCCAGTCCCGGTCGTCCAGGGGCGGGATATTGTAAGGCCCCCTGTCCCCGTGCATCCGCAGCACCGCGGAATACACCGCGAACTCATACCAGCGGATCAGGAGCTGCCGGAAATCCGGGTCGTTCACATCGTCCGTCATGAAGCCGCCTACATCTGTAGTCCACCAGGGGATGCCCGCCAGGCCCATGTTCAGCCCCGCCTGGAGCTGGTCGTAGAGGGCCTCGAAGGTGCTGGGCACGTCCCCGGACCAGACCACATTGCCGTACTTCTGGCTCCCGGCCCAGGCGCAGCGCAGAAGGTTCACGATATCCTCGTTCCCCAGAGCCTTCATGTTGTCATAGAAGACGCGGCTGTAGAGCTGCGGATAGATATTGGTGCAGGACAGGGCGGGCCCCTCCATATACCGGTAGTGGTCGAAATCATACACCCCGTAATCCGGCTCGGAATTGTCCAGCCAGAAAGCGTCTATCCCCAGGTCGTAATAATTCTTCTTGCAGACCTCCCACACATACTGCCTGGCCTCCGGGTTGAACACGTCGATCTCCACGCAGTCGCCCTGGTAATCGTAAGTCTGGGCCGCCCCGCGCTCTGTCCGGATCAGCAGGCCCCTGTCCATCATCTCCCAGAAATGCTCGCTGCGCCTGTCCACGGAGGGCCATATGGACACCACCACCTTGATGCCCATGGCGTGGAGCTCCTCCACCATGGCTTTGGGATCCGGCCAGTAAGTGGTGTCGAACTTCCAGTCCCCCTGCACCGTCCAGTGGAAGAAATCGATGACGATCTGGTCGATCTGGATGCCCTCCTTCTGATACTGCCTGGCCACGGACAGCACCTCCTCCTGGGTGCGGTAGCGCAGCTTGCACTGCCACAGACCCATGCGGTCCTCCGGGAACATGGGGGCCCGTCCGGTGACTGCCGTATAGTTCTCCAGGATTCCCCTGGGCCCGTCCGCCACGGTGAGCCAGTAGTCCATCTGCCTGGTGGAGCGGGCAGTCCATTCCGTGTAGTTCTTCCCGAAGGTCACCTGTCCCACCGCCGGATTGTTCCAGAGCATGCCGTACCCCAGGCTGGACACCGCGAAGGGCACGGAAATCTGGGAGTTGCGCTGGGCCAGCTCCAGCACGCAGCCCTTCAGGTCCAGGTAGGGCTGCTGGTACTGGCCCATGCCGTAGAGCTTCTCGCCGTCATTGCTCTCGAACTTCACGTTAAGCTGGTGCTCGCTGCCGCCGATGACACCCTTCCACTCCCGGTTGACGATCTTCAGGCAGCGGCTCTCCCGGCTCAGCGTCCCGTCGTACTCCCGGAAATACTCCTGCAGGAAAGGCTTCCCGTCCCTGTAGAACACCATCACGCCGCGGAAATTCACCACGGCCCGGATGCGCCCGTTGGTGACGGAGGCAATCTGGCGCTTGTCCATGGTGCCGTCCCCCACCCAGTGGTCTGCCTCGCCGATCTCCACCGCTGCCAGGCAGCCCCCGGGGTCTTCCGTCAGCGCCCAGTCCTGCTCCGTGAAAGAGGGGAGCCTGGTGGCCCGCACCCGCAGGGAATCCTTCCCCCAGGCCTCGATGCGCAGCGTCTCTCCGTTCTGCCTGGCGATCAGAGCGCCGTTTTCTTCTTTGAATTGCATGGTTTTTCTTCCTTTCTGCTACAATATATTTATGGTCAGTGACTGTAAGCCCACAAGGGATCGCCCCGCCTGCGCCGCCGCTCCGGCTGGTGCGTCTGCAGCCTGGAGCCCGCATACAGGGCTGGCAATTCATCCATACTTGTATTATACTAATCTGGGGAGAGGAATACTTGACCTTTTATGGCGGTTTCTAACACTATTTTGACAAAGGAGGGATATCCCATGAACAGCCGCAACCCGGATTTGTTCCGCGAGGCCACTGATCACGGCAACCTGCGCTTCCACCTGATGCTGCATGAATATACGACGAATCCGTCTTGCCAGGAGCGCCTCTACACCCACTGGCACGAGGAGTACGAGCTGCTGGCCGTGGAGGAAGGCCGGGGCATCGCCCATGTGCACAACCACCGATTCCCGATCGCCCGGGGTGACATCCTGTTCGTGGATTCCGGAAACCTCCACTCCCTGTCCGCGGAGCCCGGCGTCCCTCTAAGCTTCTATGCCGTGGTGTTCGGCCGGGAGCTGATATGCAGCAGCGGCAATGACGACATCCAGCAGAAATACATCTTGAGCCAGTCCTCGGGCAGGCTGGTGTTCCGCGACCACTTCCGGGCCGGGGAGGAGGCCTGGGAGGCGCTGCACCCTGCGCTGGAGGAGCTGCGCCGCCTGTGCCTGGCGGGCATCCCGGGACGGGAGCTGCTGATCAAAGCGGCCCTCCTGCAGGCCTGGCATTTCCTCTGCCAATATCCCGCCACGGCCCTGTCCCCCGGTCCCGGGGACAGGGATGCGAAGACGCTGGTCATAAAGGAGATCCTCCAGTTCATGCAGGAAAACTACAGCCGCGCGATCACCCTGCCGGAGCTGGCCGGCCGCTTCCACATGAGCGAAGGGCAGTTCTGCCGCCTGTTCAAGTCCCGGGTCAACATGACGGCCACGGAGTACCTGAACCAGTACCGGGTGAGCGTGGCCTGCGACCTGCTGCGGGAGAGCTCTGCCCCGGTCACGGCCGTGGCCATGGACTGCGGCTACGGCAACATCAGCTATTTCAACCGAATGTTCCGCAGGTACATGCACTGTACGCCCAGAGAATACCGGGAGGCGGATGGAAGCCTCTGATAAAAGAATCCGGTGTTGAAGAATCCGGGTTTCTCCTGTATAATGGGGATACGGTCCGGGGCGGCAGGATCCATGGAGGGTAAGCCGCGCTACGCACTATAGTGCAGCCCTGCCCAACCGATGGTTCCGGGCCCGCCTGAATCCGCCATCGGCGGTTCTCGAAAACTCCGGCCTGCCTGGAAAGGGAGCCGGAGCGCACGGGCGGAAGCAGGAAACCGACAACAGAGAACGGAAATGAGGAAGTGCAGGATGGACAACATTATAATAAGGAAGGTAAGGGAGCATCCGGATATGGCGGATACCGCAGCCCGGTGGTTCCATGAGAAATGGGGCATCCCCCTGGAGGCCTATCAGGAGAGCATCGGCCAATGCCTGAAAACGGGGATTGAGCATCTTCAGGAAAGCCCTGTGCCCCAGTGGTATCTGGCCATGAACGGCGAGGACATCGCAGGGGGCCTGGGCGTAATTGAGAACGATTATCATAACCGCAAGGACCTGTCCCCCAATGTGTGCGCGGTCTACGTGGAGGAGGCGTTCCGCTGCAAGGGCATCGCCGGAATGCTGCTGGAGGCCGTCTGCGCCGACATGGCGGCTCAGGGCATCGATACCCTGTACCTGCTCACGGACCATGACTCCTTCTATGAAAGGTACGGCTGGGAGTTCCAATGCCTGGTGCGGGGGGACGGGGAGCCGGATATGTCGAGGATGTATGTGCACAGGCAGGGCGCTGCCGGGTAGACGGATCCTGCATCCGGAAAACCGTGCCCCGAAGCGCTGCCAGCACAAAGAGAAGGGGGACTGTCCCCCGCAAAGGAGAAGAACAGAACATGATTACAATCCTGAAAGAAACCCCCAAGGACCCCATCACCCTCATGGGCCAACGCGCCGGCGTCTGCTGGGGAGGAGACATTAATAACGAAGAGAAAAACTACAAACGGGGCCTGGACTGCATCCGCTCCGGCCATCACCGGGTCCTGGAGTACGTCAATGTAGAGATGATCATAGACGGCTACTCCGCCCGGGTCATACGGGAATGGTACACCCACATCGGCGGCGCGCCCACCAGGCTCCAGGCCAGCACCCGCTACATCAACTATAAGGACTTCTCCTACACCACGCCTCCCCTGGTGGCGAAAAACGAAGAAGCGGAGAAAATATATCGCCAGACCATGGATACCATCGCCCAGGCCTGCAGCCGCCTGGAGAGCGAATGCGGCATCCCCAGGGAGGACGCCGCCATGCTCCTGCCCCTGGGCATGACCACCCGGATTGTGGACAAGCGAAACGTCCGCAATTTGATTGAAATGTCCCACCAGCGCCTCTGCACCAGGGCCTACTGGGAATATCGCCGCCTCATGGAGGATATAAGTCGTGCCCTCCGGGCATACTCAGAAGAGTGGAACTATCTGGTGGAGCATTACTTCGTGCCCAAATGCGAAGTGGCCGGATACTGCACCGAAAAAAAGAGCTGCGGAAAAGCTAAAGTATTTGCCGCCTCTGCCGATATTCTTAATAAGCAATCAGTCATGCGGGAATGATTCCTTCGGGAAAAGGGCATGACGGATGCGGAAGGAAGGGAGGAATCCGACATGCGTGTTGAAGCATACAATCAAGTCCAGCAGCTGTACCAGGCCAAGAAGGTGACCAAGACGCGCCAGACCAGCAGTGCGTCCCGGGCGGATCAACTGCAGTTCAGCACCCTTGGGAAGGATATCCGTGCAGCGCAGGCGGCGGTTGCGGGAGCTCCTGCTATCCGGGAAGAGCTGACGGCCTCTATCAAGGCCCAGATACAGAACGGTACGTACAAAGTGGACAATGCGTCCTTTGCCGATAAACTCTTACAGAAGAGGGCCGAGATGGATGCCGCATATGAGGAAATGAGGTAGGAAGCCCCGTGGCGAGTTTAATGGAGAACCTGATTGATGTGCTCAGTCAGGAGAGTGAGGAATATGAGGGGCTTCTGGCCCTGTCCCAGAAGAAGATGCGCATCATCGCGAGCGCGAATTTAGAAGATTTACAGAGAATCACGGATGATGAACAGGAGGTGGTGAGCAGGCTCAACCGTCTGGAGAAGAGACGGATTGAGGTCGCTGCGGATATCGCCAATGTTTTGAACAAGGATGTTGAGACAATGAAGCTTACCAACCTGATTCAGATGCTGTCGGCCAGGCCCGCGGAGCAGGCCGAGCTGGCGGCAGTCCATGACAGGTTGAGCAGTGTCGTCCGGGAAGTGCAGCGGACGAACGAGCAGAACAAGGAACTGCTGGAGGAAGCACTGGAATTGGTGAACTTCGAGATGAACATGCTGCAGGCCTACAAGGCCGCGCCGGAGACAGCCAATTATACCAGAAGCGCCTACAACTCAGGGGCGCAGATGGGTGTGGACAGCGGAGGCTTTGATGCCAAACAATAGCATTCTTGCAGAAACGAAGAGGTGATTATCATGCCACTAATGGGTAGTTTATACGTAGGTTCATCAGGATTACAGACAAGTCAGAATGCGCTGAACACCACAGCGCATAATCTTACTAACACGGAGACCACCGGCTATGTCAGACAGCAGGTGCAGCAGTCTACCAGAAGTTATCTGCAGCTCTCAGTAGACGTCAGGTCCGTCAACAACAAACAGGTGGGACTTGGCGTCACTTATTCCAGAGTAAAACATATAAGGGATTATTTCCTTGACAAAATATACCGCAGGGAATCCGGCCGCAGTATGTTCTACGAAGTGTCCACCGAAGTCATGGAAGAGGTGGAGGGACAGCTGGGCGAGATGCACGGCGAGGCGTTCCAGACCTCCATCGAGGACTTCTGGACGGCCGTGCAGGAGCTGGCCAAGGATCCCGCAAGTTCCGTGACCCAGGGCCTCCTGGTCCAGAGGGGCGCGGAGCTGATACAGCGCGCCCAGGCCGTCTACAAGGGCCTGTCCGCCTATCAGGACAACCTGAACATGCAGGTCAAGGAGCAGGTGGACAAAATCAATTCCTACGGGAAGAAGATACTGGACCTCAACGAGGCCATCCGGAAGATAGAGTCCGGCGGCATAGAGCAGGCCAACGACCTGAGGGACACCAGGGACCAGCTGCTGGATGAGCTGTCCGAGATGGCGAACATCAACTACGGCGAGTCCGTCAACGGCGATGTGTGGGTGCAGATAGAGGGCGTGGACTTCGTGAAGGGGCCCAGATGCTTTGAGATAGGGGTTTTCGCGGACGAGGAGACAGGCTTCTATACCCCCTTCTGGCCGCAGAACGCCTCCTATACCACAGATGCCAATGGCAACAAGATCTATACTGAAAAAAGCATCGAAAATGCCCATGTGTTCAAGTTCAACCGGGAGATTTCCACGGATCTGAATACGGACATCGGCGGCCTGAAGGCCACGCTGCTGGCCAGGGGCGACCACAGGGCGGACTACAGGGATGTAGCCAATAAGGATGTCTACAACAGCAATGACAGCATCGTCTCCCAGTCCGTCATCATGAACGTGCAGGCTGAGTTCGACCAGTTGATTCATAATATCGCGATGAAGATTAATGAGATTCTGGGCACGGCGGCCGGGGTGAACGAAGTAAAAGGGAATTTTTCCTTTAAGGACGAAAATGGCAATGTTTTGAACATGAAGGATGTAAGGCTGTGCAAGGCGGACTCCGATGGCTATATGCGCAAGGATGACGGCAGCCCTATCGAGATGTTCACCACACGCTCCGGCGGCAGCTACAAGAAGGTAACCCTGGACACGGCTGCAACGGATCCGAATGATCCTAACAAGGTGCTGTTAGAGGCAGGTGATTATTGGGTATACGTCCCCGAAGACCCCGACAACCCCAGCTCCCTCTACAACATCGAAAACCTCCAGATAGAGGAGGAACTGATGCAGAAGCCCTCCATGCTGGGATTCAGGCTGCCGGACGGCTCCGAGGATCAGGCCACGGCCGATGCCCTCAAGGCGGCGTTCACGGCAGAGGACTATACGCTGAACCCGAATATATCGAAGCGCTCCACCTTCGTCAGCTACTATACGGATCTGGTGTCCCAGATAGCGAATACCGGCTACGTGAGCAGGAGCATATACCTGAACCAGCAGGACACCATGGAGTCCATCGAAAGCGCAAGGCAACAGGTGTCGGGCGTCTCCTCCGATGAGGAGCTGTCCAACATGATCAAGTTCCAGAACGCCTACAACGCTTCCAGCCGTTACATAAACGTCATCGACGAGATGCTGGAGCACCTGTTGAGCACGCTGGGCGTATAGCGTGAAAAGATTTTGCACCACTCTATAGAGGGAGGTAGAAATAATGCCATCACAATTTTTCGGATTGAATATAGCATATACCGGACTGCTGGCCAGCAACGCTGCGCTGAACACCACGTCCAACAACATCGCCAACGTACAGACCGAAGGCTACAGCCGCCAGCAGGTGACCACACAGGCCGCCAATGCCCTGCGGGTGTTCCAGACCTACGGCTGCGCCGGCGCCGGGGTGGAGACCCTGGCCATCGAGCGCGTCCGCAACGAATTCTACGATTTCAGATTCTGGAACAACAATGAGAAGGTAGGCGAGTACGAGCAGAAGATATACTACATGGAGCAGATAGAGTCCTACTTCCATGACAACGGCCAGAACGCCGGATTCAAGACCGTGTTCGACCAGCTGATGATCACGGGCCTGCAGGAACTGATGAAGAACCCGGACAATCTGTCCTTCAAGGAACAGTTCGTGGGCTATGCCGGAGCGCTCACCGAGTATTTCAACAATGTGGCGGGCAATCTGGAGAAGCTGCAGAAGGACGTGAATGAAGAGATCAAGGTGAAGGTGGACGAAATCAACAGCATCGCCAGCGAAATCGCCGCCCTGAACAAACAGATCAATACCATAGAGCTCAAAGGCGTGAACGCGAATGAGCTCCGTGACAGGCGTACCCTCCTGGTAGACCAGCTCTCCCAGATTGTGGACGTGGAGGTAAAGGAGACGAAGATAGCCGACCTCAACAATCCGGACCGCAACACAGGGGGCAGCAGGTTCACCGTCAAGATTGCCGGCGGCCAGGTGCTGGTGGACAATTTCGAGTACAACGGCCTGAAATGCGTGTCCAGGACCGATGATCAGAAAGTGAACCAGACCGATGTGGACGGCCTGTACGATGTGGTATGGGACGATGGGACCAATTCCAAATTCAACCTCTACGGCGGTGCCATAGGCGGTGCCCTGAAGGGGCTGATAGATTTGCGGGACGGAAACAATGGAGAGAGCTTTTCGGGCGTGATTGTCCCTAACGGTGTCGATAATACGAATCATACCGTCACCGTAAAGGTAGATAAGCACTATCTGAAAGATTTGAATAAATGTAACCTCTCGGACAGCGGCGGCGTCAT
Organism: uncultured Acetatifactor sp.; assembly: GCF_910585425.1. GTDB lineage: Bacteria > Bacillota > Clostridia > Lachnospirales > Lachnospiraceae > Acetatifactor. Next base: position 18,002 of record NZ_CAJUCP010000039.1, on the reverse strand, counting down.
CAAGCTGGGGAACAAGGAGTATTATTATGACTCCTGGACTTATAGCGTCAGCTATGATAACGGTGAGCCGGAATATACCTACACCTTCCAGATGTCCGACACAGCTACAATCAATGCGGCCGAGGGCTCTACCGCATCCGTGGGCAAGAGCGTCGCTTATCAGGGCGTTCCCTACTACATGGCCCAGATGAACGAATGGATCAGGACCTTCTCCCAGAAGTTCAATGATATCCTGACCAGCGGCTACGCGGGGGACCAGAAGGGCGTTGCACTGTTTACCGCCAATATGATGACGGAAAACAAACAGTATTTCTTCGGGAACCACGGCGACGAGACGGAGGACGAGTATGTCGAGAGAGTGGAGAAGGCATTGGAAGCACAGGGATTGACGAAACCGTATAATCCGGCTGACAAGGATAAGGTGCTGGCAGTATGCGAGGCAGCGCTGCAGGATTACAGATATGATACGGAATCCAAGGAAGCTTATGAGAACAGAGTCAATAAATTAAAGAAATTTGCTACAGAACATCCAGAACTGGCATTGACAGACGCAGAGATAAAAGAGGCAGCCAAACTGAAGGTAACCGTTGGCAAGGACGACGCCAACAGCCAGAGCTATTACCTGATGACCGCCAAATATTTCGATGTGTCGAATACCGTGGAGAACGACCCCAGCCTCCTGGCCACCAAGAAGAAGGAAGGGGACGGTGCCGAGCAGAACGACCTGCTTGAGGACATCAATAAAATTGCCACCGACAAGGGCAGCATGAGCTTCCGTGGCTGCTCCGCATCGGAATTCCTGCAGTGCATCCTCTCCGACGTGGCGCTGAATGCCAGCAGGGCGGAGACATTCTACAGCAGCTACGCGGACATTGCGATTTCCATCGACACCCAGAGGATATCCATCTCCGGCGTGGACGAGGACGAAGAGGCAGTGAACCTGGTGAAATATCAGAACGGATACACCCTGGCCTCCAAGATGATTCAGACACTGACGGAAGTATATGACAGGCTTATCCTGCAGACCGGCGTCTAAGCGCGGCATTTGCGCTTGAAGGAAACTGATTCAGGCCCCAGAGCGGCCCTGCCTGGCAGAAAGAGGAGATTTCTATGAGAATAACGAATAAAATCATGCAGCGCAACAATCTGTCCAACATCAATACCAACAAGATGTACCAGGACAAACTGAGCACCCAGATGTCCACCCAGAAGAAGATAAACCGTCCCTCCGAGGATCCCGTGGTGGCCATCCGCTCCCTGCGGCTCCGCAGCAATGTGACGGAGATAACCCAGTATTACAGCAAGAACATTCCCGATGCCGAGAGCTGGATCAAGATTACCGAGGACTCCCTGTCCAAGCTGTCGGACATCATCGCCAATATGGCGGCCCAGTGCACCAGAGGGACCAATTCCGACTTCACCACGACTGACAGGGGGACCATCCTGGAGCAGCTCAAGCTCCTGGCGGACGAAGTCTACGCCACCGGGGATGCGGACTATGCGGGACGCTATGTCTTCACGGGCCTGCGGACGGATACGCCCCTGAGCTTCCTCTCCGAGCAGGAAAGGAATTACACCATCACGGAGCAGCTGGATAAGAGCGCGCTGGATGAGTTCACCAGTGTGAATACGGGGAAGGTACTGGAGATTAATTCCTCAAACTATAATGATACTGATCATAGTGATATTAAGGAAGACGATATTACGTCTGTAGATGTGCATCGTATCAGGCTGGCGTATAATGACTGCTCAGATGGTTCTACTCCAAAGATTTCGTTTATCCAAGATGATGGAAAGGGGAATATCCAGGAGGTTGTGTGGGCAGATGGAACAGGGACAGCAACATATAAAATCGAGAAAATGAATTCCCACGTGACTAACCCGGATCCATATACCTATGCGGCCCAAAATGATAACGCAATAGTATATATACCGGAGACGGGAGAGCTTCTGCTTGGAGAAAATGCCTACAAAGAGGTGATGGCAAAGAAGGACTTGGAAAGCACCTCCAACATAAACGAAGGCGAAATCCGCATCACATACGAGAAGAGCCACTGGCAGAAAGGCGACCTGCGCCCCGAGCACTATTTCGCCTGCGAGGCTGACAAGCTGGATGACACAGGAGCGGTGGTGAAGGACGACCAGGGCAAGACCATCAGGATTCCTTACAACGACACCTACCTGACCACCAATGCCGAGCGCCAGGTCATCGAGTATGACGTGGGCTTCAACCAGACCATCCGCATCAATTCCAGAGCCGATGAATGCTTCAAGCACGGCATCGGCAGGGAAGTGGACGATATCATCGCCGCTATGGAGAATGTTCAGGAGCTGGAGAGGGCACAGGCCGATATCAAGGCCATCATGGAGAAGCTGCCGGAGGGCGACCAGAATATGCCGATTCTGCAGAACCAGCTGGACGCAGTGGAGAAGGCCCTGACCTATGCCAAGAAGAAAGAGCAGAAAATGTTCGAGGGCGGCATCAGCGCGTTCCAGAAATATCTGGACGAGGCCAATCTGTGCGTCACCGCCTGCGGTTCCAGGGGCAGCAAGCTGGATTTGATCAAGAACCGCAGCCAGAACCAGAAGACCACCTATGAGACCCTCAAGAGCCAGAACGAGGATATCGACATCACCGAAGTGGCGATACAGCTCACCAGCGCGGAGCTGACCTACGATGCCGCTTTGATGGCAGCAGGAAAGGTCATGCAGACTTCCCTGATGAACTTCATTTGATGTTGCCGGGGCGGAGCCCCGCCCCATTGAGCGGACAGCAGCCGGAGAACGGGTTTCGGGCAGCGGCGGACGCAGATAGGAGTGGATTACCATGAAGATTGAGACGAAGATTTTCGGTGAGATAGAGATTTCCGAGGACAAGATCGTGACCTTCCAGGACGGCATCATCGGCTTCCCGGAGATGAAGCGTTTCGCCCTTCTCCATGACGAGGAGCGGGGCGCGGGAGCGGGCATCCGCTTCCTCCAGTCCCTGGACGAGCCGGGCTTTGCCATGCCTGTGATGGATCCCCTGGCGGTAAAGCCGGACTACGATCCCGAGGTGGATGATGAGCTGCTGGCCACTGCCGGCAATATAACCGAGGAAAACCTGCTGGTGCTGGTGACAGTCTCCATCCCCGGCGACCTGAAGAAGATGAGCGTGAACCTCCAGGGGCCCATCATCATCAACATCGACGAGCACAGGGCCTGCCAGCTCATCGTGGAGAACAGCAGCTATCCTGTGAAATATCCTGTCTACGACATCCTGCAGGCAGCAAAAGGAAAGGCGGGTGTGTAGATGCTGGCATTATCGAGGAAGAAGAACGAAGCGATCATCATCAGCAACAATGTGGAGATTACCATCCTGGAGGTGAAGGGCGACCAGGTGAAGGTGGGGATTACCGCGCCCAAGGACGTGCCCATCTACCGCAAGGAAGTGTACACGCAGATTCAGGAGGCCAACAAGGAGGCCGTGAACGTGGACGGCGTGGAAGCGTTGCGGAATCTGGGGATGATGTAATGAACTGTAACCGGGATGGGACCAATTTTTGGGGCATTCCGGTTAACTTTTTGTAGAAAGCTTCCGATAAAACAAATAGACGCAAAGGAATATCAACGAGCAGGATGCTCTTGATGTGCGCATGTAAACATACAAGGAGGTGTGGGAAGTGGCAATAGAACCTATTTCAAGCGTAATGACATTCCAGGCACAGGGAAGTGTAGTGCAGAAGCCACAGGCTCCCGCAGAGGCGGAGAAGCCGGAGAACAGCAGCGCCAGGACCACAGCGGCTGTGGAGTACGTGGACAGGACCACCAGTGTGGTGGAGAACGCCAGGGAGAAGGGACAGTCTAATAATGGTGAGCAGGGACAGGATCAGCAGGCCTATCATGAGAAGGTCCGCAAGGCCGTGGAGACCCTGAACAAGAAGATGTCCAATTCCGAGGCGGTATTTGGTTTCCATGAGGATACCAACCGCGTCACCATCAAAATCGTGGACAAGAGCACGAAGGAAGTCATCAAGGAGCTCCCTCCCGAGAAGACTCTGGACATGATCGCCAGGGTGTGGGAGATGGCAGGTATCCTCATTGACGAGAGGATGTGACCCTGGGAGAGGCTTTGAGACCGTAGGGCAGTGAGCTGAGAGATTCCGGATATCATCGGCGCTGTCGTGCCCGCCTGGAAACCATTGAATCCCATGGCTTATGCGGCCCGGATGCCACGCTACTGGCGCGGGAGCGACAGGGAGAATGGGGACAGCCAGTTCCGAATGAGAGACTGAACATAGAAAGGATGGATGGAATATGCCCATGAGATTAAGCGGCCTGATGTCCGGCATGGATACGGAATCGATTATCCAGCAGCTGGTAGAGGCCAAGAAGACCAAGGTAACAAAAGCAGTCAAGGCGCAGAAGTCATTGAAGTATAAGCAGGATGCGTGGAAGGATCTGAACAAGCAGATTGTGAATCTGTACAATAAATCCCTCGACAGCATGCGTTTCCAGAGCACTTTCCTCAAGAAAGTCACGAAAGTCTCCAACAGCAATATAGTGTCTGTCATTACCGGCGAGGGCGCTATGAACGGCGTGCAGGCCCTGAAAGTGAATAAGCTGGCGAAGACAGGATATCTGACCAGCGGTGAGCTTCCGGATACCGTTTCGTTTACGGAGGATGGAGAGACAAAGACCGTAGACGTGACTGGCAAGACTACACTGGGGCAGCTGGGCTTTACGAGCGGTGGCAGCGGCAGTATCAGGGTGAAGACAAGCGATGGTGTCACGAATATCAAAGTCAGTGAAGACACCACCATTGACAGTTTCATTTCATCACTGAGGAGTGCGGGATTGAGCGCGAACTTCGATCAGGCCAATGGGAGGATTCATATTGCGGCCAAGTCTTCCGGCGAGAAGAACGAGTTTTCCATTATAGCCAATGACCTGGGCGGGGCAGAAGCGCTGAAGAATCTGAAGTTGAGCAATGTGAATAAGAAGGTAGAGGCTGAGTATCAGTCTATTATCGACAATGAGGCGAAAACGATTACTGCAAGACAGAATGCAAAGCTGTCGAGCCTTACTGCCAACTGGAACAGCCTGCGTAATAAACGTGGGGGTATTTTAAAGTCTTTCAGTGAGGACGACCTGAAAAAGATTGCCGATAAAATGCCTGCGGGCGATACCAAAGACAAACTGTTCGACGCCGATGGGAAGCTGAAAGAGGATGTGGACTTTAGCACATTGACGGATGAGGACTGGGATGCGGTCAACAGTGCAGTCGAGGCGGTGGCTACAGATGCAGCAACAAATAAAGATAACGCGCAGACAGACGAGGAGAAGGAAGCATGGCAGGCGACTGCCGATGCGATGAAAGTATGGACAGATAACCAGCAGAGCATTACCGATGTGGAAGTTAACTTTGTCAAGGAAAACGGCAAAGTGAAGGTGGATACTGACGGTAAGCCTGAGTTGACCCCCACTGTGCTGGCAGATGTGGAGAAGGAAGTAAAGGATGAAGTCCAGGCCGCAAAGGATGCGCTAGCTCAATTAAAGACAGATGCCGCCGCTAGCGAGGCTACAAGAATTGAGGCCGAAGATGCTGAGATTGATTTAAATGGTGTGATATATCATTCAGATAAGAATACTTTCGCAATCAATGGCCTGACCCTGACAGTCAACGCAACGACAGACTCAAGCGAGACCGTCACCATCACCACCGAAGACGACACCAACGGCATCTACGACGTGATTAAGGGATTCCTGAAGGAATACAATACCCTGATCAACAAGATGGATAAGCTCTACAACGCAGATTCCGCCAAAGGCTATGAGCCCCTCACCGATGAGGAGAAGGATGCCATGTCCGACAGCGCCATCGAGGAGTGGGAGAACAAAATCAAGGATTCCATCCTCCGCAAGGACAGCGTCCTGGGCACTTTCGCCAATGAGATGAAGCTGATTATGATGGGCGGCGTTGAGGTAGATGGCAAGATGATGTACCTTTCCAACTTCGGCATAGGCACCCTGAGCTATTTCAGCGCTCCGGACAACGAGAGGAATGCCTACCACATCGACGGAGACCCGGACGATGAGAATACCTCTGGCAATGCCGATAAGCTGAAATCCATGATTGCCAATGACCCGGATACGGTGGTATCGTTCTTCACCAAGCTCTCTCAGAAGATGTACGACAAGATGTTCGACCTGATGAAGAGCAAAGAAGGGTATAGCTCTGCCATGACTGTCTATGACGACAAGAAGATGCAGAAGGACTATGACGACTATACCACGAAAATCAAAGAATTGGAAAAGAAGCTTGCAGATTACGAAGATAAGTGGTATGCTAAATTTGCGGCAATGGAAACGGCTCTGGCCAAGATGCAGAACAATGCCAGCGCTGTGACGTCCCTGCTGGGCGGCTGATGATAGGATTGCTTTCAAGTAGAAATGCTTTCGACAGAAATGGCTTTCAATCATGAAGCGCGTTTCCCGGGGGGATATGTGTCCCGCCGGGAAATGGCTGGCGATTTCGAATAATTGGCGGCGCCCGGAGGGATGAGCGGAAATGATGAAAGGCGAGGTGCAATATGGCATTACCCAACGCGTACGGACAGTATAACAACAGTAAGATTCTGACTGCTTCCCCGGCGGAGCTGACCCTGATGCTTTACGAAGGCGCAATCAAATTCTGCAATATAGCCATCCTGGCGATTGAGGAGAAGGATGTCGAGAAAGCGCACACGAACATACGGAAAGTCGAGAAGATTATCGACTATCTGCGTCAGACCCTGGATATGAAGTATCCGGTGGCGGAGCATTTCGAGCGGATCTACACCTATCTGAGCCAGCGGCTCATAGAGGCCAACATGAAGAAGGAAAAGGAAATCCTGGAGGAGATCAACAGCCATCTGCGCACCCTGCGGGATACCTGGAAGGAAGTCATGAAGAAAGGCAGGGAGCAGGGCACATGACGGAGAATTATCTGGCCCTCCTGGAGGAAAGCCTCAGGAAGAAGCTGCAGGTCATGGCTGAGATTCAGAAGTACAATCTCCGCCAGCAGGAGATTTTCCAGTCCGGAAATGTAGATATGGACTGTTTCGACGGATATGTGGAGGAGAAGGGCAGCCTGATTGAGCGGCTGACGGCTCTGGACAGCGGTTTCGAGAAGCTGTACGCGAAAGTGGCGGAGCAGCTCAACGGCAACCGGGAGAAATATGCGGATCGGATCAGGACGCTGCAGTCGCTGGTGACGGAGGTCACGGATACCAGCGTGCAGATTCAGGCGCAGGAGGCTCGGAACAAGAAGCTGATTGAGGACTACTTCCGGAAGGAGAAAGATGGCATACGGATGGGGCGGAAGAGCTCCCAGGCTGCTATCGGTTATTACAAGACCATGAGCAACTCGGCCGTAATGCCGCCGCAGTTCCTGGACAGCAAGAAGTGATGACGGCTCCAGGGACATAGCAGAGAGAAAAAGGGGTGCCGCGCCCGATGGGTGCGGCATTTTTTCTTCTATAATGGAACCTTATATCCATTTTGTATCCTTTTTGGACTAATTGTCCATAGATTCTCAGGTAAGATTGTGATAAGATAGAGAAGGGAAGGTTCGAAAGGAGACATACATGGATAATGAAATGCGGATGATGTTCAACGCCATTCTGGAGGAAATGGACAGGATGGAAAAGCGGCTGGAAAAGCGTATGGATCAGCGGTTCGAAAGGATGGAGGGCAGGCTGGAGCATCTGCAGCACGAGGTAAATGCCTGTAAGCTGGAGCGGGAGTCCATCAGCATGCTGATCAGGCACATGGACAGCCTGGAGGAGCACGTGGAGGGTCTGGAGGAGCGGATGGAGGGCTGCGAAAGCCGGATTTCGAAATGGGAGAGAAAACAGGATAAAAATTTAAGCTTAGTCTAAATTTTTCGGAAAGAAGAACCGATATAATTAACATGGAAGCGTCAGTTTCAGACTGATTCAATAAAAAGCAAGAGGCGAGCCGTCTTCAGGGCGGTAGTTATTCAAGGAGGAATAGAACTATGGGAATGATAGTAAAACACAACCTTACGGCAATGAACTCCAACAGAATGTTGGGTTTGACCACCGCTTCTCAGGCGAAGGCCACAGAGAAGCTGTCATCCGGCTACAAGATTAACCGTGCGGCTGACGATGCGGCAGGCCTTGCCATCAGTGAGAAGATGCGCAAGCAGATCCGCGGTCTTACCCAGGCATCCCTGAACGCCCAGGACGGCATCAGCGCGGTTCAGACCGCAGACGGCGCCCTGAACGAAGTGCATGACATGGTGCAGAGGCTTACAGAGCTGTCTGTAAAGGCTGCCAACGGAACCCTGTCCAAGACCGACAGAGATGCGGTTCAGAACGAGGTCGATCAGCTGGTAGCGGAGATTGACAGGGTATCTACGACCACCAAGTTCAATGAGACGCATCTGCTGCGGGGTACTAATGCGAATGGGTCGGCTGGGGTGTTGACGTATGATGTTGCCCAAACCGGGATAGATGACATAATAAAAGCAACAGGGAACACTGGATTTAATGGTGACACAGGCACAGTAGGAGTTAAAGTTGTGGATGCGGCAGGCACGCCTACCTTGACTACGAATGGAGCTACGTATACAGGTAAAAAGGTTGGGCCAATTGGTAACGCAACTTATGTTCTTGTTGACAGTGCAAAGCCGATTACCTCAAAAGAGGCCATTGAAGATCTTAACAAACAGACTAATGTTAAAGCGTTCGGAAGTATGAGCGAACTTACATCTGCGTTAAAGGGTGCCTACAGCGAACATGTCAGAGCGGTCACCACTTACCTGGATGGTACTGATTTGTACCTGAAGGCAGAAACCTTCGCCGACCTGAACAGCCCCATCGACCTGAGCCTGCACGTAGGCGCAGATTCTGGCGATGACAACAAGATTTACATGAACATCTCCCAGCTCAGCGCAAGGGGATTAGGCCTGAACGGGCTCAAGGTAAACGGCGACAACGATGACAATGCCACCGCAGCCATCGATACCATCGCAGATGCTCTTCAGAGAGTATCCAACCAGAGAGCGTCCCTGGGTGCCATCCAGAACCGTCTGGAGCACACCATTGCCAACCTGGACAATATCGTTGAGAATACCACTTCCGCAGAAGCGTCCATCCGCGACACGGATATGGCGACCCAGATGGTCGAGTATTCCAACAACCAGATTCTGGCTCAGGCAGGCCAGGCTATGCTGGCGCAGGCCAACCAGGCTACTTCCGGCGTAATGTCCCTGCTTCAGTAAAGGGGAAACAGTCTATCATATTGTTGATGACGAAATGCCGTATCCATGCGATAAGTGTGGATGCGGCATTTTTGCGTTTCCCGCCAAAGCCGGCGGTGGCTGTACGTTCCGGCAGGGCGCAGGATAAAGGAGCAGGTGGGTAGCCTGGGCACGGATTTCTGAAATTCATTGCTTGGAGTGGTGTGAAAGATGGATTAGTGTCCTTATATTGGTTAATATCGCACGGCACGCGGCGATAACGATGACAATACCACCGCAGCCATCGATACCATAGCAGATGCCCTAAGGGAGGAAAATCCGTCAGCCGCGTGAATGGCAGAAATATCGGAGGGAGAAGCGGTATGGCATAACACGTGCTATACGTATCACCGTAAATTCATTCATAAAGCAAGCAGACTTCCGTTAGAAAGTCGGGACTGGCTGCTGATGACGGCAAAGTCTATGCGTGATACACGGGATGGTATGGTTAGGAAAAACAAAGCAGAGTCTCCGGTAACCAGCCATAGGAGGTAGCCATGAACGAAACCCCAATTTTAGCACAGTTGAGATGACGAGGTTGCGGCGGAAGAAAAACAGATGGACGGCAGCCTGAATCAGGTGATTCTGGAGAAAGCTATAAAATTGACCGTGGCGGCAATCAGGTGAGGGCGATTCATGTACAGCTCATGGAGCCATAGGATAAAATGAACGGGCGATGACGCGTACACGCTAAAGTATATGGGAAACCGTCCGATATAATAATTAGTCGGAGCAAATCCGGGGGGGCAGTTATGCCTCCCCCGGATTTCTCGTACAGGGATACCCGGCGATTCGCACGATTGCCGGAAGAGTCCCGGCAACTGGCTAACGGAACTCCCGGGCGTGCGACCCGGGCGGGAAGTGAGCCTGACAGCCTCAGGGAAGAGGCATATCATCCAATTCAAGGAGGAATTTACTATGGTAGTACAGCACAACTTAACGGCTATGAACTCCAACAGAATGTTGGGCATCACCACAAAGACACAGGCGAAGGCAACCGAGAAGCTGTCTTCCGGCTACAAGATCAACCGCGCGGCTGACGATGCGGCAGGGCTGGCTATTTCCGAGAAGATGAGGAAGCAGATCCGCGGCCTGACCCAGGCTTCCGCTAATGCCCAGGACGGCATCAGCGCAGTGCAGACTGCTGAAGGTGCTCTGACCGAAGTGCATGACATGCTCCAGAGAATGAATGAGCTGGCAGTGAAGGCGGCCAACGGCACCATGTCCGAGAGCGACAGGAATGCCATCCAGAACGAGGTTGACCAGCTGGTGACGGAGATTGACCGTGTGGCTACCACCACCAAGTTCAATGAGACTTATCTGTTGAAGGGGAGCAATGGCGGTGTGGCTGGTTCTTTGAAGTATACTACAGCAAATACTAATTTAGGAACTACAGTTACTGGCGATATTAACTTCAATGCAACGACTGGGACGGGATCTGTAGCGGTTACCAAGCAACAGGGAGCATTAATTACTGGCACTACTACAAAGGCTGATACGCAACAGTTTAAGGTGGGCAACACTACCTATGTTTTGGTAGAAAGCACAGCACTCAATGGTACGACGGGTGATAAGTTGAGTGTAAAGGAAGCGGCAGAAAAGATTACGAATTCAACAGGTGGTGTTCTAAATGGTGTTGCTGGTGGAACAAAAGGTTTCACCAGCATGGATGCATTAATGGCGGCCATCAAGCGTGACCATAGCGAAGACATTAAGAATGTAAGTTCTTATGTCGATGCGAATAGTGGCAATAAGGTTACGTTGAAGGTCGAGGCTTTCGCCAACCTGAACGATGCCATCGACTTCAGCCTCCACGTAGGAGCCGACTCCTCCGATGACAACAAGATTAACCTGAACATCTCCTCCATGGGAGCCAGGGGACTTGGCGTCAACGGCCTCACCATCACCGGCGACAACGATGACAACGCTACAGCGGCAATCGACGTGGTAGCCGACGCTCTGGAGAGAGTATCCGCGCAGCGCGCGACCTTGGGTGCTGTCCAGAACCGTCTGGAGCACACCATCGCCAACCTGGACAACGTAGTGGAGAACACCACATCCGCCGAGTCCGCAATCCGCGATACCGACATGGCTACCCAGATGGTGACCTACTCCAACAACCAGATTCTGGCGCAGGCTGGTCAGGCAATGCTGGCACAGTCCAACCAGGCGAACCAGGGCGTATTGTCTCTGCTTGGCTAATCTCTGGCTGTAGGTTCAGTACAAAAGAGAAAGACATAAGGAAAACGGAGGGCACGGCACAGGAGAAAAACCTGTGCCGTGCCGCTTTCATAAATGGAGGATAGCCATCGCGCCGGATAATATTTCTGCAAAGTGCATTTTAAAACTGCTTCATAGAAACCGTTTCATGAAAAACACAATGTGCACTTGCATACAGCCATATAAGGCCTCTGCCAGGGAGCGGTTGTGCGGTCATTTCTGTGATGCAGGCAGATATCTGGAGGAGGGGGGCGTCTGATTTGCTGGAGCAGACAGGCAAAGTCAGGCTGGAGGTGATTCGCATGTGCAATCTCCCGGCAGAGGCCCAGAGGAAGTCCGCCAGCGACATGGGCTTCATGGCGGACTTCCTGAATGAGGCGAAGCCTCTTCGGGAATCTTTCAGGAATTAAAGAACCACAGGATGTAGGATAAAATGAGCAGATGATGATGCGGAAGCACTAAAGTAAATCCATAACTGTCCGATATAATAATTAGTCGGAGCAAATCCGGGGGGGCAGCCATGTCTCCCCCCCCCCGGATTTCTCGTCCAGGGGTTCCCGGCGATTCGCACGATCGCTGAGGAATTACTCATAGGCGGCCGACGGAATGCCCGGACGTGCGATTCGGGCGGGAAATCGGCCAGACTGCCTCAGGGAAGAGGCATACAATCCAATTCAAGGAGGAATATATTATGGTAGTACAGCACAATTTAACAGCTATGAACTCCAACAGGATGTTGGGCATCACCACAAAGACACAGGCGAAGGCAACCGAGAAGCTGTCTTCCGGCTACAAGATTAACCGTGCGGCAGACGATGCGGCAGGTTTGGCTATTTCCGAGAAGATGCGTAAGCAGATTCGCGGCCTGACCCAGGCTTCCGCCAACGCCCAGGACGGCATCAGTTCAGTACAGACCGCTGAGGGCGCACTGACTGAAGTCCACGACATGCTGCAGAGAATGAACGAGCTGGCAGTGAAAGCCGCCAATGGCACCATGTCCGAGAGCGACAGGAACGCTATCCAGAACGAGGTAGACCAGCTGGTGACGGAGATTGACCGTGTCGCTACCACCACCAAGTTCAATGAGACTTATCTGCTGAAGGGAAGCAATGGCGGTGTGGCAGGATCTTTGAAGTATTCGGTGGCAAATGGTAAGATAGGCGTAAGCACAACTACTGGTACCACATCTATAACAGTAGGAACGGCGCAGGGTTCTGCAGTAGCTAATACAACCGTTACCTCTAAAGCTTTTACGTTTAAGGGCACGGACTATATTTTGGTCGAGAGCGCTACGGCTACTGATAGCACAAAGGCATCTTCAAGTGTAAAGGAAGTTGCTGAGAAATGGTCTGGCGAAGCCAAGAAAAAAGCTTTTACCAGTATGGATGCTCTGATGTCAGCTATTAAGCGTGACTACAGCGAAGATATCAAGATGGTGTCGTCGTTTATCAATGATTCCAAGAAAGTGGAGTTAAAGGTAGAAGCTTTCGCCGACCTGAACGATGCTATCGATTTCAGTCTCCATGTAGGTGCGGACTCTTCCGATGACAACAAGATTAACCTGAACATCTCCTCCATGGGAGCCAGGGGACTTGGCATCAACGGTCTCACCATCACCGGCGACAATGATGACAACGCTACTGCCGCTATTGATGTAGTAGCCGACGCTCTGGAGAGAGTATCCGCCCAGCGCGCGACCCTGGGTGCAGTCCAGAACCGTCTGGAGCACACCATCGCCAACCTGGACAACGTAGTGGAGAATACCACTTCCGCAGAGTCCGCTATCCGCGATACCGACATGGCTACCCAGATGGTGACCTACTCCAACAACCAGATTCTGGCGCAGGCCGGTCAGGCAATGCTGGCTCAGTCCAACCAGGCAAATCAGGGTGTACTGTCCCTGCTTGGCTAATTACAGAAATCTTAATAGCAAGACAAGGGAAAGGAACCGGTGCAGACTGGTTCCTTTCTTTGCGAGGATATCTTTCGGAAGGGGATTGCTGATATGAAGATACAATTTCTCAATGGCGGACTTGCCAATCAGGCGTTCCAGTATATTTTTACAAAGTGTTATGAACTGGCGCACCCCGGGGAAGTGATGTACATGGACGACTCTTATTTTGCCCTGAATACTGTGCACAATGGCTATGAACTGGAGAAAGTGTTCGGGATCCAGCCCCATATGCTGAGCGGCTGCTTTGATGATGAGGTGTGGGGATTTATTCTGGACGAACGCAGAAAGGGAAAGAGCGTGCCCCAGATACTGTGTGAAAATGGCATTGAGACCTATATGATATCCGAAGTGGGAGAGGCCTGTCAGACATTCAATCCCTTTGAAGGAAAAGTGGTCGCGACGCCATGCAATGAGTACCATCCGGAGATTCTGGACGCAGAGGGGGATGTCTACTATCATGGATACTGGATCAATAAGAAATGGTTCGCCGGGTTCATGCAGGAGATTCGGGAGGAGTTCCGTTTTCCCGAGATAACTGACCAAAAGAATCAGGAGTATTTGAAAAGAATCCGGAATACCAACTCCGTATCGATTCATATCCGGAGAGGTGACTATGTATCATTGGGGTGGGATCTGGGAGCGGACTTTTTCAAAAGAAATGCGGAACTGTTCCTTGATACTGCCCCCGGAAGGTGGAATCTTTTTGTATTCTCGGATGATATTCCCTGGTGCAGAACACATAGGGAAGAACTGGGGTTTGGCCGGTTCCGGAATGTCACTTTCGTAGAGGGGAACAAGCACGGCAGGAATTATATCGACATGCAGCTCATGAGCCAGTGCAAGGGAATGATCATATCCAACAGCGCGTTCTGCTATCTGGCAGCGCTGCTGAATACGGGGATAGAGCATTGTGTAAACCCGACTATCAGAGAAGTGTGATTCCAGTGGGAAATCACGAAAGTGGATGCAGGCCCCAGGCTGCAGGATAAAATGAGCGGCGATGACGCGAATACGCTAAAGTATATGGGAAACTGTCCGATATAATAATTAGTCGGAGCAAATCCGGGAGGCAGCTATGCCTTCTCCGGATTTCTCGTCCAGGGATACCCGGCGATTCGCACGATTGCCGGAAGAATCCCGCAACTGGCTGACGGAAAGTTCGGACGTGCGACCCGGGTGGGAAGTGGGCCTGACAGCCTCAGGGAAGAGGCATACAATCCAATTCAAGGAGGAATATACTATGGTAGTACAGCACAACTTAACAGCTATGAACTCCAACAGAATGTTGGGAATCACCACAAAGACACAGGCGAAGGCAACCGAGAAGCTGTCTTCCGGCTACAAGATTAACCGCGCGGCTGACGATGCGGCAGGATGGCCATCTCCGAGAAGATGCGCAAGCAGATTCGCGGCCTGACCCAGGCTTCCGCAAACGCCCAGGACGGCATCAGCGCAGTGCAGACGGCTGAAGGTGCGCTTACCGAAGTGCACGACATGCTCCAGAGAATGAACGAGCTGGCAGTGAAGGCCGCCAACGGCACCATGTCCGAGAGCGACAGGAACGCCATCCAGAACGAAGTAGACCAGCTGGTGACGGAGATTGACCGTGTCGCCACCACTACCAAGTTCAATGAGACTTATCTGTTGAAGGGAAGCAAGAACGGTGTGGCAGGTTCTTTGACGTATACTACGGCTCAGAAAGCCAATATAGCAAATGTGTCCACTGCTATTAATACAGCAACTGGTACAGCAAATGTTAGTGTAACATCAGTGACTACAGCCACACCAGTGGGTGATGGCAATACTAGTTATACAGGTAAAAGCGTTAGTGTAGGCGGAACGACATATATTTTGGTGGAAACCACATCTAAAACAGGTGCAGCTGATAAGTTAAGTGTAAAAGAAGCTGCTGAAAAGCTTTCAGAGACGGCAAAGCAGAAGGGATTCACCAGCATGGATGCTCTGATGTCGGCAATAAAGCGGGATAATAGTGAAAATATAAAGACAGTTACTTCTTACATTAACAGTAATAAGGCTGTTGCGCTGAAAGTGGAAGTATTTGCCGACCTGAACGATGCTATCGACTTCAGCCTTCACGTAGGCGCCGACTCCTCCGATGACAACAAGATTAACCTGAACATCTCCTCCATGGGAGCCAGGGGACTTGGCGTCAACGGACTCACCATCACTGGCGACAACGACGACAACGCCACCGCCGCCATCGACGTAGTAGCCGACGCTCTGGAGAGAGTGTCCGCACAGCGCGCGACCTTGGGTGCCGTCCAGAACCGTCTGGAGCACACCATCGCCAACCTGGACAACGTAGTGGAGAATACCACATCCGCAGAGTCCGCAATCCGCGACACGGATATGGCTACCCAGATGGTGACCTACTCCAACAACCAGATTCTGGCGCAGGCCGGCCAGGCAATGCTGGCACAGTCCAACCAGGCGAACCAGGGCGTATTGTCCCTGCTCGGCTAATCTCTGGCTGTAGGTTCAGTACAAAAGAAAAAGACATAAGAAAACCGGAAGGCACGGCACAGGAGAGACACTGTGCCGTGCCTTTTCCATAGATAGAGGATAACATCCCGCTCAACCATTCTCCAAAGGCCTTCCCCTGCCATTTCCTACAATTCCATAAAGAACGGAAAGCGCCCTGCAACTGCCCGGACGGCCGTCCCCAGGGAGACGAACCGCTCGGGAAATGGCTGTACGTGCACGATGCACGAAAAATAGCTGCACGTGCGCGGTGTACGAAAAATAGCACGAAAAACACGAAAAAGCACGAAAAATAGCAGAAAAAGCACTTGCGCAAAGCCACAGGGTATGGTACACTCATCTATAAGCAGATTTCCTCTAAGGGACATTCGACAGATCTATCTTCAGTTCGGCAAATCGGAAAAATCCTGCTTGATTCTCGTAGAAGACAACAGCATATGAAGAGGGCGGGAGAGCCGTAGAGCCGCAGCAGCCTCCCGCCTGATTCGGAACGGGGGGCGCCATGGCGGAGAAAGACATATTGGAGAAGAGCCTGCTGTCATATGAGGACGTGTTCACGGACTGCATCAACACGCTGGTGTACGACGGCAGGAGGCGGCTGGAGGAAGGGCGCACCCAGCCTGCGCCCACGGAGAGCTTCTACCAGGGTGCGGAGGGGCTCCGCAACCAGCTCTGCGACACCAGCAGGTACCTGTTGGAGGAGGGGCGCATCGTAGCCCAGTACCTGATAGAGAACGAGACGGGGCTGCGCAGGAAGCAGATCCTGCGGAAAGTATCCTACCAGGGCGGCGCCTACAGGCAGCAGCTGGGGAACGGCCGCCCGGCCTATGCGGTGATCGGCATCGTGATGGCCTGGAGCGGGAAGGGCAGCCGCATCCCCCGCAGCCTACACCAGCTGCTGGAGGAGGACGGCGTGCCTGCAGACCTGCTGGAGCAGGTGGACGAGGCCCGGATGGAGGTGATCCACATGAACAGCCTCCCGGCAGAGACCCGAAGGAAGTTCACGGGCGACATGGGCTTCGTGGCGGACTTCCTGAACGAGGGGAGCTTCCAGGGCCGAAGCGGCCAGAGGATACGGCACCCGTCAGCGCTGTGCAGGATGATGGAGACGCTCACCGGGGACAGCAGGTTCACGGGGCAGATAGTGGAGCTCATGGAAAAGGAGAGTAAGGGGGAGGACGTCATGATGTGCGAGTATATTGATATGCTGGAGGCCAGGGGAGAAGCCAGGGGAGTGGCGATAGGAGAAGCCAGAGGAGTGACGATTGGAGAGGCGCGGGGAGAGACGAAGCTGTCCTCGCTGCTGGAGCGTCTATATGAGCAGGGCAGGGACGAGGAAGCGAAGCAGGCAGTGCTGGACACTACGGCGCGTGCAAGGCTGTACCAGGAGCTGCGCATCCCGAATTTCAGCACCAACCCTTAACTATGGCTAAGACTCGAACGGCGATTGCAGTTCAGCATGATAGATGAGAAAGCACAGGTCGTTAAGGGCTGCACTGCGAGGATTTGCCTCCTACAAGGAGGCCGGCTGCCATTGTGGATTTACCGGCTGCCTGCCCGGGGCAGCCGCAGGGGGCTGGGAAATATAATTGCGTATCGGGAGGAAGAATGAGAAGTTTTGGATTATGGTATAAAAATAATAATGAAAGCGATAATAGTCCTGTCTTTTCTATACATATAAATTTTTGGTCGGAGTCGGTAAAGAAGGACAATGGCTCTCCGGATTTGGATGTCGGGATAAAGATTAAGAATTTCAAAAGTGTTAATGAGTTAATATTTCATTGCCCGTTTGTTATTATGGAAAGTGAAGTTAAGGACTTGGCATCTAAACTGTGCAAGTTGGAAAATGCTAACATAGTTTTTAATACAGATGGAGTTATACAAACAAAAAAGCCGTATTCTGTGTATTCTTTCAAAAAAAACGGAAATGAGGAGAAACTTCTATTATTTCCATTAATCCAAGACCTTGAAGGAATATATTACCTACTATAAATGAGCAAATTTAAAAAATTGCACAATAAGCCTATGCCACTAAAGCTT
>NZ_CAJUCP010000038.1 GCF_910585425.1 uncultured Acetatifactor sp. | reverse complement strand
CTGCACAGTTTCATTTATGGTGGTGCCAAGTGTGCGGGCATGGAGGTTTAGGAATTTTGTCGGGATCCTCCAAATACTGTTTTATAAAATCTGGAGAATATTTTTCCTTAAATTGCTCAGATATCTCTTTTAAAATGTCATCTTCATTCTGCGCCCTAAGTCTGATATATTCTTCCAATAACTCAATCACCTGTTGTGGTGCGCTGTTGGTATCCTTTCTTCCCCGGCGCAATACCTCCACATCAACTTTGGCGTTAATCCCGATTTTTTCCCGGTTCTTTGACAAACCATCAAAATACTCCTTTTCTGTTGTGTTTCCTTCTACTGACAGGAAAATTCTTTTTTCGGGAAGAATCTTATGCGTTTCCTCTTCACGTTCATATACGGTTGACATTAGTCTATAACGGTTATGCATTTATGTCCTCCAGAATTTCATCATCGAATGTCGGGATGGCATCATAACGTCCTAGCAAATATTCCTTATCAATTTTCTTATCATAACGTTCCTTATAGCGATTTAAAGAATATATGCTGGAACTATGGTCACTCAGCCTTTTAATGAACCATATTTCGTCCTGTCTAACCAATTCTAAATCCAATAGATTTGAATCGTGAGTCGTTGCAATTATCTGGCTTGTATCTTCTTCTGTTAATTTATAAAACAGCTCCAAAAACCTTCGTGTTAAATTGGTATGAAGACTCCTATCGATTTCATCAATAAAAATAACGCTGTTACCCTTATGTTCATAGAATAATGGGATTAAATCGAACAGCCTTTGTGTTCCATCTGATTCATCGGAGTATTCAAATAAATCCTGATTATAGCCATGGTTTTGCATCATCTTCGTTGTTATGATATTTCCTTCCTCATCTTTGCGCAAAGAATAGACCTGACTATTCACCTTGAACATCACCGGTTCATCCTCAATATCATTGGAAATCCGGATTTTTAGCTTTTCTGCCTCTTCCTTTGGAATGCCATCAAAAATTTTATCAAACTCCATCTGTCCCATTTTTGATTCCACAGATTCAATACCTGTGTCAAAATATTTTAACAACACAGAAAATTGATTTCTAATGCTTTCATCCTCAACCAACTGGTTTAGCCCGCTATATTGGCTTGTTGGAAACAATATTATTATACTTTGAAACCAAGTAAAAACCTCGAAAATTTCGTTAAGAACCCCACCTTTTTTACTACTTCTTGCAGCGATATCACTCAAAATGCTTTTTTTCTTCATGGCACTGGATATATTTTCTCCGAAATCCTCCAGATATATCTCCCACCTCGTTTTCTCTACATTATTTTTTATTTTTACTTCACTTTCAGTAAACGAAATTCCTTTTTCATTTATGTCCCTATTAAAAATACAAGTTTCTATACCGTTTTTCTCTATGCGAACCAACCACTCTGAAAGGATTTCTTTTTTTTCATATGAGATTGCAATCCCATATGAATACTCTTTCCCTGTCTTCGTTATTAGTCTATACTCGAATACTCCAGGTACTTTATACCCCTCGCTGCTTACTCTGAAATACTTTTTATTCAAATCAACTTCATTAAGGCCTTCCAATATGATATCCCTGGAAAAATCAATTGCCCTGATTAAATTGCTCTTTCCGCAGGCATTAGCCCCATAGATAAGTCCTGTCTTTAAGATTTTCTTTCCATTACCATTTAAAATATGTTCTTTGTGCCTTGCCACCTTTGACGCTATCATGGATATGGTTTGCGTTTCTTTAAACGATAAAAAGTTGCTTACTGAAAAACCTATAAACATCCTGATTCACTCTCCTTCTTTAATATAGCATAACCATTATATTGTGAATAATTCTCTTGTGTCAATATATTTATGATAGATTTTTTCTGTTTTTCTTGTTTATAAGAGGTTTTTTCTCTAATTCTGCTTGTCACATTTCATTCCATATGGTATTGTTAATACAGAGGGATTAGCACTCGACTTCCCTTAGTGCTAATAAAGGTAAAAAAGATGGCCTCACGACCATCTTTTAAACTGAATCTGCATAGCATAATTCAACGTAGCGATTGAATCTTATCATAAAAATGCAGGATATTCAATAGTTTTTACTGTTTTCAGCGTTTTCAGCATTTACCTTTCCCTACTTTTAAGAGAGGAGGTAAAAATATGTCATTTGATGGAGCTCTCATTAAAGAACAAGGTGTTACTTTTGCGATTGTAGTGGTTAAACCTTATATTCTTACCAGCTATGAAAAAGAATAAAGCGGCTTCTTTTGTAGTTGCATTTAGGACTCTCCTTCTAGTCGATCCCTCTCATATTGCTCATTGATGTACTTTGTTATCGTTGCACCGTTTACATTGCCTACCGTCTCACAGTAATACCCCCCTTGCCCAGAAATGGCGGTTATTCCGGTCTCTATATTCCGGATGCCTGTCAAAAAGCATCAAGGCGCTTTTTCCCTTGATACGCCCTACTACTTTCGCCACGCTTTCCTTGGGCGGAATCGATACATACATATGCACATGATCCGGCAGCGTTGCTGCCTTTATGGTTGTGACTCCTTCCGTCTTGCATACTTTACCGATGGCTTCGCCTACCTCCCGCCTCAAGTCCCCAAACATCACTTTCCGCCGATATTAAAGTGAACAAAACTCACTTGGAATAAATACGATATGGTACGTGCAATTATAGCGACTATGTGATAAACTTTGATTGTCCATGGATATACCTCCGTTGTATTTTGTGCGGTTTGCCAGACCTGCACCTATTATACAACGGGGGTTTTCTTCTGGTACTCCGTTTATCGCCACTTGCGTCTGCTAGTCTCCCCAGCTCGGCTGGGGGATTTATGTCTGTTTCATTCAGGTAAATATCAATCCCTATCCGAACTTATACCCTGCACTTAGTTCAAATGGAGAAAAGTATGTCCGTTCGGAGCCAAACGATACTCCGAATGACAATTTGCTTAAACTACCAAGATGTTAACTCATTTTTACAAAGACAAGCAGGTGAGGACATGCTTGTCTTTGATATAATCCTGAAATTTCTATAACGCTCCTGATTAGATTACTGGATTTCCTTCCCCGCCTCATACTCCTCCACCTAATCAATTATTTCTTTTTTGAGGCGATTAACACCTACAGAACGTACCATGGCGGCTGTTTTTAATGCACTATATATTGATAATCCATTTCCCCCTCTTCGTAGCTCCCTCCCGTTCAAGAATTCCTCTGTCTTTTAATTTATCCATTGCATATCTTATGCCGTTTTTGGACATCCCCATTTTTTGCGCTATTTCTTTTTGCGTAATACCAGAATCTTCCACTATAAATTCTAATACTTTTCTTTCTGTTTCGGACAAAGTGTTTAGAAATCTCAATTGGTTTATTTCTGTGCCGGTTTCTTTGCTTTGTATGCCAGTTTTTGTGTTTTCTGTGCCAGTTTTCCCATTTTCTATGTCAGTTTCTGTGCCAGAACGATAGAAATTTACCCGGAAAGCATCTCCCATATCAATAAACTCCGGTTCCCGAACGCTATATTCCCTGCATCCCTGAATCATTCTCTGAAGCCCTGTTCCCCACTGTTCAATAATCCCCATTCGGCTAAAAACCTCTGCGATACATACATTGCGGATTTTCGAGCGTCCTGCTATCGCCTGCTCCATTGTCAAACCGCCGTACAGCATACCTGGAGATGTTATCTCCACCCTATTGTCATAAATCGCAATCTGCACACAGGAATGCTCCAGATAGCACCGGTGGCATACGGAATTTATGATTGCCTCACGAATGCTTTCCGGCGGCAGCTCATATCTGTCCTTCCGGACAATTCCATCAATCGTTGCCCCGAGATTGATATGCTTGAGCACAAATTGGTATGCCTCTTCTATCTGGTCATAGACAGGGCCGTCAAACTCCCTTCGGTCAACGAACACTGCCCTGTTTTCCCCTTTGAATAATGCACACTGTATTTTGGCAAACCGGAACGTATTTTTTGTAAGGAGTATAAAAGCATTTGTCGGCAGATAGCTCTCCCCGGATTTCCTTATAATCCCCCAGTTCTCCAGGTTAACGACGGTTATTTCCCTTACTTTACCCACAGGGATTTCTCTTGACTGCGCAATATACCTTCTAATGTCACTGCATAATTGCAGCGCACTTTCCTCGCTATAATCTGTTTCCACATTGATAAGCTCATCAAAGGACTTGCCTGCTCCCTGGTACTCCAAATCCTTTAATACTGCCTCGTCTGCTGGCCTGCTGGTTCCTGCCACGCGGATATATGTCCCGTTCTCCTTTCCCAGGCTTCGGATATAATACGGCCTGTTCTGTCCTGGGTAGATTTCTACCTGAACAATACATTTTCCCTCTACGGTCTGAAAAGTGATATCCGGAACAATCTGCGGCGCACACATATCGGAAACCGCATTGGCAATTTTATCCATAATCTGAAAGACTGAACTGGGTTCTACGCCGATGATATCTTTCGTTGTATCATCCACGCCGATAAGCAGCCTGCCGCCTGATGTATTTGCATATGCAACAATTGTCTTCACGTACTTTTTACTGTCGTCCGGAAGCTGTACTTTAAATTCTACATTTTTTGATTCACCTTTCTTTATCTCATCAAGCGTCATTTTCTTTCCTCTCTGCACTTTCTGCCGATTGCCCTCGCTGCCATCACTCCATTGCATTTTTCTTGTCAAAACTATAATGGTTCTCCTTGATAACCGTCTTCTCGCTTCCCTTTCTTATCAGCTCATAATGTGTATATTCATTCTGAAAGAAACTGAATTTCCGCCGCCAATACTTTGCCATCTGCCTGTCGGCTGTAGTTATGATAATCTGCGTTCCATTTATGGCAAGCTCTCTCAGCAAATCAATTAGATTCAGCACATGCATGTCATCCAGATTTGCCACCGGTTCGTCCAGCATAAGGAATCCCGGCGCATTCGGCGCATTTTTATGCAGTGTTATCATAATAGAAAACGCAAGCGCCATTCTCTGTCCGGTACTCATCTGCGTGCTTTCCACCATGCTTCCATTACTGTTTCTGACAATACTGATTTTTCCGTCATTTATGTTCAATGTGCCGAATTCTTTAGGCCTGTGGAGTATTTTGAAAAACAATTCTATCTGCTTTTCGTTTTCCCGCAAAAAGTCCATCATGAAATCTTCCAGTTTTTTCTGACTGCTGATCAGGCTATAGGCTTCTTCACATCTTTTGCTTTTTTTCTCCAACTGTTCCTTATCTTTCTGCAGTTTTTCAATATATACTCTCCCTTCTGTATATTCTTTCTGCTTTCTATGAATGTCCCGTGCGTATTCAACGTTCTGCCCAAAACGCCCGAACTCTTTTGCCCATTGCAGCAAGGGCATATCTATCGCAATATCCCACTCTAATGCCAAATCTTCATATGCGGACATCTTCACCTGAAACTCTTTCCATCTGTCTGTGGGGAAAACGCCGTCTTCCTCTGTCAATTGCCGGTTTAGTTCCCGTTCCTGCATTTCCCACTGTTTTATCTGTACGGTTTCGTTTTCTATTTTTCCTATCAGCTCCCGGGCCATTTTGCGGAGATACTCCATCCATTCCAGATTTTCATCATATTCTGCAAATTCAGCACTGCCCAACACTATTTTCCCATAGTCCCATGCCCTTGCACGCTGCTCCATCCAAGTCTGCAGTCTCTTCAGTTCGTCCCTGGCAATCTTCTCAATTTCCTCGCTGCCTATATTCTGGTCTATGCCGAGCATATCCCTTACATATACAATCGCACGCTGCTTTTTCCTGGCCCTTTCCATTCTCCCTTTCATTTCCTGCAATGCATTCGTTTGGCCTTTCAGCGCCTGCTCTTTTTCTGCCCGGGAGTCTAGCAATAGGCGGAATGCTCTATTGTCCGCTTCCTCATATTCTTTATGCTTTTTCAAAGCCTCTGCCAGAGCCGTCCTATCCTTATAATCCGCACCGCACATGGGGCACCGGGAAGCATCAGGCTGAAGAATGCTATAACGCTCCGATATGGAATATATCTCCTGCATTACCACATCCAGACTGTCCCTCAATCCCTTTTGTACCTCAATCTCTTTGGATATCCCCTCAATGCTCTGACAGATTTTTCTGATTTCTGTCTCCTGTACTTCTATTTTTCCCTCTAATTGCGCAATGTCCTCCTGTACATACGAAATATTTTGATAATTTTCGAACCACCGCAATAATTCGTCTTTTCTCATGCCGTTTTGCCTGTATGTATTGTCCAATTCCCGAAAGCTCCATGGGTTGGAGAAGTATCCCTCCATCCCTTCTCCACGCTGATACAGGCTGTCCACTTTCGATAATTTTTCGCTATATTCCTTTTTCAATCTTTTGGCTTTTTCCAGTTTTTGACGAAGATTACTGCATTTCTCCTCGTTTTCTCTGTATAGTTGATACTTTACCCGTTTCGTCTGCCATGCGGCTTTCTCCTCGGCCATCCGCATCCCATTCTCTTTTTCATTACATAATTGTAACAGCTGTTGTGCTGATTTTTGGTATTGCGCACACAACTCCAAGTATTTCTCCAGGAATGCATCATCTTTCATTGCTGCATCAGCTTCTCTATATTTTTTATATCCCAGACGCTGAAGCGAACTCAGTATTTGTGTCTTGGGCAGTTCCTCTGTTCCCCCAGCCCTTTCTGTATACTTTCCTATTTCTACAACAATCTCTTTTACCTGTTTGTCATATGTCTTTTTCCTGTCTGCAAATTCCTTCCCGTACCGCTGCATCTTTTTTTCTGCTTCCGTTACTTCCGTGCCGAACAACACATTCTTGACCAACTCATTGATTTCCAGTTCCGATATGTATTCCTTTGATGCTTCTAATCCCAGATAATTGAACACATGAAAGTGTCTGTTTAAAAGGCTATTGCGTGCTGTTGTAGTCGTTCCGTACCATAGACGGTCCAGTTGGTGCTTTTCTTTTGAGGGTACTTCCGATTTTAATAGTTCCTGCTTTCCTTCTCTATTCTTAATTTTGACAGCGGCGGTCCCTTCCTCCGATTTTCCAGAAATTTCTCCGGTCATGGCATACTCAATAGCCGAACACAGACTGCTTTTACCGGAACCATTCCCTCCCGAGAACAGATTCACCCTGGACAGTGACAGCTCGGTATTATCCTGCAGGCAATGCTCCCTGAACTTTTTCAAACTAAGGCAATCTATTTGTTTCACAAGATATTTAGAGCTTTTGCTCCTTGTATTATTCCAATTTGAAATCGGTTTTCCCGGAAGCCTGATACCGATTTTCTTGTCTATATAATCCTCCACTTTACTGCTCGCATAGGAATACGTCAATATTCCTTCCAGCTCTAAGGAACTCAGATTTCTCTGCCATTCCCCGTAGGTGTCTATCCCCATGATATCTTCTTTCCCGTCCCCCAGCCTTGTGCCGCCATGTCCCAGATAAATGTCGAATTCTTCCGTCGTCATTACCAGTTTGCGCAGGAACTTGTCATCGTTCTCTAACTGGCACACAGCATCCTCTTCCGCATTTTCCCCTATAATTAAGATGAGATAATAATTCCATTTTAAATCCGTATCTTCCCGAAAGAAATATTTTGAGAAGAACCTTTTTTCAAATTGATAAAAGCTTTCCTCTAATTGTTCCGGTCTGATATATTCCTTCTGCAGGAGCATTTCATATTCCACTATGAAATTTTTAGAAATGACAACTTTACCATCAAGCCCCCTGCGCTCATACAAAATATGAGGGATTTCCAATTCCTCATCCCTCTGTACGGCTATATTATACTTTTCCAGTAAACTCCTGATTTCTGTCATTGTCTTCCCCCTATGTAAAGGATTCGATATCCTTGCTATAATCGCTATTGTCTTTCAGTATGCTTTCCTCTATATATGGCTCGTCATAGGCTCTGATTCCCCGACTGTCCGAATAATATAGCAAAACCTTATCCTGCATATCTTCATGAATGCTCCTCTGCAAATCGGAAAAGCGCTTCCGTACGGTTGCCAAATCCGTATGCCCTATATAGGCCACCAACAGCCTTCTAATGCTATGCCCTTTGCTTTTCAGGCTCAGATTATACCTATAATTGCTCCCGTTTCTCGCACAATCATCATTGATGGCAAATACAAATGAGTTCTTTTGATTGAAATCTCCAAAGCGTTCCGGCAGACATCCTTTCAGCAATTCTTCTACAAGCTCTTTCAGCAATAATTTCTTATTTGCGTCCTTGCAGTCCTGATATAAGGTCTGGACAGCTCTTTGGGACTTTTCTCCGGGCGCCCTGTATTCCTCATATACTTCCTCGCCCAAACACAGGCTAATCAATGAATCCACATAAAATCTTCTGCATTCCGTGCATCTTTTATCTGCACAGAGTCCCATATCCTCACATTTATTATCAAAGATTTCAAATACCTCCTGCATCTCAGTGCAATCACAGTCCTTTTCCGAACTTGCCATTAAATCATCTTTATCGTCATATCTGTATCGTTCCACAACAAACGGCATCTGTTGTCTCATTGTAATTCCCGGTCCGGTTAGACAGAACCCTTTCTTCATCCTATAAATTACGACATCAATCGCCTCCTGAAGCTTCCATATTTCGTACTTCTCCGTTAAAAAATACTCGAATCCGCTTTGCTGCACTTCACCCATATGTTTTATAAAACGGTCTTTTAAAATGTCATGAAAATCATAGGTTCCATGATTAAGCCGCAAATCCATATACACCGTGCTTCCCGAATCCGCATATCCTTTTCGTTTTTCATCAGCCGGACTTCCTTCCTGTATGATAGAAGTATACCTTCCCCAATTTGCAGTTATAACCTGAGATCCTCTGATTTCTGAATCACGGAAAAAAGTATCTCGAAAACTTGCCATCTCTTTATAATATGGTTTCGGATTCATTTGAATATGCAGAATCAGCGGTGTTTTTCCGTGAAAATTCCTGCAAAAATCTGTCCTATTGATGTGAAAAATATCTGCACATATCATACCGCCTATTACATTCTGCGCCGTTTCTGTTCCGTTCAAATCTAAAAGGAATATTTCACTTCCGGCAGACAAATCATTTTGTTCATGCTCAAAGGAAACATCTTTCATACCGCCTATTTTGGCCTGAATTATAACCGCCAGCTTATCAGCTTCTGTTATAAAGAAGTAGATTGCGGCATTTATATGCTTGCTCAAATTTCCCATCTGAGAGTTGATGATTACAATATTATCCTTTTTGTTCCATTCATCCAAAGTCTCTTCGAAATCATCCAAAGAAATCCCTTCCATCCCCAGAAACCAAAGCTTTCCTTTTCTTGGCGGCTTCAAATTTCCTTCCAGAATTTTTTCCGCAATCTCCCATGGGACAGATGCCTCCGGTGAAATCGCCAAATCAACGCCTTTTTTCCGTGCAAGCTTCAGAAAGGCCTCTACCTGCCCTTTTTGTTCCTCGACATTTTCAGAATACATTCCCCTTTCATGGGAATAAAACAAGATTCCCTGCGCTTTATACTGCATAACACTAAAATGTTCGCTCTCACTATTACATACTTGTAGGGAAGTCTCCTTCAGCTCTTCGTATTCTGATAATTTCGTATATTTTACACCCATTTTCCTTTGATTCCCCTATCTATCGTATATACATAAACCCAGCTCTAGCTACTCAAGCAGAGAAACTGTTAAGCAATTATCTGTCTCACTTTATCCATTGACTTTAGTATATCATACCGCAAACTATGTCTGCAACCTTATAAAAATTGTTGTTTTTGTGCGACTATTTTGAGTAATATCATAAAAACGGGCAAAATTTGTTGAAGCTTCTAATGCCCCTTCCGTATTTCTTAATAATGTCCATAATCTCTGATTTACTGCTGGACTGGAAAAATCCAAGTTAACAAGCATTGCAAGACCCCTGATTATCTGTAATATAATGCCACAAACCCTGACTTTTTCACGGTTTGTGGCACAATACTCCTCTTTTCCTTTTTATCTGGTTTTTATACCGCAAAATGTTGCTTGCCATTATCTCCACAGTTCACTGTGTCACTTTCTGCTCCTCCGAACCTTCCGGTTGTACTTTCGATAGTTCATCCCATTCCAGAGCCTCCTCCCTCATCGGTGCTCTTATTTCTTCAAGATGCCCTGCCTCATACTCCTCCACCATCGGATCCACAATATCCACCGTCCTCTTCCACTCCTTCGTCCCCTCCACCTTGGCAGCCGCCTGGGTATGCTTCGCCAAAAACCGCGTCAGCGGGTACACATCAATCCAAATCTCATTATTCCCCTCTTTCTGCGACTCATCAAAAATCAGCTGCAGCCCCCAATGCAGATGCACAATCTTGATATTATTCACATTCTCCTTCGCACTGTACCCGGTATGCCCCATATACCCAATCACATCCCCCGCCGTCACCACGCTGCCCTCCTGCAGCCCCTCCGCATAAGGATAATTCTGCCTCAAATGCGCGTAATAATAATACCGCTTCCCGTCAAAGCTGCGTATCCCAATCCGCCACCCCCCGTACTGGTTCCACCCCAGGGCCTCCACCACCCCGGACTCGATTGCCATTACAGGCGTCCCTACCAACCCCATCATGTCA
The DNA here is from genome assembly GCF_910585425.1 of uncultured Acetatifactor sp. GTDB lineage: Bacteria > Bacillota > Clostridia > Lachnospirales > Lachnospiraceae > Acetatifactor. The sequence continues at coordinate 44,367 of NZ_CAJUCP010000038.1, read as the reverse complement.
TGTCCCAAATGCTTCCTCTGATACCCATAACTCCTCCCTACCCCGAAATCATCATAATGCGTATAGTCGAACCCCCTGGCCAGCGGAAAATACCCCTTTAATCCATACCGCTCCACATATCCTTCCCTTTCCGCGCCCCCTGTCTGCTCCTGCCCTGCTGCTCCGCTCCCCGCGCTATCCGCCGTCTGCCCTTCTGTCCGCCCGGCGCTTCCTCCGGCATCCGGCGCCTGCTCCCAGTATTCCCCCACCAGCCCGCCGATGGCCGCATCGTAGGCTTCCCTGTAATAGTCATAATATTTCAGGTCTTCCGTCAGCTCTTCCATGGTAGCCTCCCCCTCCGAAAGCTTCTCCGCGGCCTTATCCATGGTCTTCAGAGCATCCTTTCCGAACTCTCCGCCTGTCTTCGCCGCCGCATAGGCCAGAAGCTCCACCCAGTCGATTTCATGCTCCGTCCCATGGGTCTCCACGTCCCATTCGTAAGCCTGGCAGAGGGCTTCATAGGATACGGTGAAGTCCACCCACTTTATGTAGTCATCCTCCACGAAAAGCACCTTGCTGCCGGCGTTTCCCTTAGAAACGGATGCGCTTCCCCCGGATGCGGATGAGCTCTCCCTGGATGCGCTACTCTGCTCCTGATAGAATGACACTCCAGCGAATACCGCCAAAAGCAGGCATTCCGCCAGAATCCCCTTCTTCATCCATCCCACAAGCCGAGGCTCCTTCTTCCAGCCTCTTCCTTCCCGGCCAGGCCTTCCCGCTTTTCCCTTTCGCTCTCTTTCCATTTCCACTCCAAGACATCCCGTTACTGCAAATATATGTAGGAAACAAAAGACAGATTCCATAAAAAGGAGCCGCCACATCCCTGCGGCAGCCCCATTCCAACATTTCCAATGTTCCGGTCCGTCTACGTTCCGGTCCTTCAATACTCCAGCCCTTCCCACAACCTGCAGCCCTCCGGCTCCATCAGCCCTCCGGCTCTATCAGCCCATAGGTGTCGCCCTTCCGCTTGTACACCACGTTCACCTGGTCCGTCTCCGCATTGATGAACACGTAGAAGCCGTGTCCCAGAAGCTCCATCTGGATGCAGGCATCCTCCGGGTACATGGGCTTAATGTCGAACTTCTTGGTGCGGACGATTTTGACCTCCTCGTCCTCCATGTAATTGTTGTCCACGTACATCTGGCTGAAAGATTCCGCCGTCTGCTGCTTGTCCACAATCTTCGTCTTGTATTTCTTTAACTGTCTCTCGATAATCTCCTCCACCAGATCGATTGAGACATACATATCGCTGCTGACCTGCTCGGAACGGATGATATTGCCCTTTACCGGAATCGTCACCTCAATCTTCTGACGCTCCTTTTCCACGCTCAAGGTCACATGTACCTCCGTATCGGGATTGAAATACTTTGCCAGCTTGCCGATTTTGTCCTCCACCGCCGACCGTAATCCGGGTGTTACCTCTAAATTCCTGCCTACAATGATAAATTTCATGTGATCATCCCTTTCGGTTGTTTATTGTATAGACATTATAACATGTCTCCTATGGTTTTTGCAACGATTTAACAGATTATTTACATATTTTAAGAATCGTTTCTGTCAGTTGCCCCGCATCTCTCCCACTGGGAAAACTTATTTTTTGTCAGTTCTGCACAAAACGTACGTTCTGTTTTCATTGTCCTTTTCACATACACAAACAGGCCTGTCCGATGTGGATTATGTGCATAACTCCGTGTATAAGTCATTTTTTATGGCTTTTTCAGATTTTTGACTGTGGATAACTGTATCTTTATCCCGTACAGAAATTATTCTTTATCCATTTTTTTAGAAAAATTTGGTGATTTTGCACAGAAGGGATTTTGGCGATAACAAAAGACCGCACCTGAAGGGTGCGGCCCATAATTCTTTCCTTATTTTTAGAAAATTCTCCTGATTGCCAGAATCTCTCTGTAACCTGCATTGGAGACGATGATGCCTGTCCTTGAGCTGGAGGCGTGTACAATCTGTCCGCCGCCGATATAGATTCCCACATGGCCGGAATAGCAGACGATATCCCCGGGCTGCGCGTTGGCCAGTCCGTCCACTCCGTATCCCTGGGTGCGGTCCCCTGCATCGGAATGGGGCAGGCTGACGCCGAAGTTCGCGTAGACGCTCATCACGAAGCCGGAGCAGTCCGCGCCGTTGGTCAGGCTGGTGCCGCCGTACACATAGGGATTCCCCACGAACTGCAGTGCGTAGTTCGCCACTGCCTGGCCCATCTCGCTGCCGCCGCTTACCGCATAGGTAATCTCTTCCTGGGTTGTGGAGGCATTCGCCGCTGCCTGGGCCGCCTGAGCTGCCGCTGCAGCCGCCTGGGCCTTCCTGCGCTCCTCTTCCTCCTTAGCCAGACGCCTCTCCTCTTCCTCTCTGGACTCCGCCTGGACGAATTCGCTGTGGAGGGATACATATTCCGTGGAGATCCAGCCCTGGCCCTCCTCTATATCTACCTTCACCCAGCCTTCCGTCTCCTCCATGACCAGCAGGTCCGCTGCCTGGGGCACCATGCCTATGATGTCGCACTCCGTGCTGGCCTCCGCCCGGACATACAGGGTCTCCGTGGTGACAGTGGCGATGCGCTTCCCTACCTGTTTGGCAATCTCCACCGCCGCGTCCCCGGTGACGCAATACTCCGCCTTCACATAGCCCGTGACGCTGCCGGAGTTGATCTGATACCAGCCGTTCTCCTCTGAAATGAAGGTCCCTACGGAATTGTCATAAAGCTTTCCCAGAATCTCGCCCTCTTCGCTGGACGTGCTCCTGACATTCACATAGCTGTCCACCTGCGCTATCACCAGGTTGCGGAACATATCCTCCTCTGTGGGCTCCGCCTGGGCCGCATCGGAATTGGCCAGCGGGATGTTCTCTATGATAGACTGGATAGGCAGCGCGGACTTATCCTCAGTGACGTCCTCCAGCTTGTTCCCGTTCTCCAGCGCAAGGCTCACGCCGCCGCCCGGCAGGATGGAGGAGGCCTGTGCCGTCATGCCCATCCCTGTAAAAGCTATCGTCGCCGTCAAAAGATATACTGCCGTCCTCTTCGTCTTATGTGCCATGTTAATCTCCTCTCCGAATCGATACTGAAACTATGTATACAGGGTGAAATCCCCCCTGATCGTTACATCTTTATCCCTAATTTATTACAGATTTATTACATCTGTTACTAAATATATCACTCTTTCTTAATTTTGTCAACCCGGAAAGGAAAAAAACGAAACGCCGGAAAATGCCCGTTTTATGCGCCTTTCCGGTATTTCTTCCAAAAAAAGAACTGCCCGGGGGCAATTCTTTTTTCAAAATTTCTTTCGTTTTCTTTAAGAAATCAAAAGGATCAGAGTTCCCTGCAGCAGCTCCCTGCGGACACCGCGGCATTGGCGCCGTCCGCCACAGCCGTCACGATCTGGCGCAGGGGCTTCCTGCGCACGTCCCCCGCCACGAACAGTCCCGGCATGTCGGTGGCGCAGTCCTCCCCCGCCAGCACGTAGCCGCCCTCGTCGCAGGCCGCCAGCCCCCGCACCAGCTCCGTCTGGGGCCGTATGCCCACCGCTACGAACACGCCGTCCACGGGCAGCCGGAAGGTCTCCTCCGTCCTGCAGTCCTTCAGGGTCACGGCCTCCACCGCGTCCTCCCCCAGGATCTCCTCCACCACATGGCTGTAAAGGATCTCTACATTGGGCAGCCCCTTCAGCTCCTGCTGCAGCACCATGGCCCCGCGCAGCTCGTCCCGCCTGTGGATCAGATACACCTTCTCGCTGGTGCGGGCCAGATAGATGGCGTCCTCCAGGGCCACGTCCCCGCCGCCCACCACGGCCACCGTCCTGCCCCGGAAGAACGCCCCGTCGCAGGTGGCGCAGTAGGACACGCCCCTTCCGCCCAGCCTCTCCTCGCCGGGCGCGCCCAGCATGGCGTGGACGGCCCCCGTGGCCAGGATCACCGTCTTCGCCTCCAGCTCCCCCTGGTCCGTGCGTATCAGCTTATGCCCTCCCCTGTCCTTCAGGGAAAGGGCCGTGGCTTCCATGAATTCCACGCCCAGCTTGTCCGCGTGCTCCCGGAACCGCGTCCCCATGTCGAAGCCGTCCATGCCCGGCATCCCCAGGTAATTGTCCACCTCATAAGTATTCAGCACCTGCCCGCCGCTCATGGGGTTCTTCTCCAGCACCAGCAGATCCAGCCCCGCCCGCTTTCCATATACGGCAGCCGAAAGGCCTGCCGGGCCGGAACCGATGACGATCAAATCATACATCATGTTCATCTCCTATTCAAAATATCCCTGCTTCCTGTCAGTTCCACAGACTATTATATGCCCTTTCCGACTCCTTTACAAGCCCCTCCTGCCTCCCGGATCCGCAGGGTCCGCAGCCCCATTGACTTTCCCCCTGCGCCCTGCTAATATGGAAAGAAACGGAGGGGACTGACATGAGCATGGGACAAAAAGGAAAGACCGCCCTGATTACCGGCGCGTCCAGGGGCATAGGCAGGGCCACTGCAGCGCTTTTCGCGGAAAACGGCTTCGACCTGATCCTCACCTGCAGACATTCCGTCGGGGAGCTGGAGGAACTGGCCCACGGGCTGCAATCCGCCTGCGGAATCTCCTGCAGGGCAGTCCGGGCGGACATGGGGCGCGAACAGGATGTGGCGGAGCTCTTCTCCGGGATCCGGCAGATCGATGTGCTGGTGAACAATGCCGGGATGGCCCATTTCGGCCTGCTCTCGGACATGACGGCGGCCCAGTGGCATGAAATCCTGGCAGTGAACCTGGACTCCTGCTTCTATACCTGCCGGGCCGCCATCCCCCTGATGCTGCGCAGGCATCAGGGCAGGATCATCAACATCTCCTCTGTCTGGGGAGCCCAGGGCGCTTCCATGGAGGTGGCCTATTCCGCCTCCAAGGGGGGCATGAACGCCTTCACCAAGGCCCTGGCCAAGGAGCTGGCTCCCAGCAACATACAGGTCAATGCCATCGCCTGCGGCGTCATCGACACCGCCATGAACAGCGTCCTCTCCCCGGAGGACCTGGACGCCCTGCGGGAGGAGATCCCTGCCGACAGGCTGGGGCGGCCGGAGGAGGTGGCCCAGCTGGCCCTCAGCCTGGCCACGGCCCCCGCCTATCTCACGGGCCAGATCATAACCATGGACGGCGGATGGTATACCTGATACCCTCCGCCATCCGTCTCTCAGAAAGCGCTTTCCCGCGCTTCCTCATAAATCTCCCCTACATCCGCACCTGGCACCAGGGAGTCTACGATATCCTGCATCTGTTCTTTCGTCCGGGCGTCCCTGCAGCGCAGGATGACTTTCTCCTTCTGCGCCTCCGTGAGCCCTGCATAGCCGTTCATGGCCGCCTCGTTCATGGCAAGGGCCATGCCGAAGCCTACCGGCAGCTGGCCCGGCATGGCTGCCGCGTAGGGCGTTCCCGCCCCGTTCCATCCGCCTAATCCCAATCCGTTCACGTCCATTTTCCGCATACACTCCTTTCCGCGAGGCTGTTTTGCTTTCCCCGCATTACAGAGTGTGCAGTTTTTCGACATTTATTCGGACATGCAGAATCTGTCAGATGCCGTTCTCATGCCTTATTTTTTCCAGGCCGCTTCCAGCTTGCGCTCCGCGTCCTCCACATCCGCATAGCCGTACATTTTTACACTTAATTCCATGATATCACGGGTCAGGTTCCTCCCGGACCTGGCATAGTCTACCACGTATCTGCCGTACAGCTCCAGCATCTTGTCCGAATAGGTCCCCAGCTCGCCCCGCAGATAGGTCTCATAGGAGGTGTCCTCGCTGTTGTCCTCATAGGTGTGTATCCTTCTGGCATTGCCCGCAAGCTCCGGATACTCCTCCGAGAATCTCTCCATCCAGCCCACCTGGAAGAGGATGATCTGCTCGATGATGTCCTTCTTGTCCTGGCTCAGCTCCGGGAAATAGGACTTGATCTCCTCATATTTTTCCGGGGCGGTGCTCTCCATCATCCTTCCGTACTTTTCCTCAATCAGGTTGTGCCCCCTGCCGTATTCCCTGTGGAAGTCGTAGAGGTACTGTATCAGCATGGGCTTGCTCCATGTCAGGTACTGGCTCTTGCGCATGATCGAAAAGGTGGCCCAGTCGTTCTGGCAGCTGGCCCTGCCGCCCTCGTTCTTCACCTTGTCGAAGGCCTCGAACTCCAGCCCGGCGATCCTCTCCACCAGCGCCTCCTTCTCCTGCACCCACAAAGATGCCTTGTACGCCAGCTCTTCGCTGTGGGCGTCCAGATAGCTGTCCGTGTCGCTGATAAAGCCGGCCCGGTACATCTCCGCCGCGAAATAGGCGGCTATCCGCTCGATCTTGTCCTCAATGGAATCCTCGTCCAGCGCATTCTTCAGCACGCCGCTTCCGGCCAGCCTGCTGGAGAGATCCTGGAGCATGCCTCCCATCTCACCGCCCTGCTCCAGCTGTGTCAGGCTCCGATAGAGCCATTTGTCATGAGGCGGATACTTCCCTTCCACATAGTGCTGCAGCTTCATGGCCTCCTTCAGGCCCTCCCACACCATCATCTGGGCGGTAAGGATGTCCCCTCTGCCCAGCATCCTGGGATAATTGTACTGTGCGGTCTGGGAGAATCTCGCCGCGCTCTCCGCCAGCTTCAGATAGCGGATATCCTCCGGATACCCCTCCTTCAGCCTGTCCCTAAATGCAGTGAAGACGCCCTCGTCGTCCCGGAATATCTCTCCGTTCACCGCGGCCGACAGGCCCGCGTCGCTGACGCTGCGCCAGTCGATCTCCCCGTACTCTGATGCCCCTACCAGCCCTCTGTAGAATTCCGATATCCTGATCACGCCCCGGCGGTTGCGGCCGTTTACCCGGGGGGCGCGCTTATAGTTGCCGAACTCCTCCGGCAGGCCCTCGTAAGCCTTCTGCAGCTCTTCCCCAATCTCCTCATAGGTCTCGTCCGTGACCCACATGCAGAAATCCGGGCCCCAGTCATGGTCCCTGGAAGCCTCGTCGTCATAGCCGAAGCAGTCCGATCCCCTGCCCGCCAGCCCCACGGCGATCCGCCCGGCATATGCGGGAAAACGTTCTTCAATCATCTGTCTGCCGCAGCTCTCATAATACTGCCTGGCCAGCGCAAGGCCTGCCCCCTGTCCCTCCTGGGCCAATGCCCTCTCGCAGGCGGCGGCATTCTCCTGAAGCCTGAGGTAATACTCGTTTCTGCCCAGGTTCCTCTCTACGGCCTCCATGCCCCGGGTATAATACTCCAATGCCTTCCTGAAATCCTTTCCGTGGTAGCTGTAGGCTCCCAGCGTGGCGAGGGCGGCGGCGTAATGGCTGTCCTCCACCTTCTCCCGCTGGAATATCTCCACGGACCTGCAGGCGTAATCGCACGCCTCCTCCTTCTGCTTCAGCTGCATGCAGGTGCTGGCCAGATTGGCACAGGTGACGGCCGTCTCGTAGGCCACTCCCCTCCCCGATACGATCGCCAGGGCCTCCAGCAGCTTTTCCTTCGCGGCGGCAAAGTCCCCCGTCTCCTGGTACAGCAGCGCGATATTGTTCTTCAGGCCCGCCATCAGCATGCTGTCCGGCTCCAGCTGGCTGTCGTAGATTTCCTGCACCTGCGCGTAGTATTCCTTCGATTCCTGGAGCCTGCCGCAGGCGCGGTAGGCGGTGGCAATGTTCAGCAGGGTCGTCGCATAGGGGACCGTGCCCTCCAGCCCCATTTCCCTCGCCTGCTCCATGGCCTCGGCGGCTGTCTGGTAGACCCTTTCCCTCTGGCTGGTCTCCCGGTAATAGCCCAGCAGCTCATTGAGCAGCTGCAGTCGGGCGCCCTCGTCCCCGAGGCTCACGGCTTCCCCGGCAGACTGCAGCATGAGCTGCTCTGCCTCCTCGCCCCGGTTCTGCTCATAAAGGGCATCCACCTGCGTCAAAATCCTGTCCATGTCCAACTGTCTGTTCTCCACGCTTTTCCTCCATTCTGTCCGTAAGTCCGCTGAATTTTCGTCCTCAGCCACATCCGTATTATTCCCATCATACCCCAATGCACTGATTCTTGTCAATCGCGCGCCAATGCCGAAACCAGCACACAGGCGATACAGCCGCACCCGATTCCGCTGACGGCACCGAAAAGCACATCCGTAGGATAGTGCACGCCCAGGTACAGCCTGGAAACCCCTATCAGGCCTGCCAGCGCAAGCGCGGGGATCCCGAAGCGCTTCGGCAGCCTGCGGTACAGGACCCATGCCGCCGCAAAAGAGCTGGCCGTGTGCCCGGAAGGAAAGGAATAGTCCCATGGCCTTCCGATCAGCGGGACGAGGCCCGGTATCGTGTCATAGGGCCTGATCCTCCCCACGATATTCTTTAATGCCGCATTGTTGATCAAAAGGGACAGCAGCAGGGCCGCGGCGCAGGCAAGGGCCGTCTTCCTGGTCCCCCTCGGGATCAGCAGGCCCATCGCCGTGAGGATCCATACCACCGCGCCGTTCCCCAGCACTGTAATGGCGATAAAGACCGGAGTCAGCCCGGGATTCCTGACCGCATCCTGGATAAAAAGCAGTATGGCGCCGTCCATGTCCGTAATCCATTCCATCATTTTCCCCGCCTTTCCCGAAAATCCCCCCTGATACGCTCTGTCATATTGTGCCAAAAGCACATTCATTAAGGAAGCGGCATCATATGCGCTCGTGGTTTTACCGCACATATGATGCCGCTTTCTGCTGCACAGCTTTTGCCCGCTCTTTTATATGACCTATTTTTTTAAAAATCCCTTCAGCGCGTCCACCGAATCCGAAAGCCTGTCAGTGGTCAGCTTCGCCTTTACGCCTTTCACCACCTGGTCGATGGCTTCCTCCGGCAGGTCGATGCCCAGAATGCTTTCCAGGGCCTTCACCGGCTCCTTCTGGAACTGCTCCTGCAGCTTCTTGTCATTGGCGATCCTGTCCACCGCTTTCGCGATCTGTTCTTTTACATCCATTCTGGTTCCCTCGCTTTTTGTATTGATTATAACATTCCATTTGGTTTATGTAAAGTCGGAAAATCGCCATGTATACTGCACATCGGTTAAATTTGCAGCGCAACTCGACTGCAGACCGCCAGCCAAGCACTTTCCCGGAGACACCACTGTAAATCCTGGCGGTCTGCAGTATAAGCCATAGCCGCGAAATTCCGGCCCCATGGCGCAGCCTCAGCGCCTGCCAAAATGCAGGCAGTCCGCCGGACAGGCCTCCGCGCACTTCCCGCAGCGGATGCACTCGGGGGACCTGGAGATCTCCTCCGGGGCCAGATCCACCGGGCAGGCCCTCTGGCAGGCCTTACAGGAGGTGCAGCGCTCCTTCTCCCAGTGCACCTGCACCAGGCTGAAGCGGTTGAACCAGCCGTAGATGGCACCCAAGGGACACAGGTACTGGCAGAAGGGCCGGTAGACCTTCACGGACAGAAGCAGCAATACCAGCAATATCCCCAGCTTCCAGAAGAACAGCCCTCCCGCCTGGTCCCGCAGGGCCTCATTGGAAGCCATCAGGGGCAGCGCCCCGAAAAAGGTCCCCGAGGGGCACAGATACTTACAGAAGGCCGGCACCTTGGCGAAGCCCCCGAACAGGAACAGGGAGCCTATGCCCGCCAGGCCGACCAGCGCCGCATACCTGCCGTATTTCAGGATATGGTGGAAGGGCAGCCTCTTCCGTTTACGGAAAAGGGGAATCTTGTGCAGGAGGTCCTGCACCAGCCCGAAGGGGCACAGCCACCCGCAGATGAACCGCCCGAAGACGCTCCCGAAGAGGAAGAAGAACCCCAGCATGGCAAAGGGCACCTGGAAGCCTCTCCTGTTCAGCAGGGCCTGCAGCGCCCCCAGGGGACAGGAGGCCACCGCGCCGGGGCAGGAATAGCAGTTCAGCCCCGGAACGCAGACGTACTTAAGCGACCCCTGGTAGATCTTCCCGTTCAGGAAGCCATAGGCGTATCCGTTCGTAAATATGGTAAAAGCAATCTGTACAACCGTTCGTAACTTTTTCATCCCAATTCCCGCCCTGCCGCCGGAACCCGCAGGCCCCATAGGGCGGAACCTCCCCTATCCTATCCCGATGCACTCCATGCAGATCATCACCGCTTTTTGCCAGATCGCGGCCAGCTCTCCCCGGGCCGCGCCTATCCCTAAAAACACTGCCCCGGCCAGCAGGCCAAAGAGCCATCCGTACCTTCCGGGCCTGCCCCGGCCCCCGGCCTCCCCGCGGCCTTTGCTGTTCCCGCCGCTGCTGCCGTCTCTCCTGTCCCTGTCCAATGTCCTGCCCTCCGCTGCCCTTCGGCTCCTACAGCTCCGCCAGAAGCGCGTCTATAAGCTCCTTCCAGCTCTCCTTGTCCCGGGCTCCTACCACCGTGCCCAGCACCTTGCCTTCCCCGTCCACGAAGAAGGTGGTGGGAACAGCCGTCACATCCGCCAGCAGGGCCTTCTGCAGGGAGGCATTGATCGGCAGGTGCGTATAGCTCGCCTCCGTCCTCTCTATCAGGCTCCGGGCCTCTTCCATGGCCTTCTCCGCCTTCTCCTCATCCACGCCCTTCACTATCTCCGGCACATCGCTGATGATGCCGATCAGCTGGAAGTCGGCGGTGTCGTATTCCCCGGCCAGCTCCCCCAGGTCCGGCATCTCGCTGAGGCAGGGATTGCAATAGGTGGCCCACACATTCACCATGGTGAGCCTGGACTGGCCGAAGATATCCGCGGTGACGGCATTCCCCTCCATGTCCCGGGCCTCGAAGGACACAGAGGCCTCCTGGCCCTCCTCTCCGTCCTGGGCCGTCTCTGCCTGGGAGCCGCCGCTCTCCGCCTGCTGCGCGTTCTCCGAAGGAGCCCCGCTCTGCGCTCCCCCGTCCCCGCCGCCGGCACAGCCGCTGAGCATCCCCGCCAGCAAAAGGGCACAAACCGCCGCCAGGCATCCGTTCCTCCGCAACATCTTCTTTTTCCTGTCAACCATATAGCACCTCATAATCGAAATTTTCCGCGCATGCGCGTATTTTTATAGTCCCGGATTTATTATAGCCTGAAATCCGTCCTAAGTCAATGCGCAGGGCGAATTGACGGCAGTATCGTCTTCTTTCACCCTGCGCATACGGTTTCCCTATAATGCTGTTCCCTTTGCGGGCAGGAACAGCTTCCCCATGTCCACGCCTTCCAGAGCAAGGAGCCGCTCTTTTTTGGCCACCCCGCCCGCATATCCCGTCAGGCTGCCGTCAGCCCCCACCACCCGGTGGCAGGGGACGATGATGGAAATGGGATTGTGCCCCACCGCGCCGCCCACCGCCTGGGCGGACATACGGGAAAGCCCCCGCTGCCCTGCCACCGCCTGGGCCAGCTCCCCGTAGGTCACCGTCTCCCCATAGGGAATCTGCCGCAGGAGCTCCCACACGCCCAGCCTGAACGGAGAGCCCGTCATATGGACGGGCGGCGTGAAATCCGGTTCTTTTCCGGTAAAATAAATGTCCAGCCATTTCCTGACATCTCCAAAAACCGGCAGCTCCCTTTCCTCATGCTCCGGGTCAAGGCCCCCGGCATAATACTTCGCGCCCTCGAACCACAGTCCTGTCAGGCCGGTTCCGTCGGCGGCCAGCAGGATTTCACCCATGGGCGACCGATATCTTGCCGTATACTGCATTGCCGTTTCCTCCTTCCCGTGCTTCACATCCTGCGCTCCCGGGCCAGGCCCTGAAAGCGCGCTCTTCTGCGGAACCTTTTTCTCAGCCGCCCCTCTCCCGGAAGAAAATCCAGATATGCAGCCTGTCATCCGTGTATTCCGCCGATATGCTCCCGCCCATCTGCTCCACCAGGCTCCTGGCAATCGCCAGCCCCAGCCCGGTGGACTTCCTGGCGGACTCCACGGTAAAAAAGCGGTCGAACAGCCTACCCACCTGTATCTCGTCCAGCCCGGGGGCCGTGTTGGCAAAGACGATCTCCCCTGTGCTTTCCAGGGTAATCTCCAGGTCTCCGCTGCTATACTTTACGGCATTCTGCAGCAGATTGGCGAATACCCGGGACAGGGCGGCACCGTCCAGCATCCGGACCACCTTCTCCTGCGGCATCCGTATCCTGGGGGTAATGCCGCGCTGCGTCAAAGCGGTGTAGGCCGCCGCTATGCTCTCCTCCAGCACCTGGTTCAGGACCACGGGCTCCGCGGGGGCGTCGCTTTCCCTGGAAAGGAGGACAGAATAGCGGAAAAGCTCCTCCGTCAGCAAGACCAATAGCTGGGAGCGGTTCCGGATGATATCGATATAACGTTCTATCGTATCTGATTTTTCCTCTTTTTCCAGCAGGTCAAGATATCCGCAGATGGCGGTCAGGGGCGTCCGCAGGTCATGGGAGATATTGGTGACCGCCGCCTTCAGCTCCGCGTCTCCCTGGCAGAACCTGTGACGCTCCGCCCGGAGCCTGCGAAGCTGTACATTGACCTCATCCGCCAAGCGGCGCATCTGCCTGTCCCTGCCGGAAATGTCGATCAGCGTGTTGGTATCGGTGGCAAGCCTGTCGGCAAAGGCCTCCGCAATCTCCCCCGCGGCCTTTCGCAGCATGTGTATTTTGAGGAGCAGCCCCAGAATAAGCAGTACAAGAATGCCGATAAAGCTCCATAACCATACCATCATGACAGTCCTCTCATTTCAGTCTTTCGCCTCCTTTTACTTCAAATCTCTTTTCCGGAACAGGACGCAGCCCGCACCAGTGGCCAGCACGATAATCGCAAGGGAGTAAAGGGGAAGCCGCAGCGGGTTCACAGCCGTCATCCCGGCGCACTGGATGGCCTGCCCGCCCGGGTTGATATCGTAAAGGGTCTGGACGATCTCCCGCTTCGTCCCCTCTAAGTATTTGGGGTTCGGCTCCTCGGAGGAGGACATTTCGCCATTCTCATCCAGGGAATAGAGCATGTGCGTCGGCGGCGCTTCCAGCATCTCATTCAGTACCATTCCCGACATCAGAGAGCCAAAGGCCAGCAGGATGCAGATGACAGCCGTGGCAGCCTTGTTCTGGCAGACCATGGCGATGCAGGTGAAGACAGAGGAAAGAGCCGCCGAGAGAAGCAGTACCGTAAGCATCGTCAGCATGACCATCTCCCCGGGGACGCAAAAGGCTCCCATCAGCGGCATCCCCACACAAAGGTAGGGCAGCAGGTACGCCGCGCACATGGCAAGCCCCGCCGCGCAGGAGACCACCGCATTCGCCAGGTAGATTGCCGAGCGCTTTCCGCCCACGATAATCTTGTTCCGCATGGTTCCGTCATTGTATTCCGTGCCGAGGAACAGGCTGCAGAATACCGCTATGAAAATACCTATGAACATGGCGCAGGCAAAGAATCCGTCCTCTACCCTGTCCGCATAGTTCATCTCTATGGCATCCATATGCAGCTTTACCGGCACGAATATCCCCCATGCCGCCATCAGTATCAAGCCGCCCCAAAATACCTTATTCTTCTTCAAACGCAGGAAATTTGCCGACAATAGTTTAGTCATTCTTCTGCCCTCCTATCAGACTGATATAATAGCTCTCCAGGCTTTCGTCCCGCTCCTGCATGGAGATCACCTCACAGTTTTCCTCCGCCAGAGCCAGGGTCAGCCTGGATACATTGACTTTTGCGTATACATCCGCCTCTCTGTCGGAGACGATCCTGTACTCCACCTCCATGCCGTCCAGCACACGGGCCAGGGCCCCCGTGTCGGTGACTTCCAGGCGGATGCATTTCCGGCAGGCGCTCTCCAGGTCTGCCGCGCTGATTTCCCTCACCATCTGCCCCCTGTCGATGAAGCCGTAGTGGGTGGCCAGCCTGGACAGCTCATCCAGGATGTGGCTGGATATCAGGAAAGTAATCTGCTGCTCCCGGTTCAGCTTCAGGATCAATTCCCGCATCTCGATAATCCCCTGGGGATCCAAGCCGTTCACCGGTTCATCCAGCATCAGGAAGTCCGGGGAGCCCACCAGGGCGATGGCGATGCCCAGCCGCTGGCGCATCCCCAGGGAAAAATGGCGGGCTATTTTCTTCCCGGTGTCCGAGAGCCCCACCAGCTTCAGGATGTCCTGCATCCCGTCATAGCTGGGCAGCCCCAGGATGCTGTACTGCTGCTTCAGATTGTCCTGGGCCGTCATGTCCAGGTAGATGGAGGGCGTCTCCACCACGGCCCCCATCCTTCTGCGGGATTTGGAGATATCCTTGTCCGTGTCCTTCCTGCCGTACAGGGTATAGCCCCCCGAGGTGGGGAACTGCAGCCCGCAGATCAGCCGGATCAATGTGGTCTTGCCGGCGCCGTTCTTTCCTACAAAGCCGTAAATCGCCCCCTTGGGGACATTCATGGACAGCTCGCTCAGCGCCTTGAAATGCTTGTACTTCTTGGTCAATGAATTCGTTTGCAGAACATATTCCATATGCACAACCTCCTGATTCCAATACCGCAGCTAACAGGCCGATTCCGGTTCCGGCAGCCGCTGTTTTATGAGATACTGCCATTCTATCCCCGGACAGTAAAGAAACCGGTAAAGGAAACAGTAAAGAAACGGTAAAGATTCATTCCCCGCGCATCTTAAAGCCGATCCCCCAGACTGCTTCGATGTAGTCTTTCCCCGTCGCCTCCCGCAGTTTTTTCCGCAGGTTGCTGACATGCATCTTCAGGGAGCTGTCCGTGCAGTCCGGCGTGTCCCGGCTGATCCGCTCCAACAGCAGGGACTTGGTCACCACCTGGGAGGGGTTGCCCATGAGGAGCTTTAAAATGGCGTACTCCGTCCTGGTCAGCCTTACTTCCGCGCTGCCCAGGCTGACCATGTGGGTATCCGTGTTCAGCGTGATACCGCCAAATTCCAGGACAGGGGCCACGGCCGCCCCGGAGGGCCTGCGCAGTTGTACGGAAATCCTGGCCAGAAGCTCCTTCATGGCGAAGGGCTTCGTCACATAATCCGCCGCGCCGCCCAGCAGCAGCTCCGCTTTCTTGTCGATGTCCACCTTGGCGCTCACCACGATCACGGGAATCCCCCTGGAACGCTCTTCTTCCATTATCCGCGGCAGCACCTCCTCCCCGTCCAGCCCCGGCAGCATCAGGTCCAGCAGAATGAGGTCCGGCCTGGCACCGTTCAGCACCAGGAGGGCTTCCGTCCCGGAGTAGGCCCGGGAGACGCCGTAGCCCTCCCTGGCCAGCGCTTCCTCCAGCATGTTTCCGATGTGCATGTCGTCATCGATGATCAGAATATTTTTCGCCTGAGCATTTCCCATTTTTGTTCCGTCCCGTCTCTTTTTTCTATGGATTCCCTGCTTCAGGATGTCCCTCACTCCTGCCGCAGCCGCTCCACCGCGGTCTCTTTGGCGGCAAAATGATAGACAGCCAGAGGAATAGCCGCCCCCAGGGCCAGGTAGGCCAGCGCCAGCCCCAGGACAGGCCAGAGGTTCAGCCGGAAGGTGAAGAACCACAGGGTCCGGCCCAGCGCAATGTCAAGCATCCCGCCTGCCGCCAGCCCCAGGACCAGGGAGAGGGCCCCGGCCAGCAGGGCGTGGAGCATCCCTTCCGCCCCCAGCATCCGCTTTAGCTGCCCCCCGGTCATGCCTACCGCCTGGAGGACAGCCAACTCCTTCCTCCTGGCCAGGATGGAGGTCAGCTCCCCGTTTAGGAAGTTCAGCGCTCCCACCATGGCCAGCAGCCCGGAGAGGACGCCGCCCATGACCAGCACCGTGTTCCGGATTCCGGAGAAGGCCTGGTAATAGTCCTCCTTCCCCTCATAATCCAGATCCGGCGCGGTCCTCCCGGTATATTGGGCCAGGAAGTCCGCCAGCGCCTCCCCCTTCCCTTCCTTTCCGTCGCACAGATAGTTCAGGCAGAACGGGGCATTGCCGTCCCGTTTCAGGACATCCGCCGCCAGGACGAAGCCCGCGCCGCTGTAATACCGGCTGGTCATGGGCTCCGGCATGGTCACCAGGGCTGCCACGGTATAGGTCACGGTGCGGTATCGCTCCGCCGAGAGATAGTAGCCATCCGGGTTCATGACCTCCACCTCCTCAGCCGTCAGCTCCCTGCCGTCCTCCCAGGCGCGCGTGCACCAGTCCTCCTCATAGCGGACGGTGACGCTGTCCCCCAAAGCGGCGTAATGGCTGCCTGGAATCGGCTGTCCATAGTCGTCTGTCTGACAGACGGCCGCGACGGCATGCCCAGAGGGATCCGCCAGGGCCTCCAGGCTGCCCTCCAGGACGGTGAGCTGTTCCATGGGGAAAGCCTCCAGGCCGTAGAGCTGTATGGGCTGGCTGTAGCCCCCGTCCGGCTGGCGTAGGCGTTCCATGCGCTTTCCCAGCGTCTCCTCCTCATAGATACCGCTCCAATGATAGCGGTAATATGATTCCGGCACAGCGGCGGAGACCCGCAGTTCCTGCCAGGTAATGCCTCCCTCCGCCACATAGCCGGTGGAAACGATCGCCTCCACGTCCCTCTGGGTCAGAGAGCCGTCCGCATAGCCCCGGCTTAAATAACCGGCATCCCCCACCACAAAGTCGCTGACTACAAAGCGCCGCAGGAATTTGTCCATGTCAAAGCCGCCGCCCAGGGCGAAGACCGTCTGGAACAGCACAGCCGCCAGGGCCAGGGAGAGCACGGTAAGCAGC
Source organism: uncultured Acetatifactor sp. (assembly GCF_910585425.1). GTDB lineage: Bacteria > Bacillota > Clostridia > Lachnospirales > Lachnospiraceae > Acetatifactor. The sequence goes on along the minus strand of NZ_CAJUCP010000038.1, from coordinate 27,763 downwards.
GTCTTTTTCCGATTCCGGCACAGATTTGCCGCCGCCATGCCCAAAGGGGTGCCGCCTCCTTTGACATGTCTTTTCTTCTTCCCCAGGCCCCTGGCCCCGTCCGTATACCGGACGGCCTCCACCGGCGACACCTTGCCCGCCAGCCTCCCGGGCTTGCTGCAGGAGAGGAATACGGTAAACAGTGTAAATAAAGTCGCGAAAACAAATATCCGGCCATCCGCGCTGATCTCGGAGATCCTGCCGTAGCCCAGATTTTGGAGCATGGGGGAAATCCAGGCCCCCAGGAGCCACCCCAGCGCCAGCCCTGCCGGAATGCCTCCCAGCGAGAGGGTAAAGGCCTGGCCCCGGACGATGCCCCGGATCTGTCCCGGCGTGGTGCCGATGGTCTTTAAGAGGCCGTAGAACCGGATGTCATTGGAGACGGAAATCTGGAAAATGTTGTAGATCACCAGATATCCCCCCAGCAGCACCACCAGCAGCAGAAAGCCCAGCGCCGCCAGCTCGGTGGCATCCCGGCCCTCCATCGGCGAATTCAGGTAGCCCCAGTTCACGCCCAGATTCACGTATCCCTCCTCCCCCATGGACTCGCTCTGATAGCCGTGGTCGGCAAGAAGCTGCTGCAGCTCCTCCTGGATATGGGCGCCGGAGGAGAGGAACACGTTCAGCGACCAACTGCCGGAGAAATCGCTGTTCCCCTGAAATCCATGGCCGGAAAGGACGCTTTCCGCATACTCCTCCGACACACGGACATTGGCCGCCGTGCCGGCTGTGTCAAAGGCCCACCAGCCTGTGAGGATGAAGGTATCTGTGACATCCTGCTGCCTGGCGGTTCCATGGCCCAGGGAAATGGTCAGGGGAACCTCCGCTCCCACCCTGGGCGCAATGCCCAGCAGCTCCAGCACCCGGCTGTCACAGGCGATTTCCTTTCCCGAGGCAGGCGGTCTGCCCTCGGCTACGGTGCAGAAGCTGTGTTCCGCATAATTTTCCTCCATATAGCTGACTTCCGTATACTGCTTGTCAAAGGGCGCCCCGGACAGCACGCCCACCCCTAACCGGGCGCCGCTTTCCCGAATCCGCCCGTCCATGCGCAGCTCTTCCGTCTGGTCCTCGGTGAGGCGCTTGAAGCCCCCGTGGAAATCCCCGCCCACCTGGCGGAACGTATCCTGCTGCACCGTCTCCAGCACGGAACCGCCCATGGTCAGCATGGCGGTGAAGAGCATGGCTGTCATGGCGATGGCCGTCATGGCGATGATGTTGCGCCCGCCGGAGGCCTTCAGAATCTTCCGGGAAATCCTGCGCAGCGTCTTTCCATTCCTTACCCGTATCATCCCGCCACCTCCGATCCCTGCTCCCTCCGGGCCCTTCCCCCTTCCGGCCCGTGCCCCTTCCCGGCAGGGCTTCCCTGGATCCGCCCGTCCTCGATGCGGATTACCCTGTCCGCCAGTTGGGCGATCTCCTCGTTGTGGGTGATCATCACCATGGTCTGGGAATATTTCCGGCCGGTGACCTTCATCAGGCTCAGGACATCCTGGCTGGTCCGGGAGTCCAGGTTTCCCGTGGGCTCGTCCGCCAGCAGGATGGCAGGCTTTGTGGCCAGCGCCCGGGCGATGGCCACCCGCTGCTGCTGGCCGCCGGAGAGCTGGTTGGGGAGGCTATCCAGCTTTTGCTCCAGGCCCAGCAGCTCTATGACCTGGCGGACGTAAGGCTCGTCCGGGCGCCCTCCGTCCAGTTGAATGGGCAGGACGATGTTCTCCCACACCGACAGGACGGATACCAGGTTGTAGGCCTGGAACACGAAGCCGATCTTCCGTCGGCGGAAGATGGTGAGGGCCTCGTCCTTCATGGAGAAGATGTCCCTGCCCTCCACCTCCACCCTGCCCCCGGTGGGCCGGTCCAGTCCGCCGAGCATGTGCAGCAGCGTGGACTTGCCGGAGCCGGATGTGCCCACGATGGCGAGGAATTCCCCCGCCTGGACTTTCAGGTCCACCCCGTCCAGGGCCCGCACCTGGTTTTCTCCTGTGCCATAGTATTTCGTCAGTTCTCTGGTTTCCAATATGGTCATTTTACGCACCCTCCGAAAAAAGTATGTCCTTCTACGATTCCACTATAACAGAGGAATCTTTCCAGGGCCTTTCTGAAATCTAACAGAATAGTCATATTTCGGAGAGCGCTGTCAAAGCCCTGGGGAGGAATGCCGAGAACGTGTTCCCTTTTCCCGGAACGCTGCCCACCTTCACATAGCCTCCCTGCCCGGCCAGTATCTGCCGGGTGAGATACAGGCCGATGCCGACTCCCTCCTGTTTCCAGGCGGCCGGAGCCCGGTAGAAACGTCCGAAGATCTTCGCGTGCTCCTCCTCCGGGATGGCAGGACCCGTGTCGGCGATATCGATTCTGGAAAACAGTTCATAGCTTTGGCTGCGGACGGTGATGCAGCCCCCTTCCGGCGTGTATTTGACCGCATTGTCCAGCAGGTTGCACACAGCCTCCTCCGTCCACTTTTCATCGAACACCGCCGGGGCGGGAGCCAGCTCCAGGAGGATGGAGATTCCCTTCTCTGCCGCCAGGCTCCTGTACTGCCCCGCCGCCCTGGCCCCTATGGCGGACAGATCTCCCCGGGTGGGATGGAGCACCAGCAGCCCCGATTCCAGACGGGAGGATTGAAGCAGCGCCTCGATCAGGCCCTGCAGCTTTTCCGTCTGCCGGATCAGCTCTGCCGTCAGGCTTCCGGCCCCTTCCGGCAGTTCCTGTTCCTCCAGAAGCTGGGCATAGAGCCGGATATTGGTCATGGGCGTCCGCGTCTGGTGGGATATGTCCGACAGGAGGCGGCCCAGCTTGTCCCGCTGCTCCTCCAGGCTCCGCAGAGAGGACTGGCTGGAAGACAGATACCGGGCCAGCAGGGATTCCGTGGCAGAATGGATGTCCTCGTCAAAGCGCTCTTCCTGAAAGGAGCCCTCCATGGCGGCTTGAACCATCTTCTCCAAGCGCAGGTTGGAGCGCCGGATCATGCGCCTGGCGCAGGCCACCGCTCCGATCCCTGTCACGCAGCATATGGCGGCCAGCAGGATTAGCCATACATTCATTTCGATCCCTCCCAAAGGAGCGCGCCCCAGACATACCCGATTCCATAGACAGTCCGCAGCCACTGGGGCTGGGAGGGATTTTCCTCCAGCTTATCGCGCAGCCGTTTCACAGTCACCGACAGGGCGTTTTCCTCCACGAATTCCGCCCCTTCCGTCCAGACCCGGTCCAGCAGCGCCTCCCGCGGAACCACATGCCCCTGGTTCTCCACCAGCGCCCGGAGGAGCCGCTGCTCCGTTTTGCTCAGGTCAACGGGCCGTCCCTCCCTCCTGTAGTCCATCCGGGCAAAGTCGAACCGGAAAGGCCCCGCCTCCCAGACCTCCCTTCTGTCCGAATCCCTCCGCCGAAGCTGCGCGTTCACCCTGGCCCGCAGCACGGCCAAAGAGAAGGGCTTCGTGATATAGTCGTCCGCCCCTGCCTCCAGGCCGGTGACCTGGTCGATCTCCATATCGTTTGCGGTGAGGAGGATCACCGGGAGATCCGGGCGCAGGCCTTTGCTCTCCTGAAGCAGCTCCAGCCCGCTGCCGTCCGGAAGGTTCACGTCCAGAACCGCCAGCCGGAAATCCCCGGCGGCAAGGATCTCCCGCCCCTCCTTCAGGGTCCCGGCGCTGATGACCTTGCGCCGGGGGTCTGCCAGGGCCAGGGCAATGCCGCGGCACATGGCTTCATCGTCCTCCAGTAAAAAAATCGTATCCATCCGCTCGCCTTTCTCCATCATCGAACATCCGTTCTTGCTTGGCGCCATATTCCACCTGCGGAGCAGCCTCCGCGACAGTGCTATTTTACCATATTCCCCGGGGGCATGCAAAGAAATCTGTCCGCTAAAAATCCAAATAAAAATCCAAATAAAAATCCAAAATCGAAACCAAAAACAAAACCCCCGAAAAAATTTCCGGGGGCGCGCCTTTTTATTCTGTTCTCAACCGCTCAACAATGCTCTGCTTTTCCAAGTTCTTGAAGCAGAGGAACGGGATGAGCACCGCAAAAGCCAGGAGGACAGGGGTGCAGATCATCAGCGGCATCAGGGTAAAATGGAAGGTGCTGAACTCATTGGCTGTCATGGCGCGGACACCGATCCCAACGGCCAGGGCGCTGACAAGATAAGAAACAATCAGCGTGATTGCCGCGTAATCCAGCCCCTCGCAAATCAGCATCTTCCGCAGCTGGCGCTTGGTCATGCCCACGGACTGGATCATGGCAAATTCCTTTTTGCGGGAAACAATGGCCGTGACCATGGAATTGATAAAGTTGAGCACGCCCACCAGGGCAATGATCACGCTGATGGTATTTCCCATGACTGCCGACGCCCGCGTTTCCGCCTCATACTGCTGCATCATGGTTTTGCGGGATGTCACGGGCAGGCTGGTGTCAATGGTCTTGGTATATGCATCCAGCATCTCCTGTGCCGCGGGGATATGTTCGTCCTCCACATGGAAGAACAGTCTCCGCAGGGTATTCTCCGGCCACTGCTGCCGGAATGCCGAAGCTGGGATAATAAAGCTCATGGAATGCCGATTCTGTACGCCGCCTTCGCAGGCGCCTTCCTCCACAGACTGCAGCGGATATACAATGGCCATTACCGTGTAGGTGCGATTTTCAAGCGCAATGCTGCTTCCCACGGCAGGGACGGGCAATACGGCCTTTCTCTCCGGGTCTGTGGAATCTATGGCAGGCCCAATGGCCAACACATAGTCGCCGCCGGCAAATTCTTCCGCATCATAGGTGCCGGAGAGCAAGTACCTGTCCTGGGTAATCGCATCCAGAGGGATGCCGTCCATTCCGTACAGTACCCCGATTGCTTCACGGGTCTCCATGGCGTTTTTTATCTGAGCAGGGCCGGAGGGGTCGTAAGTCGCCCAATCGTCCAGCATTTCCTGTGTATAGAAGGCGGCGATATTCTGCACGGTCTCATCGTCCAGTGTCAGTTCAAATTGATGAGAATATTGATGGCCAATGGCTTCCAGGCCGGCCAATCCTTCCACGGATGCCACCAGCTCGGCATTCAGGGTGGAGCCATGAGGGTCATATCCGCCAATATAGTCTGCACTGCTGCTGTCGTCCAGCCGGAAGTCACTGATCGTCAGCTCAGACAGGTACTTCTCCATATCAAAAGCAGCATTCTTCGCGTAGAAACAGCTGAGCAGAACCAGCCCCAGGGTCAGAGAGCAGATCACGGTGACTGTCCGCTTTTTGTTGCGCCCAAGATTCGCCCAGGCCATTCCGGTAACGGAAGCGCCGTTCCGGGTGCGTTTGCTTTTCTTCCTGCCTGCGGTGGCGGCGTCGCTCATCCGCAGCGCTTCGATGGGAGAAACCTTACCGGCCAGCCTTGCCGGACGCAGGCAGGAGACCGTAACCGTCAGCCATGCAAAAAGGGCGGAGCCAAGGAAGATCACAGGGTGGGAGGAAACCACAGCCTTGCCCTCCAGCCGTCCCATCAGTACGGGAACCAGCACCATGCCCAGCAGCCAGCCCAGGAGAAGACCCAGGGGGATCCCAATCGCGCACAGCCGGTTTGCCTGGCCGTAAATGAGCTTTTTGATCTGCTTTGTGGTGGTGCCCAGTGTCTTCAGCTTGCCATAGAACTGGATGTCGGCAGTGATGCTGATCTGAAAGATATTGTAAATGATCAGATAGCCGGCCAGGAACACCAGCACCATGCCCAAGTACATGGGAAGGCTTTCCTGGGCTGCGGTAGCATTCATCTCCGGTGAATAGGCCAGATTCACGCCGTATTCCAAGTCTGTCAGTCCGGTGTCTGCCAAAATATTCTCCATGGTGGCCTCAATATTGCGGTCGCTGTGCAGGATCATCTGTGCGGTATGGAGTCCTAAAATGTCTGTTTTTCCGTCAGGCACATGGCCGCCGATCATCTCATCCGCAAATTCCCGGCTTACCCAGGCCATGCTGGCATAGACAGATTCGTTGCCCTCCCAGAAACCACAGAGGGTAAAGGTGGAGACAGTCACCTCATCCTTCGCAAGATCCTTGCGCCATTCCAGCGTTACAGGCTCCCCCAGCTGATGGGGAATGCCCAGGCGATCCAGGGTCAGCGTGTCCAGAGCAATCTCGTCTGCTGCCGTCGGCATTGTTCCGGCGGCAGGCATGGCAAAGGAATGCCTGGCATTGATGTCGCTGCTCCAGCGAATCTCAACCTGTTTGCCGCCCAGCTTTTTGTTTTGTGCGAGGCCAAGAACAAGGCTTTCTCCGGCTTCCGCCACGTCCGGGTGGTCGGCGATCAGAGAAAACTGCTCCGGGGTGATGTTCTTGAAGGATGCCTGGCCGTCATAACCGGTCTGCCGGAAGGTCATTTCCACCATGTTTCTGCTCATGCTCTGTGCCAGGGTAAAGAGAGTGGTGAACATGATCGCAGTCATTAAGATGGCCATCACCGCCACCAGGTTCCGGCCTTTATTTTTCTTAAAATTACGCTGGTTCAGCGTTTGAATTGGTTTGAATCCTGTTTTCATCCTGCCGCCCTCCCTATTGAGACACCATGCGGCCGTCCTCAATTCGGACGATTCTGTCTGCCATCTGTGCGATTTCCGGGTTATGGGTGATCATCACGATTGTCTGGTTGAATTCTTTGCCGGTCATTTTCAGCAGACCAATCACATCGTCACTGGTTTTGGAGTCCAGGTTGCCGGTGGGTTCGTCCGCCAGGATAATGGCAGGCTTAGAGGCCAGCGCCCGGGCAATGGCCACTCTCTGCTGCTGTCCGCCGGAGAGATTGTTGGGCAGGCTGTCCAGCTTCTTCTCCAGACCAAGCAGGCGGACGATCTCCATGATAAATTTTTCATCCGGCCTACGGCCATCCAGGGAGATGGGGAACACAATATTTTCCCAGACGCTGAGCACCGGCACCAGATTGTAATTCTGAAAAATGAAGCCGATATGGTTGCGCCGGAAAATGGTTGCCTGTTCGCTGTTCAGCTTTGCCAGTTCCGTATTTCCGATTTGGATGCTGCCCTGGCTGGGGGTGTCCAGTCCGCCCAGCATATTCAGCAGCGTAGATTTGCCGGAGCCGGAGGTGCCGATGATGGCGGTGAACTTGCCGCGCTCGATCTCCAGATCCACACCGTCCAAAGCCTTGACCAGAGCTTCGCCCTTGCCGTAATATTTTTTAAGACCGGTAGCCTTTAAAATTGCTTCCATAGATATTTCCTCCTTGTGACCGGGAATCGGTTTCCCTTTTCTGATTCTATTCTATCAGTTCCATGTCACAGGGAAGGTACAACAAAGGTACAGTTTTGTACCTTTTGATCGAGTGGGGGAATGAAAGCCTTGAAAACAAAGAATATATCGCAGTGTGTCCGCCAATTCAAGGGCAAGAAACGGTGTGCTGCTTATAAATCTTCTTATAAGCATCTGTGCCACGGGGGACATTGGTGTAAAGCCGGATATCCCAATCGGGCCGGGTCTTGATGCCCCTCCCATATTTGGAACCCGTGCAGGAGTTTTTACATTTGGAACACTGTCCTTTCCCATAGGGGCAGCGCCACAGGCTTAAAACCATATTCCACATCATTCAAAACATAACTTTCCATTTTGCCAGTCCCTTTTTCACTTAGGAACTGCCCTTTTACGCTTATATTCTTCAATCACTGCCACCATTTCCTTACTCTTTTGAATACTTTTCTGCAATTCTGCTTCATTAATCTTATGATCCGGATCTGGTGTAATTATTTTCAAAGGTTCAAAGCTATATACCAAATCATTCAAAGATGTTTTTCCCATAACCAATACCCCACTTTCTACCGAATAATAGAACTTATGACTATAGGAAGCCGTTTTTGCTACCTATCCATGCAATTTTCACGCTACAATCCGCAAACGCTCCGTAATGCTCCCTTTCTCAATAAACCGGCAGCACATCAGGGGTACTGCCGCTGCCAGGAACAGCATGAGGGGCAGGGCTGCCCACAGGGGAGCCAGCGTATAATGATAGGTCATGCACCAAGTGTTCAGCCGTGAAAAGACCGCCGGCATCCCAAACCAGGTCACAGAGAAAGTCACCGGCAGCAGGATCACGGTCAAAAGAGCCCCATGGAGCAGACCCTCTGTGAGCAGAAGCCACCGCAGCTGTCCGCTTGTCATGCCAAGGCTCTGATAGACCGCAAATTCCTTTCTCCGCACCATGGTCTTTGTGACCAACATATTGGCAAAGTTCAGCAGGCCAATGGCCATCAGCACGATTCCCACGATCAGCTTCGGCAGGCATTCATTCAGCCTGGCGTTTTGGAACACTTCCTGATAATCGCTGCGCATCCGGACACTGATTCCCCGGTTCAGGCTCTGTTTATATGAGCTGAGATAGTGCTCAAATTCCTCCTGCCCGCCATGGTCAATGTTGACGGCCAGCTGGCGGATACCCTCATCCGGGAACAGCCTGTCAAATAAGGACAGCGGCACAAAATAAGCCAGATGAAAGCTGGACTCCAAGCTGTTGCTTCCGCTTAAAAAGGAGGTATCCCCCATAACGGAAGCCAGCACGGCAAGCCGCTCTCCCCCCAGCTCCACCGTCTCCCCGGCGGCAGGCGAGGACACGCCCTCCACATAAGCCCCTGCAGCCACGACATACCCTCCGTCAGCAAACTGTTCTACGTCAAAATCACCGCTGGTGACGGGACAGTTATCCAGTACATACCGCAGGTAGGCGTCCTCCAGCGCAATCACGATGCCGTAATAGCTGCCCGTCTGTTCCAGGCAGTCCAGACCGGCACACCAATCGGGGTAGGCAGCCTGACTTTCTCTGCGGGTCATGGTCTCATCATAAGGTTCATTGTAAAAGTCCACGATCCGCTGGCGCAGCCCGTCAGAGGCCCTCAGCTCCACTTCCTTGGATTTCAGGACGCTTACCTCCAGAACCTCACTGCGTCCGCGCAAATCGCCGACGATCTGTTCCGTGATAGCCCGGTTATTGGGGTTATACCGCTGTACGGTGGAAGCCGCAGAGCCGTCCTCGATGGTGTAGTCCCAGGGGGACATCCCGTTTAAGTACAAATCCTCGTCGTAGCTGGTGTAGCGAATCCAGGTGGAGCAGAGCAATAACAGGGAGAGCAGCAAGGACAGCAGGGAAAGAATGGTACGCCCTTTATTTCTCCACAGGGAGCGGAGAGCCAGGCGAAGAATGCCGACTTTCCCTGTGCTGCTGCGCCCCCGCCCTTTCGGCACCCGCTCCTCCAAATTCCGCAGCATCTGTGTGGGCATCCTTCCGCCTGTCCGGACAGCAGGCAGAAAGTACGCCAATACAACGGTTCCGAAGGCACTGAGCGCTGCCAGGGCGAAGGTCTCCCAGGACAGGAAGTAGATGGCCGGATTCTGCTCCATGCCAGTCACGATCCGCGGCGTCACCAGATAGTGGATGCCAAACCCCATCAGCCAGCCGGGGAGCAGGCCGAAAAGGGAGAGCAGCCCAGCCTTCTCCAACAGAAACCACCGGATCTGCCGGGGTGTCATGCCCAAAGTCTTCAGCCCGGCAAAAAAGCGGGTATCCTGATCCATGGCCACATGGATGATACTGTAAATCATCAAAAAACCGCACAGAAGCACCACCAATGCAGGAATGTAGAAGGGCGTGGCCTGCTTGCCCGCCATTTCCATTCTGGCTTCGTTATAGGCCAGATTGGTGGTGTAAGCCACCTGACTGACCCCCTGATCCGCCATAATCTGCTGCGCCTGCCGCTCCAGCTCCTTTGGCTGCCAGAGATCCACCCCCATGGTGACGGACGCCGTATCCGGGTATCCGGGCAGAAGTCCGGCAGCGCACTCCGCTGTCACCCAGGCGCAGGCTTCTGTGAAGTTCGTGGGGCTTGCCCACCATCCGCAGAGGGTAAAATCCGTGCTGTGCCCTCCTCCCCTGCTGTCCGTCCACTGAAGGGACACCGGAGCGCCCAGCTCATGCAGAACCCCCAGAGAGTCCATGGTAAATTCATCCAGAGCGATTTCCCCCGCTTTCTCCGGCAAACGCCCCGTTGTAGGAACAGAGAGGACGCTCCGGGCATAGTCCCGGTCGGTTACCGCCAGCTTAACGCTGCGAACCCCCATCATCTCATCGGAGAGCTGCCCCAAAGCGCTGATCCGGACTGTGCTTTTTACATTGGGATGCTGGGCTAATTTCTCTGCCTGATGGGGTGTCAACCCCTGGTAGAGGATGTGGCTGGTGGAGCCGTATCGGTACTCATAATTGAGCAGATACGCATTTTCTACGGAGCTGCCCAGGAGAAACGTGAAGGAATACAGTCCCGTAATCAAAACCACGGCAAAAGCCAGCAGTAAATTTTTTGTTTTGTGAAATTTGAAATCCCGCCGCGCAAGCGTGTGACATATTTTCAGGTTGTTATTTGCAAGCATGGCACCCTCCTTACGCCTTCAGACGGCCGTCTTCCATACGGAGCACACGGTCGGCCATCTGTGCGATCTCAAGGTTGTGGGTGATCATAATGAGGGTCTGGCGATAGGTCTCCACGGACATTTTCAAAAGCCCCAACACATTTTGTCCGCTTTTTACATCCAGGTTTCCCGTAGGTTCGTCGGCCAGAAGAATGGCCGGCTTCCCAAGCAGCGCCCTGGCGATTGCCACCCGCTGCTGCCCGCCGCCGGAAAGCTGGTGGGGATAGGCATTCAGCCGATCCTCCAGGAAAAGCTGCCCCACCACCTCCCCAAAGAAACGCCGATCCGGCGTACTGCCAGCCAGGCTGAGGGGGAACAGAATGTTTTCCTTTACGGTCAGCGTGGGAACCAGATTAAAATTCTGATACACAAAGCCTACTTTGCCGCGGCGGAATACAGCCAGCTCTCTTTCCTTCAAACCGGACAGATTTACGCCGTCTACGATCACTTCCCCCTCATCAGGGGTATCCAGCCCGCCGATCATGTTCAGCAGAGTGGTCTTGCCGGAGCCGGATGCGCCGATGATGGCGGTAAACCTGCCTTTCCCAATGGAAAGGTCGATACCGTCCAGGGCTTTGACCTGCGCCTCTCCCTTTCCAAAGTATTTCTTTAATCCATGTACCGTTACGATTTCCATAGCTTCGTGCTCCCTCTGTCCCTTTTTCCTTTTTCCTATACGCTGTTTGCCCATAACAGTTCAGGCCGCCCCTCCCGCAAAGCCAAAAGGCGTATCCTTCGGGCTTTGTGTGCCTCTGCGCAACAGTCCGGTGTCCTGTCTGGACTGTTGCGTTCGCTCAGCTCAGCAAATACACAGAGAAGGTGGTGCCTTCTCCAACATTTGATTTTACGCTGATATAGCCTTTCTGCCGCGTAATGATCCCGTTGGCAAGATACAGCCCCAGCCCCACGCCTTCTTCGGCAGCCGTTTCCTGCGCCCGATAAAAACGCTGAAAAATATCGTGATAATGCTCCTCCCGGATGCCGATACCGGTATCGGAGATGTCAATCCGCGTATAGAATTGCCACGGGCGGACAGACACAGAAATGCTGCCGCCTTCCGGGGTGTATTTTACCCCGTTGTCCAGGATATTGCCCAGAGCCTCCGCCGTCCACTTAGGGTCATGCTGCACCGTAATCGACGGCGCGCAGTCCGCGGACAACTGGATATTTTTTCTGTCCGCTTTCGCCCATACGGTACTGATCGCCTGGGCGATGGTCTTCTCAAGGGGCGCTTCTTCCATGTGCAGGACAAATGTCCCCGTCTCCAGCCGGGACATTTTGATCAGAGACTGCATCAGAAATTCCAGTTTATTGATCTGCGAGGCCATGGTCTCCAGAAACTCCGCCCGCTTTTCCTCTGTGAGCCGATGCTGCCGAAGGATGCCGGTAAACATCTGGATATTGGCAATGGGGGTCTTCACCTGATGGGAAATGTCGCTGACCAGCTCCTGGATGGTCTGCTTATCCCGCTGGCTCTGCACCTTGCCCTCGTTCATGATGTCATAGTATTGCAGGAGCTTTCCCTGTACCCTGGCTGTCACGCTGTCCTCATAAGGCCGCTCCACCTCCGGCTGCCTCCCGGAGATCAGGGCGTCCAGCGTATCGCATATTTCGTCTGCAAAGCGGAAGATCTGTCTCTGCCAAACCCATATCCACAGCCCGGCCAATGCAAAAATGCCCCCTGTCACGGCCAACAGGCTGTAACGGACACCGGAACGGGGTACATATGCCCACAACAGCCGGCACAGCAGGGAAAAAAGCGCCCCAGCCGCCAAAATCATCAGAATTTTCAAAGTTTTCCCGGGCTTCTTCATTGTCTGCCTCCTGTCCAGATATACCCCATCCCCCGGATGGTCTTGATATAGATATGATCCTCATCCTCAATCTTCGCCCGAAGCCGGTTCATGGTCACGGTAAGCGTGTGGTCGTCAATGAAATTCCCGTCGCAATCCCACAGCCGTTCCAGCAGAATCTGTCTGGTAATGATGTTGCCGGCATTCTCTGTCAGCGCTTTCAGCAGCTTGTATTCGTTGGGCGTGATCGACAACTTTTCGCCGCCCCGCACGGCCGTCAGTGCGCCAAAATCAAGCAGAAGAAACCCGTCCGTCCAGCGATCCCCAGGAGCCGCAGCAGCTTTACTCCCTCTCCGGATGGCCACCTCTACCCGCCGCAAAAAAATCTGCATGTTGAAAGGCTTTGTAATATAATCCTCTGCGCCCAAATCGAATCCGTTCAGCACATCCTGCTCTAAATCCTTTGCTGTCAGAAAAATCACGGGCAGTTCCGGTTTGATCGCTTTCAATTCCCGGCAGAGATCAAAGCCGTTGCCGTCCGGCAGATTCACGTCCATGATCGCAAGGTCAAATGGATCCTCCTGCAAAAGCTGTCTGGCTTTCCGGCAGTTATAGGCCGCCACCGTCAGATAGCCGTTGCTGTCCAGTTCAAAACACAGTCCGGCGCTTAAGGCCAGATCGTCTTCTATGACTAAAATTCTCATTGGTTATCACCTTCCCGCTTCTTATATCTTCCGCCTTGTGGCTGAACCGCTGTCTCAGGCAACAGCCAGACACCGGCCATCTTTACAGCACCGGGGGATACGGTTCTCCGTGCAAAAATAATTTATTTCCTTTTTAAGCCAGCCGCACCACCAAACTATATCAGCTTGTTTGGGTATAAGAAAACCCCGGAAAACCTGATTTTCCGGGGTTTTTGAGCAATTTTGATACGGTTTGAACAGCCGATTAACGCTTGCTGAACTGCGGAGCGCGACGAGCCGCTTTGAGGCCGTACTAAAATTCTCTTAGTGCCGTTTTTCCTTGATTTTACGGGCTTTCCCTGCTTTTCATTGTTCAGTTATCCTATGTGGGAACCACGAAAAATAGCAATTTTTCAATCATCCAAGACTTGATGAAAAGCGCCGTTTACCACACCAAACAGTTCCTCTGGCTTATTATACTTCACCTTAGCGTAGATGTCCATAGTTGTTTTGCTGTTTTCATGTCCTGCAAGGTACTGGACAGTCTTGGGGTCAACCCCGGAATACAACAAGTTAGTGATGTAGGTGTGACGCAGCAAATGCGGCGTCACATGGAAATCCAGTGTATACTGAATCTTGGGATTATTTTTCTGCGTCATCCCCAGTGCCGGTGTGACGGTGTACTTGATACTCTGCCCATTTACATATTTATAATAGTTGCGCGTTTGGGTAGAGCGGACCACCACATACTGCCATACCCTTTGAAATTGCGAGGCGGATAACGGCTCCCCATTGCTGTCAGAAACCACATATTCTGATACAGAGGTTTTCTTGACTTCCCGCAAGCAATTCACCAGGCACTTAGGAATCGGGATGTCCCTTCGAGCTGCTTTCGTTTTTAAGGTTGTGGAAATTACCGGTCTGTTATGTTCTGTGCGCCATGCTCGCCTTACCGAGATGTAGGGGGTAGACTCATCCAGGAATACACAGTCCCATTGCAATGCGAGGATTTCTTCCCGACGCAGACCAGAATACAATCCAAGCATAATAAACAAGTGGGGAGGAAGTCCTTTGACCGTATCCAGAAGCACCTCTACCTGCTGATCTGTCAATGCCTCCTTCTTTTTTGCGGCCTTGCCACCTTTTCCTGATATTCCCACACAAGGATTGTATTTAAGTATTTGGCTACGCTCTGCCGAATAAAAAACGCATTTGAGAAGCATATTCACCGTACTGTATAATCCCTCTGATTTTTTCGACAGCGGCACAAGTGCCAGCCGAATATCGTCCGCTGTCACTTCCTCCATATACATCTCCCCCAGGGGCTTGATGATATAGTTCTTCATATCAGCGGTATAGCCTTTCAATGTAGCAGCGGACACTTTGGCAGACTGCATGAGCAACCACTTCTCGCAATACTCGGCCACTGTTGGATGCTGCCGATGAAAAATAATCTCCTCCACCTGCCGCCGCGCTTCTAATTGCTTCTCATATAGTTCTTCGCAAGTGGTAGCATACAAACTCACCTGCTTGCCATCTGCATCCATAATCCGAGTTCTGTAATATTGGATTCCTTTTAACATGATGGTTCCGTACTTTGGAATCTCCGTTTTCTTTTTAGCCATTTTGGACCTTCCTTTCTTGAAATGTGCGGCCTATGTACCTACACTTCCTTTTTATCAGAAAGTCCCAATTTAATCAAAGATACGGCCATCGTAAAGCAAAGAGCGAGACATCCTTGCCTCGCTCTTTCTGTGTTCTCTGTTTTAATCTTATACAGCATCCCATTGGGCAAATGCACCGCCCATAGCTCTTACAAGCTGATCTGGCCTGTTGTATTTGACCTTGGCATAAATGTCCATAGTGATTTTGCTGCTCTCATGGCCTGCCAGGTATTGAACCGTTTTGGGATCCACCGATGAATGAATCAGATTCGTGATATAAGTATGTCTCAGCTGGTGCGGCGTCACTTCAAAATCCAAGCTGTAAACTACTCTGCCATTATGGGCCGCTTTTTCTCCGAGAACCGGTGTGACTGTATGCTTTATGCGCTTTCCATCTTCATACCGGTAATAGGAGCGTTCCTTAACCGTTCTGGTAATAATATACTGCCAAAGCCGTTTGAACTGCGTATAAGACAGTGGTTCACCATCTCGATTGGCAACCACATAGTCCGAAGTGGAGGTTGCCTTTGCCGCCTTTAAGCACTCTGCCAAGCAAACAGGGAGGGGGATATTTCTCTCCGCAGCCTTTGTTTTCAATTCATCCAGGATCACCGGTCTGTTATGCTCTGTGTGCCACGCCCGCCTTACCGTCAGATATGGAGTATCCGTATCCAGATATACAGAATCCCATTGCAGTGCAAGAATTTCTTCCCGTCGCAGCCCAGCATACAAGCCGATCATAACAAACACATACGGGGGCAAATCTCGGATAGCGTCTAAAAGGCGTTCTACCTGTTCGTCTGTCAAAGCCTGTCGATCCTCTTGGGGAACTCCGCCCCCTTTTGTTGTTAAATGAATCGTCGGGTTGTGGTCAATAATCTGGCTTTCCATTGCTGAACGAAAGATAGACTTATAAAGAATCACCACAGACTTGTAAACCGATACGGATTTCTTGGAAACTGGAACGAGAGCAAGCTGAATATCATCCAGGCTAACCTCTCCCATCCGTTTATCTCCCAATTCCGCAATGATATGCCGCCTGACCTTCGAGGTATAATCCGTCAAGGTAGTTGCTCGTACATGAACCGACTGCATCAGCAGCCACTTTTCACAATACTCTGCCACCGTGGGCGTTTTCCGATGGAAAGTAGCATTCTCAATCTGCTCCAACGCAATCGTTTCTCTTTTGTAAAGTTCTTCAGGTGTTTTTGCGTAAAGAGCTATGAGCTTTCCATTCGCATCTTTGATTCTGGTTCTATAATACAGGACACCCTTTTTCATGACGGTGCCATACTGAGGAATTATTATTTGCCTTTTGGCCAATTCCGTCACCTCCTATGAATAATCTCCAGCGCTGTACCTTTGTTTTATCAAACATTTTAGGTTCCAGCAAGGATACGGAATAGCTCAAGCTCTTGCGCGTCGCGGCTTGCGGTATGTAGTGCTTTTTTCTATCGGCTTTGCACGATGGGTACATTTTGCGATATACTCCTGAAGGCCAGCATCTGTAAAGTACACGCAACCATTTTGCACATACTGAACATAGGAAATCAACCCGCTGTTTCGAGCTGCATCTAAAGTCGCAATGCTGATCCCCAATAATTTGGCAGCCTCTTTCCGAGAAATCAATTTTTCCATAGGTATTCCCCCTTTCTGTCAAGGATGTGGTTGTGGCTTTCAAAATCACATGAATGCGCTGGCAACCGAAGCTGCCAGCGCATGGTATCTGACTTTGAAAAGAAAGCTGTATCCACATTGCAATCGGCTGTTGCTAACAGTAAATGGGTACAGCCTTCCTGATCTAATCGGCTATTTTTCGCCACATTTGCCACGCACCCCTGACGATGGGAACACTTCTGGTCTCCGCTGGCGCGGCTGTCATAACTCCACAGCGTCGTTTTACTCGTGCGCCGCAGGGTTCCTCCCAAGTCTTTAGGAGGCCGTGAGGAAGTATCTTTAAGCCCCCATGCAGTCACCGCACCCCGAAGTGCCACCTCCAGGTTCCAGGCTTACGTTGATCGCTCAGGACAGCCGATTCATCACCTCCTTGGCTTGTCCTTCTTGGCGGCGCGCCTGATTCGCTAATACATGGGTTATGTACCAGAAATGCCGTCTATTCGGTTGTCAAAGTACGGGAGAACGTAGAGCACTCGTAAGAATGCCTTTCACCTATCGTCCTGAAATCGCAGAGATGTCAACCCTGTGCCACAAAATATTTTTTTAGTTTGGCAATCGCCACGTTTATAGATTTGGCAACGGCTTGATGGCTTGTCCCTTCCATCTGACCGATCTGACGGGTAGAAAGTCCCTGAAAAAGATGAAGCCGAAACCGCCGTTTCTGAACCTCGGTCAATGCGCCCACTGTAAAAAGCTGCTCCAGGGCTTTCCAGGCATACTTGCGATTCTGTATGTCCACAATTCGTTCTTCCCATTCTTCGTCCAGTGAGCGAGTAGCACAATACACCGTTTCCTCTAGGCCATGAATTGAAACATCCTTGCGGGTCTGGGCACTCTCTGCCCGATCCTGCTCATAGTAGATTTGATCAGACAGGGCTTTCAGCTCTGCAAAGTCATGTTTCGTTTTGTCAGGGTTCTCCTTCAGAAAATCCTCCAGTGTGATTTCTATGATTTCATTATGAAAGCGATAAACGATATTAGGGCTATTTTTGTTTATCGCATAGTCGCTTTTGCGATAATTTTGCAACTCTGTTACCTCCAATTTGTTTTTTGTGGAAAACAAATCGGAGGTGGTGGCCCCCTAATTTTTTGTTCAGGGAGCCTTAAATGAAAGTAGCCGACCTTGTATCGGGATACAAAAACAGCCGCTTTCTGGATATGAGCATTGAGAAGTCCAACAAGGCAGGCGGCACCAGCAGGCGGGGGGTTGTCCCCACTCGGGGCAAACTCCCGCACACAAAAATGCCGACCAACGCCCATTGAAATTTGTCCATTGAAAGCCGTGTGTCGTTGATATGGGACAAAAAGCAACTTCTCAATGCTGAGGATTTTCTGATCCATAGCACGGTTACCCCTTGTCCGCTACTATGCGGACGGCACACAGACGGCTGG
The DNA here is from genome assembly GCF_910585425.1 of uncultured Acetatifactor sp. Taxonomy (GTDB): domain Bacteria; phylum Bacillota; class Clostridia; order Lachnospirales; family Lachnospiraceae; genus Acetatifactor. Next base: position 10,087 of record NZ_CAJUCP010000038.1, on the reverse strand, counting down.
CATCATCCCCTTTCTTCCATCAACGTGGCAGTTCTACGCTGCCCCCTTGCTGATAATTTTTAATTGTAAGTTCTAAACATAGGGAGCCTTGACGATTTCTCTCGGAATTTGTCAATAACATAAAGAAAGGCGGCCCTTATCCATAAGATAAAGGCCGCTGTATGCGCTTATTATGTATAATTCTGTTTTGCAGTCTCTCATCGGCCTCACCTCACTTTTCCCCAGGGGATGGGTAGACTGTCACAATAAAAGCTTATCTTAGAGAAATCATCAGGACTTCATCGAGAAATGTAAAATTTCTATTCTTTTCTTCGCATTTTAGCTTTTTACAATGACAGAGAATAGCGCCGGGCACAGAGATATAGCCCCTGCATCCAGTGCTTTCTGTGTGTTATTTTTCAATTTTATATCCCACCCGAAAAACGGTCTTGATGTAGGTAGGATGCTTTGGGTCAGTCTCCAGCTTATTCCGTAGGCGCCAGATCGTGTTGTCCACGGTGTTGGTGCCTAATTCATAGTCCTCACCCCAAGCCGCATTATAGAGCTGCTCTCGGCTAAATACACGTCCAGGCGACTGTGCCATACAATATAGAATGGAAAACTCGCCATAATTCAGATGAATTTCCTTTCCTGCTTTTATCACTCTTCTTTGTTCAGGATAAATTTCGACATCCCCAAAAGTCAATACAGTAGTAGGAATAGCATACACAGAATGGATTGAATAATCTTTGAGTGCATCTATAATAGTTTGATAAATTGTACCATCTGAATCAGTGAGATGTATGATTAAAATTTGATCCATCTGTGGCTCCTCCAAGAGTGATTCTGCTTGCGTTCAGAAACTTGTGTATAAGTCTAATCAGCCAAACAGCTACTTAAATACGCCCTTGCCAATTTTTGAGCTGTTTTCGGCAAACAAAATCGATCATAATTCCAAGTATCACGAACGATTTGTTCCAATGTATGACGATTGCTTTCTTGAAATTCTCTCAAAAATATTAACTCATTCATATTTTCCATCACCTTGCTTCATCTCCCGACGCTACTCTGAAAATATCCTGATATCATCCAAACCCAGAACGGAAGGCACTAGGTCAGCAGCATCAAGAATTTGTACTTTCTTTTTCTATATAACCCCTATGAGGGAACGAAATACGCTTCCGCCCGGGTCAGAAATCCGAATCGCTATAATTTCTTCCATGCTGCTCACCTCCAATTGTTCAAAAAGTATTATATTGTGATACCCCGATAACGCAAGGAAAATCTACCCATTCTGGCAAGTAATAGAAATTTTCCTAAAAAACTTTTCAAAAGAAAAGGAGCGAGTAGGAACAGTAATCCACGTTCTCGCTCCCTGAATCAGTCTTATGCTCCTTATGTTTTATTTTTTTTACGCAGAGATCTTGAAAACGCCCAATACCCGATAGCGTGAGTGGGACAAATATTCTTGCATTTTCCACACCGAATACACTCTAGACTGTTGGCATTCTTTACCGGATCGCACCCCATCTTGCAGGCTTTTGCACAAGCACCGCAGTTGACACATTTTTCTGAATCCACGCGGTAGCGCAGAATAGAAACTGAGTTGAACAAGGAATAAATTGCGCCTAAAGGGCAGATGTACTTACAAAATGGCCGGTAAATCAGTATGGACACCAAAATGGTTACGATTAAAATGATATTTTTCCAAGTATACAGCCATCCTACCGTGGCTCGCATTGCATCATTTAGCAGCACCAAGGGAATTCCGCCCTCCAAGGTTCCGACCGGACAAATCAGCTTACAGAACCAAGGGTAACCCTGGCCAATCATATCAGTGATATACAGCGGAAGAAGAATCACGAACACCAAAAGAATCCCGTATTTCAGCCAGCGCAGCTGACGGTCGCCCTTAAATGTATGGATCTTCAACTTGGAAGGAAGTGGGATTTTGTTTAGCAGATCCTGGATTAAACCAAATGGACACAGCCACCCACATACGAAGCGGCCCATGAACGTACCGACCAAGATCATAAAACCGGCAACATAGAAAGCAAACTTATACTCGTAGCTTCCAATAGTAGCCTGCAAAGCACCAATGGGACAGGCTGCTACAGCGCCAGGACAAGAATAACAGTTCATGCCCGGTACACAGATATTCTTTATCTTTCCTTGATATATTTTTCCTCGGACAAAGCCGATGAGATAACTATTGGTGATAACCGCCCATAAAACTTGAAAAAAGTGGCGGAATCGTTCTGATTTCTTTACTTGATTATCCAATTCCAATACACTCCAAACAAATATTGATGGCCTTGCTCATGACGATAGCATGCTCCTCCCGCCAGATTCCAAGACTCAGAAATATAACACCGATGACTAGCAGCAATACCGTGACCCAGTTGGAATGAAAGATATTTTTTTGCTTCATTGGGTTTCCTCCTTGATGTCACTCATTCCCTCAACGCTTTTGCAGGGTCTGTTCGCAGTAATTTTGCGTTGGCTATGGCAGTAATAAACCATACCAGAAGGACGGTTCCGCAAATGCTCCCAGCAAACTGAAGCGGGGCAATATGAACTGGCAGAATCCCTGACAGGGTGGTGAGAAGGAGCGCAAACAATGTGGTTGTCAAGGCGGAAAGAGACGACAGCAGCAGGCTTTCCCAAAGAAGCATCTTTTGAATCTGTCCACGATGATATCCGAGTGCCATCAGGAGTCCTATTTCACCTGAGCGCATACGAGCCAGTTTCATCAGCAGCATCCCACTGATGGTAAGTGCAATCACAACAATGAAGGCTGATACAAGAATAAACATCGTTTGCAGCTGCATAAAGATCTCTTTCAAACTTTCCACCTGTTTGGCAGCTGTAATAGGGACGGTTCCCTGCCCTGTAAGCTGAGCAACCACTTCCAGAACTTCGTCAAAGCCGTTGACCTGATAAGCCACCGATACAGGGGGCCCATCCCCTTCCAAAGTTTCATAGAACTCCCGTTCCGTTTTTGCATCCAGGTAATAGTCATCAAAACTGCCACTGTAAATGCCGCTGATTTTCAGTTTCCTTGAAAAATTACCACAGGAGAAGACTATTTCTTTTCCAATCAGCATACGAATATCCTGTGCAAACTGTTTGGCAAGGGATGGCGTAATAGCAATCTCCCCATCTCTTGGCATGACACCGATGTTCATGGACTCGTTGGAAATACTACCAAATTGTTTTGGCGGAACAGAAAGGCTGTGTCCTCCAAATTCTATTTTGCACTCTGGGACTGGATACTGTACATAGTACTGCTGGATATCCGGAGATTGTTCAAGCAGTGAAAGTACCCCCTCTACCGTGTCATTTTCCTCCAGTAAAATCTGTCCCCAGGAGAACGCGGTATTTTTTTCCTTAAAGTGATTGATTTTTTCTTCTATTATATTTTGTGAAGAGAATGACATAAGTACCGCGCATACTGCAATCGTTACTGCGAGAGAAATTCCAAAAAATCGCTTAAAATGCGTCTTGAAGTTGTGCGATGCTCTCTTGGACATAGAAACGGGCACATCAGGAAGTTTTTTCTTTTGCGTTAAAACTGTAACTGTCTGTTTCTTCGTCTCTTCCCATACTTTGCATTTACCCTCTTCTATGGTGACAACTTCATCTGCATAATCACAGATTTTACGGTCATGAGTGATAATCAAGACCGGGCTTTGTTTTGCAATCTCCGAAAGAATTGCCATAATCTCATCCGCGGTTTTGCGGTCAAGGGCTCCGGTCGGTTCGTCGGCCAGAATCACCTGGGGATTTCCAGCCAACGCCCGCGCAATAGCCACACGTTGCTTTTGCCCACCGGAAAGGTTTTCTATTTTCTCGTTTGCCTTTTCTTCAATATTAAGACGACGCAACAGAGAGAGAGCCCATTCTCTATTTTTGGCGTTATCCTGACAGGCCAGTTCAGCGGCTAACAGGATATTTTCTAACACTGTATAGCCTGTGAGCAGATGATACTCCTGAAACACAAAACCGATGGTATGCTTGCGGTACTCGCAAAGATCTTCATCCGACAGTTCCGAAAGCGCTTGCCCATCCACCAGAATTTTTCCGTTGTATTCTCGATCAAATCCCGCGAGAAGGTTAAACAGCGTACTTTTTCCCGATCCGGATGCACCCAACAGGCAGGTAATGCCGTTCTCTCCAAATGTGTAGGAAAATCCATCCAGCACGATTTGATCCCCATATTTTTTTGAAATATTGTTCAGTTCAATCATCCGCGTCCTCCTGTTTTAAAGGCAGTTAGGGGATTAACCAAGGTAGAAATAAGGCAAGTCTCTGCAAAGCAGAAGGCAGACACGCCAAAACTAAGCGCGCATCCCAGCCAGAGGGGGACACTCAGCAATAGCGCCACAATCATGCTTAAAAGTCCGGTAAACAAGAACATTCCCGTGTATTCCACCAGCGTTAGCAAGACGATACCACTTTTTGTATAGCCACAGAGACGATAGACAGCATACTCCTTCCTGCGCATGAAGCCGCAAACCAAGCAGACGGAAAATGCAGCCAATACGGAAAGTATAACAATCAAAGCGGAAGAAAGGCCAGTCTGCACCAGAGCAGTTCCCTTTAGTCCCATAATGTCCCGAATCAACTCAGCCTGTCCCAGCGGCACAATGCCCTTTGCCATCAATTCATCGTAAAGTTCCAAAAAATGCTCGGGAGAATCTGCACGGATAGTGAAACTAAAACTGGGATTTTCTTTCTCTGCCTGAGCATAAATATCTTTCATAATTGCCAATGACGGAAACAGGGAATCCTCGTGCTCGAACTGCTCAACTTTTCCATCAAATTCAATACCATAAGAGGTATCTGCTATACCAGAAACCTTAGCAGTAAAGGAAACAGGCATCGCCACCGGTTTACCACTGTCCCAGTTATAGACCGAACCGACAAAGGAAAACTCTTTTCCGAGAATCTCTTCATTCGTATAGCCCATTTTTTTCACTAAGATTTCAGGCAGAACGATTTCGTTTTTCCTATTATCGGCGATGCGACCGGCAATTATCTGATTAAAGTTTGGGGACTGTCCGCTTTCTTCAATAATGAAGTCCTTGCCATCTACAGTAACAACCATATCTTCCATCGGTGCATCCATGATGATAGCCTCAATACGGCTATCATTTTGGTATTCCTCCAGCAGTCCGCTGATGTCTTGCTCTACGCCTTGTGGAACACCAGGATTTTCCTTCCCTACCTCGCCGCCACTTGTAAATGAAGGAACAAGCAGAAGATTTAGAACAGAGTTGCCTTGCTTTTCTAAAAGCTCCTGAAACGCTTCACTGCTACTTCCATTTAGCATACCGCCGAAGTTCACAGCAAGACAGGAAGCAGCAATCGCCATTGCAAGGACGATAGAGAGAAGTTTTCCCATCTGGCGCTTGCCGGCCACTCCGGCCATCCGCAGAGCAGGGCGCATGGTCAGGCGGAGATTCTCCGTGGAGCGGCTATTTACTTTCGTGGAACCGTCACCTTTGTCCGATCTAATCAGCACGCCTTTATCTAACTCAAAAACGGAGCATTTACCTTGAATGAGAGAGATATCGTGTGTCACTACTATGACCGTCCGCTCTTTGGCAATCGACGTCAGCAGTGACCCAATCTCATGGGCGGTTTTGGCATCCAATGCAGCAGTAGGCTCATCAGCAATCAGCACCTGAGGATCTTTCATCAGTTCTCTGGCAATGGCTACGCGCTGCTTCTGTCCGCCTGACAGTGTGCGAACCTTCTGATCAGCCAGTTTTTCAATCCCCAACTTTTTTAAGAGCATACTCAGACGCTTTTCGCTATCCTTTCGGCTCAGATAGGACGGAACCAGAATGTTTTCCCGAACAGTTAGTTCGTTCATCAAGTGGAACCCCTGGGTAATAAAGCCAAGTTCCGTTGCATAGAACTGTGAGCGATCCTGGTCAGAAAGTTCTTTAAGATTTCTGCCACAATAAAACGCTTCGCCTTCATACTGTCTATCCATGGAAGAAAGAATGCGGAGCAATGTTGTTTTTCCGCTGCCGGATGCGCCGATGATGTAGTTCATCCCTCCGGTAATGGAGAGTGACACATTTTTCAGAGCTGCTTCGGCTCCGAATGTTTTGGTAATATTTTTTAATTCAAACATGGGTTATTCCTCGTTCCCTTTCTGAGTACTCTTCTCAATTTCGTTCTTCATTGTGACACGCCAGTGATTCTTGGGCATTGCACCAACATAAGGCTCACTGACCACATTTCCTTCGCTGTCTACAAAGAAACTTTCCGGAAATGCCTGAATACCCTTCAAACGACCTTCCAGAAGCACGCTGTCCGGAATCAGGGTAGGATACTCTACTCCTGCGGTTTTAATGATTTCCTTTGCTTTTTTCAGGCTGTCCTCATTGATCTCATTGGTATTTCCAACATCCATGCAAACACTGATGATGTTGAAGCGAACACCGTCATCCTGAAATTCCTTTCTCAGTTCATTCAAGATAGGCATTTCCTCAATGCAATAGCTGCAAGTAGTTGTCCAAAGATTAACCATGGTCAAATCGTAATCTGCAAAAATATCTTTAGAAACAGCATTGCCATCACAATCCTGTGCGGAGAAATCGCCCAAAGGAACAGGCGCAGCCCCGTTCTGTTCTGATGTGGAGGACCCCTGCTGCGCCTCAGCGGCGGTGGTTGAAGCCCCTCCGTTTGTGTCGGACTTTCCACAAGAGGCTAAGCTAAGTGCCATCACCAGCATCAAAAATACTAAAATCATTTTCTTCATCTTAAATACCATCCTTTCTTTGTTGTAGTAGTTACATTACATAAGGAGTATAGCGCGGCTGATATAAAATCCATATAAAGAGGACACCGGAAGAAATTCTTCCGGCGTCCTGTCTCATTAGATATTTCCTTTGTAGTGCAATTCTATCCTTTTCTTTATATGTTACTATTAAAGCCTACGATAAATATACTGCCTTGAGGCTGATTGTTTTTCACATAAATGTATCCATTATGCTTTTCAATAATACTTTTTACAATGGCCAGCCCAAGCCCACTGCCACCCAGTTCTCGACTGCGAGACTTGTCTACACAGAAAAACGTGTCAAAAATATGAGACTTAGCCTCATCAGGGATACCGATACCGGTATCTGCAATAGTTACCTGATCATCTGTTATTTCGATGAAAATGGAGCCGCAATCTACATTGTAGCGGATTGCATTGGAGATCAGATTAAAAAACGCTCGCTGCAACAAACTGTCATCGCCTAACACTGTTCCTTTGCCAGAAATTGTAATTTCAATGTGTTTAGTAGCGGCATATTCCTCAAGTTCAAAAACCGTTTCTTCAAGCAAAGGTTTCAACTCTACTGGTTCCTTTTTCCCTATCCCTTGTTCGTTGGTAAATGTGAGTAGATCTTTTACCAGATTGGAAAGACGCTCTGTGCTTTCTCCAATACTTTGCAGTAAATTTGTATATTCCTCAGCATTTCGATCTGGCTTCATTTGAAATACATCCAACTGGGTTTGAATCGCAGCGAGAGGGGTACGTAATTCATGGGCAGCATTAGCAGAAAAATTTTTTTGTACCTGATAGGACAGATTAAGTTTCTCGGTCATATTTTGAAATGCCTGAGCCAACTTTGCAGCTTCATCTTTTGTTTGTGGAATTGAGACACCCTCATCCAGATTGTGAATGTCAATATGTTGAACTCTCTCTGTAAGGTCTTCCAATGGCTTAAGTGTTCTGGAAGCAAACAGATAGGTTAAAGCAGAACCTATCGCAATTAGGCAGAGCATGACCAACACGGTTGTTCCCCTAAATTGCCAGAGAGCTTCCGTGACTGCAGCAGAGGGCTCCGATGTGATTGCCAGCATACTTTCGTCAACAGAAATCGCCGGCATACTTTCATCAACAGAGATCGCCGGCGTAGTAATGGTGGCCTGAACCAGTCCATTGGTTGAGTAAATAGTAGAGATTGCAAACGCCACACACATAGCAGTTAAAATACATACTGAAATAGCAGTCAATTTTAGCTTTAACGGGATACTTCTTTTCATGCGCTTCCTCCCTCACGAATCACATAACCTTCGCCGATGATGTTACAGACAGGGTCATATCCCAACTGTGCTTTTAACTTCCGACGCAGGGAGGACATATGGACTCGAACTGAATTAGAAAAGGTGTCAGCATTACTGTCCCATATGTGTTCAATCAGTTCTTCTAACTTGATTACTCGTCCCTTATGCAGCAGCAGATACTCCAATAGGGCGTTTTCTTTCGTGGTCAGAGAAACTGGATGTCCCGCTGCGGTTGCGATTCTGGATGCGGTATCAAAGCAAAGGGACCCACTGGACAAAACAGTGTTTTCAATCACTGTTTTCCTACGTAGCAGTGAGCGTACACGAGCCTCTAACTCCGCAAAATGAAAAGGTTTCGTCAGGTAGTCGTTGGCTCCCAAATCCAGCCCTTTTACCTTGTCTTCAATCCCATCACGGGCAGACAGAATCAACACAGGTACATCCAAATTTTCCTTACGAAAATTTTCGAGCACAGAAAACCCATCTAGCTTGGGCAAATTCAGGTCCAGAATGATGAGATCATATCTTTCATAAAAGGCCTTTTCATCTGCACTCTCTCCATCTTCCGCTACATCAATAGCATATCCTTTCAAACGTAGCCCTTCTGCAAGGGAATTACGCAGCTTTTCTTCATCTTCTACAATCAAAATTTTCATCGGACCACCTCGTTTCTACATTGAGTGTATATGAAGAACTATAAAATTTGTGTAAAGTCGGGATCACCTTTACTGTCTGGACAAACCGATACCCACTGTTTAATCAAGTTTCCTCTTTTTTTAGTAAGAGCATAAATCTTTAAGTAAGAACAATCTATTAGTTGGGATATGAGTGAATTGCCCTAAATGCTTGGCTTTGCACCGGGTATAGGGCCAATGAAGCCACACCTGGTGCTCTTGCTGGAGTATATTGGATAAATTATATCGTGGTTATCGCGATAAGTCAACAAGGCGCAAGATATAGTACCGGGCGATGGGACAGAAGAAATGATAGGATAGCCGCACCAAGGAGGGGTGGCGGCAAGGATGAGCCAGCAAAAAGGGATTAGCTTCAAAGAGTTTCGGCAGCGATTCCAGACGGAGGAAGCGTGCGAGGTATATTTGTTTGAACAGCGTTGGCCGGACGGTTTCGTCTGCCCTAAATGTGGAGGAACTGGCTATGGTGTCCCTCACTGACCAGGGGCGTTCCCGCCTTTTCAAAATACAGATATCCAATCTGAATGCAGCAGCAAAAAATACCGCTGCCCAGTGTACTGTTCGCCCTAGCAGCGAGATCCACAATGATGCCCTCAGAGCCTTTCGTACCGCGCTGCGTGAGGGATATACCCACCATTACCAGGTCTTTGATAAAGACAGCAGTGCCCTGCGCTGGGTGCACACCTTGATTTCCAATGTGAAGACCTTTCTCCTGGGAACCTGCCATGGCCTGGGCAAAAAGCATCTGCAAAGCTACTTTGACGAGTTTTCTTTCCGATTCATCCGTCGTTTCTGGCCTGATCAGATATTCCCCAGGCTTGTCTGTGCTGTAGCTGCTTCCAATATCTTGGGCTATGTTGACTTAATGGGATAATCACAAATTATATTGGCTGTGTCTGGGTGAATCAGGACTACTGGAACATCGTTCTTCCGTGCATATCGAACACATTGCATTGTCCCAGAACGCAGATTCCGAGCATCGGCTACATCCAGGCTATTTCCTCCGGCTGGGCATTGCCTTCCATGAAGCAATCCTTAAATATTTGCGAATATTTTGAAATAACGCCCCTGCAATTTTGGGACACTACCGAAAACACTCCACAGCTTGTCAGAAAGGCATTAGATGGCATCAAGACATTATCAGATGATGATTTAATTATATTGCTTGGTCTTATAGCACGGATGAACCAAGGAAAATGGCGGCAGGCGCCAGATGGCTACTGCCGTTTAGTTTTTTCTTATGTGTCTAATCTTATAACGGCAAGCAATGCCCCAGGATAGCCATACGGCTCCTGGCGCTGCTTGTTGGGGATTCCCCAAGCCCCTTTGAACACAGAATT
>NZ_CAJUCP010000037.1:55438-55594 GCF_910585425.1 uncultured Acetatifactor sp. | reverse complement strand
GTAGATTCGGGACCACGGTGGAGGCGATCAAGAGCCTGAACGGCCTGACCAGCGATGCGCTGGATGTGGGCCAGGTGCTGCGGATACCCGCGGCTCAGTCCGGCCCGTCGTACACGGAATACACGGTGCGCGCCGGAGACAGCCTGTGGCAGATAG
>NZ_CAJUCP010000037.1:0-55338 GCF_910585425.1 uncultured Acetatifactor sp. | reverse complement strand
GTAGATTCGGGACCACGGTGGAGGCGATCAAGAGCCTGAACGGCCTGACCAGCGACGCGCTGGATGTGGGTCAGGTGCTGCGGATACCCACGGCCCAGTCCGGTCCGTCGTACACGGAATACACGGTGCGCCCCGGTGACAGCCTATGGCAGATAGCCCGTAGATACGGAACCACGGTGGAGGCGATCAAGAGCCTGAACGGGCTTAAAAGCGACTTGCTGAGCATCGGCCAAGTGCTGCGGATTCCGGCCAGGTAGTTTCCGGGCTTATACAGCGCGCCCTGGGGGCTGCGGCTGACGGCTGAGAGGTGGGGCATGGAGAAATATTTTCCGGAAATACAGAAACAAAAGGCCGGGGACAGGCGCTCTGCCCGTTCCCGGCACTCTCTTATCCATAATGATTACAAGTCGTAGTACAGATTGAACTCCGCCGGATGGGGAATCTGCTCCATCTGCCGCAGCTCCGCCCGCTTCCTGGCCACCCAGATATCAATCAGCCTCTGGGGGAACACGCCGCCCTTTGTGAGGTAATCGTGGTCGGCCTCCAGGGCGTCCAGGGCCTCGCCCAGGGATTTGGGCAGACCCTCGATCTTCTTCTGCTCCTCCAGGGAGAGGGTATAGAGATTGAAGTCGTAAGGCCCCCAGCCGTTTGCCGCCGGGTCTATCTTGTTCGCGATGCCGTCCAGACCGGCCATGAGGATCGCAGCGTAGGCGTAATAGGGATTGGCCGTGGCATCCGGATTGCGCAGCTCGAAGCGCTTGGTCTCCGGGGACTTGGCGTAGGCCGGGATCCGGATCACCGCGCTGCGGTTGGAGGTGGCATAGCCCACGGTCACCGGGGCCTCGAAGCCGGGCACCAGGCGCTTGAAGGAATTGGTGGAGGGATTGGTGAAGGCGCACAGGGAGGCGATGTGCTTCAGCAGACCGCCCATGAAATAATGGGCCGTCCTGCTCAGCTCCGAATACCCCTCCTCGTCATAGAACAGGGGCAGCCCGTTCTTGAACAGCAGCATATGCACATGCATGCCGCTGCCCGCCTCCTGGTAGATGGGCTTGGGGAGGAAGGTGGCGGTCTTTCCCTCCTGGGCAGCCAGGTTCTTGATGATGTACTTGACGATCATGGTGTTGTCCGCCATGGCGGGCATGTCGTCCAGCTCCACCTCGATTTCCATCTGGCCCGGGCCGCCCACCTCGTGGTGGTGGTATTTCACCCGGACGCCCCAGTCCTCCAGCATCATGCACATGCGGCTGCGCAGGTCGTAGCCCACGTCCTGGGGAGCCGAGATGTGGTAGCCGCCCTTGTGGGACACCTCATAGCCGTTATTCCCCGGATGGTCCAGGCTGTGGTTCCAGTCCGCCTGCCTGGTGTCGATGCGGTAGCCGCACTGGCTGGGCGACACCTGGAAGCGGGCGCTGTCGAAGAGATAGAACTCGAACTCGGGCCCGATCACCATGCGGTCGGCGATGCCGCTTTCCTTCATATATTCTACGGCGCGGAGGCTGACGTTCTTTGGGTACTGGTCGAAAGGCCTGTTCCCGTCCTGGCCGATGGTGCATACATTGCCGCACATGGTCAGGGTGGGCACCGAGGCGAAGGGATCCACATAGGCGGTGGAGGGATCCGGCAGGAACACCATGTCGCTCTTCTCGATGGGCGCGTAGCCGTAATTGGAGCCGTCGAAGCCGATGCCGTAGGTGAAGGTGTCCTCGCAGAACCGCTCCACCGGGATGGTGATGTGCCGCCAGCGGCCGTCGATGTCCGTCATCTTGAAGTCGATCATGCGGATCTGCTTTTCCTGGCACAGGTTCCTGATTTCCGTGATTTTAGCTGTGTTCTTATCCATGCTGCTAACTCCTTTTCGTCATGTCATATACTTTATTCCCGCGAGCAATGAGCCAAGCGGCCGTGCCTGCACAGCCAGCTGGCGAATGCCGCGAGGTATTTGATTTCAGGCTGTTTTCAGACAGATTGGGTCAGCTTCCCCGGAACCTGCCGGGAGCGCGGGAAGCGCCGCACATATCAGGCACATATCCGGCAGGCTGCTGCGGGAAGGCGGGGCATTTCAGGATACTTCTATGGTATAGGAGGCATTCCAGACTTCCCCGGGAGCGATCCGGTTGCCCCATTTGCGCTCCTCCAGGGTCCCTGTGAAGTCCTCGCCGTCGCATCTGCCGTGCCAGGGCTCGATGCACACGAAGGGGGCAGGGGGACTGCCTGCGGGGGACCATACGCCGAACAGGGGGGCGTCCATTGTGACCTTTATATAGCTGCTCTTATCCGGCCTGCAGAGGGAGACGGTGGCCGTCTGATTGTCCTCGATGACCAGCGCGTCGTGGTCGAAGAGGCAGTCCGTGAGGGCCAGCCTGCCCCCGTCCAGGGGATAGGTATCGCTCTCGTTTAAGGCCAGCCCGTTTTCGCTGATTCTGGTGCTGTTCACCTGGGCTATGTCGCCGAAGTCCAGGAAATAGTCGTGGCGCGCCTCTCCCTCCCGGATGGGGCAGTTGAAGGCGGGATGTCCGCCGATGGAGAAGGGGAGGGGTTCTGCGCCCGGATTCTCCACCTGCCACAGGACGGCGACTTTGTTCCCCTCCAGGCGATAGCCCAGCTTCAGGAAGAAGGCGTAGGGATATTTCTCCAGGGTCTCCTCGTTGGAGCCTAGGCCGAACCAGAGCTCAGTCTCCGTCCGGGAGAGCAGCTCGAATTCCATGTCCCTTGCGAAGCCGTGCTGGGTCATGGAGTAGGTCTGCCCCTTGGTGCGGTATTTCTTGTCTTTGGCGCTTCCCACGAAGGGGAACAGGATGGGGGAGGTGCGGTTCCAGTACCTGGCGTCCGCGCACCACATGTATTCCGTGCCGGTATCCAGCTTCTTCAGAGATTTCAGCTCCGCGCCCAGGCTTTCCACTGCAATGGAAATTTCTTGGTTTTTCAATTCGTAAAGTGACATAGCGTCCTCCTTCTGCGATTTTCTGTTACCAATATCATAAGACATGGGGCCGCGGGCTGTCAAGGACTTAGGGCCATATCGGAAGGTGTGCATCGGAAGGCCTATGGGGAGGTCGGCGGCTTCCCGCGGGCTTGACAAAGCGTGGTGGTCTGCTAGAATCTATACTGACTACCGTTGGTGGGGGCCAGGTCACCAGACTCGCGAGGGGAAAGCATCGTGGATTGGCGGCAGATCACCGTGGTCTGGCGGCACATTTTGCCGCCCGTGAATATAAGGAAGCTATGCGGTACAATCAGGGGGGTTCTGTTATATGGGGAGGGAAAACTATGGCTGCCTGGAAAAGCATATGGAGATGGAGGACGGATGCCATGAGGAGGATTATAATCTGCGGCCTTGTGCTGCTGATAGGGACATGCTGTGCAACGGGCTGCGGAGGGGCAGGTGCGGGGACAGAAGAGGCTCTGCCCCCGCAGGCTGGCCGGGAGGAGGCCGGAGGGGCAGGCACAGAAGCGGGAGGTGCAGGGGTCACAGGCGCGGAGATCGGAGGAGCAGGTACGGAGGCTGGAGAGGCGAGAAGTGTAGGCACAGAAGCGGGAAGCGCAGGCGCGGAGATCGGAGGAGCAGGTACGGAGGCTGGAGAGGCGGGAAGTGTAGGCACAGAAGCGGGAAGCGTAGACGCGGAGAGCGGAGGAGCAGACACAGAAGCGGGAAGCGCAGGAGGCACAGGTACGAAGGCCGGAGCGGCAGAATTCACAGGCACGGAAGCCGGAGCGCCGGACAGGGAGACAAATCCTGGAAAAGAGGGAACAGCAGCATCGGGCACCCCTTCGAATCCCGGCGCAGGGAAGCCCGTCGCCCTGTCCGTGGCGGGGACGCAACTGGTGGACGAGGAGGGCGATCCAGTCCAGCTAAGGGGGATCAGCACCCACGGCCTGGCCTGGTATCCGCAATACATCAATGAAGCGTGCTTCCGGCAGATTAAGGAGGAGTGGGGGATGGACGTAGTCCGCCTGGCCGTGTACACCGCGGAGAGCGGCGGATACTGCACGGACGGGAATCAGGATGCTCTGAAGGCATTGGTGCGGGAGGGCGTGGAATATGCTACGGACTGCGGGCTCTATGTCATCATCGACTGGCACATCCTGTCGGATGGGAATCCCAATGCCTATCTGGAGGAGGCGGAGGCGTTCTTCCGGGAGATGTCGGCGGAATATGCCGACTACGATAATGTAATATATGAAATCTGCAATGAGCCCAACGGAGCCACCTCCTGGGCAGAGATAAAATCCTATGCGGAACAGGTCATAGCCGCCATCCGGGAGAAGGACGAGGACGGCATCATCCTGGTGGGCACGCCTAACTGGTCACAGCAAGTGGATCAGGCGGCGGCAGACCCCATCACGGGATATGGCAATATCATGTACACCCTGCACTTCTATGCCGCCACCCATAAGGATTCCCTCCGGGGTGCCATGGTGCAGGCGGTAGCCGATGGCCTGCCTGTCTTTGTTTCGGAATACGGCATCTGCGATGCCAGCGGCAATGGCGGAATCGACGCGGCACAGGCGGCGGAATGGGTGCGGGTCATGGACGACTGCGGCATCAGCTATGTGGCCTGGAACCTGTCGGACAAGGCGGAGACCTCCGCGATTCTGAGAAACGGCTGCGGCAAGGACAGCGGCTTCGCATGGGAGGACTTAAGCGACTCCGGCAGATGGCTGCTGGATATGCTGGGAAGCGAAGGGAATGCAGGAAAGCAGGGCAACGGCGCAGGCGCAGGAGGGGAGGGTGCGGACAGCAGCCCGGGCAGCAGGGACAGCAATGGAACGGCCGGTGGCACCGAAGAGGGCAGCGTGGGAGGAAGTACGAAAGGCGGCACCGGGGCAGACGGCAGCCCGCCCGCCGGGGATAAGGGACCTGCGCAGATGCCCGGAGGGACAGGCGGCCAACCGGCCCCGGAGATCCAGAGCCCGGACGGCCTGACAGTGACGGCCAGGATCGTGAACTCCTGGGAGCAGGAGGACGGGACATACTACCAGTACGAAGCAGCCATCGCCAACGCTTCGGATACGGCCAGTGACGTCTGGGAGATCACGCTGACCTTCCAGGACGAAATCGCTCTCCAGAACGGCTGGAACGGGAACTGCCAGGTCCAGGGGACTGTCCTGACCATATCCCATATGGACTACAATGGCCATATTGAGGCCGGCGGCAGCGTGGAGGGCATCGGCTTTATCCTGAAAATTTCATATTAACTTTTATTTTCCCATTGACACACAACTGATTATGGTGTATATATAACATATAAACAGATGAGAGGACGATGCCGATTTGAAACTATTGCAGAATTCAGGAGTCCCCATATACCAGCAGATTGCGGAGCAGCTAAAGGCGGATATCCTGTCGGGCAAGCTGAGGGAAGGGGAATATCTCCCGTCCATCCGGGGCCTGGCGAAGGACCTGCGGATCAGCGTCATCACCACCATGAAGGCCTATGAACAGTTGGCGGAGGAGGGGCTTGTGACAGCGGTCCAGGGCAAGGGCTTCTATGTGAACGCCCAGAACAGCGAGATGCTGAAGGAACAGCATCTTCGCAGAGTGGAGGAGGCCCTGATGGAGGCGGTGAGCGCCGCCAGGATAGCCGGGATGACAGGCCAGGAGCTGCAGGAAATCCTGCGGACGCTGCTGGACATGGGGGACGAAGGGGAAGATTAGGAGATCCGTCAGGAGGAAAGGAAGAGGGATATGGCCAAAATAGACGAAAAAGCGACTATAATAAAACATGAAAATGAAGTTTTCCAGACCGCGCTGCAGGGGAGGGGCCTACGGAAAAAATACAGGGGCTTCGAGCTCTCGGTTCCCCGGCTTTCGCTGCCGAAGGGCTTCGCCACAGCCCTGATCGGAGAGAACGGCGCGGGAAAGACCACGCTGCTGAACATCCTCGCCGGCATACGGCTGGACTTCGCGGGGGAGGTCACCTACTTCGACAGGCAGCAGCCGGGAATCTGCGGCGATGTCCAGGAGCAGATCGGCTACACGGGCCCGGGCTGCTACTTCCTGCCCCAGTGGACGACCCGGCAGGTGGAGGAGATCAGCGGGCTCCTGTTCGCAGGTTTCCATAAGGAGAGATACCGGGCAATCTGCGGAGAGCTGGGAATCGGCGGCAGCGATGGGGGGAAGCAGGTGCGCAGCCTCTCCGACGGCAACAGGATGAAGCTGATGCTGGCGGCGGTCCTGGCCAGGGACACAAAGCTGCTGATTTTGGACGAGCCGGCCTCCCCGCTGGATCCCCTGATGCGGGACAGGCTCTGCGACATGATACGGGAGTATCTGGAGCAGGGAGGCGGGGAGAAGTCGGTGTTCTTCTCCACCCACAATATCGCGGACATGGAGAACGTGACGGATTACGCCATCATCCTGGAGCATGGCAACATCGTGGAGGAGGGCTTTGTGGAGGATCTGAAGGAGAAATATGTCTGTGTGAAGGGGGAGGCAGCGGACGGGGAGAGGGCCGGAGAGATCCTCTTTTCCATGAACCGCAGCGCCTACGGGTTTGAGGGGATCTGCCTGGCTGAGAATGTGGAGAGGCTGGCCGGGATGGACGTGAGCCTGGAGACGCCCAGCCTGTCCCAGATCAGCGTGGCGGTGATGAAGGCCAATACAAGCCTTGGAAAGCGCGGAAAGGGATGGGCTGTGGAATGAGGGATCGGATGAAAAGCTATCTGGTATTTGCCGGCGCGCGGTATCGGCTTGCGGTGTACCTGCTGATGCCGGCCGCCCTGTTGGGGATCGGTCTGTGGGCGGAGGGAAAGCTGGGGAGCGGCAATGGGGGTGTGGGGGCGATCGTGGTGACGGTGCTCCTGCCCATGGCGGAAATCAGCTCTGACAACTGGCTGTTCGGCGGGATCCAGGCGAAGGATTCCATGGGGCTGGAGTACCTGAAGGCCTCCGGGCGGGGGAGGGGGATTTTGAAAAATGCGCTTTGGATGGACCTGGCGCGGAAGTTCCTGTCTGCCCTGGGCATTATCGCGCTGCACCGGTTGGCAGCGGCTCTGGCCTGGGGATGGACGGCGGGAGGCGCCCCCGGTTCCCGGCCCGGCATTGCCCACAGTTGGCTCGGCAATGCCGGAAGCGCCGTGGGAGTCCTGCTGTATTTCGTGCTGGTCGCTTACATTGTCTCGGCCCTTGGCACATTCCTGTCCAGGTTCGGCGGCATTTTCTGGATGAACCTGCTGATCAGCTACGGGGCCGTGTTCCTGGCGGCATTTGCCCTGATACTGCTGAATCTGGCAGAACATATATTTATTATCGATATCATGTGCATGGCGCTTGGAGCGGCGGTGAGCGTTCTGATCGTGCAGGCCGCCATGAAGAGGGTGGAAAGGAGCTATTATGATAAATGACTGGAAACTGGGGATGAGGATGCTGCGCTATGCCCATGGCATAAAGATGAACTGCATCGCGGCAGGCCTGGTGATGCTGCTGGAGATTCCGGCCGTAATTTTGGGGAGGATGAACGGAAACGGCTTCCCCGCATTCTACATGCTCCTGGTGGCGGGGATGCTGCCTACGCAGGCGCTCTTCTCCCTGAGCGTTGCGGGCATGGTACAGGCCTCACCCCTGAAAAAGAAGCTGCAGACAAAGATTCCGGCGCTGATGAACTTCAGCATAATGGCCGCCATTTACCTGACAGGAGGGCTGTTCTGCGGCATCATGGTCTGGGGGAAGTCGGAAAACAGAGAATTTATATATGAAAATATGATAATCCTGGCGATTGCGATAGCCGTGATCATGGTCTATATGGGCGTGGCCTATAAACACTTCATAGCGGCTTCCGCAGGGCTGCTTCCCGTTCTGTGCTTTATGATGTCGAAGGGACTGTCAGGGAAAGGGCTGCCGAACGTCCTGTCAGGCAGGGGAACCCCGTTCTGGCAGGTGCTGCTGGAAGGCTTTGGGATTCTGGCCGCGGGCGCGATGGCGGAGTATCTGCTCTCCCTCCTGGTCTACAGGGCCCCTATGGACAAGATGGCGCAGTCGGCGCCTCTGCGGAAGGAGATATGAGCTATTCCGCAGGGCGCGCTGCCCCTGTATCATTCTTTCCAGTAAAGGGCCGTCTTCTCCAGGGCTTCCTCCTGGCCCAGGTGCATCTTCTCCATGAGCTTTTCTGCGGCGGCAGCCTTTGGCGCGCCCAGCTCCTGACAGAGCTCAACTATTGACTTTATGCTGTTTTTTTCTGTGAGCTCTGACAGGAGCTGCGCTTCCGCCGCCCGCTTCTCGGCCTGGTCAGCGCGCCTCTCCGCATTGGCAGTATTCCGCCGCTCCGCCTGTATGTCCATCTTCTCCATATCCGCAAACAGTTCGCCCATCTTCTTTTCCCTCACCTTATCAGTCAATTTCTCTGTCTCTGGCACAGGTACGTTCATCTTTAGCAGGAAAGCCTGCAGCACTTTTGCAATGATGTCCACCAGATGCTCCGGGGTATTCTGCAGGATGGCCTCAATCTCCCTGCCCGGGAGCCTTCGGAAGTTTTCGATGTCCTCGGTGGTCTGCAGCTTATTGATCAACATGACCAATGAGATTTCATCCCGCTTCTCCATCAGCGCCTCATTGCTGTAACCCTGCAGCGGTACCAGATAATACTCGAAATCCGGAATATATTTCCCGAACGTATTCCCCTCCCGGACGCGGCTCCTGAAATTCAGCGGCACGTACCATTCGGCGGCGCCCTCATAATAGACTATGGGCAGAATGGGCGGATACAGAAAATCCTTCCGCTTCGACATGCCCTGCCGGATGCCCTCCGCCTCCCTCTCATAGGCGTTCCAGATATAGACCATGTAGCGGAACAACTGCATGCATACATTGTAATCCGGCGCCGTCTTATGCTCTATCAGGGACACCAGAAAGAAAGGAGGGCTCCCGCCGCCGATATGCACGCGCTTCACCCTGTCGGAATTCCGTTCCTCCGCGAACAGTGTGACATACTGTTCCGACACATCCTCTATATCCTCCGGCCGCACATCCTTCAGATAAGGCAGGTTCACGTAATCCCGCAGGAACTGGGAGCACAGGATATGGTTGTCAAAGATGATCTTGCTGCTGCTGTCCCTGACCTGGGAATTCAGCACCATTTGCTTCGGCGATGCCGCCTTATGCAGCCCCTGCGTCGGCGCGGCCGCTTTTTTCTTTTGTCTCTGCTTTCTCGTCTGCTTCATACGATACCTCCCGGGATTCTGGCAGGCAGACAGGAGACAGACGGTACGGCCCTTGCTGCGTCTGCCTGCTCTTTTCAATGATTGACGGATACTTTCAGGCAAAACGCCCTGACCAAAGGCCCCTTTCGGAAGCCGATGCAGAATTTCTGAAATGTTTGACATCAGAATTATCTGTAGCTATGGTAACATATCCGCACAGTCTTTGCAACTGTTTCTGAAAAGAGGAGGCCATATTTTCCGATATTTTCCGCAGGGGCCTTCCGGATCCTTCCGGCGGAAATCCTGACGCGTGCGGCTTCAGCCCTCAGCCCAGGGCCACGTCCAGGGCCAGCATCACCGTGAACCCCGCTGCGAAGGCCAGCGTCCCCAGATTGGAATGCTCCCCTTCCGAGGCCTCGGGAATCAGCTCCTCCACCACCACATAGAGCATGGCCCCCGCCGCGAAGCTCAGCAGATAGGGCAGGGCCGGGAGGATGAGACCCGCCGCCAGGATGGTCAGGAGGGCGGCCAGGGGCTCCACCACGCCGGAGAGGACGCCGTAGAGAAAGGCACGCTTCTTCCCCGCGCCCTCCGCCCGCAGGGGCATGGAGATGATCGCCCCTTCGGGAAAGTTCTGGAGGGCGATGCCGATGGAGAGGGCCAGGGCCCCGGTCAGGGAGATGGTCTCGTCCCCGGCCATCCAGCCCGCCAGCACCACGCCCACCGCCATGCCCTCGGGGATATTGTGGAGGGTCACCGCCAGCACCAGCATGGCGGTGCGCCCCAGCCTGGTGCGGGGCCCCTCCGGCGATGCGCTGCCCTGGTGCAGATGGGGGATCGTCCGGTCCAGCAGGAGCAGGAATAGGACACCCAGCCAGAACCCGGCCACCGCCGGGAGAAAGGCCAGTTGCCCCAGATGCCCCGCCTCCTCCATGGCGGGGATCAGCAGGCTCCAGACAGACGCCGCCACCATGACCCCTGCGGCGAAGCCGGTGAGGGATTTCTGTACGGCCGGGGGAAGCGCGTCCCGCATGATGAACACGCAGGCAGCGCCGAGGACAGTTCCGAGAAAGGGAAGCAGGATTCCCTGTAAAGTTTCGATTGGCATTGTCTGACCTCCGTTTCTATATTTTAGTTAGTTATAACTAACTAAAGCCATTATATGATAAAATCGAAACTATGTCAATACATTGCTGGCCACGGCTTCGCCGTAGAATTCCATTGTATGGCGTCTGCAGTCAAAGCGACCGCAGCGGCCGCCTGGGATCGTCCGTGCAAAATGCGCGCGAAGCCACCCCGCGGACAGGAGCCGTCCATACAGATTCGAAAAAAGACGCTCTAATATACATTGTAAACCCCGGGCAAATATTTTATAATCAAGTATGGCAATTTACAAAATTTGCAGAATTCCCGGAGGAGGGCTGTTATGAAAGAAACGGAAAGAAATGCGGTATGTATCCTTGTATTGTACCTTGTCTTATGGTATGTGGGCTCGATGTTTGGCTTTTTCCCTTTTATCGCAAACGATCTGGCGATCGCTGCCGTGGGGTTTGCGGGGCTTTTGATCGTCGCCGCAATCGTGATATGCACCTGCTGGATCATTGAGACGATCCAAAAGACGGCGAAATAATATCGAGATACAAAACCAGACTACATTTTGGAGGAACAGCATGGCAATCGAGAAAGTAAAAGCATATCTCAGAAACTACGGCATGGAAGAGAGGGTCCTGGAACTGGACATGTCCAGCGCCACCGTGGAGCTGGCGGCCCAGGCCCTGCACTGCCAGCCTGAGAGGATCGCGAAGACCCTCTCCTTCCTGGTGGAGGGCCGCGCGGTGCTGGTGGTGGCCGCCGGGGACGCGAAAATCGACAATGCCAAGTACAAGGCGAAGTTCGCCGCCAAGGCCAAGATGCTCTCGCCCCAGGAGGCGGAGGCCATGGTGGGCCATGCCGTGGGCGGCGTATGTCCCTTTGCGGTGAACCCGGGCGTGGCGGTATACCTGGACGTGTCCCTGAAGCGCTTCGAGACGGTATTCCCCGCCTGCGGCAGCTCCAACAGCGCCATAGAGCTCACCATCCCGGAGCTGGAGGAATGCTCCGGCCACGCGGGATGGGTGGATGTGTGCAAGGGATACCAGGCCCCCTAAAAAGCGCCTCGCAGGGAGAGGAACAACAGGAGACAGCTTGCCAGGAGGAACAGGGCAGTCAGGAATGCCCCGGGACGGAACCGCATTTTTCCGGCAGGTTCCGAAGCGGGGAGGGCCTCCGCCAGATGGGAGCGCCGCAGAGCAGTGACTACGGGCTTGTATAAAAGCAGCGCGATCCCCGCGTTCAGTCCCCCTTTGATCACATTAAAGGGCAGGAAGGCCGGAAGCAGCAGCTGCGCCACCGCCTCCCTGGAATACCCCATGTACACCGGAGCAACCAGGTAATTCCAGAGCATCATCACCGCCACCTGGCAGCCCCATCCGCCAAGCAGCCCTCCCAGGGCGCCGGACAGCCTGCGCCTTTTCCCATAGACATAGGCGGCGGGGCAGGCGAAGGCGCAGCTGGAGATGACGTTCATCAGGCAGCCCCAGAAGCCGGTGCTGCTGACGGTGAACATCTCCGTGACGGACACGATGACGCTGATGGCCAGGGCGGTCAAGGGGCTGAAGAGCAGCCCGCCGATGACGATGACGACGTCCTTGGGATCGTACTTCAGGAACAGGACCAGCGGGACGCGGCCAAAGACGGTGGCGATGTAGGCCAGCGTGCACAGCAGGCCCAGGGTGGTCAGTTTCTTAGTGCTTGTGTGTTTCATACGGATACCTCCTGAAATGTAATGACACCTGAAAGCGGCGAAAGGCCTTTCAGGTGTCATTTTTTTCGTTTCAGGTGCATCGAAATTGCCTACAGAGCAGTTCACAGGCGGACAAAAAAGAGTGCAGACAAAAGCCAGATACCATCTGGCCATTCCGACACACCTTCTTTAATCCGGACTATACCGTCGGTTCCGGAATTTCACCGAACCCCGCGCATGTGCGCCCGCGGACTATCACCGCCGATCGGGAATTCTTGCTTCTCAGACCACAGACATCCGAGAAGAGTCACCCTGCCCTGAAGACATTCCTGCTATTCAGTTGTTGAAAGGATTATAGCACGGGTGGCATGGCATGGTCAACAACATTTTGCGGGAGGACAGAACCCATTGAAAAGCTTCTCATATTCTATAATGATTCTGGGAAAGATAAAGCCTGTGCAGTTCACAGAATCTTCACAAAAATTGTTAGCACTCCCTATTGACGAGTGCTAAAATAAGTGTTATAGTACAAATAGAACAAGGGAACAGAGAAAACGAAAGGCAGGAGCCGATCGGATCCCGGGTTCAAAGGAACCGGCGCTTCACAGGACAGCGCCGGAGGATAGCAAAGTGCAGATGCAGAAAGGAGACATGACTTATGATGATGCCCAGTATTTTCAGAGATAATTTGTTCGACAGCTTTATGGAGGATTTCGCGTTTCCATCATTCCCTGACATCGACAGGACGCTGTACGGCAAGCACGCCAGGAACCTGATGAAGACTGATGTGAAGGAGACGGAGGGCGGCTACGAGGTGGACATCGACCTGCCGGGCTTCAAAAAGGACGAGATTCAGATGGAGCTTGTGAACGGCAACCTCACCGTCAGCGCCGCCAAGGGATTGAACAAGGACGAGAAGGATGAGAAGGGGACTTATGTCAGGCGCGAACGCTACGCCGGGAGCATGAGCCGCAGCTTCTACGTAGGGGAGCATGTGACCGAGGAGGACATCCGCCCCAAGTACGAGAACGGCATCCTGACCTTCCATATCCCCAAGGAGGAGAAGAAGGCAGTGGAGGAAAAGAAGCATTACATCTCCATCGAGGGATAATGTTTTGCACAGGCCGCCAGGATACCCCGCAGGAGACGCTGCGGGGTGTCTTGCTGTACGGGCCGCTGGACACCTGCCTGCCCATTCCCCAGCGGGGCAGGCGCAGGCGGCATGTGGGCCGGAGGCCGTGCAGGGGAACCGGAGGCTGACGCGGAGACGGGAGGAATAAGATGGCAGCGAAAAGAGATTACTACGCGGTGCTGGGAGTGGAGCGCGGCGCGGACGACAAGACCATAAAGAAAGCATATCGGAAGCTGGCGAAAAAATACCACCCGGATACCAGCGCAGGCGACGCCCGGGCGGAAGAGAAATTCAAAGAGGCCACCCAGGCCTACGAAATCCTGAGCGACCCCGAGAAGCGCAGGCTTTACGACCGGTTCGGCCATGCCGCCTTCGACGGCAGCGGGGCGCAGGATGCCGGTTCCCGGGGAAATCCGTTTGAAGACATGTATGGCTTCGGAGGCTCCGGTGCCTGCGGAGGGCAGGAGGCCCGCCGGGCTTACGGCAGCGGGGACAGAGGCGGATACCGCTATGAATACCGCTTCGGAAGCGACGGCATGGACGATATCCTGAAGAGCATGTTCGGCGAAGACCTCGGGGAGGGGTTCGGAAGGGGCGGCGCGGACCTGCGGGCGGAGATTTCCGTCAGCTTTGAGGAGGCGGCCTTCGGGTGCGAGAAGACCCTCCGCCTGGACACGGGGGAGGGTGCGGGCCCCCAGTCCCTGCGTGTGCGGATTCCTGCGGGAATCGATGACGGGAAGAGCATACGCCTGAGAGGAAAAGGCGCCCGGGGAAGAGGCGGCAGCCCAGGAGACCTGCTGCTGAAGGTGAACGTGGGGAAGAAGCCGGGCTTTGAGCGGCAGGGCATGGATGTGTACACGGTGGCGAACATCCCCTTCTCCACGGCTGTGCTGGGCGGCGAGGCGGCGGTGCAGACCCTTTCCGGGAAGGTGCTCTGCAAGATTCGGGAGGGTACCCAGTCCGGCACCAAAATCCGGCTGAAGGGAAAGGGGATCGTCTCCATGAAAGACCCGAAGGTCCGCGGCGATCAATACGTGACCGTGCAGATTCAGGTTCCGGAGCATCTGAGCGGGGAGGCGAAACGGAAGCTTGGGGAATTCCAGGCGGCATGTGAGGGCAGGGCATACCACAGAGCGGGCTGAGCGGCGCGGCCCGCAGCCCGTCCATGGACTCGTGCGAAAAACGGGGCAATGCCCAATAATTAGCAGAATAAACTATAGAAAACAGCTCAAATTCGTAAAATAGATACGGCAAAAAATAATTTCAAAAAAATAATCAAAAATCGCAAAAAAAGTATTGACAAATACGGAATCAGGGCATATAATAAAATCACAATAAAGAGAGAGGAAAAACAAAATCTTCCATTAAAAAAACTAAATAAACAGCAAAGGTTCCAGACAGAAGGTGCAGGACACGAAAAAAGTAGCGGATATCTGAAGCGGAATTTGCCAGAACGTTACAGTGCATGGAGTACAGGAAAAGCGTGGAAAGCACAAAAAGGTGAAATGGAAGAGAAAGAAAAAACTGAATAAGGAGGTATGGTCCATTGGACGAAGCGAATTGAGCGGGCGTATTGATTGGAAAGAATCGATACGCCCGCTCGCTGTGCCTTTACGGACTGGCATTCCCGCTATCCCCTTACAGAGGAACAGCGGGGATATGGGGGGAGCTACCGCTCCCGCCACTCCTCCTTGCCGCCATCGGACCATACCACCATGTTCCGGCCGTTGTGCTTGGCCTTGTAGAGCATGTTGTCCGCGATCTTCAGGTAGTCGTCGTAATCGTCTCCCATCTTGGGCAGGAGGGTGACGCCGCCGATGCTGATGGTGACCCAGGGGGATACGGAAGGGTCATGGGGGATATGGAGATCTTCCACCGCCTGCCGGATGGTCTGCAGGAACTCAAAGGCTGACCTGGAATCATTGCCCAGCATGATCGCCACGAACTCCTCCCCGCCGTAGCGCCCGAAGAAGTCCGTGGGGCGCTGGAAGAAGGCGGATGCCGCCTGGGCCACGGCAGAGATGACCTTATCCCCCGCCGGGTGGCCGAAGGTGTCATTGTATACCTTGAACTTGTCGATGTCGAACATGCAGACGGAGAAGGTGAGCCCCAGCCGGATGGCCTCCCGCCATTTTAAGTTGCTCTCGTCTTCGTAGCGCCGCCTGTTGGCCACGCCGGTGAGCTGATCCATGGTGGCCTGGTGCATGAACT
This sequence comes from uncultured Acetatifactor sp., assembly GCF_910585425.1. Classification (GTDB taxonomy): domain Bacteria; phylum Bacillota; class Clostridia; order Lachnospirales; family Lachnospiraceae; genus Acetatifactor. The sequence goes on along the minus strand of NZ_CAJUCP010000037.1, from coordinate 40,075 downwards.
GCATCTGGTAGTGGTGTAGCTTGATGTGGATGGCGGCCCTGGCCCGAACCGTGATGGGGCTGAAGGGCTTGGCGATGTAGTCCACCGCGCCCAGGGTGAGGCCCTTCTCCTCGTGCTGCACATCCGCCAGGCCGCTGACCAGGATGACAGGCGTATACTTGGTGAGAATCGTCTCCTGGAATTTCTTCAGCAGCGTGAAGCCGTCTACATCCGGCATGATGATGTCCAGGAAGATCAGGGAGAAGTCATCCCCCTTTGCCTTGCGGAAGCCTTCCTCGCCTTCCAGGCATATGGTGACCTCGTAGTCATCGCTCAGGATTGATTTCAGATATTCAGCCTGTGCCCGGCTGTCTTCGATTATCAATATTTTGTCCATATTTTTCCTTACTCCCGTTCGTTTTAGCTGCCGGATGGTGGGGCTTTCCGATTCCGTGTCATTTCAGTTGCTGGCGCTGCAGGGTCTCCGTGATGTCCTGGGCCACGTACACCGCGGTCTTCGGCATGTCGTTGCCGCCGATCTGGGCCAGCACCACGGTGGCCCGTACCCACTGGGGAGGCGCGGTATCATCGTCGGGCTCCTGGGGGAGTTTCCGGTAGGTGGCCGATACATAGGGCTGCCACCAGCGCAGGTTCTGCATCAGATTCGGTATGTTCATGACGTTCAGATAGTCTTCCCTGTCATCCGGATGGATGAAATTCTCGGCGTAGACCTCCAGGGCGGCGGTGCAGTTCACTTCGCTGCCCAGCACGTCCCCGTCCTTGCCCAGCTTGGTCACGGCCCGGAAGGTATCCCGCTCCAGGTCGATGTAGTAAGTGGAGAAGAACAGGCTGCTCAGGCTGCTGATGATGTAGGCCCGGTCCTGCATGGCCCGGTGCCTTTGGTCCTCCCGGCTCTTCTCATCGGTGATGTCATGGCCCAGGATATTGACCACCATCCTGCCGTTCTGGCGGCTGTAGATGATATGCTGCTCCAGCCAGCGGGGAGGATCCCCCTTGATGCGGTACTGGCAGACCTCCTCCGCGTAATGCTCCGTCACCGCCGCCTTTTCCCGCAGATGCTCCAGGGACAGGAGATACCCGTAATTGAGGGCATCCTCCGGATATAGCTGTGGAATCAGCAACTGGGTATAATAGCTGTAATCGCCCACCTGGGCATCCTGCATCCGGGCATCGCCGTCCAGGCGGATGCGCTCGCACTGGCCATTCTCCAGGTTCACCGTGGTCATCATGGTGAAGCGGGACTTCAGGATCGCGGCGATCTGCATATCCCGCTTGCTGTGAGCCAGCTCCTTGCGTATCTGTTCGTCCATGTTCTCCATGGCGAGCAGCGCGTATTCCGGATTGCCATGCTCGCTGTTCATATGGGCCGTCACGGAGATATAGCGGTAGGAGCCGCCGATCTCCCACTGGCACAGGAGCTCCGATTCCTGCTCCCCCGCATCCCTGGCCTGTATGAGGCCCTCGGTGGAGAATTTCGCCAGGAAAGCCTCCCGGTAGGCGGGATGGAGCCTTTCCCCAATCTGGGATTGCAGATATGTATCCCACCCGGACAGATGGGAGTCCTCCCCGGGCGCGTGCCCATCCACCCGGATGAGGTCCGTGGCGCCGTTCTCCAGGTTGATGGCATAGATGCCGAAGCTCTGTTCGCCTACGGCCAGAAGGGCGTCCCGGCTGCGGACATTGTCCTCCTCGCACTCCAGGCCCTCACGCATGGTATCGTGCACGTCCTTCACGCAGAACATGGCGGTCTGGTTCTCTTCGCTGTAGTCGAAGGCCCGGACCACCTCGATCAGGTTCCAGCGGAATTCCTCCTGGTGGAGGCGGCGGTAGATGCAGGTCAGCATGGACTTGCCGGAGCGCAGGGCATTCTGCAGATGGGACATGTGGGTGAAGGCCCGGAAACGCTCCACGTCGTCGGGATGCACCATGCCGCTTCCCGCCAGGTTCTCGAATTCACCGGAGAGGTTCTCTGTGCCGCGCTGGGACAGCCATGCGGCCGCATCGGATTTCAGCACGTCATAGCGGTTCCGGCCCAGATCCAGGCGCAGGATTTTGTGGTAAGCGTAGCCCGAGGCCTCTATGCGTGGCGTGACGCTGACCACGAAGGCTGGGATGGCATCCTTCCAGAGCATCCGGGTGGCCACCATGTCCACCACCCCGCCGAAGGTGGCATTGTAGCCCAGGGAGCGCCCCTCCTGCCTGCCCTCTATGGTCAGCAGGGGACAGTTGATGCAAGATCCCGCCCATACCTCATGGCAGGTCATGCCCAAGCGTACCTCCGGCGATACGGTCTGAACCCTTTTGTTGAAATACAGTAGGCTGTGATTGTCCTGCCTTATCACATAAATGCCGGTCTCCGGCATACTGTTTAAGATGATTTCGTAATCTTTGCTCTCCAAAGTCAATCCCCCCTCGGCATCTGCCGGGCTTTTGCCAGATATAAAAAAGAAAAGCCTCAGATAAGGCTTTGTGCTGTCCGTCTTCTCTCCTTTATATGATAAAGAAAAATGAATGGATTGTCAAGCGGAAAACGAGGCTCCTTTTGCCTGTCATCGGGGTGACAGGCGGTACTCCCCGGGAGTCAGCCCCGTGTTCTTCTTGAAATGGGCGATGAAATGGTTCACGTTCTCATAGCCCACCTCATAGCTGACTTCATGCACTTTCAGGTTCGTCTCCACCAGCAGGCTCCTGGCGGCCTGGACACGCATCCGGTGCAGGTACTGCAGGGGGGAGGTGCGGTAATGGCTCTTGAACTCCCGGCAGAGGCGGTAGCGGTTCACCTTATACCTTTCCTCCAGCGCTGCCAGGGAAAAGCTTTCATAATAATGGGTCTCCAGCCGGGACTTGATGTCCTCCAGATAGGCGGGGGCGGTCTCCGGAGGAAGGGCATGCGCCAGGGCCAGCCGGGAGAGCAGCCCGGTCAGCAGCATATGGCAGAGGATGGGGCTTTCCTCCTTCTTTCCGAACAGGGGGAGGAGGTCTCCGGCCCAGGGGGCGGCGGGAGGGATCCGCCAGAAGGGCATGTCCTGGGGGAGCTGGCGGCAGAAATAGTCCAGGCCGGGGCCGTCAAAGAGCAGCAGCGCATACTCCGCCCTGCCGCGCACCAGCATCCGGCGGGCAAGGCGGCAGTCCACAAGGTAGAGGCCGCTCTCCGAAAGGTGCAGGGGACTGCCGGAGGGAAAGGCGGTGAGGTGCAGGGAGCCGGATTTCAGGCGCAGGAGCCCCAGGGCCCGGGCCTGGGGGGCATAGTAGGAGACGGGGCCGCTTACGGAGCCCCATTCCAGGGCGATGCGGTGGAGGAGGGAGTCCCTGACCTCCGCTTCCGGGTGGAAGGATGTCAGGTTCACCCCTGATTTGGACAGCAGGGACAGGCTGGGGGTGTAGTTTTCCTCTATAATCATGGACGCATCCTCTCTTTCAGGCCGGATTTTGATTATACTGCAGACCGCCAGGATTTACAGTGGTGTCTCCGTGAAAGCACCTGGCTGGCGGTCTGCAGTCGTGTTGTACTGCCACTTTAACCGGTGCGCAATATAAGTGCTTTTTAAGCGATATGGATTTATTATAGCTGAAAGGGCGGGGGATGGGTATTGTCAAATGCTCCGAAAAAAGCGGGATTTTATTGTGGAAAAGGATGAAAATCCTGTTTTCGTCAAGAATTATGGATAAAAGTCAAGAACAGTTGATGACATTGATTAATAAATAAGTTAATAATAGAGTCAGAAATTAATTAAGTTCGGAAAGGGGGAGCTGCATGTTAAGCAATGAGGTAAGGGACCATCTGTGGGGCCGCCTGGTTCCTTTCTGGGAAGGGCTGCGGGACAGGGAGAACGGCGGGTTTTACGGATGGATGGATTCGGGGCTGACGGTGGACAGGGAGGCGGATAAGGGCTGCATCCTGAACAGCCGCATCCTCTGGTTCTTCTCCAATGCGGCGATATGCCTGGCAGGGGAGGAGGGGGAGCGGGCGGCATTGTCCGGCGGCGCGGCGCTTCCCGGGGCGGGAGGCCAGCCGGCGCGGCAGGGTGAACAGGCGCAGAGCCCGCAGCGGGAGCAGGACAGGGCGGAAGTCCTGAAGGAGTGCGCGGACTGGGCGTACCGGTTCCTGCGGGACAGATGCGTGGACGCGGAGCGGGGCGGCGTGTACTGGTCGCTGGATTACCGGGGGCGGCCGGAGGATACCACGAAGCATACCTATAACCAGGCCTTTGCGGTGTATGCCCTGTCTTCCTATTACAGGGCGTACCGTGACAGGGAGGCCCTGGAGCTGGCGGAGCGGCTGATCGGGGTGATTGAGGGCAGGTGCTTCGATGCGCAGGGGTATAAGGAGGCGCTGGATATTGATTTTTGTCCCATTGCCAATGATAAACTCTCGGAGAACGGGGTGATGGCGGACCGCACCATGAACACGCTGTTGCATGTGCTGGAGGCGTACACGGAATACCTGGCGGCGTGCAGGGAGGCGGAGCAGGTTTCCGGTGTGCTTTCCCGGACGGCAGGGGAGGGGCGGAGCCTGGCGGAAGGCAGGAAGCGCCGGGAAGCGGGGACCTTGGAGGACGCGGAGCATGGGGAGGAGCGGAGCCTGGCGGAAGACAGGAAGCGCCGGGAAGTGGGGGCATTGGAAGACGCGGAGTACGGGGAGGAGCAGGTCCGGGAGCGCTGTCAGGCTAAGCCCACGGATGCGGCTGCCATGGGCGCGGCAAAGGGGGCTGGCTGCGGGAGGAGCCTGGAGCCGGGAAGCCCGGGGGCCTGGCGGAGGACCGTGGAGGAGAAGCTTTGCTGGATCCTGAATCTGGTGGCGGAGCGTGTATACAATCCGGAGCGGCGCAGGCAGGAGGTGTTCTTCGACCTCCACATGGAGAGCCTGATCGACCTGCATTCCTACGGCCATGACATCGAGGCGGCCTGGCTGATCGACAGATGCCTGGAGGTGCTGGGGGACGAGGGGCTGACCCGGCGCATGAGCCCCATATTGCGGAGCCTGGAGGCGGAGGTCTATGAGAAGGCCTATGCCCGCCATTCCCTGGCCAACGAGTGCGAGCGGGGCGTGGTGGACGAAAAAAGGGTCTGGTGGGTGCAGGCGGAGGGCGTAGTGGGATTCTACAACGCTTACCAGAAGACCGGGGAGCGCCGCTATCTGGAGGCCGCGGAGGACATCTGGGGATTCGTCAGGGCCCACCTGGTGGACGAGAGGCCGGAGGGGGAGTGGTTCTGGTACACGGACATTGAAGGGAACCCCGCCCTGGAGAAGCCCATCGTGGAGCCCTGGAAATGCCCTTACCACAACGGGCGCATGTGCATGGAGATCGTGAGGCGCAGCGCTGGATGACAGGGCATAGGACGCGGACATGGCCGGGGGGATTGGCGGCTGTGCCGCGGGGCCATGGACATGTGGCATCCATGGGACGCGCAGGATGCGCATGGCAGAGCGCACGGAAGAGGTAAGAAGTATCAGGCACAGATATGGAGAGCAGACCGGCGATAGCTGAGAATAGGAGAGATCATGAGAATACATCCTCGATATGAAATTGAACTGGCAAAGCAGCAGGAGCTGTTGAGCCGTCCCAACGAAGTGGACACATCCTTTTACAACGGCATCTATGACCGTTACAGGAACCCCGTGCTGACCAGGGAGCACATCCCGCTGTTCTGGCGGTACGATTTGGATATGGACAGAAATCCGTATTTCCAGGAACGCCTGGGCGTGAATGCGGTGATGAATTCCGGCGCCATTGAGCTGGACGGGAAGTTCTACCTGGTGGCCAGGGTGGAGGGGAACGACAGGAAATCCTTCTTCGCCGTGGCGGAGAGCCAGAGCCCCGTGGAGGGCTTCCGGTTCTGGGACTATCCGGTGGTGCTGCCGGACACCTGCCCGGAGGAGACCAATGTCTACGACATGCGGCTGACGAAGCACCAGGACGGCTATATCTATGGGGTCTTCTGCTCGGAGAGCAAGGACAGGTCCGTGTCCGATTTATCCGCTGCGGTGGCGGCCGCGGGCATCGTGCGGACAAAGGATCTGAAGACCTGGGAGCGGCTGCCCAATTTGAAGACCCTGCAGTCGCCCCAGCAGAGGAACGTGGTGCTGCATCCGGAGTTCGTGGAGGGCAAGTACGCTTTCTATACCCGGCCCATGGATGACTTCATTGACACCGGCTCCGGCGGCGGAATCGGCTTCGGCCTCTGCCAGGACATCCTGCATCCGGTGATCGACGAGGAGCGCATCACCAGCAAGAGGCAGTACCACACCATCACCGAGGCCAAGAACGGCGCGGGGGCCGTGCCCATCAGGACGCCGCAGGGCTGGATCCACATCGCCCACGGCGTCCGCAATACGGCGGCGGGGCTGCGCTATGTGATATACGCCTTCGCCACGGCGCTGGACGACCCGGCCAGGGTGATCGCGGAGCCCGGCGGGCTGCTGATCGGGCCCAGGGCGGGGGAGCGGGTAGGAGACGTGTCCAATGTGGTGTTCACCAATGGGGCCATCGCCCGGGAGAACGGGGAGGTGTATATCTATTACGCTTCCAGTGATACCAGGATGCATGTGGCGGCTACCACCATGGAGAAGCTCACGGACTATGTGTTCCATACGCCGGAAGACCCTCTGCGCAGCCCGGACTGCGTGGCCCTGAGGTGCGAAATGATTGAACGGAACCTGCGGCTCCTCCGGGGCTGACGGAAGGGATGGCTTTGCCGACAGCAGGCCGGACAGAGGACGTGCAGGGCTTCGGGAGCGCTCCGCGGATGTCTGCCGGGATTGAGGCATTGGGACTGAGATCGGAGGACTGTCCGGATTTGGAACTGAGAACAGATGGTGTGTGGTAAGTGTGACAGCAAAAACAGATGTATTGAGAGGAGAACGATATGAGCAAATACAAAATGATCAGCCCCGCCGTACCCAATATGCCCTGGCAGGAAGGGCCGGAGTCCTTTACCGGCGCTCCTGTCTGGAGGTATTCGGAGAACCCCATCATCGGGCGCAATCCCCTGAAGAATGTGGCCCGGATCTTCAACAGCGCCGTGATGCCTTATGGGGACAGCTTCATCGGCGTGTTCCGCGGGGAACAGAATAACGGAATTCCGTATATCTATATGGGCAGGAGCAAGGATGCCATCCACTGGGATTTTGAGGAGGACAAGATTCCCTTCGTGGACGAAGAGGGAGAGCCCTTCATGCCTGTCTACGCCTATGACCCCAGGCTGGTGAAGGTGGAGGACACCTATTATATCATCTGGTGCCAGGATTTCTACGGGGCCGCCATCGGCATGGCAAAGACAAATGACTTCAAGACCTTTACCAGGATCGAGAATCCCTTCCTGCCCTTCAACCGCAATGCCGTGCTCTTTCCACGTAAGATCAACGGCAACTTCTGTCTGCTGAGCAGGCCCTCGGACAGCGGCCATACGCCCTTTGGGGACATTTTCTTGAGCGAGAGCCCGGACATGGTGTACTGGGGCAAGCACAGGCATGTGATGGGCAAGGGCAGCGAATGGTGGGAGTCCCTGAAGATCGGCGGCGGCGCGGCGCCCATTGAGACCAATGAGGGATGGCTTCTGTTCTACCACGGCGTCACAGGCACCTGCAACGGCTATGTGTACAGCATCGGCGGGGCCATCCTGGACATCGACAACCCCTCTATGGTGAAGTACCGCTGCGAGGACTTCCTGCTGACCCCGGAGCAGTGGTATGAGGAGCGGGGCTTCGTGCCCAATGTGTGCTTCCCCTGCGCCACCATCCACGACAGCGCCAGCGGCAGGATCGCCATCTACTACGGCGCGGCGGACAGTTACGTAGGGCTGGCGTTCACCAGGCTGGATGCGATTCTGGATTATATCAAGGAGCACAGCAGGACCACCGTGGCGGATACGGAGATTGGAAGGAGATAGGAGCGCGATTCGCCAACCGGAAGTTGCGGCGGCAGGGAAACGCAGAAACGGCATAGCCCAGATGGCTATGCCGTACTTTGCTACACTTTCTGCAGGCTCTCCTCGAGCCATGTCCTGTTTTCCACGGCCTGTCCCCATGCATCCAGCGCCAGGTTGTAGGTGTCGGAGATCTTGCGGTCGATGCGATAAATCTCCCTTTTCAGTTCGGCCTGTCCTACTTCCAGCCGGTTTACTTTCCGTCCGATTTCCTGGATGTCTTTCTTCATGTCATGGGTCTCGGCCCATAAATCCTGAATCTGTGAGCGCATTTCCTGGTTTTCTGCCCGCATTTCCTGATTTTCCGCGTGCATCTGCTGTATTTCCGCGTGCATCTGCTGTATTTCCGCATGCATCTGCTGGATTTCTTCCCGTGTCTCCTTCCGCGTAACCTGCACTTCGGATAAAAGCAGGTCGAGTTTTTCGCTGTCTGTCATAAGCATGTACCTCCCCTAATCTACATTGTACCATGTTTCAGTTGCGGAGTCTATCCAATTGTCAAGGTGCAACGGCCATTTCGCGTTCCGGATCTGTCCGGTCTCCTGCGGTCCATAAGAAGCCGCCGGGCCATATAAGGCATCCATTTCTCTCGATATAATGCACGATGGGAATAAAGGGGCGCAAACTGCAGGAAAATCGCTGATGGCTTTTGAAAATAAGATTGAATATCCTGTACAGAATAGAATCAGTATAACATTTATTGCATGGATGTGCAAGTGTAAAGTTTACTACAAATATGTCGCTAAATGTGGTATCATATCCCATTGCATTACCGGTAAATGCAGATTTGTTTTTTAGAGTCTAAGGTAAAATTTCTGTCTTAATATTGGAATATTTAGAAAATAAATGTTTTTTGATATTTTGTGTAGTAAAATGAAATTGAGCGATTTGGTGAAGATGATGGATATACCTTTTCAGCACTGGAAGCGATAAAAAATATTCATTCTAAGGGAGAGGAAAATGAAGAAAGTACGTTTTGAGAAGAAAAAGTATACATATTTGGATTCCCTGAGATTTTCTATAATCAGTTCACCTGTGTGTATGATATTGTATTTGATTCTGTCCCTTGCTGCTGCAATTCTGCCAACCTGCCAGGTTATCATGAATGCAAGATTTATCGATAATGCGCTGGGACTTATAGACGGCTCCGCTACAAAAAGAGCGGCATATATTTCACTGGCGATTGTTATCGGGATTATAGCATATCAATGGCTTGCCTGGCCCATAAAGGCATATCTTGCCAACAAAATCGAGATGGATTTGAGGGTCAGTCTTAAGGGCGCATATGTTGAAAAATGTTCAAAGATTGAGTTTAAGTATGTTGAAAATACGGACAGTATGGATTTAATGAACCGTGTAGCCGACACAATGGAGCATAAGTTCATCGACGGCTTTACAAATGTAGTCAATCTGATATCGCTGTTTATGACGATTTCGGGACTTCTTATTGTCCTTATTACACAGATTGCCTGGGTCGCACTGATTATTATAGCTGTTGCCATACCGCTTCTCTATCTTTCGTTCATAAGCGGAAAGGCGACCTATGAGGCCAATAAAGAGATTACCAAATATCAGAGAAAATACAAATATCTCACTACCGTAATGACGGGAAGAGAAAATGTTGATGAGAGAACGGTATTCGGATATAACGAAAAGCTGAATGACAAGTGGTTTGAGCAGTATGAGATTTCCAGAAAAATGGAAACAAGGACACGCGCCAAATGGTTCGTAAAGCTTAAATCCGGAAGTATGATAACGGCATTTCTGTGTACCTTTATTGCGGCAATGCTTATCAAGCCTGTTGCAACGGGAATAATTACAATCGGTATGTTCTTTTCGCTGATAAATGCAACCTTTGATCTTGTACACACCATGTCATGGTCGCTCACAAGATTGATCGAGGCTGTATCCACACATATCGAATACCTTAAGGAGATTACAAAGTTTGCGGCATTTGAACAGCATGAGAATGCGGATGCCGTGCCTGAAGGCGGTATAGGATTTAAGTCTTTGGAATTCAGGAATGTAACCTTCAAATATCCCGGTACGGAAACCTATATCCTTAAATGTATGAACATGAAGATAGAAGCCGGCAGGCATTATGCCTTCGTCGGAGCGAACGGAGCGGGAAAGAGTACCATTGCCAAGCTTCTGACAGGTCTTTATCAGGATTATGAGGGCAGGATACTTATTAACGGAAGAGACCTTAGAGAATATACGGCAGCTCAGCTCAAAGCCTTTTATTCCGTTGTTTATCAGGACTTTGCAAGGTATTCCATTTCAATCTGGGATAATATCGCCATAGGATGCGTTGGCGGAGCGGATGATGAAGCAGTCAGCAATGCCATAACTGCCCTTAAACTGGACTCGGTCATTGAAGGCCTTGAGAATGGTAAGGATACATTGCTGGGCAAGCTGGCACAAGAAGGCAAGGATCTTTCCGGCGGTGAATGGCAGAGAATCGCCCTTGCAAGATGCTTTGTAAGTGAAGCGCCGATCCGTGTACTGGATGAACCCACAGCCGCTTTGGATCCCATTGCGGAAAGTAACCTTTATAGTGAATTTGCAAAGCTTTGTGAAGGAAGGACCACATTGTTCTTCAGTCACAGACTGGGCTCGGTGAAGCTGGCGGACTACATTTATGTAATCGATAACGGACATGTAGAGGAACAGGGAACGCATAATGAGCTGATGGTTGCAAAGCAGCTTTACTATACGATGTATGACAGTCAGAGGAGGTGGTATCAATGAGTGAAAAGAAAATAAGTCCCATTAAGATACTTAAGAGAATAGCGCCTCTTGTATTTAAGGCAACCCCCTTCTTTTTTGGATTGTTCATTGTAATTACGATACTCCATGGCCTGTCATGGGCAGTAAAGATTTTGTTTCTGCAGAAGTTTTATGATACCACCGGTGAAGCAATAAATACAGGCGGAAGCATAAAGGCCATATACATTTCTCTTATTGTATACGGCGTGGTCATTATTCTGGCAGAGCTTGTCAACGCACTTAACAATTTCCTGTATCTGCCGTTTAACCAGAAGGTCATCGGAAAATTGATGCAGAAGGTTCATCTTAAGATTTCTAAAATCGGAGCCGTCGAATATGAAAATGCGTCAACTCTGGACAGCATCGACAAGGCCGGGATGGGAATCAATAATATCTTCAACATGGTATTTTCATTTATCATGATGATGGCATTTTTCCTGCCCTATGTGCTGTTTATGGGAATATGGATTTTTACTATTAAGCCGATTCTGGCAATAGTAATTGTTGTTTCCATGATGCCCTGTCTTCTGACAAAGCTTGTGCAGGTAAGCATGTACGCCAATCTTGAGGATGAGATTGCTCCGCTGAGAAGATCCTATGATTATTATGAGAGCGCCATCTGCTCCAGGGAATATTTCAAGGAAACCAGAATTCTGGGTGTAACGGACTATTTTAAGAAGCTTTATTATGACACGATGGTCGTTCTGAATAAGAAAAGCCTTAAGGTGGCAAAGAGAGCCTGTCTGTTCGATCTTGCGGGAAAAGGAATAGGCCTTGTGGGTTATCTGGCTGTCCTTCTGCTTTTTGTGAAAGCATTGCTTACAGGTGATATTACGGCGGGTACATTTGCCGCAATATTCACGGCAATCGTAAAGATGCAGGAAATGGTCGGAGAAATGATTCATCTTGTGGGCGATATAGGTAAGAACAGCGGTTCGATCAACAACCTTCTTGATTTCATAGATATGCCCGAAACAGACGGTGAAACAAAGGTAAATGATTTCTGTGAAAAGATTGAGCTTAAGAATGTTTCCTTTACATATCCGGGAGCAAAAGAGGAATCTCTGACAGATGTCAATCTGACGATTGACAAGGGTGAGACCATTGCGATTGTGGGACATAACGGAGCCGGAAAATCAACTCTCGTGAGACTGATCACAGGGATATATCAGCCCACCGGCGGCAGTGTAACAATAGACGGTATACCCACAAAGGATATTAAGTCATCGAGCCTTTACGGACTTATGTCCGGTGTATTCCAGAAATTCCAGAAATATCAGATGACTCTTCGTGAAAATGTTATGATCAGCGATCTTGATACGGAAAGGGAAGACGGAACTCTGCTGGAAACCTTAAAGAAAGCGGATGTGGATATTGAATCACAGTCTTATCCCGACGGTTTGGAAACAATGCTTTCCCGTGAGTTTGACGGCGTCGACCTTTCAGGCGGACAGTGGCAGAGGGTATCTATTGCAAGAGGTATCAACAGAGACAGTAAGGTAATCGTGTTGGACGAGCCTACTGCAGCAATCGATCCCATTGAGGAGACAAAGATATATAAGAAGTTCAAAGAGATATCCGATGAAAGAACAACGGTGCTTGTAACTCACAGACTCGGAAGTGCCCGAATTGCAGACAGAATCGTTGTTATGGAAAATGGCCGTGTTGCGGAAATCGGAACCCATGATGAGCTGATTCATAAAAAAGGCACATATTATGTTTTGTTCAAGTCACAGGCACAGTGGTATGAAAATCAGAATGCTTAATAGGAACGTATAATATCTCCCCTGTTCCTGGCCCGGCAGATAAGCTGGGTCATAGTCCCCATGGGGCAGTATACGCACCAGGAGCGGGGCTTGAACAGGACCATGGTGAATAAGCCCAGCACGGTGGAGGTGAGCATCACGCTGCAGAAGCCGAAGGCGAACTGTGCCACGCCGTCGGAGAACACCAGAAAGGTGTTCCAAAGCATCAGGAAGAACATGGCAAAAAAAAGAAGGCCAGGAACCCATACCGGAACCACCCGGTAAAATAAATGTTTTGCGCAAAGAGGTCTTCCCAAAATCGGTCAATGGGTTTATCCTGTAATTGACCGGATGGTCAACGGAGGTGACGGATGAACGAGAGGTTCTTTTCCCTGCCGGAGGAAAGGCAGCAGGCCATCATCAATGCCGGATACAGGGTATTTTCCCGCAATGCCTATAAGAACAGCCCCATGAGCGAGATCGCTCAGGACGCGGGCATCAGCAAGTCCCTGCTGTTCCATTATTTCCATAATAAGAAGGAGCTGTACCTGTTCCTCTGGGACAAATGCGCCGAGACCACCATCGAATTCCTCACCAGATACGGCTGCTACGGCCAGACGGGCCTGTTCGAGAGCATGGAGCGGGGGATGCGGGCCAAGATGGAGATCATGCGCCTGTATCCGGACATGGCCAGCTTCACCATCAGGGCTTTCTATGAAAAAGACCCGGAGATCAACGCCGCGGTCCAGGAGAGCTACCATCGGTACTTCAACCTCAGGGCCGATAAGGCCAGGCTGGATTTCGACCCGGAGCAGTTCATCCCCGGGCTGGACATTTCCATGATGTACCGGGAGATGTACTGGGCCTCGGAAGGATACCTCTGGGAGATGGTGCAGCGGGGGGATGTGGACGCGGAGCGGATAGAGAGGGATTTTAAAAACCTCATCGCGTTCTGGAAGAGCGTGTATCTGCGCAGGGCGTGACGGAGGCCGGATGGCATTGCACATTGCCGCACAGGGATGCCGCACTGTGGGAAAATGCGTGACGGCGCATTCCGGTAGAGGCGGTAGGGCACGACTGTGCCGATCAGGCATGGGGCGCAGCGAAGCAGGATACGAAGGGATATGGAAAAGAGAAAAACAGAGGGAGACCACATATGGACGCGATCAAAATCGAGAACCTGACGAAATATTACGGGAAAGCCCGGGGGATCCGGGAGATAGACCTGACCGTGGCGGAGGGGGAGTTCTTCGGCTTCATCGGGCCCAACGGCGCGGGGAAGTCCACCACCATACGGACTTTGCTGGGGCTGATTAGTCCGACATCCGGCATGGCATATATTTATGGACTGGATATCGTGAAGCGGAAGAAGGAGATTCTGGCCCGGGTGGGCTATCTTCCCTCCGAGGCGGTGTTCTACTCCGGCATGCGGGTGGGGGAGGTGCTGAAGCTCTCCGCGGACTTAAGGGGGAGGGACTGCGGGGAGGAAGCTGCCAGGCTCTGTGAACGGCTGCAGTTGGATACCGGAAGAAAGGTGGAGGAGCTCTCCTTTGGCAACCGGAAGAAGGTGGGGATTGTCTGCGCCCTGCAGCATGGGCCGGAGCTTTTGATTCTGGACGAGCCCACCAGCGGCCTGGATCCGCTGATGCAGAGGGAATTCTTTGAGATTCTCAGGGAGCGGAACCGGGCGGGGGCCACGGTGTTCCTGTCCAGCCATATCCTGTGGGAGATTCAGCACAACTGCACCCGGGCTGCCATCATCAGGGAGGGCCAGGTCATCGCCTGCGACAGCGTGGAGGCCCTTTCCCGCACCACGGCCAGGCGGGTCAGCGTCCGGGGAGAGGTGGGGCTGGAGGGGCTCGCGGGCATCCGGGACAGGGAGGATTCCCCGGGGGCGGTGAGCTTCCTCTACAGCGGGGACATGAACCTGCTGCTGCAGAGGCTGGCGGCGGGCAGGGTATCGGACCTGTCCGTGTCGGAGCCGGATCTGGAGGAGATATTCATGCACTATTATGAGGCGTGAAGGCCTGGGCGTTTCGGGAGCGACAAGTCGTTTCGCAGCCGGAACGCAGAGCTGTAACCGTAAGGGGAGGATGGCCCGGGCCCACAGGGCGTGGGGCTTATCCGGAAATCGCGAAGGGTGATGCAGAGAGTCACTGTGCAAGAGAAAGGCGGCAGTATATGACACTGGTAAAGCATGAATTAAGGCAGGGGAGGATCTCCTTCCTCATATGGACGGCATCCGTGGGGGTTCTCCTGGCAGTCTGCGTGTTCCTGTTCCCGGAGATGAAGGGGCAGATGGAGGAGGTGGGGGACGTGTTCTCGTCCATGGGGGCGTTCAGCGATGCTTTCGGCATGGACAGGCTGAACTTCGGGACGCTTCTGGGCTTCTATACCATCGAGTGCGGGAACGTGCTGGGGCTGGGAGGGGCCTTCTTCGCGGCCCTGTGCGGGGTCGGCGTCCTCAGCAAGGAGGAGAAGGACAGGACGGCGGAATTTCTGTTGACCCATCCGGTCAGCAGGGCGCGGATCGTGACCGAGAAGCTTGTCTCGGTGTACGCGCAGATCGTCGCCATGAATCTGATCATCTACGGGATAGCCGTGGGCTCCGTGACGGCTGTGGGGGAGGCGGTTCCCTGGAAGGAGCTGAGCCTCCTGCACCTGGCCTATTTCCTCCTGCAGACGGAGCTGGCGGGCATCTGCTTCGGGATATCCGCCTTTGTGAGGCGGGGCAGCGCCGGGATAGGGCTGGGCATAGCCGCAGGGATGTACTTCCTGAACCTGGTGGCCAATATCGCACAGGCGGCGGAGTTCTTGAAATACATCACGCCCTTCGGGTATGCGGAGGGCGCGGACATCATCGAGAAGGGCCGCCTGGACGGGGGGCTGGTGGCGATAGGGCTGGCATTGGGGGCGGCCGGCATTGGGGCGGCTTATGGGAAGTATTGCGGGAAGGATGTCCGGTGATTTCCGCCTTCTCTGGCGCCCTGCCCCGGAGAATATCAGATTAAAATAGTGCAAATAATTACAATTGCAATGCAAATCATTGGAAATGTATTGACTTGGCATTTTTTGTTTGCTATTCTTATCGTAGAAATAGAGCAGGTGCAGGAGGTGGCGCAAATGGCAAGTACGATTCAAGTAAGAGTAGATGATGATCTAAAAATAAGATCAGACGCGTTGTTTAAAGATTTGGGAACTGATACCACGTCTGCAATCCGTATGTTTCTGACCCAGGCTTTGGCAGTAAATGGCTTTCCGTTTGAAATAAAAAGAGCAAATGCGAATCCATACAGAGCCTTGACGGAACAGGAGGTATTAGATAAGCTGGAAAGGTCCCGCGAGCATGCGGCACAGGGGATGTATAAAAATGCCACAGAAGTTTCCCATGATTTGAGGACAAAGTATGGACTATAAAGTCGTAGTCACAATGGATGCGGAAGAGGACTTGGAGCGTTTTATCAATTATCTTGTTATTGAGAAAGAAAGCATGCAGGCGGCGGAAAATGTACTGAATGATTTCGATGCGACAATCGAAAGCCTGAAGCATGTGGCAGGAAGTCTGAAGCTGTGTGATAACCCAAGACTGTGCCAGTTAGAATATCGTCGCATCAACTTCTTGAATCACAAATATTTTATGCTATATCGCATTGTGGACAATGTAGTATTTGTGGATAATATTTTTCATGAGCTGCAGGATTATGAAAATAAGATTTATTAAGTGGACATGGACAGCCCGCTGCCCTGCAGGCCATTGCCGTCATCTACGCTCCAACGGTTAAAATGGCGCAGGGCTTTCGGGATGTGGATGTTTTTTCAGAGAAACCTCATGAATGTCTCGCACAAAAGCACCACCCCGCAGCACAGCACGGCGATTCCAATCATCTTCATGCCCTTCCAGGCGGCGATGACGCCGACGGCCAGCGCCAGGATCCCGGCCAGGGGCGCCTGGGGCGCGGCGAGGATGGCGGGAAAGGTCATCACCGCCAATGTCACATACGGCACATAGTATAAAAAGGAACGTATGAACGGATTCCTGATCTTCCTGCGGATCAGGGTCAGCGGCAGGATGCGGATCAGGCCGGACACCGCCGCGGCCACCAGTATATACAGATAAATGTTATGCGTCATGTCCCTTCACCTCCCCTTCCTGCCTCTCGTCTGTCCTGTCCCCTGCCTCGTCCTTTTCCTTTATGGGAAAGAGGAGGGCCGCCGCCCCCGCGATCAGCACCGTGAGCAGGCTGATCTTCATGCTGTCGGAGAGCCTGTCGAATAAGGGGATCCTGGACACGATGAAGCTGGCCAGGAAGCTTGCGGCGACCACGCCCCCCACGACCCGGCTGGCCTTTGCGGCAGGGATGATGATGGCGATGAACATGCCGTACAGGGCCACGCTCAGTGCGCTGACCAGAGACACCGGCAGGACATTACCCGCCACCACGCCCATGGCCGTGCCAAAAGCCCAGCTTGGCAGGGCGATCGTCATGGCCCCGTAGGTGTAGAAGGGGTTCAGCGGGCCCGGCTTACCGATGCTGATGCCGAAGATTTCGTCCGTGATGCCGAAGCCCACCAGCAGGCGGTGGCCGCAGCGGGCGGCGGAGTCGAATTTCTGGCTCAGGGCGCAGCTCATGAGGAGGTAGCGCATGTTGGTTATCAGGATGACGAAAGCCATCTCCAGATAGGGCGCGCCAACCGAGATGACCGTGAATTCCGCGTATTCCCCGGCGGAGGCGTGGTTCAATATGCTGGAGAGGAACCCCTGGAAAGGGGTGAGGCCGGCCTTTTTGGCCACTATCCCCAGGGAAAAGGCCACGGCGAAGTAACCGGCGGCGATGGGGACACCGTCCCGGAGGCCGTTTGCGAAAGCTGTTTTGTTGCTGGACATATCTGTAGTCCTTTCTGTTACGTTCTTATGCGGGCATTGTGTGGATGCAATCAATGATATCTTATACGACTTCATCCTTTTTTTCAAGGCAAATTATCGGCTGTATAAAACCGTATCAAATATTTTTGAGTGCGGAATGGTTTTAGATTTGCTATGCATTTTTCAAAGGAGCGATTCGTCAAGACATTGAAATGCGAACCCATAGGCGGCCAGGTCCCCACGTTTGAGCTGGCGGCCTGGACCGCTGTGAGATGATGACGGATTTCTGGAGGAAATATGGCAATTACGAGGAATGTGGGAAGAATTTCGGATAGGGATAAGTTCGGGCAGACACAAGAAATATAGATAAATTCCAAGAATAGTTGATGACTTGCCTTGCAAAATTAAGTAAAATAAAGTATAACGGAAAGAAGGAATGGAGAGGCGCGATGGCAAGGGTGAGGATGCAGGACATAGCCAATCAGGTGGGCGTAAGCGCGGTGACGGTGCACAATGCACTGGCAGGGCGCAAGGGGGTCAGCGATGAGGTCAGGGAACGGATTCTGGACAAGGCCCGGGAGATGGGATACTTCCAGAACCAGAAGAAGACGGCTGGTAAGGCGGCCGGTCTGCGGAGCATCGGCATCCTGATCTCGGAGAGATATCTGGCGGACTACATCACGTTCTACTGGAAGATTTATATGGAGATTGCCATGGCGGCGCCGGAGAGGGGCTGCGCCGTGATGGCGGAGGTCTTGAAGCATGATGCGGAAAAGGCGGGGAGGCTCCCCCGCTTCGTGGAGGAAGGCGCGGCGGAGGGCCTGATCGTCATGGGGGAGGTTGACCGGGAATACATCGGGCTCTTGAAAAGCAGCACGAAGATGCCGGTGATCTTCCTGGATTTTTACTACAAGGACATAGCGCAGGACGCGGTGGTGACGGACGGCTTCCACGGCATGTACCTGATGGCGGAGCACCTGTACGAGAGGGGCTTTAGGCGCATGGCCTACGTGGGCTCCATCCATGCCACCAGCAGCATCATGGACAGATACTGCGGCTTCCGGCGCTGCCTGCTGGAGCACGGCGTACCTTTCCGGGAGGAGTGGCTGCTGGAGGACCGGGACGGAACCGGGGAGATCATCGTGAAGCTGCCGGAGGAGCTGCCGGAGGCCTTTGTCTGCAACTGCGACCTGGTGGCCGGCAGGCTGATCGAGGAGCTGGAGAAGCGGGGAGTCCGGGTGCCGGAGGACTGCTCCGTGGTGGGCTTCGACAATTACCTCTATCCGGGCCTGCCGGACAGGGGGATCACCACCTATGAGGTGGACATGAAGGCCATGGCCCAGGCCGCCCTGGGGAAAATGCTGGCCAGGCTGGACGGCTCCGATGGGGCGGGGCGGATGGAGCTGGTGAGCGGGCATATCGTGGAAAAAGCCACAGTCAGGGCGAGCGCGCGGTGAGGCTTGCCCCGGGTGCCGCGGCCGACGGCCGTGGCGGGAAGCCTGGGAAGAGGGTTCGGGGCGTGAAAGAGGGGTTGCGCCAGAGAGCGGGCGGGGTATTGCATAGGGGGGGAAGGAAATGGCAAAGGTTACGATTCAAAGCATTGCAAAGGATCTGGGGCTGTCCCGGAACACGGTGTCCATGGCGCTGAAGGGCAATGACCTGGTGGCCCAGCGGACCAGGGAGATGGTGCTGCGGTACGCACAGCAGAGAGGGTATGTGGCATCCTCGGGAGAGGAGGGGGAGAGACAGCCCCCGGAGAGGGAGGAGGCCGGGGATCACAGGATCATGATCCTGCGCAAGCCCGATGTGGCGGTGTACTGGGACAAGGTCATCAACGGCATATCCGAGGAGGCCAGCCGCAACCACTGCCAGACCCAGGTGGCGGTGGTGACCCAGGAGGATGAGGATGTGCTGCGCCTGCCGCCGGGGCTGGAGGATGGCATCGAGGCGGTCTTCTGCGTGAAGATGATGAATATAGACTATATTAATGTAATCAAGCGGAGGGGGATTCAGATATTCCTGCTGGACACTTATAAGGATGTGGATGGGGAGATGCCGGGGGACGTGGTGAAGATAGACAGCTTCCGGCCTGTGGTGAAGCTGGTCAGGCACCTGATCGACCAGGGGATGCGCAGGATCGGCTTCCTGAACGAGAGCAGCAGCATTTATGAGACCATGCACGACCGCTTCGACGGCTATCTCTATGCCATGCGCCAGGCGGGAATGGAACCTGTCCCGGAACTGGTGATGCCGGATACGGAGCTGGTGAGCAGCGAGTTCTACAATGATCAGACCTTTAAACAAATCGTAAAAGGGTATCAGGAACAGGGACTGCCGGAGGCGGTGGTGTGCGGGAACGATGAGATCGCCAAGTTCCTGACCCAGGCCCTGCGCAGGCACGGGATCCGGGTGCCGGAGGACGTGGCGGTGACGGGCTTCGACAATGACGAGGAGGGCATGCTGGACCCCTTCTTCACCACGGTGAACGTGGACGCGAAGTGGCTGGGAAAGCGCATGGTGCAGTGCTTCCTGTGGCGGCTTGGGCATCCTGAGGCCCCTTTTGAGAAGATAGACGTGTCGGGGCGGATCATCATACGGAAATCATCGGTGAAGCGTGTTTGAGGAACAGCACAAGCCGAAGCCAAAGGCGGAAAAGGGAAAAGCAGATGACGGCGGAATAGGACGCCGCAGATAAAAAGGGCTCGCGCAGGGCTCTTTTTTGATGCCTGTTTTTCCTTTTGGGCAAAGTAGACAAAAATAGTGCAAAATAGTGCATTATATAATTATTAAAATTGTATAAAGTGTCAAAAGTGTCATAAATTACACAAACTATATTGACTTTTAAGCACCAAAGTGCTTTAATATAAACAAGAAAACGCACAAACAAATGCACGAATAAGCCCCGGGATAAAAAATGATAGCATAGTGCAATCGTGCATCGAATAGTGCAAAATAGTGCTAAATGCCAGTCCATCAGAAACAACAATGAGAGAGGAGAGTGTGAAAATGGCAGAAAACAAAGGCACGAAAAAAACGGATTTCAAAACCAGGTGCCAGACCACATGGAAGGATATGGTAAAGTACCGTTGGCTGTACTTCCTGCTGATTCCCGGAATCCTGTTCTTCGCGATCTTCAAGTATGTGCCCATGGGAGGACTGAGAATCGCGTTCATGGATTATAACCAGTATAATCCGGCAAAGAGCACGTGGGTGGGCCTGGACCAGTTCGTGAAGCTGTTCTCCAAGGCATCGTTCCTGCCCGTCCTGCGCAACACGGTGGTCATCAGTCTGCTGAAGCTGATTATCGGATTCCCCATACCGGTGATACTGGCGCTGATGATGAACGAGATGAGGAGCCTGAAGTTCAAGAAAGTCTCCCAGACACTTTTGTATCTGCCCCACTTCATTTCCTGGGTCATCCTGGCAGGTATCATCATGACCCTGCTGGATCCTGACAATGGACTGATCACCCAGCTGATCTACAACCTGACCGGAGAGAGGGTGATGGTGCTGACCAGCACGAAATGGTTCGTTCCCATGCTGATTGTGACGGACATCTATAAGGGCATGGGCTGGGGCACGATCCTCTATTTCGCGGCCATCAGCGGCATTGACCCGCAGCTGTACGAGGCGGCCTCCATCGACGGAGCCGGCAAGTGGAAGCAGATGCTCAACATCACCCTGCCGTCCATCGTCCCTACCATCGTGGTCTGCTTCATCATGAACTGCGGCAATATCCTGAACGCGGGCTTCGACCAGATATTCATGCTGTATACATCCCATGTGTACGAGGTGGCGGATATCATCGATACATATGTGTATCGGATGGGCCTGATTAATTCGGACTATTCCTTTTCTACGGCGGCAGGTATGTTCAAGTCCGTTGTCGCTTTCATACTGATCGTGTTCGTCAATAACGTAGCGAAGAAGACCGGCAATGAGGGCCTGTATTAGGCTGGTGCCAGGAAAATGGAGGTGTAAAATGAAAGACATGAAAAACCATCTCACGAAAGTAAGGCGCGGCCGTGGAGAGGTTGCGTATGGTGTATTCAACTATATCTTTTTCACGGTGCTGTGCATTATCATGGTGTATCCGTTCTGGCATGTGGTCATGATGTCCTTAAGCTCGGTGGAGGCCACGGCAAAGGGCGGCATCTTCCTATGGCCCAAGGGCTTCAACCTGGACACCTACGCCCAGGTATTCAAGGATCCGTCCATCTGGACAGGATACCTGACTACGGTGCTGGTGACCATCAGCGGCACTTTTCTGGGCACGCTGTTCACGGCTACCACGGCCTATCCTCTTTCCAAAAAGGATCTCCCTTTTGGGAAGACCATGCTTCTGCTGGTGCTCTTCACCATGCTGTTCTCCGGCGGCATGATTCCGGGCTACTTGCTGATCAAGGGACTGGGCCTGATCGACAACCGCTGGGCGCTGGTGCTGCCCGGACTGGTCAGCGCCTATAATGTCATCATCATGAAGAGCTTCTTTATGACGATTCCGGAGAGCCTGGAGGAGTCGGCCAAGATTGACGGCGCTACGGAGGTGACCATCTTCTGGAAGATAGTGCTCCCGCTGTCCAAAGCCACCATTGCCACCATCGCCCTGTTCACCGCGGTGGGATACTGGAACGATTACTTCTCCAGCGTGCTTTACATCAATACAAAGAGCAGATGGGCCTTACAGGCAGTGCTGCGCTACATGCTGACCAACACCAACCAGGCCATGCAGTCCGCGGGCGTCACGGTAGCTTCCGCTACAAATGTAACAGCGGCGACCATCAAGTCCGCCTCCGTGGTCATCGCCACGGTTCCTATCCTCTGCGTATATCCTTTCGTGCAGAAGTACTTTGTAAAAGGCGTCATGATTGGCGGCGTGAAAGGTTAAGGTGTGAGAAGAAGTGTGCAGGCATTCTTCCGGACTTGCACCAAGCATATTAAGGAAAGGTTTTAGGCATGGAAGAAAAGGATTCCGTGCAGAAAATAAAACAATAAATTTTTGGGAGGGATTACAATGAAGAAAAGAACGTTGACACTTTTACTGGCAGGCATGATGACAGTGGGAATGCTCTCCGGATGCGGGGACAGCGGATCGGGAGATTCCGGCTCTCAGGGGGGGCAGTCAGGCTCTCAGGAAGAGCAGTCAGGCGCGCAGGAGGAGCAGGCTGGAGATGAAGGAGGCAATACGCCTGTAGCCGATGAGAAGATTGATGTGCTGAACCAGTCCGAGACCATGAAGATGTCCGTGGTATGCCTCCAGGGCTATACCCAGCCTGACAGCCAGATCCAGAAATGGCTGGAGGAGCGCTACAACCTGGACATCGAAGTCCTGGCGCTGCCCGGATGGAGCGATGCCACGGCAAAGATCACGCTGCTGATGCAGGATGAGACCCAGAGGCCGGACATCATCTGGTGGTGGAACATGGAGAAGGACTACTCCCAGTGGGTGGACGCTGGCCTGCTGGTGGACGTGGCACCCTACATGGAGAAATATACCAATATGCGCGATTACTATAACAGCATCGACCCCGGCGTCCTGTTCTATGCGTCAGATGCCAGCGGCGCCATCTACAGGATTCCCGGAGACGTGGCTGAACCCGCCTGCGAGACCTTGTGGATCAGGCAGGACTGGTTGGACAATCTGAATCTGGAGGTGCCAAAGACCTTGGATGAGCTGGAGAGCGTGCTGTACGCCTTCACCAATGACGATCCGGACGGGGACGGCCAGAACAATACCTACGGACTGGGCGGCGACGGATACGATCTGCGGAGCTTCTGGCCCTGGATCCAGGGCTGCGGCGATGGCCTGGGACGCGACACTTTCCTGAAGATGGATGACGGATCCTATATTTACGGACCTACCACCGAGGACTGCAAGACTTGGCTGGGCAGAGTGTCCAAATTGTATGCGGACGGCGTCATTACGCCCAATATCATCACGGATACCGACAGGGATGAAGAGATGGCGAACGGTGGATTCGGCGTGACTTACAGTTGGGTTTCCTGGAACAATCCCTCCGTTGGTCCCATGCAGTCCTTCTATTCCACGCATCCGGAAGCCAAGTGGGTGCCCATCGACATGGTATCGGGCGACAATGGGACTCCTCAGGACGATCCCGCATCGGTAGCTGCATGGTGCTACTTCGGTATCACGAACACATGTTCTGACCCTGAGCGCGCCTATGCAATCTGGGACGACATGGCCACACCTGAGAACTACATCCACAGAAGGTTCGGCGTGGAGGGCGAGCATTACAAGGACAATGGAGACGGAACCTATGAAATCCTCGTCCCCAGCGACGGTACTCAGAATACGGAGCAGAACATCGGCCTGAAGCTGTTCCAGGATCTGTTCGCAAGGAAAGACTTCTGCAACATCGAGAATACCAAGAGCACCTCGGAGCTTTTCGAGAAGGTGGCTGCCAACAGCCGTATCGCTTATTCCCATACGGTGGAGAAGAAGAACCCTGAGGCATATACGGTGAATAACGAGAAGGGAACGGATATCGGCGATGCCATGAAGGAGTATGTATGGGGCGTCATCGGCGGAAGCAAGTCGCTGGACGACTGGGATGCCTATGTGCAGCAGATAGAGAGCCTGGGCGTGCAGGATATCATCGATGAGCTGACGACGCTCCACGGCGCTCAGATGAAGGAATACGAGGAGTACATGAAGAACGCTAATGGCTGATATGGAAATAACAGCTACAGGATTGGCTGCATAAGGTACTTTACCAAGTAGCAGACCTAAGCTTGGTTTACCGCAGGTCAGGAAAAGCCCTATGGTGGACAGGTAGAATGTTCGCCATGGGGTTTTGCTGCCTAGACGGAGAGGCGGGGACGGCACGGGGCTGCCAGCGGCGGCGCTGTGGACATAAAATGAAATGGAAAGGCCCGCTGCGCGGGCGGATGGGAGACATATGGGCATTGCTTATTTTGAAAAGGACAGGATCTTCAAACTGGACACCCTGCACACCAGCTATCTGATAGGCATCGTGGACGAGGAGGGTTTCCTGGGACATATCTATTATGGGAAAAAGGTATCGGGGCATGAACTGGGATATCTGCTGCGGACGGACGAGCCCCCCTTCGTGCCGTCCCGGAACGAGAGGGACAGGCTCTCCTTTCTGGATAAATTCCCCATGGAATATCCCGTCCATGGGACAGGGGACTTCCGCGAGGCCGCTCTGCGGGTGCGGTCAAAGGAGGGGCATAAGGCATGCACCCTGGCCTATGCGTCCCACGAAATCTTTTCGGGGAAGAAAGCCATACAGGGCCTTCCGGCATCCTTCGCGGGGGAGGGGAGCTGCGCCACCCTGGAGATCACCTGCAGGGACGCTCACCTGGGCATGGAGGTGGTCTTAAGCTATTCCGTGTTCGAGGAGGAAGACGTGATAGCGAGGCATGTGGAGGTGGTGAACCGGGGGGCGGAGGGATTCTGCCTGGAAAAAGTGGCCTCCATGAGCCTGGACATGGATAACCGGGGCTTTACGGCCCTTACCCTTCACGGTGCCTGGGCCAGGGAATGCCATATGCAGAGGCGCGCTCTGGGCAAGGGCTATCAGGGCATCGTTTCCCGCAGGGGCATATCCGGGCATCAGGACCATCCCTTCATGGCGCTGATGGCGGCGGATGCCACCCGGGAAAGCGGGGAGGTCTACGGGGTGCAATTGGTGTATTCCGGGAACTATGAAGTGCGGGCGGAGGTGGGCCAGTTCGACACCGTGAGATGGCAGATCGGGCTGGAGAGCGAGGATTTCTCCTGGACGCTGGAGCCGGGGGAGAGGTTTGCCGCGCCGGAGGCCCTTCTGACCTATTCCCACAGGGGGCTGGAGGGCATGACCCACAGTTATCATGATTTTATCAGGCGGCACATCATCCGGGGGAAGTATCGGGACAGGAAACGCCCGATCCTGATCAACAACTGGGAGGCCACCTATTTCGACTTCGACACGGAGAAACTGCTGTCCATCGCCAGGGAGGCTTCCAAGCTTGGCATCGAGATGCTGGTGATGGACGACGGGTGGTTCGGGAACCGCCGGGACGAGCACAGATCCCTGGGGGACTGGCGCGTGAACGAGGAGAAGCTGAAAGGGGGGCTGCCCTACCTGGTGCAGGAGGTCAACAGGCTGGGGATGAAGTTCGGCATCTGGTTCGAGCCGGAGATGGTCTCCCCGGATTCGGATCTCTACCGGGCACATCCGGATTGGGCCATAGCGGTGCCGGGGCGGACGCCCTCCATGGCCAGGGGCCAGTATGTTCTTGACCTCTCCCGCCGGGAGGTGGTGGACTGCGTCTGGGACCAGGTGGAGGCGGTGCTGAAAAGCGCCAATGTGGAGTATGTGAAATGGGACATGAACCGGCCCCTGTGCGATCTGGGAAGCCTGGGTCTGCCCGCCGGGAGGCAGGGGGAGCTGGCCCATCGGTATATGCTCGGGGTCTATGAGCTCCAGGAGCGGCTGGTGACCCGGTTTCCGGACATCCTGCTGGAGAACTGTTCCAGCGGCGGCGGGAGGTTCGATGCGGGGATGCTGTATTACAGCCCCCAGATCTGGTGCTCGGACGACACGGATGCCATAGAGCGGCTGGCCATCCAGGAGGGAACGGCCCTGATCTATCCCCTGTCCGCCATCGGGGCCCATGTCAGCGACTGCCCCAACCATGCGGTGGGCAGGAGCACGCCTTTCGAGACCAGGGGGTATGTGGCCCTGGCGGGGACATTCGGCTATGAGCTGGACGTGACCAGAATCCCGCAGGAAGACAGAGATATAATACCGGCCCAGGTGGCGCTGTACCATAAATATAACGACCTGATCCGGGAGGGGGACTATTACCGGATCGCCTCCGCGGCGGAGACCCATCTGTACGACTGCTGGCAGGTGGTGTCCGGGGACAGGGGGGAGAGCCTGGTGACCTGGATTCAGGTGCTGTGCGGGCCCGGGAGGCAGAGCCACATGGTGCGGCTGAAAGGGCTGGAGCCTTGCGCCCGCTATCGGGTGGAAGGAGCCGGGGAGGAGCCGATCGAGGTCTCCGGGGACGCGCTGATGTACGCGGGGCTTCGCATACCGGACAGGAAGGGGGATTTTGTGGGGATGCTGTTTTATCTGGTGCGGGTGTAGGAGGAGAAGAGACCGGTCAGGCGGAAAGAAAGTAGAGACGAAGGAGGCGCGATTCGTGGGGTTACCAGAATCGCGCCCCTTTGAGACTGGTTTGCGCCTGCATGGTATCGTTGACTTCCCGTGGCTTCAAAAAGTCAGTTATCACGGATTTTCCAGTACCCGGTTTTATTCCCGCGAGCAATGAGCCAAGCGGCCGTGCTTGCACGGCCAGTTGGCGAATGCCGCGAGGGTCAAATACCCCGCTGCTCTGCAGCGTTGCAAGCTTGATACCCCGTTGCTTGCAGCGGGGTATTTGATTGGAACCGATGCGTTCGATGATGTGTTCTGCTTTTAGTTTCTGGATTGCACGGAATACAGTGCCATCCCCTATGCCGAGCCCTGCAACCAGTTCTTTTCGCGTGACGTGTGGATTTTGCATAAGTGCTTCCAGTACACGTTGTTCAGAGTCTGTCAGGTTTATTGCTCCATTTGATGAATCGGATGGGCCTGGCCCCACCGTGGCCGTTGCCACCTCAGCCAGCGGAATGGTGATGCGGAACACGTCTCCCTCCACGAACTGCGGATTGGTGCCGGCATAGGTGACTCCCTCGATCTGCAGGTACTCGTTATTGAGAATCAGCCCGGCGCTGCGGAGCATCTCTTAGTATTCAGCGTTATGCAGTATAACATTTCCCTATGGGGTGCTGCTTATACGGGGGTTTCTCGTCATAGAGGACTATCTTTTGTAAATGATATTGGCACTGGACTATTTTTCCATTATAATAGCTGATAGGGGAAAAGGCAATATTTTCACAATACTTTTTTGGAGGAGCTGGCTATGAATTTACAGGAGATTTATGCAAAGGTCGATTCCATCCTGGACACGCTGGATTTCGGCGCGCTGCTGGAGGGGTTCCACAGGTACAGATTCGCTGTCTACGACAGCCGGGAAATCTGCCTGGACGGGGAGCTGATTCCCTATGAAGATGGGTTCCGGGGGAACACGTCAATGCTGTACGGCGGGGAGTATATTGCTATCTGGAATATTGAATTTTCGCCTGTTCAGGATATGGAGACGCTTGCGTATCTGCTGGTTCACGAGATGTTCCACTGCCATCAGTTCAGCAACGGCGAGGCACGCTTTCCATCCGATTTCGCCCTTTTGCGCTATCCCGACGACCAGGACAATTTCACGAAGAAATACAATGAGAACCGATATCTTGCCGATGCCTGCGAAGGCTGCGACTTCACAGCCCTTCAAAGGTTCGCCGCCCTGCGGGCACAGAGGCTGGCCGCATATCCCGGAATGGTGGCGCAGGAGCTCAGGGCAGAGACTACAGAGGGGATGGCGGAGTTCATCGGCCTGAAAGCCCTGAGGGCAATCAATAGGGAAAAATATGTATCCCGCGTCCGGGAATATATCGGCAAACTGCGGGCAGAGAGCAGGCTGCTGTTCGATGTCAGGAAGATTTCCTATTATACGGGGGCGGTCTTCTTTCTGTGCATGGATGCCATAGGGCGCAAGATAGAGAACGATTTCCAAAGTGAGCTTACCGCTTATGAGCAGAATCCCTTAGATACGGACGGGGCGGAGGCGCAGGTCCGCCTCTACGACTTCATCGGGCGGGAGTACGCTGCCCTTATGGAGGAAAAGGAAGCGAAGGTGGCGGAGCATATGTCTCATTCCCGGTATGTTCCGTGCAACGCCTTCATATGCGGATACGACCCCATGAATATGTTCCTGATTCGGAATATGGTCTACTGCAGCTATTTTGTCTGCCTGAACGAGGGCGGTCAGACGAAATCCATCAACAGCGCTGTCCTCCTGGTGCTGGCGGAGGAGTCGGAGCAGGGGGTATGTGGGTATTATATTTAGGGCAGGCAAATCGAAATAATTTGGACGGACAGTATGGTAGCGAATGGCGGGAGGAAAG
This sequence comes from uncultured Acetatifactor sp., assembly GCF_910585425.1. GTDB lineage: Bacteria > Bacillota > Clostridia > Lachnospirales > Lachnospiraceae > Acetatifactor. Next base: position 11,739 of record NZ_CAJUCP010000037.1, on the reverse strand, counting down.
GGCGGAAGGGAGGCGCGATGGGAATGCCAAGAATACAGTGACGTTTTACAGTGGCATTTTGTCAGAAATATACTGTAATGGCACATCTAACTGACGAGGGACATTTGTATGGACGACAGAGTAATCTTCCACATCGATGTGAACAGCGCATTCCTTTCCTGGGAGGCGGTGCACCGCCTGCAGGATTTGGGGGAGGAGCTGGATCTGCGGGCGATTCCGTCCGCGGTGGGCGGGGACATGTCCAAGCGGCACGGTGTCATACTGGCGAAATCCATCCCGGCGAAGAAATACAATGTGCGGACGGGAGAGCCCATCGTGGACGCGTTGCGGAAATGCCCCAATCTGACACTGGTGTCACCGAACCGGGAATTATACGCCAGGAATTCCGCGGCCTTCATGGAAATCCTGCGCAGGTACTCGGATACGGTGGAGCAGTACAGCATCGACGAGGCCTTTGCGGACAGGGCCATGGACAGCATCCGGGAGAAGTTCGGCGCGGATGCCGTCAGGCGGGCTTCCTTCCTGCAAAAGGACAGGCCTGATATTTGAAAACCGAGGCCGGTGGCGCTTTGACAGCCTGTTGTCACCTGTCCTTTCGAATACGGAAATGTGTGTCTGAAGCTGCGGCAGGAATGAAGCAGCCGCGGCGGCTCTGATATAACGTGTTCCCTGTCAAAGATGAATGTGCTGGTCCGCGTATGACAATAAATCCAAATCATGCGTAGCCAGGATTACCCCCTTGCCGCTGTCGGCCAGCCCCCGCAGCAGCTTTATGACCACATCCCTGTTGCCTTTGTCCAGGTTCCCCGTGGGTTCATCCGCGAAGATGTAATGGGCATCTTTCAGAAGGATGCGCGCCAACGCCACGCGCTGCTGCTCGCCGCCGCTCAATTCATATACCTTTCTCTTTTCATAGCCCTCCAGCCCTACCTGTGCCAGCGCCTCCGATACGGACGGCCCCGGATCCTTCCTGTATGTCAGGGAAACGCGCAGGTTCTTTTCCACGGTATATTCATCAATCAGTCCGTAATTTTGGAACAGGTAAGAGATGGTATGTCTGCGCAGATTCAAGATCTGCTTTGGGCTCGGGTCTGATATGGCATCTATTGTCACCGTGCCGCGGTCAGGCCTTTCCAGGAGAGACAAAATATTCAGCAATGTAGTCTTTCCTTTCCCGCTCTCCCCGGTTATGACTGTAAGGCTGTTCGTCTCTATGCTGGCATGGAATGACTCCAGGACATCATGGTCGCGATAACGTTTGGATATATCCACTGCTTCAATCATGACGATTCTCCCTTCAATATGCTGTGCATTGATTTTTTCCTTAAAAGCTTCTCCATAAATACAAAATACAGGATATCGATTCCCGCCAAAATAGCCCCGGCCAGCAGAAGCGTCTGGATGGAAAGGGGCGGGAAGAGGCGGGACAGCCGGGTCGCCATTATCAGGCCGAAAAGAGGCAGCGCCAGCAGGGTCGGCATGAACAGCATGACGGACGCGGAACGATACCGCCTGAATCCGCGGAAGCCCCACAGCGTCTTGACGGTAATGAGGTATTGGTTTCTCGCGAAGTAGTTGGCGAACAGGCTGAAGCTGGACGCCAGATAACCGAGGACGATGGAGATCGTCAGGGAGACGCTGGCAATATAGTCCCTCTTAAGCCGCAGCACTCTCGCAGCCACACCCTCCCACACGGAGCTGGCGAATACGAAACCATCCATCCCGACTATTTCCGCGAGATAATCCGTAATGTCCATATCCTGCCCGTCGCTGTATTGGAAATAAAGGCATCTGGAGGCCCTGGTGAAAGTGCTGGTGGGGTGAAGATTACCTGTATCCACCACCACTACAGGATCGGGTATCCTGTTGCCGGCATCCCGCCTGATGTCAGGCGAGAACGTAAAATACGACTGCCCTGTCCTGACAGGAATCATATTGATTTCCAGCTCTTCCTGCCTGGACGGATTCCAGGGATCATTGGGAGCGGCGCTGTATATCCTGTCGTATATTTCAAAACGGTAAAACGTAAAGTAGTCCAAAAAGCGCTCATCCAGCGCATCGTGGATGGAAGACCAGGACTCAGGGACCAGCAGATTCAATACATTGTCGGCATATATCAATTCCTGCTCCACAGGCACGCCCTCGCTGGTGACGATGGGATTGAAGCGAAAATAATTGGGGCTGACCGTGATATGCGTGCTGCATCCATCTGCCAGCAGCCCGTTCAAAGGATAGTCTGCCCCATGCACTTCCAATACATAGACATCCATAGCATCCATAAAAAATCCATTGTTTTCCGCGGCCAGACGCTGATACAGGGCCAGTATTTTGTTTTGCAGCTCCACCTCGATCTCCAGCCCCATATCCTGTCCTACATCCTTTATGGACAAGAGGTATATGTCCTTGGCCGCCACCCAGTTCTGCAGGTTCCGGTCTTCGACCATAGAGCGCTGGTGCAGCCCGATCAAAAATGGAAGCGCCATAAAAAATAATAATGCGGATGCGAGCTTTACACAACAGGCTGCGATCTGGACAATGATATGGGGCTTCCTTCCCTTTATGGATAAGGATAAATTCCTTCTTCTTGCAGCCAGGCAGAATAAAGTGATGCAGCATGACAATAACGAATACATGCAGACCAGAAAGACCATGACAGCCAGATAAATCCCGGCTATGGGCATGTAAAAAGCCCTATAGACATGGCTTGTCAATATAAGGATGCTGAATAGGATAAATAGAACCCCCGCGCTCCCGATCCACATTTTTCCGCCGAACAAATCAGCCAGGACCGCATGGACGATCCGGAATCTGCCATAACCCAATGAAAGCAATATGCTCATGGATTTGAGCTTTTGCAGGGCAAATTGCATGAATGACAGGAAGGTTGCCAATGTGGTAGAGAATAGGAAAATCAATATCAACATACCCTCTGCCCGTGAAAAAGAGGAGAGGAGCAACAGCGGATTCTTGCCGATCCATATATCGCTAAGCTCTATCGTAACGCCTTTCGGGCCCAGGGCATTTATCATCTCCATTATTTCATCTTCCGAAGTGGTTGTCATGGCGTACAGGCTGGAAAAGCCCAGGTGCTTTGGCTGGTGCAGGCCATATATTTTAAAGCTGTAATCAGGAAGTATGCGCTTGAGGAGCCCGCTTTGGGCAGGGTCCTCCGTAGGGATGTCGCTGACAAATTCCCCCTGCTCCGGGAGACGGCCTTCCAGAACATCCAGCTTCCCCTCCAAAGCCCAGCGGCTCACATGCATGATGATTTCATTGTCCGGGCTTATGGTTATGCCGGATGCTATGATGCCCCGCTCTTTGGTCCAGGACAGGAATGCGTCGAAGGCCTGTTGGTCGGATGCCAAGACATTGACATAGGAGATATCCTGATAAAACATGCTTATGAAGCGGTTCTGGAAAAATACTGCTGTAGCTATAAGCGTAAAAACTGTCAACTGTATGACAAAAATCGACAGGATTGCCTTTTTCATGGATAAGTACCTCGTGAATTTATTGGAAGGGAATTCCTCGTGGTAGGTAGCGAAGAATATCACTCTTTTAAAGGGCAAAGTGCAGAAAGGGCATTCAGGACATAATTGGTGAAGCTCTTTCCACACTTTTTATGATTGGAGAAATTACTTTATACGCAAATCCCATGCCGCTTTATTGCCAGCAATGCCTACCGATTCGAGCACCGTTGCTTTTTCATTAAAATCTTTCCATTCACTGCGCACCCAACCTGCAGTTGAACCGGGCTTAACGCTTGCCTGGCTTTGGGCGTTATTTGTTTTTGCTATCGTAGCAGATCCAACGCCTCCAGCAATAAAAATATCAGAAATAATACCGCCCCACCAAAGACCTGTAACAGTATAGTTGCTAATCTGTTTAGATATGGGGGTAGCAGGAGTATGGTAAGTGCTTTCATAGGGTATGGGGAAATCCCATTCCTTTCCGAGTAAATCTTCGCCCAATATGATAAACTCCAATCCCTGAGGAATCTCTTTTTCCAGATAGTATCCTACAGAATCCGCATAATTCATACCGGTTATGCCATCCATTGATACTTGGGAAACATCGGTGGGCATGACAGAACCCGTGCTTGCATACGCTGTTATATTTGGCAGCGAAACAGATAAAAACAGTGACAACACTAATGTAAGTGCTAATTTACTTTTCATAAAAACACTCTCCTTTTTTACATCCTCTTCTGTGGTTTATATAGAATCTGTTGTAATTTATTTCAGAATTCAGCTGACTTCCGATGAGAACACTTTACCATATATCATTATCCGGTACAAGGGACAGAGTTGTCAAAAAAACCGTCTTGATTTTTTGACAACTCTGTCCCTTGCAAAGATTTGCGCTATGGTTTATATTTGGATTATCTTTAGATGCTACATTATACAAAAGGAGAACATGTATGAAAAAGAAAACCTACTTCAAAAAAACAGCAACTACTTTTATGCTTACCCTGTCTCTTCTGGCAGTGCTGGCCGGGAAGCAGTCAATTGCAGAGCCTGTGCCCGATACAGCAGTTCTGGAAACTGGTGTAGATGGGGAAAGAGAGCCTGGGATACAGCCCTTAAATGACAAGGATAAAGGGGATGTTATAACTAATTAATAGTATGCTTTTTCTGATTTTGCAGCTTCCGCCGATAAAATTCCTCAAAATGTTTTTCTTTTCCTATCATACTGAATACAAGGCAATGTTTTAAATCCTCTTCTGGATTACACTGCCGCCGAACCGGAATGCCTTCTTTCTCGCGCTGTTCATTGTTCCACATCAAGTTATAGATTCCGCCATGAACTCCAAATGAACGGCGTTGATAAAGGCATTCTGTTATGATTTTCAGGCTGATTTCATCCGAACGGTCATATTGCCCCATATCTCCCACTTCACTTGCCACGGAGTCCATAACAAGCTCATACATGTTGATAAAGCAGAAAATGATATAATCTCTTTCGCATGCCTCATACTGTTCCGCTAACAGGGCAATAAGCCTTCCCTTTTCCGCATCCTCCCCTTTCGTCCAGTTGACCATACTGTGGATACAGTTGATTTCCTTATTTGTCAGATATTTTGCCCCAGGTTTTACGGCAATCTCGTAAGGCAGGGTGCAGGACAACGCCTCCTTGATTCGCTCCGCGCATTGCCTGGAGGTGATGGTTCCCTTATGGGCCTCATTGATGGCATGACAGATTATCCATTCCTGCCTGTTGGAGGGGATTTCCAGGGAGATGAGCTCCCGAAGCCGCTCCAGCAATCGGTCGGCCTGTTCGGTATCCCAGTTCCGGATGTGGTCTCTTAGCTCGGCCATCGATGCCAGCGCCTCCGGACTGCTGGTCGCCAACTCTGCCTGACAGTATTCCGCCGACAGGTTCAGGCGTTCCATCAGCGCATTTAAGATACTATCCTGAATCTTTTTTCCGTCTTCTTCCAGACGGCGCAGCGTCCTTTCCGAACAGAGGATGCCGTTTTCGCAGAGCTCCGTTCTGGTGATTCCCAACATTTCCCTGCGGATCCTGACGATGTCGTTGATGCAGTAGACTTCCTTCTCCACATATAGCCAGCAGAAGTCTGTGGTTTCTCTGGGTACGCCGAACTCCATGTACACTGCCGCCAAGGCTTCCATCCATTCCCCATACTCTGTCCTCCGCTCTTCCAGCTGCGCTGCCTTTTGCACCGCCCCGACAGCAAGCTGTCCGGCAGCCAGATCCTGCAGAAATGTCTGCAGCAGCCCCAGCAGCTCCCACAGATAGTACATCCGTCCGGCCTCCCGAAGCAGCTGCACCGCTTTCTCGCACTGTGCCATGGCCGCTGTTTTCTCCGCAAGCCCCCAGGCTCCCCGGGAAAGCCCTTCCCGACATAGATAGAATACTGCTTTGGGATATATTTTGGCCCGGCTGACCGCATCGAAGCGGGATTCCCCAATCAGGTTCAGAATCTCCTTATAGCACGTTTCCCAGTCCGGGGGCTGTTCATAACGGAGCACCTCTAACAGCAGGTTCAGCTCCTGTACAGAGCAGATTTTCCGTGGGATGTCTAGAACACCATGGGGATGCCCATATGGCGGGGGAGCCTGTTTGCTGACAGGTGTGGGGGAAGGAAAAGCTACGGTCTGTTCCAGGGCTTCCCGGAACAGCTTGCCGGGATGTTCCTTCTGTTCCCGGGCATCCGCCTCTTCCAGGGAAGCCCTGCCTGATAGAAGCTGTGCCTCCATGCTTAGGCAGAACTGCCGCTCCAGCCGTCTGTCCACATCTTTTTCCGCGCCTGCTTCGTAGTGCTGCCGATATTCCGCCAGGGACTCTTTGGCTTGTGCCGTATCTCCTCGGGATATCAGGTAAAGCAGCTGCTGTCTCCTTTTCCAGCGCGTGTAATCTTCGGCAAAGCGGAAATGTTCATAGGCATCCGGTGATATGCCTAAGCGATATAGGAGACCGTCCTGCAGCGCTTTTCCTGCAGTGCGTTCCCCGGCCTCGATCCGAGCCAGCTCGCTGGCGGAGCATAGCCCGTCGGACAGCTGCTCCAGGGTGATTGCATGCTTTGTCCTGTGCTCCTTTAGAAATAAGCTGAAACGCTTCTGCGTGTTCTTCTGTACAGCCATTATTCGTTTCTCCTTTTTGGCCAATCTGGAAAAATACAGGGTAAAATGTGGTATGACCCCATCACTCCTCCAGGACTTTATACAGCCTGCAGAACGCCCCTTCCCTCTCCATCAGCTCGTCAAAGCTTCCCCTCTCCACGATCCTCCCGCCGTCCATGACGATGATTTCGCTGTATTTCCGCATCAGCGCCCTGTTGTACCGGTGGGTGATATTTACTATGGTCATGTCTTCATTCAGCAGCCTTTCCTCAATCTCATAAGCGGTGGCATTGTCCAGGCCGGAGGTGATCTCGTCCAGGAAGGTCATGGCTTTGCTCCGCAGGAACAGCCTGGCCAGGGCTATCCTCTGCAGCTCGCCGCCGGAAAAGTTCTTCCCGTTCTCCTGGATCTCCTCCTCTATCCCCTTAGGGAGCCTGCGGACGGTATCGTAGATGCCGGCCTTCTCCAGGGCCTCCGCCACCTGCTCTTTGGTATAGTCCTGGTACAGGGCCACATTGTTGAAAATCGTGTCGTTGAAGAGATAGGTCTGCTGGTAGCACACCGGGCTCACGTGCATGACGCTCTCCCTGTCGAGCCCCGAAAGCTCCCGCCCGTTGACCAGGATCCGGCCTGTGTACTCCGGGCCGTATTCGGTGAGCAGCCGGATGATGCTGGATTTCCCGCTTCCGCTCCTGCCCACGATGGCGTATTTCCTGCCCTTCTCGAAGGTCAGATTCAGCCCCTCCAGGGAAAAGCCCTCGCCGATCCTCTGGCTGACCTGCTCCAGGCGGATCTCCCGGATGTCCTCCCGGAGGGCTTCCTTCCCGTGGCTCTCGCTCTCCAGCGCCAGCAGGGCCTCCAGCTCGGCCTTCACCTTCTCCATGGCCTTTATCTGGATCATGCCGTTGGCTATGGACATGCACGGGGTCAGGACGAAGTTCATCATGTTGGTGATCGCCACCACCTCGCCCACGGTCATCCTGCCCGCCGTCACGAAGAACATGCAGCTTCCCAGGACCACCAGGAAGGCCCCGTTGTTCACGAAGGAGGCCAGGGCCTGGGCGCTGTACAGGGTCTGGGAGGAGGCCTCGTTCTTCCTGCAGACGAAGTCGCTGAGCTTCTCCTGCTTTCCCAGGATCTGCCTTATGGCGTCGAATGTCCTTATGACCTTGTGGCCGCCCAGGTCGTTCTTCACCCCGTCCAGATAGAGCTCCAGGGCTTCCGTATACCCCTTCCTGGAGGAGGCGATCCTCTTCTTCAGAATGTTCGGCACCGCGAACTGCAGGGCGCTCACCCCTGCCACGATGAGCAGGATGAGCGGCTCCACACAGATTAGATAGGCAACGGCCACCACCATGAAGACTGCCTGCATGATCATGCCGTACACATTGTTCACGCCGTCGTCCAATATGATCTTTATGTCCGTGGTGAACTTGGACAGGTAATATGCCAGGCCCTTTTCCTCGAACTGGTTCGCGGAGATATGGAACAGCCTGCCCATCAGGTCGTTGCGCAGGTTCCTCTCGATGCGCCGCACCACGATGGTCTGGCTCTTCTTGCTGCCCCATTCGAAGAGGAATACCCCCAGGCTGAAGACCGCGGCCACAAGACACCTCTCCAGAAGCTCCTGACGGCCGGAGGAATCGATCAGGAGCTGCATGATATAGGAGCGCAGCGGAGCCATGATGCCCACGATTACCACCGGTATCAGGCTGAGCAGGAATGATTTTCGGTTCTTTTTCAGTATGCGTTTCAGCATTTGTTTTCCTCCAGTTTCCATGACTTTCTGAAATCTCTCCCCGGCGTAGCCGTCTCACGGCCTGGGATCCCGATACCGGAACAGCACTCTTTTCAGCTCTCCGCGCTCCCCTCCACCCGGGATGTCGGTGAGGCCGGTACGCCAGGGCACCGAGTAGGGGCCGTCGGGGTCCGCTTTCAGCCTCAGGAAGACATTCCTGCGCCCGGCGGCGTACTGGGCGGCGTTCTGATGCCCTGTGCGCTCAAGCCAGGCCTGGTAGCCCTCCAGGTAGCTCTCCGCCATCTCGTCCCAGGAGCCGAACCTCTGCTGGAGCACCCTCCCGGCCCTGACGAACTCCCGGTCCAGCTCGTCCCGGTCTATCATCCGCACCAGGTACATCATGCCCAGCAGCTGGGTGGCCCTGCACAGGTCCCAGCCCGGGTAGGGGGTGTCGTTCCTGCCTGCATGTTTTTCCGTCAGTTCATGTACGGTCTGGAGGCCGCTGCGGCGGTCATGGATGTCCCATTGCTCCCCCAGGGACGTCCTGCGGAAATTCGCCACCATCTTCCGGCTCCCGTGGACGCCCGTCACTAAAGGCCAGCCCTCCAGCATGGAAAAGGAGTGGGCCCAGATGGCGAAGGTGGAGGCGCACCAAAGCTCCGTGTCGTTTTTGGGCAGCAGGGGATCGCGCCTCCAGAACACAGCGGGCGCGAAGCGCCAGCGCCGCACCCCGATGACCCTGTAGAGGACGATGGCGATGACGAAGAGCCACACGGAGGCCAGCCTGCCCAGCGCCACGCCGTAATCCGCCTGGGAGAGCACCGGCACATATTCCCCGTACATGTCCACATAATGATCCGGGGCCGCCAGGAACTCTTCATAGACCAGGACTTCCGCAGGCGGCTCCCACTCTCTCCATACCCCTATGGGCAGGCGATAGACGCCCGCCTCCTCCGTTTCCTGGATTGCTTTTTTGTTGATGTGGGCGATCACCAGCTCTCCGCTGGGGAGGTGCAGGCGGTGGTAGAGCTGGTCGCCGCTGCGGACGGTGTCATAATTGACCACAGCGCCTTTTGTGATTATGGTAAAGGTATCCAACCGCTCCATATCCGCAATGGACTCCGCCACCTGGACATCCGCTCCGGCCTGGGTCCCTGCCGCGCCCTCCTCCAGGGTGGCGTCCTTTTGATAGAATCCATACAGGACAGGCCCCAGGGCGAACTCCGCCAGCAGGGACAGGGCGATAAGGAGTGGTATCAACAGAAACATCATCTGGTACATATTTGTCCGGAAGCCATATATATTCCTGTTCGAAATCTTGTATCTTGCGCTCATTGACGAATCCTCCTGTAAAAATCGGTTCTTCCGCCGGGAATCAACGGCAACTGCCGGCGGTCGCATGGTTTCTGCGGGTCAGCCTGCGGACCAGCTTTATGATCAGCCAGAATAACAGGACAATCAGGGCCAGGAGCAGCAGAAGGATGCCCAGGATGATGAATGCGAATTTGTTAGGGCTTTTTACCAAATCGCCTATGGACCTGCTGTCCTCCACCACCTTGCGGCCCTGGGCGGAAGCGTAGGCCTCCGGTATGTCGGAGACGCCGTCCCCGTCCGCATCCTCCAGGGAATCCAGGTATCCCGCGATGGCGGCCCAGGCCTTCAGCTCCCGTCCGCCGTCCGTGAGGATGGCGTCCTCGATATCCTCTATGGGGGTGCCGTCGGCGAACTTGGGCTGCACGGACAGGATGCCGTAGGACACATCCGTGACGGCGCCCAGCATCTGCCCGCTGTAGAGGTCGCATACCACACGGTAGAGCTTGTCGTCTTCGATTTCCACACGGCTGCCCTTCTCGTCGGTCATATAGCAGTCCGTGACCTTGTTCAGGATGATCCGGTGGGGATTGAAGGTAAAGTGCAGGCCGCTGATGTAGAGCCTGGCGGACTTCATGAAATCCGATACGGAGGCGTCTATCTCCGCGCCGGTCTTCAGCTCCGCCCCGGTGAGGTACATGCTGATCAGGGGGTAGCCAGGGATGCCGTCCGGGCCTATCCCCAGGGAGTAGGCGTTGAACACGTCCGTGACGGTGACGTCCCCTGTGGCGAAGGTGTCGCGGACACAGCCCGAGGGCACGATGGCCACGTCGATCGGATGGGTGTCAGGGTCGTCCGCATGCTCCGCGGCGTAGGCGAAGGAGTCGGCCAGGAGATTGCCCAGGTTGTGCTCCGTGTGGGTCTCGTACAGGTCGTCCGAGGTGGCGAATTCGATGTCGTTTCGGGCCAGCACCTGATCCGTGATATAGCCGAACCGGGCCAGGTAGGTGGCGTCTATCTTCTCCTTGAGGCTGTCGATCTCCGCCTGGGCGCCGGCGTCTGGCGGGATGTCCTGGGTGACGGGAATCAGCTCATAGGAATCCATGCTCCAGCGCCCGTCCGCCTGTCTGGACATGGACAGGCTCCCCAGGCTCCTGCCGTAGGAGCCGCAGGATACGATGTAGGTGTCCCCGTGCCGGATGGGCTCATGGAGGGAGGTGTGGGTGTGGCCGCTGACGATCAGGTCGATCTCGGGCACGGCCTTTGCCAGAATCTCGTCCTCGGACTTGTCGGCTTCCTCGCTGGTGCCGCTGTGGGAGACGCATACTATCATGTCCACGTCTTCGTTTTCCCGGATTTCCTTTACCGTGTCGGCGGCCGCCTCCGAGATGTCCCGGAATTTCAGCGCGCAGGTGGGGGCGCAGGCCAGGGAATCCTCCCCGAAGACGCCCAGCACAGCGATGCGGATACCGGATTTGTCCAATACAACGTAATCTTCCACACCGTAGGCCGTGAAAGCTTCCTTTAAGAGCTGCTGGTCTTCCGTGAGGCCCTCCGCCTCCATGGCTTCCCAGTCCACATTGCACAGGGCCAGGGCCGGGACAGGGTCTCCGCTGCCCACGGCGGCGTCCAGGGCTCCGGCCAGGCCTGTGGAGCGGTAGTCGAATTCATGGTTGCCGAAGGTGCTGACCTCGCATCCCAGATAGCCCAGCATCCGCAGCTCCGGGGCATCGGTGTGGAAGATGGTCTGGACTAAGGTCCCCATGGAGAAGTCCCCCGCGTCCAGGAGCAGCGCGTCGGGATTTTCCGCTTTTTTCCCGTCGATCAAGGTCTTGATGCGGGCGAAGCCGCCCAAGGTCACGTTCCGGCCCTCCTCCACGGTGGGGAAGCTGTCCAGATGGGAATGGGTGTCATGGAGGAACAGGATGTCCACCTGCTCTGGGGGCCCGGCCTCCGCTCCCGGGGAAGGGAAGGGGAACAGGGGGGACAGCAGCATGACGGCCAGGGAGATGACTGCGAATTTTTTGAAAAAGTCCTTCATAATCGAATTTACTCCTCCCTATATTGTCAAGTGATTTTCCTCAAAAAATCAAGGAATTTTAAAGT
>NZ_CAJUCP010000036.1:16670-55810 GCF_910585425.1 uncultured Acetatifactor sp. | reverse complement strand
GGGAAGCAGCTGCTGAAGGAGATCCGGGCCAGGGTGGGATTCCTGGTGGACGTGGGGCTGGAGTACCTCTCCTTGTCCAGGGCCACAGCCACCCTCTCTGGCGGGGAGGCCCAGCGCATCCGCCTGGCCACCCAGATCGGCTCCGGCCTGGTGGGGGTGTGCTATATCCTGGACGAGCCCAGCATCGGCCTGCATCAGCGGGACAATGACAAGCTGCTTAGGACCTTGAAGAACCTGCGGGATTTGGGCAATACCATGATCGTGGTGGAGCATGACGAGGACACCATGCTGGAGGCGGACTACGTAGTGGACATCGGCCCCGGGGCCGGTTCCCACGGAGGGGAGGTGGTGGCCTGCGGCACCGCCGAGGAGATCATGCAGATACCGGAATCCGTCACGGGAAAATATCTCAGCGGCGAGCTTGCCATCCCCATCCCCGGGGAGCGCCGCGCTCCCACTGGCTTCCTGAAAGTGCAGGGGGCCAGGGAGAACAACCTGAAAGGCGTGAACGTAGAGATTCCCCTGGGGGTCATGACCTGTGTCACCGGCGTGTCCGGGTCGGGAAAAAGCTCCCTTGTAAACGAAATTTTGTACAAGCGCCTTGCCAGGGACCTGAACCGGGCCAGATGCATCCCCGGGAAGCACAGGGACATCCAGGGCCTGGAGCAGTTGGACAAGGTCATCGCCATCGACCAGTCCCCCATCGGCCGCACGCCCCGCTCCAACCCGGCCACCTACACGGGAGTCTTCGACCAGATCAGGGACCTCTTCGCCTCCACGGCGGACGCCAAGGCCAAGGGCTACACCAAGGGGCGCTTCAGCTTCAACGTCAAGGGCGGGCGCTGCGAGGCCTGCGGCGGGGACGGCATCATCAAGATAGAGATGCACTTCCTGCCGGATGTGTACGTGCCCTGCGAGGTCTGCGGCGGCAAGCGCTATAACCGGGAGACTCTGGACGTGAAATACAAGGGAAAGAGCATCTTCGACGTGCTGGACATGACCGTGGACGAGGCCTGCGGCTTCTTCGAGAACGTGCCCTCCATCCGGCGCAAGATCGAGACCCTCTACGATGTGGGGCTTTCCTACGTGAAGCTGGGGCAGCCCTCCACCACCCTCTCCGGCGGGGAGGCCCAGCGCATCAAGCTGGCCACGGAGCTCTCCAGGCGCAGCACGGGCAAGACCATCTACATCCTGGACGAGCCCACCACGGGCCTGCACTTCGCGGACGTGCACAAGCTGGTGGACATCCTCCACAGGCTCACGGAGGGCGGCAACACGGTTGTAGTCATCGAACACAACCTGGACGTGATCAAGACCGCGGACTATATCATCGACATGGGCCCCGAGGGCGGCGACCGGGGCGGCACCGTGATCGCCACGGGCACGCCGGAGCAGGTGGCGGAGGAGAAGCGGTCCTACACGGGCATCTATATTAAGAAGATGCTGGATAAAAGTAAGGCCAGGAAAGCATTGGAAAAAGAAAAAGGGAAAAAAGGCTAAAGAAGAGAAAGGATTCTGCCGAAATTGTTATATAACCTGACAGTTCCTCTGACTGCCCCCTGGGGGCGGCGGTTTATGTCTGTACACATTTTTTAAAATTTTCATAAACCCCTATGAAAATGGAATTTTTTCGGTTATAATATAAAACGATTGGAAATATGTTATTTATTTGGAGCCGGGAATCCGTTGGGAGATAGAAAGGGGCAGCAGTATGCAGTGTACGGATATTGGAATCGATTTGGGTACAGCCAGCATTTTAGTATACATCAGAGGAAAGGGCGTCGTGTTGAAGGAGCCCTCGGTGGTGGCCTTTGACAGGGACACCCAGAAGATCAAGGCCATCGGAGAGGACGCCAGGCTCATGCTGGGCAGGACGCCCGGGAACATCGTGGCCGTCAGGCCCCTGCGCCAGGGGGTCATCTCGGACTATACCGTGACCGAGAAGATGATGAAGTATTTCATCCAGAAAGCGCTGGGCAGGAGATCCTTCCGGAAGCCCCGCATCGCCGTGTGCGTCCCCAGCGGCGTCACGGAGGTGGAGAAGAAGGCTGTGGAAGACGCCACTTACCAGGCAGGGGCCCGGGACGTGGACATCATTGAGGAGCCTATCGCTGCCGCCATCGGCGCTGGGATAGACATCGCCAAGCCCTGCGGGAACATGATCGTGGACATCGGCGGCGGCACTTCCGACATTGCTGTCATTTCTCTGGGCGGCACGGTGGTCAGCGCCTCCATCAAGGTGGCCGGGGATGATTTCGACGAAGCAATCGTCCGCTATATGCGCAAGAAACATAATCTGCTGATCGGCGAGCGGACAGCGGAGGATCTGAAGATTAAGATCGGCTCCGCCTACAAGCGGCCGGAGGTGGACTACATGGACGTCAGGGGCCGGAACCTGGTCACAGGCCTGCCCAAGACGGTGAAGGTATCCTCTGAGGAGACTGAGGAAGCCCTCCGGGAGACCACTTCCCAGGTTGTGGAGACCATCCACAGCGTGCTGGAGAAGACACCGCCCGAGCTGGCGGCGGACATCGCGGACAGGGGCATCGTGCTCACAGGCGGCGGAAGCCTCCTGCGGGGACTGGAGGAGCTGATTTCCTCCAAGACGGGCATCAACACCATCACCGCCGAGGATCCCATGACGGCGGTGGCAGTGGGGACCGGGAAATATGTGGAATTCCTCTCAGGCTACAATGACAGATAGGAACAGATTCAGGATAAAAGGCATCAGGAGGCAGCAAATCATATGCTAAAAGGTTTATACACCGCTTATACCGCCATGGTCAACGAACAGCACAGGATGGACACCATGACCAACAACCTGGCCAACGCGTCCACGGTGGGATTCAAGAAGGAGGGAGCCACCAGCCAGTGCTTTTCGGATGTGCTCACGGTGAAGATCAAAGACCGCTCGGACGGCCATCACGCCTACGCCGAGCACATCGGCAGGAACAATCCCGGCGTAAAGATTGGGGAGAACTATACGGACTACACCCAGGGCTCCTACCGCGTCACGGGCAATACCTATGACCTGGCCATAGACGGGGACGGCTTCTTCGCCATCGAGTTCACCAACAAGGCGGGAGAGACATCCACCATGTACACCCGGGCCGGCCAGTTCACCCTGAACAAGGAAGGGTATCTGGTGAACGAGGACGGCGATTATGTGCTGGACAATCAGAGCCGCCGGATACGGCTGAACACCCTGCTGGATTCTAAAATAGACGAGGACGGAACCATATACCAGAACGATACGGCGGTGGCCAGGATCGGCCTTACCGATTTCGAGGATTACGATTATCTGGAGAAATATGGCGAGACCTATTACAGGCCCATAGAGGGTGCCAGGACCACCCAGGCCAACGCGGTGATCAACTCAGGCTACCTGGAGATGTCCAATGTGCAGGTGGTGTCCGAGATGGTGAACCTGATTGCCATCACCCGGAACTATGAGAGCAGCCAGAAGATCATCCAGACCTATGACGGTTCCCTGGAAATCGCGGCCACCCAGTTGGGAAGGGTCTAATATAGGAAGGGCTGCTGTCGGCATACACGGAGAGGGATAGGGAGGAAAGCTATGACAGATAGACAGATGCAGTTTATTGCCTGGCTTATAACCACCGCGACAGACAAATGTCAGACACTGGAAGAGGTCAGGGAAATGAACAGGGAAATCCGCGAGCATTCCACCGGATGGATGCCGGAGGGAGAGAACGGGAAGGATAAGGCTGATTGAATCGGCCGGGGATTTGAAAGGAAGGAAACAGCACTATGGTACGTAGTTTATGGACAGCGGCAACCGGTATGATTGCCCAGCAGACGAATCTCGACACCATCGCCAACAACCTGGCCAACGTGAACACCCAGGGCTATAAGACCCATGTGAACGAGTTCAAGACACTGTTGTATCAGAACCTGCAGACCAGGACCACCACGGCCAACGGGGAGCAGAAGCCCACCAGCGCGCAGGTAGGACTGGGCGTGCGCAACTCCGCCATCACCACCATTTTCAGGCAGGGAAACGCAATGGCTTCGGACAGCGATACCGCATTCATGATAGACGGCAAGGGCTTCTTCGCGGTGCGGGGAGCGGACGGCAATACCTACTACACCCGCAACGGCAATTTCCAATTCACCTTGGCCACCAACGGCAACATGCTGGCCAATGAGGACGGGCTCCCGGTGATGGATACCAACGGACGGCCCATCATCCTGAACCAGAACTACATAGTCACCAACATTACGGTGAACTCCGATGGGGAGCTGTGCTATCCGGACGCAAAGAACAATCCCCAGCCCATGGGGATCCGCATCGGGCTGTACCAGTTCAACAATCCCAACGGCCTGAACAAGCTGGCGAACACCCTGTATGAGCAGTCCGCGGCCAGCGGCCAGCCAATCAATGAGGCCACCAGCACGGCGGTGGAGAAGAGCAAGGTCATCCAGAATTATCTGGAGGGCTCCAACGTGCAGGTAGTGGACGAGATGGTGAGCATGATCGTGGCGCAGCGGGCCTATGAGCTGAACTCCAAGGCCATCACCACTTCCGATGAGATGCTGCAGCAGGCCAACAACTTACGCAGGTAGGAGGTAATTGAATAATGGATTTCAGCAATATAACCGGCATGTACGCCGACACCTACGCCAACGCTGCCAATCAGCGGGCGGCGGGGCTGCAGGATAAGCTCAAGGGCGCGGACTACGGGAAGGCTACGGACGCGGAGCTGATGGATGCCTGCAAGCAGTTCGAGGCCTACTTCATCGAGCAGATGTACAAGGGCATGATGAAGACCATCCCCACCAATGAGAACAACTCCAACTACACGGCTACCATGATGGACTACTACAAGGATCAGATGGTACAGGCCGTGGCGGAGGAGACCACGAACCAGAACGGCGGCTTCGGCCTGGCGCAGATGCTGTACGACCAGATGAAGCGCAATTTCACTACCACAGAGATCCCCCAGACCCCGGATGAGTCCGCCGCAGAAGGCATGGCCGCCGCGGGGGTGGATCTGTAATCAGGATAAATGAGACAGAACATACATTCAGGACAAGGCTGCTTGCGTGGAGAGGCAGCCTTGTTCTGATATATGAGAATGCGGGGATACCGGATGGAGACGGTCAACGGATATGTAGAGCATATCATCTTTCAGAATAATGAGAACGGCTATACTGTCATGAACCTGATGACAGAGGGCAGCGAGGTCATCTGCGTGGGGATGGGCAAAGGCCTGACCCAGGGGGAGAACATTCAGGTGCAGGGGGAGTATGTGGAGCACCCGGTGTATGGGACCCAGCTTAAGATGGCCAGCTTCCAGGTGGTGGTGCCGAAGGACAGCCTGGGCATGGAGCGGTATCTGGGCTCCGGGGCCATCAAGGGCGTAGGTCCCTCCCTGGCCGCCAGGATCGTGCGGCAGTTCGGGGACGATACCTTCCGGATCATCGAGGAGGAGCCGGAGCGGCTGGCCGAGGTGAAGGGCGTGAGCCAGCGCAAGGCCAGGGACATCGCCGTGCAGATGGAGGAGAAAAGGGATCTGCGCGACGCGCTGGTGTTCCTCCAGCAGTACGGCATCTCCAACACGCTGGCCGTGAAGATATACGAGACCTACGGTAGCGGCCTCTACGGCGTCATGAAGGAGAATCCCTACCGCCTGGCGGAGGATATCCATGGAATCGGCTTCAAGCTGGCGGATGAGCTGGCGGCCAAGATAGGCATCCACACCGACTCCGACTACCGGATTAGGAGCGGCATCTTCTACACCCTGATGCAGACCGTGGGGGAGGGGCACTGCTATTTTCCCATGGAGGCCCTGCTGGAGCGGGCGGAGCGTCTGCTGGGCGTGGCGGGGGAATATATCCGCCCCCAGATGGACAATCTGATGATGGACAAAAAGCTGGTGATAAAGGGGGACCAGGTCTTCGCCACCCCCTATTACTATGCGGAGCTGAACTGCGCCCGTATGCTGCAGGAGCTGAATATTTCCATGATGCCCGGGCAGGCGGAGAGCAGCGGGGATTCCCGGGAGGACGGCGGGACATTTGCCGACAATGCTGACTTCAAGAGCGGCGGGGACTTCGGCCTGGGTGCGGAGGCCATGGGAAAGCTGGGGGCGCTGGCGGAGAGCCTGCATATGGAGCTGGACCGGCTTCAGTTCCGGGCTGTGGCGGAATCCATCCGCAACGGCCTGTTCCTGCTGTCCGGCGGCCCCGGAACGGGCAAGACCACCACGATCAACATGGTGATACGCTATTTCGAGGCGGAGGGGCTGGACATCCTCCTGGCCGCGCCCACAGGCCGTGCGGCCAAGCGCATGACCGAGGCCACGGGCTTTGAGGCCAGGACCATCCACCGGATGCTGGAGCTGAACAGCGCGCTGTCGGACGAGGACACGAAGAAGGTAAGGTTCGAGCGCAACGAGGAGAACCCGCTGGAGGCGGATGTGGTCATCATAGACGAAATGTCCATGGTGGACATCCAACTGTTCCAGGCGCTGCTGAAGGCCGTGGCCCCGGGGACCAGGCTGGTGCTGGTGGGGGACGTGGACCAGTTGCCCAGCGTGGGGCCGGGGCAGGTGCTGCGGGACCTCATCCGCAGCAGGTGCTTTCCCATGGTGGAGCTGAAAAGAATCTTCCGGCAGACGGAGGAGAGCGACATCATCGTGAACGCCCACCGGATCAACAACGGGGAGCAGATCGCTCTGGACAACAAGTCCAGGGACTTCTTCCTCCTGGAGAGAAATGACATAAATGTCATATATAAGCATATGATACAATTGATACAGGAGAAGCTGCCCCGGTATGTGAAGGCCACGGCCTTCGACATCCAGGTGCTGACGCCCATGCGCAAGGGCCCGCTGGGCTGCGAGACCCTGAACGGCATCCTGCAGAGATATCTGAATCCCGCCGACGGGCGCAAGAGGGAGCATATGAGCGGCGACCGCATCTACCGCGAGGGCGACAAGGTGATGCAGATCAAGAACAATTATCAGCTGGAGTGGGAGATCGTCAGCAGGTACGGCATCCCGGTGGAGCGGGGGGCGGGCGTCTTCAACGGCGACATGGGCCGAATCCTGGAGATCCAGGAGGCGGCCTCCTGCCTGGTGGTGGAGTATGACGAGCAGAAGCGGGTCACCTATCCCTTCTCCCTGCTGGAGGAGCTGGAGCTGTCCTATGCCGTCACCATACACAAATCCCAGGGAAGCGAGTATCCGGCGGTGCTCATGCCGCTGCTGGGCGGGCCCCGGATGCTCTTCAACCGCAATCTCCTGTACACTGCCATCACAAGGGCCAAAAGCTGCGTCACAATCCTGGGCAGCAGCGCCACCGTCCGGGGCATGATAGACAATGTCAGCGAGAACCGCAGATTTACGGCCCTGGCGGCCAGGATATGCGAGCAGTACGGGAAGGACTGCCCGCAGGCCGACAGCGCCTCTCTATAAATGAAGTCGGAGAAGGTTCCGGAAAACGGAGAACGGCGCCGCCACAGGGTAGGCGGGGCCGGGAAAAGGAGTGGAGGAACCATGAGAAGGGACGCGGAAGGAGCGGCACGAAAGACTACGGAAAAGAAGGCACAGAAGCAGAGAGGCGTGAAGATGAGGCCACGGCCCGGGGCGGCCGCGAAGGCCTGTGAGGGCGTGCTGCAGCTCCTCTTTCCCCTGCGGTGCCCGGTGTGCGACGACATCGTGACGCCCCAGGGAGAGAGGATCTGCCTGGAATGCCTGGGCAGGCTGCAGCTTTTGACGCCGCCCTGGTGCATGAAATGCGGGAAGAAGCTGGCCCAGGAGGGGGAATTCTGCGGGGACTGCAGACGAAGGGAACATCTGTTCACCAGAGGCCGGGCGCTGTATTCCTACGAGACCGCGGCCCCGTCCATCTACCGCTTCAAATACGGCGGCAGGCGGGAGTACGCGGAAGCCTTCGGGGAGCAGATGGCGGAATATCTGGGGGATTTCATCCGCAGCGTCCGGCCGGAGGCGCTGATCCCCGTACCGCTGCACCGGAAGCGCCTCAGGGCCAGAGGGTACAACCAGGCCGGACTCCTGGCCCGGGCGGTGGGGCGGCGCACGGGGGTGCCCGTATGCGCCGATTTCCTGGTCAGGGTGAAGAATACCCTGCCCTTGAAATACGAAAATCCCAAAGAACGGCAAAATAATTTGAAAAAGGCTTTTAATATAGCGAGAAATGATGTAAAATTAAAGAGAGTGGTAGTCATCGACGATATCTATACTACCGGCAGCACCATGGACGAGGCGGCGGAAACCTTGAGAGGGGCGGGCGTGGAGGAAGTCTATTTCATCGCGCTGGCCAGCGGGACAGGCGTGTAAGGGACTTCGGGACTACACGCCGGGACGGAAAGTTTTCCATGGAATCGGGTGCGCAGACGCACAGGGGAGAACACTATGAATGTAAGAAATTGCAGAAGCTGTGGATGTATTTTCAATTACATGGGCGGTCAGGTGATCTGCCCAGCCTGCCGTGACAAGGTGGAGAAGAAGTTCCAGGAAGTGAAGGAGTATATCCGGGACAACAAAGGCGCAGGCATCCAGCAGGTGGCGGAAGCCTGCGAGGTGGACGTGGGCCAGATCCGTCAGTGGCTCCGGGAGGAGCGCCTGGAGCTGGCTGCGGACTCCGCGCTCTATCTGAACTGCGAGTCCTGCGGACAGCCGATCCGCAGCGGCAGGTTCTGCGACAAGTGCAAGGGGAACATGACCAGGGATCTGCAGAGCATCCTGAAGAGCAATCAGCCCGCGGAGAGAAAGCCGGACAAGAACCAGGGCGACAGCGCCAGGATGAGATTCTTGAAATAGGAGGGCGCATTATGCTCAGCGAGGAACGCGTTATCCTGATGACCCGCATGGCTTCCTACGAGCGGGGAGAGGGCAGAGAGAATGTGAAGATCGGCAATTACTTCCGCGCCGACTATATTGCGCTGCATGTGCTGAAGGCCGTAGTCTGCGCGATCATATCCTTCGGGATCCTGTTCGGGCTCTACATGCTGTGCAACATCGAGGAATTCCTGGAGAATCTGTACAAGATGGACCTGCTGGCGTTTGCCAGGGAGGTGCTGACGTATCTGGCCGTCATGGTAGGCGGCTATGCGGTCCTGACGTACATCGTCTGCACATGGAGGTACGCCAGGGCGAAAAAGAGCCTGAAATGTTATTATCATAATTTAAAAAAGCTGAATTCCCTCTACCAGGACGGACAGTAGGGGAATCGAAGCTGGAGGTCAGAATGACGGTTTTACTGGAAATGAAAGAAAGGATAAAGCTGGTTTACGGCAAATATGAGGCATTCATCGTGCCCGTCTTCAAGTTCCTGCTGGCTTTCATCACTTTCAGCACACTGAATGGCAGGATGGGCTACATGGTGAGGATCGACGACACGAGGATCATGCTGATCGCCGCCCTGACCTGCTCGTTTCTGCCCGTGGGGTTGATGGTCCTGATGGCGGCGGCGTTCAGCCTGATGCATATGTATGCGCTCTCCATGGAAGTGGCCCTGGTGGGGCTATGCATGTACCTGATCATGTATCTGCTGTTCTTCCGGTTCAGTCCAAAGGATTCCCTGGTGGTGGTACTGACGCCCCTTCTGTTTTCCATGAAGATTCCCTATGTGGTGCCGATCTCGGTGGGGCTGCTGTGCGGGCCGTCCTCCATGGTGTCCGTGGGCTGCGGCATTGCGGTGTACTATCTGATGCAGACAGTGATCGACAGCGCCCCCAACATCCGTACCATGGGGGAGAGCGAGGATGAGATTCTGGTGAAGGTGCGCATGATGGTGGAGAGCATCATGGACAACAAGGCCATGCTGGTGATGATCGCGGCCTTTGCCATTACGGTGCTGGTGGTCTATCTGATCCGGCGGATGTCGGTGGACTACTCCTGGACCATCGCCATGGTGGCGGGAGCCATGATGAACGTGGTGCTCCTGCTGATAGGGGATCTGATGTACGATGTGAATCTCTCGGTGGGCAGCGTGCTGCTGGGATCCCTGCTGGCGATCGTGGTGGCCAAGGTGATAGAGTTCTTCCGCTTCTGCGTGGACTACAGCCGCACGGAGAGGGTGCAGTTCGAGGACGACGAATACTATTATTACGTAAAGGCGATCCCCAAGATGACAGTGTCTGTGCCTACCAAGACCGTAAAGAAGATTAATCCCCAGCGGGACAGGGCAGGGGAGGCGGAGCCCAGGGCCAGGAGCGGAGGGGCCAGGCGGCAGGGCGGCCGCGCGGGCGAAGAGCGGACGGCTCCCGACAGGGGCGGCTCCAGGACTTCCCCCGCTCAGGGCGGCGCGCGCAGAGGGCAGCGGGGCATGACCGTGGGGAATGCCGGAAGGCAGGAGATTCCCGAGGGCAATCCGGAGGATTATGAAGAGTGGCCGTAAGAGGCGAAAAGTAAGGTTGGGTTGAGATGCAGTGGGTTGAGACAGCGAATGAATACCTGAAAAATATCAAGACATACGCGAATACCATAGACCTGTACGATGTTGCGGAAATCCTGATCATCGCGTTTCTGCTGTATTCCATTCTGGCATGGATGAAGACGACCAGATCCTGGAGGGTGCTGCGGGGCCTGGTGGTGATCTTCCTGTTCCTGCTGGTGGTGGATCTGATGCAGATGAGCACCATCATATGGATGACCCGCAATGTCCTGAGCTTCGCGGTGACGGCGGTGATCGTGGCCATGCAGCCGGAGCTGCGCCAGGCCCTGGAGCAGCTCGGGGAGAAGAACTTCCTGCCCTCCTTCTCCAATTCCTCCCGGAAGATGGAGGAGACCTTTTCCGAGAAGACGGTGGGGGAGATCGTGAAGGCCTGCGTGGAGATGGGCAAGGTGAAGACCGGAGCCCTGATTGTGGTGGAGAGAAAAGAGTCCCTGAAGGATTATGAGCGCACCGGCATAGAAGTGGACGGACTGGTGACCAGCCAGCTCCTGATCAATATCTTCGAGCACAATACGCCCCTCCATGACGGGGCGGTGATCGTGCGGGGGAACCGGGTGACCTTTGCCACCTGCTATCTGCCCCTTTCAGACAACCTGGGCCTGAGCAAGGAGCTGGGCACCAGGCACAGGGCGGGCGTGGGCGTGTCGGAGACCACGGACTCCATGACGCTGATCGTGTCGGAGGAGACGGGAGGCATCAGCATGGCCTATGAGGGCGAGCTGCGGAGGCACCTGAGCGCGGAGGAGCTGCGTGAGAGAATGCGGCAGATTATGGATTTGAATGGAGAAGAGGATGCAAAAGGCGCACACAAACGGAGAGGAAAGAACAGGGCGAAGAGTGAAAAAAAGGATACTGAATAACCTGGGGCTGAAGCTTCTTTCTGTGGTGCTGGCCATCGTGTTCTGGTTCCTGGTGGTCATGGCAGACAACCCCAAGGATTCTGTGTCCTTTTCAAATATACAGGTGAACCTGGTCAATACGGAGCTGCTGGAGAAGGGGAATAAATTCTATGAGGTGCTGGAGAACTCGGACAGAATCCGGGTCACCGTAGAGGCGCCCAGGAATGTCATACAGGAGCTGAGCGCCTCCGACATCGTGGCGGAGGCCGACGTGAGCAGGCTGACGGAGGTGAATACCATACCTATCAGCTTCCGGGTGCTCAACGACGAGGTGGAGATACTGAATATCTCCGGCAGCCGGGATGCCGTGCAGCTCAACGTGGAGCAGAAGGCCAGCAGTTGGGTCAGCGTGGTCTGCGACACCAGGGGAGACGTGGCGGAGGGCTATATCATCGGCAATGCGAAGCTGGAGCAGAACAGGATAGAGATTACCGGCCCCCAGTCGGTGGTGGAGAGCATCAAGAGCGCGGGCATCGAAATCGATGTGACCGGCGCTACCAGCAACGTGTCGGGCAACGCGGACATCCACTTCTATGACGCGGAGGGAGAGCTGGTGGACGACTCCGACATCGCGAAGAACACCAGCAGCATGCATGTGGAGGTACCGGTGCTGGCCACCAAGGAGGTGCCCGTGGAGGCTGCCTTTACCGGTGTGCCCGCGGAAGGGTATCTGGCCACCGGCGTGGTGGAATGCCAGCCTTCCAGCGTGATGATCGCCGGTACGACATCCGCGCTGGCGGA
This sequence comes from uncultured Acetatifactor sp., assembly GCF_910585425.1. Lineage (GTDB taxonomy): Bacteria > Bacillota > Clostridia > Lachnospirales > Lachnospiraceae > Acetatifactor. Next base: position 43,724 of record NZ_CAJUCP010000036.1, on the reverse strand, counting down.
GATCAGCAAGATTTCCATCCCGGAGAGGGAGCTGGACATCACGAACCAGGAGGGCAGCGTTGAGAGGATCATCGATATCAGGAAGTACCTGGACAACGCGGACCTGGCAGACAGCGGCTTCAACGGAAGGGTGACGGTCACAGTCCATATCGAGCCGGTGGTGGAGAGGACGCTGGTGATCTCCCGGAGCAATCTCGCCATCACCAACCTGCCCGCGGGATACGACTGGTCCTTTGCGGAAGAGCAGATGACATACAGGCTGAGGATATCCGGACTGGAGGATGCGGTATCCGCCGTGGATCAGGCCGCGGTGCACGGCACGATCGACATCGGCGCGTGGATGACCGAGGGGGATATCCGGGAGCTGGATACAGGGGTGTACGAGATCGGTGTGGGATTTGAGCTCGCCGATGATGTGAATACGGAGAACGAGATCTCCGTGAGGCTGAACATCGTGAAATTGGAGGATGAATAAGGATGGCTAGATTGTTTGGAACGGACGGTGTCAGGGGGATCGCCAACGAAGAGCTGACCCCTCTGATGGCCATGCAGCTGGGGCAGGCGGGAGCCTATGTCCTGACCAAAGAGAAAGAACACAAACCTACCATTATGGTAGGCTGCGATACCCGCATTTCCGGCGACATGCTGGCCAACGCCCTGATGGCGGGGGCCTGCTCCGTGGGGGCCAACTGCGTGTACGTGGGCATCATGCCCACCCCGGCGGTGGCGTACCTGACCCAGAAGTACAAGGTGGACGCGGGGGTCGTCATCTCCGCCTCCCACAATCCCGTGGAGTTCAACGGCATCAAGTTCTTCGATGGAAACGGCTATAAGCTGCCCGATGAGCTGGAGGATGAGATCGAAAAGCTGATGAAGGACAAAATGCCCGGCGTGAATTTCCCCACAGGCCCTGCCGTGGGGAAGGTGAAATACCGCACCGATGCCCGGGAGGAGTACATCAACCACGCGATCCAGTCCGTGCCTGTGGCGCTGGAGGGGATGAAGATCGTGGTGGACTGTGCGGAGGGCGCGGCCTATTATACCTCCGTGGAGGCCCTGAAGGAGCTGGGGGCCAGCGTGGTGGCGATCCACAACAATCCCGACGGCACCAACATCAACGCCAACTGCGGCTCCACCCACATGGCCGAGCTGCAGGCCAGGGTGGTGTACGAGAAGGCCCGGATCGGCCTTGCCTTTGACGGGGACGCGGACAGACTGCTGGCGGTGGACGAGAACGGCGAGGTGGTGGACGGCGACCAGATCATGGCGATCATAGGCAACCACATGCGGGACAACGGGAAGCTGAAGAAGGACACCATCGTGGCCACGATCATGAGCAACCTGGGATTCTTCCTGATGGGGGAGCGCAACGGCCTGACCATAGAGCAGACCAAGGTGGGCGACCGTTACGTGCTGGAGCGCATGAAGGAGATCGGCGCCAGCCTGGGCGGCGAGCAGTCGGGGCATATCATCTTCCTGGACGAGAACACCACGGGGGACGGCCTGCTCAGCGCCCTGCACCTGCTCCAGGTCATGGTGGATACCGGGAAAAGCCTGTCTGAGCTGGCAGGCGTCATGGAGGTGCTGCCCCAGGCTTTGGTCAACGCCAAGGTGGCCAACCATAAGAAAGAGAAGTACATGGAATATCCTGTAATCGCGGAGGCGATCGGGAGGCTGGAGAAGGCATTCGCCGGAGAGGGCAGGGTATTGATCAGGCCCTCCGGGACAGAGCCGCTGGTGCGCGTCATGATAGAGGGCAAGGATAAGCAGGTCATCCGCGCGGAGGCGGAGAAGCTGGCCATGCTGATACAGGATGTCATGTTCTAGCCCGCGGACGGAAGCGGGATATCCCAGAGAAAAAGGTCGGGGAAAACAGATTGGAGGAAGGACAAAATGGTAAGTCAGAAAGTAGTGATCAAAAATCCTACTGGCTTGCATTTGAGGCCGGCAGGGATTTTGTGCAAGGAAGCGATGCAGTTCAAATCTTTGATTACGTTCCAGTTCCGGGACAGCACCGCCAATGCCAAGAGCGTACTGAGCGTGCTGGGGGCCTGCGTGAAGAGCGGGGACGAGATCGAGTTCTTCTGTGAGGGGGAGGACGAGCAGGAGGCGCTGAAGTCGCTGGTGCGCGCTGTGGAAAACGGATTGGGTGAATAAAGGGAGGTGCCGCGGTGCGGCACCTCTTTTCTCATCTGAAAGTGAAGTTGTCGTCCTCCTCCACGATGCAGATCATGGTCTTTCCGGTATTCAGGACGATTTCGTTGCCGTAGTCGTCATAGTATCTGGTAGCGCCGTAATCGCTGGTCTTCTCCCAGTTGACATGGATGCCCTTCCCGTTGGTGAAGTACCATCCGTCCCGGGTGGTGTCATGGCACTGGAACGCCAGGTAGCCCTCCCCCAGCTCCTCGTATTTGATGTACTGCACCAGGATGTTCTTGAAGGTCAGCTGGGTGCCGTTGGAATCCACATGGGGGCCGTCGCTGCCGCCGGACAGATGCTGGGAGCGGTAGTAGAGGCCGTCCTCCTCGTTGAATTCAAAATAGCATCTGGTCAGGGGATAGCAGCCCGACATGTCGATGTAGGTTGCGTTCTTGGCTTCCGCATCGTATTGGGCCAGGGTGTTGGGGTTCAGCTTGCCGGTGAACCGGAAGTGGTCGGCATCGGTCAGGTTCCTGTACGCAAGCGGATACCCCTTCTGCCGGATCACATCGGCCAGGCCGGCACCGGAGGCGTATCCGTTGTGGGGGGCCGGACGGTCCGAGGTGCGGAAGAAGGCCCCGGCATCGGAATCCAGATTGCCGTCGATGTTCTGGGTGTCCTCCTTGGCTATCAGGTCATTGATGAAGTACGGGCCGCCGAAGTGCACGATAAAGGCGTCCCACTCGAAGGCCCAGAAAGCGTAATAGGTGCGGAGGCTCCGGACATTGCCGATTTTCTCCAGATCCTGCCAGCCCTCGTAGACGGCCATCATCCGGGACATCCGGCCCTCCACGTTGGCCTCATAGACCACGGAGGCTTTGGACAGATTGTAGTGGGGGATGGCATTGGACTCGTTGGGGATCATCACGGCTATGGGGCGGGTGCCCGCCACGCCGGGATCCACCCACTCGTTGGTGAGGCGGCTGCGCACCATGCCCTCCCGGGGGGGAAGGGAGTCGTCCTCGATGACGATTCCCGGCGAGGGGGACTGTAGGCCGCCGTCAGGCTGCATGCTGCCGTCGGGCTGCGGAGCCGGGACGGAATCGGGGGAATCGGAATCGGCCTGGCTGGATTCGGGCACGATGGGGGCGGTGGACCCGTCCTCCTGCCCACAGGCTGCCAGCGCCAAGATCACGGCCAGGAAAAGAATGCTTCGCTTTATTTTCTTCATAACATAGCTCTCCTATAGTATCTAAGCTACCATTATATCACAAAAGCTGACAAGAGTCATCCAATTGACTGAAAAATTAAGAAACTTAAGAAATAAAAGAAATAAACTTAAGAAATAAGCCCGGGATGTCCCTGTATTTTCCCTTGCGGAATGCGGAGGAAGACGGTATACTGGAAGCAGTATAAGTGACGGAAGGGAGCGAGGGGATTCATGAGCCTGTTGACTGTGGTCGTGCCCTGTTATAATGAAGAGGAGAACGTGCCGTTCTTTTATGAGGAGCTGATGAAGAACGAGCCTTTTTTTGACGAAAAGGGGATTGAGCTGGAGCTGCTCTATGTGGACGATGGCTCCAGGGACGGGACTGTGACGGAGGTGAGGAAGCTGCGGGAGAAGGATCAGCGGGTGCACCTGGTGTCGTTTTCCAGGAATTTCGGGAAGGAGGCGGCGATCTATGCCGGGCTGGAGAATGCCGGCGGCGATTATGTGGTGCTGATGGACGCGGACCTCCAGGATCCCCCCTCCCTGCTGCCGGAGATGTTCGACCTCCTGGAGCAGGGGTATGATTCCGTGGCCACCAGAAGGGTCTCCAGAAAGGGGGAGCCGCCGGTGCGGAGCTTCTTCGCCAGGATGTTCTATCGGCTCATGAAGAAGATTTCCAGGACGGAGATCATGGACGGGGCCAGGGACTACCGGCTGATGACCAGGCAGATGGTGGACGCCATCCTGTCCATGCAGGAGTACAACCGCTTTACCAAGGGCATCTTCGGCTGGGTGGGATTCTCCACCAAGTGGATAGAGTATGAGAATGTGGAGAGGCTGAAAGGGGAGACCAAGTGGAGCTTCTGGAAGCTGTTCCTGTACTCTCTGGACGGCATCTGCGCGTTCTCCACGGTGCCGCTGATGCTGGCCTCCGTCATGGGCGCATTCTTCTGTGTGGTGGCCTTTTTGATGATTTTCTTCATCATCATCCGGAAGCTGATATTCGGGGATCCCGTGTCCGGCTGGCCGTCCCTGGTGTGCATCATCCTCATGGTCAGCGGCGTGCAGTTCTTCTGCACGGGGATACTGGGACAGTACCTGGCCAAGACCTACATGGAGGTGAAGCGGCGGCCGATCTACCTGGTAAAGGAACGGCTCTAGGAATAATAAAAAGTCTTAACGAATTCTTAGCGGGCTGAAGTCTTCCCTATCGGTAATTTATGTGGTAGAATTTAGTATATTCTTCGTGGTAGGGAAGCGGCAGTCAACATAAGAAAGGGGAATTCGTATGGAGATTACTGCAGTCAAGGATTGTGAGCTCGAGAAATACATTACCGAAATTATGTTGGATATAGGGGTTCCGGCTCATTTAAAGGGGTATCATTACCTCAGAAGCGCCATTCTGTTGTCGGGAAGGGACATGGAGGTAGTGACCAGCGTGACGAAGCTGCTGTATCCGGCGATTGCCAGAAGATTCAAGACAACAGACCAGAAAGTCGAACGTGCGATTCGCAACGCCATTGAGGTATCATGGAACAGAGGAAATACAGAGACTTTTGAAAAAATGTTTGGATATTCCGCATCTTCAGGCAGAACCAGACCTACCAACAGTGAATACATAGCCCGCATTGCGGATAAGGTACGGCTTGACATCAAGGCTATGTAGAAGCTACGGAAGAAACAACAGAAGATAGATATGCTTCATACTGCGGGGATGGAAAGCAGCCGGGTGAAAATCCGGCTGCTTTTGTGGACTTTGGGGGACAAGTGTGGTAGAATGTTGACACAAAGGACGCGGCGGGGGCTGGTTCCATGTGCCGGGAGCGCGGGAAATGTCGGCAGATGTCCTTAAAATCGAGACTGGAAAGGCTGGAAACGTGCCGGATGGGAATATTTAAGCTGAAAAAGAATACCTTGGGCGACTGCCTGATGACGGGGGCGATCGTGGCGATCGGGCTGGCGGAAGCCTGCCATCTGGCGGCTGTCTTTCTGGGGCTTCCGTTCTCGGCCTGTTCCCGGCTGCTGGGCATGGCCCTGGGAGCCTGGCTTGTGCTGGGCGCGGTGCTCCTGGCGGCGGGGAGGCGGCATATCCTGGCGGAACCGGGCGGAAAGCGCCGCCTGGATCCTTCGGAGAAGATTCTGTACGGCATGTTTGCGCTGACGGTGATTTCTCAGCTTATTTTCATCGGTATGGGGAATGCTATCTATAGAAAGGGCGATATGACGGTGGAGACAGTGGGGAGCTTCCTGGCTGTGGACGGCATCTACCGGGTCAATCCCATGACGGGGACGCCCTACACGGAGGGGATGCCGCTTCGGCTGAAGATACTGTGCCTGCCCACGCTGTACGGGAGCCTGTGCAGATGGACAGGCCTGGAGCCCGGGCTGATGGTCCAGAGGATCGTCCCCATGGCGGTGCTGCTTGGCAGCTACGGGGCCTTTTCCCTGCTGGGCCGGACGCTTTTTCCTCAGGAGGGGAGGATGCGGGCCCTGTTCCTGCTATTGGTATCGGCGCTGATGTGGGCGGGGGCCTACGCCTACGGCATGGAGGGATTCGACCTGCTGTGCAGCGGCTGGCGGGGGGTGTCCATCCGGGGCGGCGTGCTCCTGCCCTGGACGGCGTCCCTGTGCCTACGGCGCAAATGGCCGGGGGTGTGCCTGTGCGTGCTGGCAGAGGCCTGCACGGTCTGGACATTCTACGGCTGCGGCGTCTGCCTGGCGATGGCCGCGGGGCTGGCTGCTGCAGGACTGCTGTGCCGGAAGCTTTCCGGGAGGGCCCCTGGCAGGCAGACGGCAGACGGAGGAAGGGGGGATGGGAAATGACGGAGCTCCTTCGAAACGCAGCCTCCGGCTGGGCGAACTACAAGGGCAGCGGGAAAATGGCTGCGTTGCTCCTGGCCGCTTTGGCGTACCTGTGGTTCACCGGGAAGGGAAAGGGGCAGAAGGCCCTTTTGCTTTATGCCTCCCTGGCGGCGGCCTGCTGCGTCCTGCCTGTGACGGCGGCGCTGCTGATGGCGTATCAGACAAAATTTTACGATTATGAGTGGATATGGAGCATGGTGCCCCTGACGGCGGTGACGGCATACGGCGCCGCGCTGTTCCTGGCGCAGCAGTGGAAAAAGGATGCGGGGGGCTGGCGCAGGGGCCTGCCCGTGACGCTGCTGCTGCTCCTGGCCCTGGGGCTGTGCGGGAACCTGGGAGGGGACGCTGGGGCCAGGGCAGGGCGCAGGGCGGAGAGGGAGGAAGCCTACGCGGTGGCAGGGATGCTGGCGGAGCGCTATCCCGGGGAGGACATCTGCCTCCTGGCCCCTCAGGCGATTCTGGAATACGCCAGGGAGGTGGACGGCAGGCTGCGGCTGGCCTACGGCAGGAATATGTGGGACATCTCCCTGAACGGATACGCCTATGACACCTATGACAGAAAGACCTCCGACCTGTACCGGTGGATGGGCTGGGCGGAGCAGTCGGCGGGGGTCTGGATGCCGGAGGAGGACAGGGAGGAGATGCTGGCCACTGTGGAGCGGCGGGCAGAGGACGCGGTGGAGCTGGGCGTGAACTGCATCCTGCTGCCCGCGGGAGTGCCCGGGGAGATCAGGGAGCGCATGGAGGCGGCCCTGGGAACCCGGGCGGAAGAGGTGGACGACTATATTGTCTTCGCGCTGTTCTGAGCCGGGACATGGGGATACGGGAAGAAAAGAGGAGAGCTATGGATGAGCTGATCAGCATCATCGTACCTGTCTATAACGCGGAGAGGCATCTGGCGGAGACCATTGCCTGTGTCAGGGCGCAGACCTACAGGGAGTGGGAGCTCCTGCTGGTGGAGGACGGCAGCGCCGACGGGAGCCTGGCGGAGATCCGGCGCTGCATGGAGGAGACGGGGGATCCCCGGATACGGCTGATATGCCAGCCCTCCAACATGGGCGCCGCCCGGGCCAGGAACCGGGGGCTTGCCGAGGCCCGGGGAAGGTACATCGCCTATCTGGACGCGGACGATTTATGGGTGCCGGAGAAGCTGGAGAAGGAGCTGCGGTTCCTGCGGGAGAGGGACACCGCCTTCGTCTTCACCGGCTATGAGTTCGCGGACGGGCAGGGCAGGGGCACCGGGAAGGTGGTGCATGTGCCGGAGACCTTAAGCTACCGCCAGGCCCTGAGCAATACCACGATCTTCACCAGCACGGTGATGTTCGACACCGGGAAGATCGAGAGGGGCCTGCTGGAGATGCCCACGGTCAAAAGCGAGGACACCGCGCTCTGGTTCCGGGTGCTGCGGAGCGGCTATACGGCCTTTGGGCTGGACGAGAACCTGGTGCGCTACAGGCGCGGGGGCAACACCCTCTCCGCCAACAAGCTGGAGGCCCTGCGGCGCATCTGGCGTCTCTACCGGGACTGCGAGGGCCTGAGCCTGCCCCGGAGCGCCTGGCATTTTGTCTTCTGGGCCTTCAGGGCCGTGAAGAGAAGGATTTAGCGGTATGGGAGGATTTTATTGTGAATCTTAGTACCAATGAAAAGAAGCTGAGACAAAGGGAGACATTCAAGAGGCTGATCAACCTGGGGCTGACCGCGGTATGCCTGGGGCTGGAGATCGCGCTGTTCGCCTACTGGTGGCAGATGCAGTTCCGCTGGAGCGTGGTGGAGGCGCTGCGGTACTTTCAGGGCAAGGGCCATGTGCTGGAGGTGGGGATCTACGCCTTCGTCCTGATCCTGCTGTCCTCCATGTACGGCGGTATCCGGCTGGGCTATCTGAAGAATGTGGAGCTGATCTTCTCCCAGGTCTTCGCCACCCTGATGGCCAATGTCTTCATATATGCGGAGCTGTCCGTGATGGCGGCGGAGCCCTTCGTGCCGGACGTGTTCATCCTGATGATGATAGAGCAGACCATGGTGGTGATTATCTACATCAATGTGGCCAACCGGGTCTACCGGGCCATCTTTCCGCCCAGGAAGCTTCTGCTGGTGCACGGGGACAGGCCCATAGAGGGCATCCGGGCCAAGTTCGAGAGCCGCAGGGACAAATATATCATCACCAGGACCGTCCATGTGTCGGAGGGCTTTGACGCCGTCTGCGGGGCGATCCTGGAAGCCTATGAGAAGGGGGAGTGCAATGCCGTAGTGCTGGGAGACATCTCTGTAGTAGACAGGACTCCCCTGATCAAATTCTGCTACGGGCATTCCATCCGCTTCTACCTGCTGCCGAAGATAACGGACGTGATCCTGATGGGGGCGGAGGAGCTGCATGTGTTCGACAGCCCCATGCTGCTGACCCGGGAGTACAGCCTTACCGTGGAGCAGCGGATCATCAAGCGGTGCATCGATGTATTCGGGGCGCTGGTCCTGCTGGTGGCAGCCTCCCCCTTCATGCTCCTCACGGCCCTGGCCATCAAGCTCTACGACCATGGCCCCATACTGTACAGGCAGGTGCGCTGCACCCAGGACCAGAGGGAATTCCACATCATGAAGTTCCGGAGCATGCGCACGGACGCGGAGAAGGACGGCGTGGCCAGGCTGGCCCAGAAGAACGATGACCGCATCACCCCCGTGGGGAAGTTCATCCGCAAGTGCAGGCTGGACGAGCTGCCCCAGCTTGTGAACATCTTAAAGGGGGACATGTCCTTCATCGGCCCCAGGCCGGAGCGGCCGGAGATCATCGCCCAGTACCTGGAGGTGATGCCGGAGTTCGCCTACCGGATGAAGGTGAAGGCGGGGCTGGCGGGCTTCGCCCAGGTGTACGGGAAATACAATACATCCCCCTATGACAAGCTGAAGCTGGACCTGACTTATATCGAGAACTACTCCGTGATGCTGGACGTGAAGCTGATGCTGCTGACGCTGAAGATCCTGTTCTGGCCGGACAGCACTGAGGGCGTGGAGACGGAGCAGATCACGGCCCTGCGGGAGGAGCGCAGGAAGCGGCAGGAGGGACGGGACGAAAAGGAAGAGGAATGATATGTGGAAAGGCTATTACGGAAAGGAACCCTTCGACCTGCGCCTGACGGCGCTGCGCATGCTGTATAAGCTTCCCCTTATCGCGGCGGCCACGCTCCTGGGCGCTGTGGTGTTCGGGGGCGGGTATTACGGGAAGAACGTGCTCCTGCGCGGGGACAGGCTGTACGCCGCCACGTCCGTCTATCGGGTGGAATACGCGGTGGACAATGTGGAGGACATGATGAATGTCTATGTGAACGACATGAGCTGGAACACCTATCTGCAGTCGAAGCTGTTCCTGGACGCGGTGCAGGGCCATCTGGCCCGGGCCGGCATGGACGGGATGGGGGAGGAGGAGCTGTCGGGGGCCATCCAGGCCCAGGTGCTCTCGGACATCCGGATCCCCTCCACTGTGGTCACCACGGACAGCCCGGAGAAGAGCCTGGCAGTCGCCCGGGCGGTGGAGGAGGCCATGACCCGGGAACTGGCGGAGCTGCTGAGCGAGGTGGATTCCATCGCGGTGATAGACCCCTGCCAGGCCGCCCCGGAGGTGATGCCGGATGTGCGGACGGGCAGGGCCTTCCTGCTTGCCGCGGTGCTCTCCTGCTTCTTCGCGGTGGCGGCGCTCCTCCTGAAGGAGACGGGGGAGGACAGCATTTGGCTGCCGGGATCTGTCTGGAAGCGCTACGGCGTGAAGACGGTGGGGACCATAGAGAGCAGGGAGCTGGCGGAGAACGTCAGGTATTTCTTCTCGCGGAAGGGGCAGGCCGGGGAGGGACTGCATGAAGACGTAGCTGTCTGCGCAGCTCGGGAGGGACTGGACGCGGAGGAGGTGCTGGAGCGCCTGAAGGAGGCGTGCCCGGGCCTGATCGGGGACGGCTGGTTCGCAGTGCCCTGGCCTGTGGGGGAGCCGGAGGCGGCGGACAGGCTTCGCAGGGCCGGGGGCATCCTGTTGGCGGTAAGGGCCGGGAGCCATGCGGGCAGGGCGCTGGAGCGGACATTGGAGTACCTGGGGCAGCAGGACTGCCGGGTGACGGCGGCGATCCTGTGGGAGGCGGACGAGAGATTGATCCGCAGGTACTACCTGACAGGGGCAAGGTCCGGCGGAGGAAAAGCGGGAACGGGGAGCGAAGGGATATGAGGGTTCAGGTGCTGGCATCTGTGATGAACGAGGAGCCGGAGGCATTGGCGGCGCGGATGGGGCTGGAATCGGACGCGGTGGTCATCAACCAGTGCGACCGGCTGGATTGCCGGAAGATAGCGTACAGGGGGCATGAAATCGGCTTTTACTCCTTTCCGGACAGGGGGGTGGGCAGGAGCCGCAATGAGGCCATCCTCCGGGCGGAGGGGGACATCTGCCTGTTCTCGGACGGGGATATCGTGTATGAGCCCGGGTACGCGGAGAAGATAGCGGCGGAGTTCCGAAGCAGGCCCCGGGCGGATATGATACTTTTCAATATCACGGTGGAGGAGGCCCGCAGGACATACCACATCACTGGACGGAAGCGGGTGCGCTGGTACAACTGCGGCAGGTACGGGGCGGTGAGCTTCGCCGTCCGCAGGGAGAGCCTGCTGTCCTCCAATGTGACCTTCTCCCTGCTGTTCGGGGGCGGGGCCAGGTACGGAAGCGGCGAGGACAGCCTGTTCCTGAAGGAGTTCATGGGGAAGGGCTACCGGGTGTACACCGCCCCCGTCACCATCGGGCGGGAGACGGCAGGGGAGTCTACATGGTTTTCGGGCTATGACGAGAAGTTCTTCCGGGACAAGGGGGTGCTGTACCGCCATCTGTACGGAAGGCTGGCATGGGCCATGGCGCTGCGGTTCCTGCTGGCCCACCGGGACAGGCTGTGCGCGGAGGTGCCTCTGGGGCAGGCGTACCGGTGGATGTGCGGCGGATGGAAGGATCAGGGCTGTACTGACTATTTGTAGTACAGAGAGGGCGACAGGAGACGGGATGGGCATGGAGTGGAGCGCGCTGGTTTATATATTGCTGACTGTGGTCACGGTGGCTTTGGGGCTGTGCGTGGACAATCAGGATTATGTGCCGGATCGTATCAGGGGAGGCCGGAGGTACTTGAGCTGGCAGGACGGCGGCGGGAACGGGCCGGGGGAGAGGCGGCAGGCCAGGAACCGGATTGCGGTGGCGGCTGTCTACTGCCTCCTGACGGGGGTGTCGGCCTGCCGGATCGCGGTGGGCAACGACTACTGGGTGTACAGGGACAATTTCAAGCTGATCGCACAGCAGCGCCATGTGTCCTCGGAATTCGGCTTCAACATGATCGTGAAATGGATACAGGGGCTGTTCGGCTATGATGAATACCTGCCGGTGTTCGCGTTTTTTTCTATCATAACCGTCTGGTTCTTCGTGAGGGCGCTGCACGACCAGGGGAAGCGCTTCGCATTTTCCCTGTATCTGCTGATGACCGGGGGGTATTATTTCAACAGCCTGAATTCCGTCAGGTATTACCTGGCGCTGGCGATCGCGCTGTTCTCCATGAAATATGTGCTCCGGGGCGAATACGGGAAGTTCGTCTGCGTCATACTGGCGGGGGCCATGTTCCACAAGTCGGTGCTGCTGGTGGTTCCGGCGTACCTGGTGGCGCGTTTCCTGGCGGCGGCGCCCCTGCGGAAATGGCATTACGCGGCGGGGGGCGTGTTCCTGTGCACTTTGGTGTTCGGACAGGAGCTGTACCGGGAGGCGATCTTTTTCTTCTATCCCTTTTACAGGGACTCCGCCTTTGACAACGGGCAGCTCTCCTACGCCAACATCCTGAAATGCGGCTGCGTGGCGCTGCTGGGCCTGGTCTGCTGGAGGCAGGGGCTGGGGAAGGATATGGTAAACAGATTTTACTTTTTCCTGAACCTCATGGGGCTGGCGGTGTACTGCTGCGGCTCCTTCATCCCGGAGGTGTCCAGGGTGGGGTATTATCTGATCGTATCCCAGGTGTTCCTGGTGCCGGGGGCATTGGCGGGGATGAAGCCGGGGAAGCTGCGGGGGCTGTGCCAGGCTGGGGTGGTGGCGGCCTTCGGCTGCTATTTCCTGCTGCTGCTTAGGGGGATGTATGCCATTGACGTCAGGCTGCTGCCGTATCGGAACTGGATCTTCAACTGACGGAGAGCAGGGAGATTTGGGGGCTTCCGGTTCCCGGGGGCCACAGGCCAGGATGGGGAGTGGACATGAAGGTATTGTGGTTATGTAATATGGTGCTGCCTGCGGCGGCGCGGGAGCTGGGGATGGAGGCCTCCGTGAAGGAGGGCTGGGTCAGCGGGATGGCCGGGGCTGTGCTGGCGGGCTGCCATGAGAGCGGCATCCGGCTGTCCGTGGCGTTCCCGCTGCCCGGGCATATGATCGGGCCGGGACAGGGATTCCGCGCCGGGACGGTGGACGTGGAAACCGGCGGGGCCGGGGAGCGGGCCTCCTTTTCCTATTACGGCTTCCCGGAGGACGTAAGGCAGGCGGAAAAATACGACGAGAGGCTGGAACCCGTGCTGGAAAAAATCGTCTCTATAGCAGAGCCGGACATCGTGCACTGCTTCGGCACGGAATTTCCCCACACCCTGGCCATGTGCAGGGTCTTCCCCTGGAAGGACAGGCTGCTGCTGGGCCTGCAGGGGCTCTGTACGCTGATCGCGGAGCATTACTACGCGGATCTGCCGGAGCGGACGGTCCGGCGGGCGACCCTGCGGGACAGGCTGAAAAGGGACAGCCTGAGGCGGCAGCGGGAGAAGTTCGCCCTGCGGGGTGTCATGGAGCGGGAAGCCGTGGGCCTGGCGGGGAACATCACCGGGCGCACCCGGTGGGACAGGATGTATGCCAGGGAATGGAATCCGAGGGCCCGGTATTTTGAGATGAACGAGAGCCTGCGGCCGGAATTCTACGGGCCGGTGTGGGATCCGGAGGCCTGCGAGCCCCATTCCATCTTCCTGAGCCAGGGGGACTATCCTCTGAAGGGGCTGCACTATATGCTGCGGGCATTGCGGATCATATTGGCGGAATACCCGGAGGCGAAGCTGTATGTGGCGGGAAACAGCCTGGTGGCATACGGCACATGGAAGGAGAAACTGAAGATATCGGGATATGGGAAATTCCTGCGCGAAATGATGACGGGCCTGGGGCTGGAGGGGCGGGTGTGCTTCCTGGGGAGGCTGGACGCGGAGCAGATGCGGGACAGATACCTAAAGTGCGGCCTGTTCGTCTGCTGCTCCTCTGTGGAGAATTCCCCCAATTCCCTGGGGGAGGCCATGCTTTTGGGGGTGCCCTGTGTCAGCGCGGACGTGGGCGGTGTCTCCAGCATATTTACGGGAGGGGTGGACGGCATCCTGTACAGGGGGTCTGACCACGGCGGCGCATCCGGGGGCCCGGGGACGGAAGGGGCCGGAGAGCTGGGGGCGGTGTCCGGACGGCTGGCGGAGGCGGTGCTTGAAATGTGGCGCGATCCCCGGAAAAGGGACGAATACTGTCGCAATGCCAGGAATCATGCGCTGAAAACCCACGACAGAGATCGAAATTATCAAAAACTGGTGGAAATATATGAAGAAATCCTGTAAAATAGCTTTTGTATCCAATTACATCAACCACCATCAGATTCCCTTCTGCGACAGCATGTACCGTCTCCTGGAGGGGGCGTTCGTCTTCGTGCAGACAGAGGGCATGGAGCAGGAGCGGGTGCAGATGGGATGGCATGCCTCCCGGAGGCCGGCCTATGTGCGCTGCTGGTACGAGGAGCCGGAGGCGTGCAGGCAGTTGGTCCTGGACTGCGATGTGGCGCTGTTCGGGGGGACGGATGACGAAAGCTATATGGAAGAAAGGCTCCGGGCCGGGAAGCCGGTGATGCGCGTCAGCGAGCGCCTGTACAAGACAGGGCAGTGGAAGGCCGTGTCCCCCAGAGGGCTGCTGAAAAAGTACCATGACCATACCAGGTACAGGAAATCCCCGGTGTGGCTGTTGTGCGCCGGGGCCTATGTGGCTTCCGACTTCCACATCGTCCGGGCCTACCCCGGGAAGATGTACTGCTGGGGGTATTTTCCGGAGACCAGGCGGCACGACTTGGATACGTTATTTAGTGGAAAAGGATACGGGGAAGAGAAAATTCCCTATCTGCTCTGGGCGGCCCGGATGATCGACTGGAAGCATCCGGAGCTGGCGGTGGAGACGGCCAGGACGCTGCGGGAGAGAGGGCTGCGCTTCCACATGGACATCATCGGGGACGGAGAGCTGCGGCCCATGGCGGAGGGGCTGGCCAGGGAATACGGGCTGGAGGGCTGCGTCTCCTTTCCGGGGTATCAGCCTCCGGAGGAGGTGCGCCGATATATGGAGCAGGCGGACATCTTCCTCTTCACCAGCGACAGGCAGGAGGGCTGGGGGGCAGTGGCAAATGAGGCCATGAACAGCGGCTGCGCCCTGGTGGCCGACCATATGATCGGAGCGGTGCCCTACCTGGTCAGGCATGGGGAGAACGGGCTGATCTATGGGGACGGCAGGAAGGAGCAGCTGTTCGGGGCCGCGGAGCGCCTGGTGCGGGACAGGGCGCTGTGCAGGAAGCTGGGAGAGGCGGCCTACCGGACGATCGCAGAGGTCTGGAACGCGGAGAATGCCGCCGGGCGGCTGCTGGAGCTGATCGGGGCGGTCACCGGGCTGGACTGGGCCAGGGGGACAGAGCCAGGGGGGCAGAGCCTTACCGGATATGTGCCCTGCGGGCCTGCCCCGGTGCTGCGGGAGCGGTTCCGCCGGACAGGCCCGGGGAGATAGCTGCCTGGGAGATTTTGGCGATTGTCGGCATATAATGCAGATTGCCAGGATTTACAGTGGTGTCCCTGGGAAAGTGCCTGGCTGGCGGTCCGCAGTCGGGCTGCACTGTAAAGTTGACCGGTGCGCAGTATAGGTTCCCGGAGAATGGTTTTTGGTATATAAAAATACGTAAAAACATATGGAGCTTAATATAATGGAAACTCCCTTGATAACAGTCATTGTACCGGTTTATAATATAAAGGACTATCTGCCCAGATGCGTCCGCTCCATCACGGCCCAGACCTACAGCCGCCTGGAGATCATCCTGGTGGACGACGGCTCCACGGACGGCACGGGGCAGCTCTGCCACAGGCTGGCAGAGGAGGACGGGCGGATCAGGGTCCTGCATAAGGAGAACGGGGGCTCCTCCTCCGCCAGGAACCTGGCGCTGGCCCAGGCCGCGGGGGAGTATGTGGGCTTTGTGGACAGCGACGACTATATCGCGCCGGACATGTATGAACTGCTGATGAGGAGGATTCAGGAATTTGGGGTATCCGCGGCCCAGGTGGCCCGGGACGAGATCGATGAGAAGGGGAATCCGCTGCCGGACATCTGCGTCCCGCCCAAGGAGGCCATTGTGCTGGATGACAGGGAATTCATGGAAGAGCTGCTGATGCACAGGGGGGACTGCTCCTTCTGCACCAAGCTGATACGCAGGGATCTGTTTCCGCCGGAGGCCTTTCCCGTGGGGAAGCTGAACGAGGATTTCCATCTGCTGGTGCGCATGCTGCCGGGGATGGGGAAGGTGGCGTCCCTGCCGGAGCAGGCCTATCATGTGTTCTACCGGATTGGCAGCAATTCCCGGAAGGCGGACAGGGAGAGCTTTTCGCCGGTGTATGCCGACTGCGTGGAGAACGCGGATATGGTGGCAGAGATCGTGGGGAGGGAATATCCGGGATTGGAGGAGACGGCATTCCGGTTCGGGATATTCCAGAGGCTGGAGTATCTGCTGCATATCCCGATTTCGCAGATGACAGGGGATAATGCGGTCTATCGGGGGATAGTGGCCTATCTGCGCAGGAACTGGTGGAGGGCCATGGGGAACCGGATCCTCACGGAGAAGAACAAGGTCTACCACACGCTGTTCGCCATCGCCCCCAGGAGGCTTCGGAAGCTGCACAGGGCCTTGCGGCGGGGGTGACTTCCGGGCAATGGCGCCGGATCGGCTTGAAGGATTTACCAGACAAATTTTGCAGATTTTATGCTATGCTTACTTAGGTCACGGCCGGATGGGGGCGGAAGACTTTCAAAAGAGCTGGGTGTCCGCTTTAGCGGTCAGATAGGAGTATAGATGAAAAAATATGGAAGATACATATGCGGGGTTTTGACCATAGCGGCTTTGCTGGGCACGAATGCAAGCGGGCCTGTGCCGGTGGCATGGGCGGCGGAGCAGTCCGGGCAGGACGGGCAGACGGCCGGAGCGGGGCAGACGGGCGGGGAGGCCCGGGAACCGGACGGCGGACAGAACATGGGCAACGGCCAGAATGCGGGAGACGGTCGGAATTCCGGTGGCCAGAATACGGGCAACGGTCAGAATATGGGAGACAGCCGGAATTCCGGCAGTAGCCAGACCATGGGCAATGGCCAGAATTCCGGCAACGGCCAGACCACGGGAGACAACCAGAATTCCGGCAACGGCCAAACCACGGGAGACAACCAGAATTCCGGCAACGGCCAAAATACGGGAGACAGTCAGAATTCCGGCAATGGCCAGACCACAGGAGACAACCAGAATTCCGGTAGTAGCCAGACCACTGGAGACAGCCAGAATACAGGCGACGGCCAGACCACAGGAGACAACCAGAATTCCGGCGGCCAGAATACGGGCGACGGCCAGACCACAGGAGACAACCAGAATTCCGGCGGCCAGAATACGGATAACGGCCAAAACACGGGAAACAGCGAGAATTCCGGCGATGGCCAGGATTCCGGAGACAGCGGGAATTCCGGCAGTAGCCAGACCACGGGAGACAGCCAGAACCCCGATGACGGCCAGCCATCCGGGGATATCCAGGCCCCGGACGGCGGACAAGCCCCGGAAGAGGGGCAGAATCCGGAAGACGGCCAGGAATCCGGGGATGGCTCCGGTGAGGATGGCCTTGCCGGAAAAGACGGCTCCCGCGTCTTCGCAGAGGTGGACCAGGAGACCGCGGAGTGGATCCGGACGGCAGGGGAGGCCCTGGCCCAGATTGCCGGGGAGCGGGACATCATGGCTTTGGTCTATTTGAGCGACGAATACCCGGTGCGGGTATCGCCCTCCTATGAAAGCGAGACGGCGGTGACGGTGCTCAGCGGCCAGACGGTGAACATCCTGGACATGGCCGTGGACGAGAATATGGAAGTCTGGCACTATGTGAAGCTGGGCTACATGGGGCAGGAGATATACGGCTATGTGCCCAGGACCAACCTGGCCTGCTCGGACGAGCGGTTCCTGGCCTGGGAGGAGACATTCGGCATGAACGCAGCGGCCTACGCCGTCGATGGGGAGAGGGCCGGGTATGCGGACATCGAGCAGTTCCCGGAGAGCTACCGCCCGGCGCTGCTGGAGCTGAAGAAGAAGCATCCCAACTGGACATTCGTGGTGATGAACACGACGCTGGACTGGCGGACGACCATCGACGCGGAGCTCCAGGGAGGGAAGAGCCTTGTATACAAGACCCTGCCGGAGTGGGCGAAGAACGGCCTCTACGACACAGGAACCTGGTACTATGCCTCCAGGGCGGCGGTGGAAGTCTATATGGATCCCAGGAACGCCCTGACAGAAAATGCCATCTTCCAGTTCGAGCAGCTGACATACAATGAACAGTACCATACGCTGGACGCTGTGGCGAAATTTCTGAAGAGCACCTTCATGACCGATGACGGCGGGAAGCTGGCGCCGGGAACCAACAGCACCTACGCGCAGCTTTTCTGGGAGATCGGCAGGGAGGACGGGCGGAAGGTGAGCCCCTTCCATCTGGCGGCCAGGGTGCTGCAGGAGCAGGGGAACGGGACTTCGCCGCTGATATCCGGAACCTACAGCGGATATGAGGGTTATTATAATTATTTCAATGTGGGGGCAACGGGCCAGACCGATCAGCAGGTCATCACCAGCGGCCTGAAGTATGCCAGGGACCACGGTTGGAACAGCGTGGACAAGGCCCTCAGGGGCGGCGCGGACTTCATCTCGGCGAACTATATCAAGCGGGCCCAGGATACGCTGTACCTCCAGAAATTCAATGTGAACCCCAAGGGGACGCCGAACGCGTATGCGCCGTACACCCATCAGTACATGCAGAACATTACGGCCCCCACTACGGAGGGGCTGAGCATCAAGAGGCTCTACGAGGGAGCGGGCTCTCTGGAGAATACCTTTGTGTTCAAGATTCCGGTCTTTGAGAACATGCCCGCTTCGCCCTGCCAGGCTCCCACGGTCTCCACGGAGGTGGTGCTGGCCCTGCCGGAGGGCTATGGGGACAGCGTCATGTGGCTGGACGGCGTGGCCTATCAGGGGGAGCTTCGGAACGGGAGCCTGATCGTCAACGCGCCTGACGGAAACGCGAAGACGGCAGTAGTATACAAATACGATGATAAGGGCGTGCCCGTAGGCATGTACGTCTGGAGCCTGAGCTATAACGGAACGATATACACGGCCACCGCGGAGCCCGGGCTGCAGGATCTCCTGACCTACCACGGCTTTTCCATCCGCGTCACGGGAGACACGGGCATCCGGTTCAAGACGGGCATATCCACGGAGCTGCGGGCGCAGTTGATAAAGAAGGGCGTCAACGGCTATGTGCTGAAGGAATACGGCACCCTGGTCATGAACAATGCCAACATGGGCCAGTATCCCATGATCAAGGGCGGGGCAAAGGTGGCCGGAGGCATTTCCTACGGCATAGATGCCAATGGGAAAAAACAGGACGTGGTGTTCGAGATCATGGACGGGCGCTACCGGTTCACCTCCGTGCTGGTGAAGATTCCGGTGGAGCAGTACAAGACGGAGTTCGCCTTCCGGGGCTATGCCGTGCTGGAGCGCAACGGCGCCCAGGTGATCGTCTACGGGCCGCCAAAGGCCAGGAGCATCTATGACCTGGCGAAGGTGCTTTTAGGAAACGGCACCTATGAGCCCGGCTCGGAGTCCTATGTGTTCCTGGAGAAGCTGGTCAGCGATGCGGACGCGCTGCAGGGCCAGGCTGCCGCGGAGGAGGAATGAGCTGCCGCCTGCGCAGTAAGGTACAGAAACAGGCTCTCGGAATCCATGGAAGCGGAATCCGGCATGGAACCCGGACAGCGCCTGGAAAAGCGGGGGAATCGGCTCAGCGGAGCTCCGGATGGCGTGATATGCGCCTGGAGATTCCGGGAAGGTACAGATAATAGGCTCTCGGAATTTCAGAAAGCAGAGTCAGGCATTGTGGCAGGAGGGCACCTGGAAAAGCGGGGGAACCGCTCCAAAGGAGCTGCTAAAGCCGCGTGATATGCGGCCTGGAGATTCCGAGAGGATATAGATAAAAATTGGGAGGATATTATGAGTAGAAAGTGGAGATACAGAATAGGAGCCTGTATCCTGCCGCTGGCTTTGCTGGCGGGATGCGGGGACGGCACTGAGACGGGCGGAGCGTCCAGCGAGAGCGTGGGCAGCCCGGTGGAGCCGGTGGATGTGAGCGGGCTGGTGGACGAGACCCCGGAGCCTACGTCTACGCCGGAACCGGAGCCGGAGATCGGGCTGCGGTATCAGACGGGCCAGCTCACCGCCCAGGAGGAGGCCGCCATGCTGGAGGCCATGACCACCCTGCACCAGAATCTGGAGATCGCGGAATATGTGGGCGAGGGCATCCATATGATAAGCGGGGAAGGATGGCTGGAGGCCATGTGCCAGGGAATCTACGAGGGCAGCAGAAGCTATTCCCTGCAAAAGGGAGAGGATGTGCTGCTGACCATGCAGCTTGGCTACGATATTGACGGAGAACCGTATGCAAATGTATACTTTGAAGGAGAGGACGGAAGCGTGCTGGTGCTGAAGCAGTCCGGAGAGACTACATGGCTGCTGCAGACCGGCGTGGCGGACGGGAAGTATGAGGGAGCCTTCGAGACATGGCTGTTCGACGGCGAGAGCGGCCGCATCCAGCGGGAGCAGGGAACCTATGCCGCCGGAATCACGGTGGGGGAATACACGAAATCCGAATACACGGGAGGGCCCGGGGAGGCCTTCGACATGTGGACCAACCGGGAGAACTTCGACTATAAGGTCACCACTGTGACATATGACGGGAACGGGGAGATTGCGCCCACACCTACGCCTACCCCCACCCAGAAGCCCCAGACGACGCAAAAGCCGCCTGTGCAGGCCCCGGATCCTACGCCGGAGCCCACACCGGATCCTACGCCCCAGCCCCCGGCGCAGAATCCTCCTGCGCAGAACCCGCCGCCGGCGCAGCCTCCTGCACAGACGCCGCAGCCTACGCCCCAGCCCACACCGGATCCTACGCCGGAGCCGCCGGAGGATACGCCTACGCCTGGCGGAGATACGGATATCGGCTGGTCGCCGGATCTGATGTAAGATTTGGATACAATTGGAGGTCTGTCCGAACCGAAACCTGTGAGGTAGACGAATGTACGTTACAGCAAAAAAAATCATCGACAGAATCCTGGCATTGCTTGGCATGATCGTGCTGTCACCGGTATTCCTGATACTGGTGGCAGCCATCAAGCTGGATTCCAGAGGACCCGTGCTCTTCAGGCAGAAGAGGGTGGGCATCCACAAGACGCATTTCCATATCCTGAAATTCCGCACCATGCGGATCGACACGCCCAAGGACATGCCCACGCATCTTTTGGAGAATCCTGAGCAGTATATTACTAAGGTGGGCAGGTTCCTGCGCAAGAGCAGCCTGGACGAGCTGCCCCAGATTATCAATATCCTGAAGGGGGACATGGCCATCGTAGGCCCCAGGCCCGCGCTGTGGAACCAGTACGATCTGATCGAGGAGCGGGACAAGTACGGGGCCAATGACGTGCTCCCGGGCCTCACCGGCTGGGCCCAGGTCAATGGCCGGGACGAGCTGCCCATTCCCGTGAAGGCGAAGCTGGACGGGGAATATGTGGAAAAGATGGGATTTGCCATGGACATAAGATGCCTGGTCAGGACCGTGGCTTCCGTGGTGCGGCAGGACGGTGTGGTGGAGGGCGGAACCGGTACGCTGGAAGAGAAGAAGCATTGACATGCGAGGTACAGGAGAGGGGGATGCAATGGAGATCAGGAAGTTCTCGAAGATTCCGCTGAATCGAATCATCGCGCTGGTGCTGATGGACATCATGTGTATCGTGGTGACATCCTTCGGAGCGCTGTATATCCGGTATGAATTCAGCTTTCAGAGCATAGACCCTGTCTTTCTGCAAAGCTATGAGAATATCATGGTGCCCAATGTCCTGATGACATTGTCTTTTTTTGTTATATGGAAACTTTATAAAAGCGTATGGCGATACGCCAGCGCCAATGAGCTGATCAATATCATCATGGCCGCCGTCTGCGCCTCCCTGGCCCAGCTTATCTTCTGCTCCGCCACGGGGAACAGGATGCCCAGGAGCTACTATGTGCTGTACTGCTTCCTGCTGACCACGGCCACCTGCTGCATCCGGTTCGGATACCGGATCCTGCGCATCATCAACAATAAGCGGGCCAGCATGGTGGAGCGCAAGCAGAAGGTCAGCACCATGATCATCGGGGCCGGGGCGGCCTGCAACATGATCCTGAAGGAGCTGGAGAGCAGCCAGTACCTGAACCTGTGCGCCAGGTGCATCATCGACGACCAGCCAGGCTGCCACGGAAAGCTCATGCGTGGCGTCCCCATCGTGGGGGGCAGGGACTGCATCCTGGACGCGGTGGAGCAGTACGGGATCGATGAGATCATCTTCGCCATTCCCTCGGCCAATACCCAGACCAAGAAGGAAATCCTGGACATATGCAAGGAATCCGGGTGCAAGCTGCGGACAGTGCCCGGCACCTACCAGCTGATCAACGGGGACGTGTCCGTGTCCGCCCTAAAGGAAGTGGAGATAGAGGACCTCCTGGGGCGGGAGCCCATAGAGATTAATTCGGAGGAGGTCCTGGGCTATGTCAGGGACCGGGTGGTGCTGGTCACCGGCGGGGGAGGCTCCATCGGCGGGGAGCTGTGCAGGCAGATAGCTGCCCACAGCCCCAGGAAGCTGATCATCCTGGACATCTATGAGAACAACGCCTATGAGATACAGCAGGAGCTGATACGCAGATATCCGGAGCTGAACCTGGTGGTGCTGATAGGGTCTGTGCGCAATACCAATCGCGTAAATTCGATTTTTGAGACATATCGGCCTGAGATCGTGTACCACGCGGCGGCCCACAAGCATGTGCCCCTGATGGAGGACAGTCCCAACGAGGCCATCAAGAACAATGTGATGGGGACCTACAAAATCGCCACGGCTGCGGACAGGTACGGCGTGGACAGGTTCGTGCTGATATCCACGGACAAGGCGGTGAACCCTGCCAATGTGATGGGGGCCTCCAAGCGCATCTGCGAGATGATCGTCCAGATGATGAACCGGAAATCCGGGACGAATTTCGTGGCGGTGCGGTTCGGGAACGTGCTGGGGAGCAATGGAAGCGTGATCCCGCTGTTCAAGCAGCAGATTGCGGAGGGCGGCCCGGTGACGGTGACGGATCCGGAGATCATCCGCTATTTCATGACCATCCCGGAGGCCGTGTCTTTGGTGCTGCAGGCGGGGGCCTATGCCAGGGGCGGGGAGATATTCGTCCTGGACATGGGGGAGCCTATGAAGATCCTGGATCTGGCAGTGAACCTGATCAAGCTTTCGGGGTATCGGCCCGGGGAGGACATTGAGATCAGGTTCACCGGGCTGCGGCCGGGGGAGAAGATGTACGAGGAGCTTTTGATACAGCAGGAGAACCTGGAGAAGACGGCGAACAGGATGATTTTCATCGAAAAACCGACTTATTTCAATGAGGAGATTTTCGAGAGGCAGCTGGAGAAGCTGATTGCCGCCGCGAAGAAGGAGTCCTCGGATATCCGGCGGGAGATTCGGGAGATTGTGGGCACATATCGAGCGGAGGGCGATGCGGAGTGAAGGGCCAGCCGAGGGCGCCGCGCCGACACATCGGTGTATTGATTTAACGAGGAATCAGTGGCTGTGCAGGACGCGGAAATCCGGGGACGGACAGAACGGAAGGCGCTGCGCCGTGGCCGGAAGCGGCGAAGAGGATTGGAAGGGAAGCCATGCAGGGCGGGGCAGCTGCTGTGCGCGTCTGTACAGCGGAGGAGAGCTGAGGCGGCCGAAGCCTGAGTTTGTACGGGATACAGGGAATGCAGCGCGCGGAAGGAGGGGCCGGGATGAAGAGAGTCTTGATTACCGGGGCGGGGAGCTATATCGGCACTGCCTTTGAGAGCTGGATAGCTGGACGTTCCGATTCTATCGTCACAGAGACGCTGGGCATGCGGGACGGGGCCTGGCAGGGACATGATTTTCACGGATACGACAGCGTCTTCCATGTGGCGGGGCTGGCCCATGCGGATGTGGGGAAGGTGTCGGAGGAGACGAAGGAGCTGTACTATAAGGTGAACTGTGACCTGGCCGTGGAGTGCGCCAGGAAGGCAAAGGCGGAAGGGGTGGGGCAGTTCATTTTCATGAGCAGCATCATCGTGTACGGGGACAGCGCGGGAATCGGGAAGCGGAAGGTGATTGGCCGGGACACTCCGTTAGCCCCGGCTAACTTCTATGGGGACAGCAAGGTCCGGGCGGAGAAGGGCTTAAGGGAGCTGGAGGATGACGGGTTCCGTGTAGTCATCCTGCGGCCGCCCATGATATACGGGAAGGGTTCAAAGGGGAATTATCCGCTTCTGGCAAAGCTGGCGGTGAAGCTCCCCTTTTTTCCAAAGGAGGAGAACCAGCGGAGCATGCTCTACATTGGGAATCTGTGCAGGTTCGTGGAGCTGATGGTGGAGAACGGGGAGAGGGGGATTTTCTATCCCCAGAATGAAGAGTACGTGCGCACCGCTGACATGGTGGCGGCGATCGCGGCGGAGCATGGGAAGAGGATCCGTTTGACAGGAATCTTCCATCCGGCCCTGTGGCTGCTGGGCAAAATAGGGGGGAAGCTGGGAGGCCTGGTGGACAAGGCCTTTGGAAACATGGTCTACGAGAAGGAAATGAGCGACTACAGGGAAGAATACAGGGTGTACGGGTTCCGGGAATCCGTGCATCTGACGGAGAGCCGGGATGCATAAGACAGTGAGCATTGTGACCGTGACCTACAACAGCGAGAAGACCCTTGGGGCCACCATGGAATCGGTGCTGGACCAGACCTGTACGGAGATCGAGTATCTGATTATCGATGGGGCTTCCACGGACGGCACGGTGGCCGTGGCGGAGAGCTACCGGGAGCGGATGGAGCGGAAGGGAATCCGGCTCCGCGTGCTTTCGGAGAGGGACGGGGGCATCTATGACGCCATGAACAAGGGGATACGGATGGCCACCGGGGATGTGATTGGAATCCTGAACAGCGACGACTGGTATGAGCCGGATGCGGTAGAGACGGTGCTGGGGGAGTTCGAGAAGGGCGGGTGCGATTTGCTGTTCTCGGATATCAGACTGCACAGGGCGGACGGGAGCTGCTTCGTGAAAAAAGCCAGGCTGCGCAGGTTCCAGACCTCCAGGGACTGGAACCATCCCACCATGTTCGTGGAGGCGCAGGTGTATAAGAGGCATCCCTTCCGGAACCGGGGGATCCACGACGATTATGGGTGCTATCTGCAGCTGGTGAGGGAAGGGTATCGGGTCAGGACGCTGGGAAAGGTGCTGGCGAACTTCCGCATGGGAGGGGTCAGCAACCGCAAGAGCCTGAGGGAGGCTTTGCGGAGGATTCGGGACCGGTATGTGTGGTGTTATCGGGCGAATGGGTATAGTAGGTGGTATTTGGTGGAATGTGTTGCCATTGAGTGCGTGAAGATGGTCTTTGGGTGAGTGCGCACAGATTCTCTAAGCGGCCAGGAGGGGCGTGGAACCTCTTGGCTGCGCGGACGAAAATGTTCTGCTGCATGTGCCGCCGGACGCGGCCAGGGGGATAAGATGAAGATAGGGATTGATCTGCTGTGGGTTCGGCCGGGGATTTGCGGGGGGACGGAGTCCTATATCAGGAACCTGATGGAGGGCTTTGGGCAGTATGATAAGGCCAATACGTATGTATTGCTGGTGTCAGGGGATAACGGGGAAAGCTTCGCGTCCTATGACCGGTATGCCAATATGGAGCGGCTGGCGCTGCCGGTGGAGTCCGCCAGCCAGCCGAAGCGGATTCTGTGGGAGAACCTGCATCTGGACAGGGTTGCCAGGCGGCTGGGAATCGATGTGATGTTCATTCCGGTGTACAGCATGCCTTTGACCTATGGCAGCGGCATTCCCTATGTCAGCGTGATACATGATCTGCAGGCGCTCCACTATCCGGAGTATTTTTCGGCGGGCAGAAGGGTGTTCCTGAAATGTATGTGGAGGCATGCCTGCAGGGCCTCCGCCCATGTGGTCACCATATCGGAATACTGCAGGGAGGATTTGACGTGCCATTATCCGGTGGCGTCCAAGAAGTGCTCCGTCATCTATAATCCGGTGGAGACGAAGGCATCGGATATGCCGGTGGGGACTTTGATGGAAAAATACGGAATTCAGAGGAAAGATTATTTTTATTGCGTCAGCTCCATGCTGCCCCATAAGAACCTGGAGACGCTGCTGGAGGCCATGGCTGTGCGAAAGCGCAGGGGGGAGGAGAGGCCCCTGGTCATAAGCGGCGTGGGAGGGGACAAGGCTGCTTTTGACGGGGCGGCAGCGAAATGGGGGATAGGGGAGCTGGTGATCGACACCGGCTTTGTATCTGATAAAGTAAGGGACTGCCTCTATGAGAACTGCAGGCTGTTCTTGTTCCCCAGCGTGTTCGAGGGATTCGGCATGCCGCCTATCGAGGCCATGCGCAGAGGGAAACGGGTGGTGATGACGCAGGAGAGCTGCCTGGAGGAAGTGACCCAGGGGAAGGCTGTGTACGTGGAGAAGCCTTATGACGCGGAGGAATGGGCGGAGAAGATCGACGAGGCGTTGGCGCTTCCGGATGAGCGGGTGGCGTTCGAGGGGTATGAGCTGCGGAATGTGGTGGGAGAGTATCTGAGGGTGTTTGGGGGGTGTTAGGCCTCTTTTTCCAGGAGTTATGGAGGAATCCTGGCAGAGGCTGGCGGGAATACCTGTCGGGAACATGATGCAAGGCGTATACAGGAGAAGGGCCGGAGGTTGGCATGACGGTATCTGTGTGCATGGGGATTTATAATGGAGAAAAATATATTGAAGAGCAGCTGGATTCCATCCTGGGGCAGACGAGAAAGGCGGAGGAGGTCATTCTCTGCGATGACTGTTCCACAGACAGGACGGTGGAGATTGTCCGGCTGTTCATAGAGAGGAATGGCCTGCAGGAAAGCTGGAGGCTGTATTGTAATGGGGAAAACAGGGGGTATCCGGGGAATTTTTATTATGTGATGGGGCTGTGTGCCGGGGATGTGGTATTCCTGGCGGATCAGGATGATGTATGGGCGGAGACGAAGCTGGAACGGATGTGCGCAGTGCTGGAGGAGCATCCGGAGGCGGAGGTGCTGGCGTGCAAGTTCGGGCTGATGGACGGGGAGGGCGAGAGGATCCACGCCGTGATGGCGCCTTCCCACAGCTTGGGCACAGGGAAGCTGCGGCAGGTGGGGCTCCGGGAGATTTTCCGCAAATATCAGTGGCCCGGGATGGTGCTGGCGTATCGGAACGGGTGGTATCGGGAGCGGGGGATGGGAATCTGCGGGCAGGAGAGCCCGGGGCCTTGCGGAGAGTATGGGAGCTGGAGCTACGAGGATATGGGTCAGTGCGGAGAGGAAAGGAACCGGAGCTGTGAGGATGCGGGGCCTTGCGGGGAGTACGGGAGCCGGAGCCGTGAGGATGCGGGGCAGTG
>NZ_CAJUCP010000036.1:0-16570 GCF_910585425.1 uncultured Acetatifactor sp. | reverse complement strand
GAGTACGGGAGCCGGAGCCGTGAGGATGCGGGGCAGTGCGGAGAGGACAGGAGCGGGCCTAGCGGGAATGGGGGATTAGAGTTCAGGGTGCCCCACGACATCTTCCTGTGCGCCATGGCGGCGGAGGAGGGGGCTTTTTTCCATATGGATGAAGAATTGGCGCACCATAGAAGACATGATAGTAATACGGCTGCGGAAGAGCACCGGGTAGGGAAGCTGCTGCAGAGGGAGCGGAAACTCTGGGAGATAGAGAAGTACCTGCGGATGCTGGGAGAGTTCGAGGAGCGCCGGGTCCTGCGGACGGAGGCGGGGAAGCGTATCCTGCGGGAGAAGACCCGGGCCATGGAAGGGCGGTATGAGGCGCTGCGGTCCGGAAGAATCTGGCAGGTGCTGCGGGCGGCTGCACGGGATTGGAGGCAGGTGCGGGCGGTGGCGGTGGTCTGTGATTTGATGATCGTGCGGGGCGGCAGTAGAGAGGGCTTTAAGGATTCCGGATACCTGAAATAGTGTTGCAAAATGTTTGATGTAGCGTTATGATTATATAAAACACATTTCAATGAAATTGGATTCAATATAAAGAGCGACACGGGAGAAATCATGGAAGTATGGAGAAAAGATGAAATTTATACAATTAGGGACATCTACGCTTTGCCGGATGGAGAGAGGGCCGAGCTGATTGACGGAACTATTTACTACATGGCCCCGCCAAGTAAGACACATCAGCGGATTACCGGAAAGCTTTATCAGACGATAGCGAACTATATTGACGGCAAGGGCGGAGGATGCGAAATATATGCCGCCCCGTTTGCGGTATTTTTAAATAAGGATGATTTGAATTATGTAGAACCGGACATTTCAGTTGTCTGTGATGTCTCCAAGTTGGATGAAAGCGGATGTCATGGCGCCCCGGACTGGGTCATTGAGGTCGTCTCGCCCAGCAGCAAGCCCAGGGATTATATGACGAAATTGTTTAAATATCGCACAGCCGGCGTGAGAGAATATTGGATCGTGGATCCGGAAAAAAGAAGAATAATGGTCTATGGGTTTGAAAATGATGTGGTAGAGCAGTATGATTTTGGTGAGGAGGTGCCGGTTGGGATATATGGGGGGTTTTTTATAAGGGTCGAGGGATGATTACGGACAGATCGTACTAATCTGTATAATGATTACCAAGTTCAGTTTTCTGAAAAAGATGGAGTTACCCCATCATACAAATCGAAACATACACTGTCCATAACCCGCCCCAGCAAAGTATCATACACGACTATATTCAGCCCACGCTGATTCAGGGAATATTCGGTTCCGTTGACCTGAATCGAGGAGACATTGCCAAAATTGAAACCGCCGCTTTCCACATAGAGTTCGACTCCTTCATGGTTCCCGGCATACTGTAGGAAGCTATTGCTGCATTCTTCATATGATACTGTTCCGTTTTCTATGACTGCTATATAACTGTACTGAAATGCGTCAGTCGGAATAGAAGCCAATCCCAACGATTTCATCGCCTTTTGTATAGCGGGGGTTAGCTGGCTGCTTGCCTCATCCTTTGCGGAAAACAATATCAGATAGCGTTCGCTGTTCAGCGCACGTAAATAGTCAATCAGAAAAGCGGAGTTTTCTGACTGTATGGGCGAAACGCTGGGAATTTTGGCATCACTGGTTTGAAAGCCTGCCTCTAAAACCTGCCAATGTTCTACCGGAAGTTCCTCAGATGCGATTCCTGACGCACCATTCGCAAGCGCATAGATTATATCATCATCATCTTCCGGGTCAGAGGCATATATGGGGCAAGGAAGCTCTCGCAAGGCCTCATTCAAGGAAGGCGTGATTATCTCCCATGGCAAAATCATTGCATTTACATCGGCAGAGCGCAAGAAGTCCACGATTTCATCCTCTGAAGGAGTAGGATCGCCAGGCGCATATACAATGTTTGCCAACGGCTCCAATTCCAACAGGAGATGATAAGAGGCCTTATCCTGCACTGGTATGATCAGGCGTTCCAAGATTTCAGGATCTGTCTGTGCGACATATGCCAGCATATATTGGCAGGTTGCATGAAATGACCGTAAATCCTGAACATCCTGCAAAGAAGTATATATGTATATATCTTCATAATCATGCATCAATTCACATATATCCTCAAAACGCAATAAGGTCACTTCCGAATCACGTTGGGCCTGTACAAAGGACTTAGGCAGTATCGTTTCCTGTTCAGGATTCGACATATAGTCGCCATACAGGACGCAATCTGAAGAAAACGTCATGCGCACTCCAAAGAGTCGCTGTCCACGTTCGTAATTATATAGGAATGCCTCCTTGGAATTCGTGTCCGCCAGACCCTCCATCTCACCGAAGGACTGCGCAAGGAAGGGATATCTAATCCACTGGCGCTGCCTTGAATTTGTCTTTCGTTCAGCCCTATCCGTTTCCAGGAAGAATTTTCTGCTTTTCACCTGCGTGGGATCTCCGTTATAGTATTGGATAACCTGCAGTGCGAGATCTTCTTCCGAACACCATCTTTCATATGGAATCTGTATGGACAGGCTTTCGGATGATTCATCGTAAGCAGTCAGATACGGCGTACCGTTTACGGACACCACGCTGTCTGGTGTGAAGTTTTCCCCATATACAGACACGGTTTGCAGGAGGGTGTCGTCGTAGCAGAGCAGAGGGGGCATTGTTTTGTCGATTAGAGGAACAGGGAGCGTCTCCTCCGGAAGTATGGAGACTGTGCATTTATTTGATATACAGGTAAGGTCGCTAT
This sequence comes from uncultured Acetatifactor sp., assembly GCF_910585425.1. GTDB lineage: Bacteria > Bacillota > Clostridia > Lachnospirales > Lachnospiraceae > Acetatifactor. The sequence continues at coordinate 13,806 of NZ_CAJUCP010000036.1, read as the reverse complement.
TGATGCGCACCTCTATCTGTATGGAAAGATTCTGGGCCTCTTGGTAATACTGCGAGGGGAGCGATAGGGTCAGTTCCTCTCCGGAAGAAGAGGTTACTGTGCAGTCGCTTTCGTAAACGCCATTGATATAAACGCCGATTATGTTCTTCAAGTTTGTCCCGGATATTTTAATCAGATTATGCCCGTCAATAAATGTCCTTTCAATCATTTTGTCCGGTTCAATCGTATGTATATACGGCTTGTCCATCAGAAGATATGGGAAGTATTTATACATCCCCCATATGATTAGAGCAGCCAGGATTATTCTGAAAAGAGATTTATGCGAATCTATGTACCTGATGATTTTTTGCATTTGGTTTGATTCATACCTTTCTATTTATTTTATGGATGGTCAAAGAGCATATAGTATTGTAGTTTGCTATATTGGTTCAGGATTTCATTGGGCTCATCTAAAGTCTTCCATTCACCTTCAGAAGTTTGGTAGCCGTACTTATTAATAATCGGTATTTCCCGCTGGATGTCCGTTAAGAAACGGGAGTAGGGGGAATATATGCCGGCGGCCTCAAGGACATTCATCCCAAGATAATTCAGGCTTGTATCCAGGTTCAGGTTATTGACACCGGTGTCGTAATTGCTCCAGATAATATAGGGGACACAGCAGCGATTTTCTATGCTTTCCAGGGATGAGCCTTCGAAATCCTGCAGTTCCTCCACGAACTCCTGGCTGATTACAGGCTGGTGGTCTCCGAACATGCATATAATAACAGGCTCATCAACCTGTGAAAAATATTCCAATAATTCCTGGAATGCTTTATCCGATTCCCGAATCAGAGTCATGTAGGTGACTACATCTCTGTATGAGCGGTAGCCCTTTTCGATGGATATAAGCTCCATATGTTCCGGCATACTGTCCTCATCGTAACCTCCATGGTTCTGCATGGTCACATTGAAGATAAAGACTGGATTAGTCCTTTGCTCGTATGAGGAGATGACCTGCGCAAAATCGGATTTGTCAGATATAAAAGATCTGATGTATTCGGGCTGTTCAACTTCCTCCCAGGAGAGGAAGCTGTCAAAGCCGAATTGGGAATATACCTTTGCTCTGTTCCAGTTATTCCGGTTTTCAGGATGGATGGCGATTGTCTCATATCCGTATCTGGAAAACTCGGATGCGAGGTTGAATACATTATCGAAATTGTACATTTGATATGGGTAGCCGCTGCCGGATATGTTCGCAATGGAATTTCCGGTGAGGAACTCGAATTCCGAGTTGCAGGTGCCACCACCTATTACGGACGCATAAGCGTTGCCGCGCATGATATAGTTTTCGATGCCGTTCCAATTTGTCAGACAGTCTTCTGCTTCGAAATCACCGAGGACGGTGAGGTCGGAAAAGGATTCGTTCATGATGACGATGACGGAAGGCAATGTATTTGTATCAGCGTCTCCTGACTCGGCAATCTGCTGCTCTTTTTCATTTAATATGCTGGCGGATTCTGCCTGAGAGTAACCTTCGGGCATAGTAGTAGACAGCTCTTGGACTTCCATTAAAAATGTGAGCAATGCGCCGTTATCGTAATAAGAATCCTGTGGATCCCATCCATTTAATGTAATATTGAGGACGGAACTCCAGTTAATGCTATAGGCAGCAGCAACGCCAGCACCAAGCCAAGCGATACCTAAAAGCAGCTTGATGACTGATTCGCGGTGTGCTGTTACTTTACATATATCTGGTATTGTGCAGACTAAACATATCGATGCCATAAGCAAAAAAGTTCCATGTACAATAGAATCAGATAGAGAAAAGGTGTAATTATCTACAACGGCAGCCGCAGTTTTGAAGGCGAGCAAATCACTGGGCAAGAGTGGATTCCCCTTGAATTCCATTACATAATAGTTGGCAATTCCAAAAATCCAGGAAAAGGAGAGGATGAGCAAAAACACCTTTTTTATATTTTGAATCATTAATAGTAGTCCTATTTGAAGACAAAAATAAAGAGCAAAATTTGACAAAATTTTGGGAAATGATATGGAAAAAGGACGGGGATTATAAATTACTTCTTCTATAAAAAAAGCGCCTAAAGGTATAGAGAAGAATAGTATATATTCCCAATATTTATTAATACATATGAAGTGTTTTTGCAGTATCCCAGTAAAACTTTTATCGTATAGTAAGAAAACAAAAAACCAATAAAATACGCTGGTTAGAAGAAAAGAATTTTTGGCCAGGCAAATGTTTCCATTGACATAATTAAAGGTAAGTAGCAGATAAATGAATACATGGAAGATGCCGGTACACAGTCTGCTTAGTAGTATTATATAAAATTGATTTTTCTGTGATTTTAGGAGAGTCATTTATCTATAGCCCTTCTTCCAACTTGATTATAAATTATCTAATCAGTATAAACACTGGAGTTTAGGTTAGGGATATTATTAATCTCCGCGCTTATATCTTCCAGATAATAACGATTTTCTTTTGCATGTTTTTTGTGTATCTTTTTTATAAAAGTAATTTTTTCTCTTACTTTTAAGCCTTTAAATTTTTTAGAGTGGAACAGTGCCCAGCTAACAGAATTTTCTTCTTTGTATTTGATAAATGTATCAACTTGTCTTAAAATATTCTTCCAATAATCGATTTCTTCTTTATGTGCTGTTATCTGATTATTCAGTTCCTCGATATCCTGCTCCTTTTTATGGAGGATTTGGTTGACTGTTAATAGTTCATATTCATTTTCTTTTATATTTTGTTCATATTCTTGAATTTTATGATTTATCCTTAATATTTCTTGTTCCTTTTTCAGTACGACATCATCCAATCGTTGTACATCTGTTGTCTTCTCTATGATTACATTATTAAGCCGTTTGTTCTCTGCTTCCTGCTTTGAGAGATATTGTTTTAAAACTGTGGTATCCTGCTCATATTGTTCGGACATCTCTGTTATTTTTTTAAACGTATCAGCTTCAAGCTGATTTTTTTTGCGCAATAATACATCAACCTGACTGGAAGCATATAAAGCAGCCCGTGTGGACAAGTCTTTTTGCCATTGGATTATGCAGGTATCATCAGTCTCATTCCATATTTGAAAACTGTTTTTAAGCTGATTATTTTGTGTTTGACTAATAAATTCTCTAATAGCTTCTGCTAGTTCCTTACTCTCTGATATATAATTTTCTTTATTTTTTGGCGGCATACTCAAATCATAGTCTACCATTCCACTCAAGTATTCTTCTGTAGATGCTACATTTAGAAGTTCTACAAAATGTGAATACCTAGAAACGTCATCTTTATCCGTATCCAATAAAAGCAAAACAGGTGTCTTGAACGCAAGACATGGCAAAGCACAGTGCAATCGCTTTGTAACTACACACTTCGCGTTTTGATATATGTCCAAAAATTCCTCAACCTTCGATATTCTCGCTTGCCATTCTATCGGATTCTTTGCATAATCTATGGCATGAGTCATTCGTTTTATTTCAATGCCTGTTCCCTGTATCTCTGCGGCTGCTTTAAGGTAAACATTATCTGATACGTCTACGAGACAAATATAATTATCATTTTTCTTTTTTTCTCTAGGCGACAACGTTAATGTTGCACAGCCTGACAAATAAGATGGAATCCCCCTTTTTTGTAGTGCTTCCAATGTACTTGTATCTCGACAGCCTATTGGCCCATAATTCTTAAGATATTCCCCACCCAAACCGTCTAGAAAACTGTACCCAATTCCCATGTAATCATTTACAGAGAAATGCAGGGAGGTACAGAAAGGATATATATCTTTTGAAGGGGGCCAGTTAAATTTCTTGTGAAGAAACCAGCCACTCAGAACTACCGCTACTGGCTCCTTAATATCGCCCATAAATTCGTTCATCCGTTCCCGGTCTATGAGATAATCTATTTGTGGCAAAAAATGCATGACAGCATAACTCTGTATATCATCACCAATATTATCTGTTTTGTCAAAATAGACTAATCCATACTTCATATAAACACCTCTTTGTTTGATGCGACCTCTTGCCATCTCTTTTAGGAAAGCTAGGGTTATTGCAAAAAATCCTAGTTTTCAAGTATCCTTTTCCAGCAAGGTTTTTCTGCAAATATCTATTTCTACATCTTTCTGCATAATTACTATGTCTAAGCGATCTATCTCTTCATGGTTTTCTAAAATTACCTCATTCAGTCTATCGATTTCATCTTCTTTCTCTATTATAACCTGATTCAGCCTAAGTATTTCTTTCTGTATTTTGCTGTTTTCCTTTTCTAGGATTAAATCCTTCTGTTTGATAACCGAATTCAATCTTTCTATTTCAATATTTTTTTCTTTTACAACTAATTCCAAACGATTAGCCTCTTTCTTAAAAAATACAACTCCTCTTTTCTCTTCTGGGACTTCGTCTACGTTGATTGTATTCTGTATGATTGCTTGCTCCTGTCTTGCCTCTTCAGCTTTTTCAATCAATAGTTTCTGTTTATTTACTTCTTCCTCCATTACGTTAGTATTTGCAATATTGACATCCACATTTTCTATATCCGTATTCTGATTCCGCAGCCTCTCTCTTTCTTTTTTCCGCTTCGCAAGTTCTTTTCGTTCCTGACTGCGTTCTTTTTTGCTTTTAGAGACAATACGTTCTATCTTTTCCCTTTCTTTTTGGATCTTTTCTTCTTGAATTTGCTTTTTTTCTACCCTTTCTTTTTCACGCTCTGCCTCTTCTTTTTTGCTTCGTAGGATTCTATCATCTTCCATTGTCTTAAGATACTGTTCATGTACTATTATTGGATTTCCGGTCATCTTAATACGCCCTTTTTCAATCCAAATGCTCTTATCACAGATTTTTTCTATTTGATTTGTAGAATGTGACACTATTACAATTGTTGTCCCTCGTTGTTTTATATCTAATAATTTTTCAAAACACTTTTTTTGAAAGCTCACATCTCCTACACCTAATATTTCATCAATCAGCAATATATCAGCATCTACATTGATAGCTACTGAAAAAGCCAACTTCATATACATCCCAGACGAATAGGTTCTGATTGGATTATTTATGAAATCACCAAGTTCTGAAAAGCGTATAATATCGGATTCTCTTCTTCTTATTTCATTTCGCGTCAAACCAAAAACAGAAGCATTCAAGTAAATGTTCTCATAGCCGCTTAAATCAGGATGAAAACCAGCACCTAATTCCAGTAGGCTGGAAACTCTTCCCCGGACTTCAATACTTCCTTTGTCGGGATAAATAATTTTGGTAAGTAATTTTAATAACGTACTCTTACCGCAACCATTACGTCCAACGATACCGATGGCCTCTCCTCTTTTTATATCAAAACTGACTCCTTGTAATACTTCAAACCATTGGTATTTATTTCGTTTTTGATGCAAAAATTTTTCCTTTAGATTATTGCTTTTGTCATTATAATTCTTGAATTTTTTTGACACCTCATGTACTTCAATTACATTATTCTTTTCCATTCAATTGGCCTCATTAAATACTTGTGAATTTTAGGATGTCACTTCATTTATGATGTCAATGTATTGCTGCACCATCAATTCAGTACCAAATCTTTTTTTCATATCACCAGAAATTTTAGCATCTTGTTTATATTTATCTAGATTTTCAATTATTTTTGAAAACGCCTCTACCAAGTGTCTTTTATTGACAGAGTCTTTTTGCAGCGATATTTGAAGAATTTCTGCGTTGCTGGTATTTACTATATTTTTATATGCAGCAGGTACTACTTCACAATAATCCAGATAGTTAATATCCATAGCATTTCCAACATCGGTCAAAACCATTGGCTTGTCACAATATATAGCTTCCAACACCGCATTACTGCATCCTTCCTGTAATGTAGGCAAAGTAAATATATCTACAATTTGCCTCAAAAACGCGCCCATATATTTATGCTCGAAGTAAGGAACTACTTGCATATTAGCTTTCGCTGAACTGTCCGAATAACTTTTTAGGAACTCTTGATAATATTCATTTTCGCTATTTCCAACGAAGAGCAGTTTAACATCAGGATATCTTATAACGAGTTTTTCCATTACTCCTATCATACCAATTTGATATTTAACTGGATAAAAAGAGGCGACAAATGCAATTACAATATCTTCGTTGCCTAATTTCAATGCACGCCTTGTTAAATAATCTGGTAGGTAATCATTTGATATTTCGTCAAAATCAATGCCATTATAAATCACATATAAATCATTATTTGCTCCAGTCCGAGAAAGATAATAGTTTTTAACGAAGTTTGACACAGGAAGCACTTTGTCCATATTATTCAAAATTTTGCTATATTCCATAATTTCAGCATCACTTTTCCATGTATAAACGTTATGCATGGTGTAAATAGCATGTACTCCTCTGGCTTTTGCTTCGATACAGCCAAAAGTATTATAATGGTAATGTAAAAGCGTTATATTCTTTTCATACAAATAGTGAAGAAAGAGCTTTAAGTTACTGTCAAAAACAAAAAGTTCACCATCTGCAATCTCGTTACCCATAACGCCGATAATATTTTCTTGACATAGCATATAGACCTGGTATCCTTGTTGCTTGTACCCTAAGTAGAGCTTTAGTACTACCTGCTCCAATCCACCTTTGTCAAAGGTAGTAACAACAATTCCGATTACTGGTTTTAAACCTCTTTTTATTATCTGCTCATCATGCAGGTTTTCATTCATTTTATTTTTCCTTTTTTTGAACCATTCACATAAGCGCATCTATTTACACCTCCAATAAATTCTCTAGATTATTCAAACCAGTTTTGGATGTCTGTACAAGTTTGTCTAGAATTTCATAATTTTTTTCCTGCATCATATTTCTTTTTTTATGGGATATCGTCAGCCCTTTCATTAAGTCTGTATAAGTGATATACTCCATACCTAAATCAACAAAATCACCTATTTCAGTTGATTTTAAAATAGGAATAATCCCATATTTTAAATATTCAATAATCTTGGTAGGACAAGCAACATAGTTAACAGGACTTGAATCTCTCAGCACAAACCCAAAGTCACAACTTTCATATTCTTCATACAGTTCATGTGGAGCCTTGGATTCTACTCGTATATTTATGTCATGAGAGCGCTCTCCCCATAAATTCCAGAACTCTTCCAGATTTGGGACAAAAATCATATAATTGTATGTGTTTTGAGTTGATTGTATAATATCCTGCATTAGGTTAACATTTTGCCATGGCTGCATTCCACCTGCATACACAACAGAGAATTTTTTATTATTCAGCTTTTTTTCACATTTAGGAATCTCGAGTAATTCTCTTGTGAAAATGGGAACTACAACTATTTTAGCTTTCATAGATGGATACTTTTCTTTTACATATTTTCCCATTGCATATGTCACTACTACAACTACATCTACTTTGTCAGCCATAAGTTTTTCAATGTTATTAGCTAGCTGGCACCCTAAAGGCGATTCCGACAACTCATACTCTTCTGGGACTGTTCCATGCATGTCCCAAAAATGTTTGACATTTTCAAGTTCAAAAATATTCCATAGTTGCTTGCTAGAACGGTCTTCCATAAAGCGAAGAATACTGTGAGTATATGTTGCTCCACAATATTTTACTAGTTTCATTATTTCATTCAAATTTTCTGCATCATGACTATTAAATACAATATAGCCATGTAATGCATCAATAAAATCAAAGCGCATTACTGAGCAATCAGTACCCTCGTCATACAAGTAAATACGACACATGTTGTTTAATGCAGTAGTATCAATAGCTTTAATTCGCTGTACATACCCATCCTTTTCATTTTCCTTGTTATACATAGGAGCAAATACACATATTGCTTTATGGCCATTAGCTTTTGCTTTATCCAAAAGATGATATATTTTTTCTATCCCTGCTTTTTCCTTTTTTTGATTTTCTTTATAATGAATTTTATTTATGACACTCTGTTTTGCTTTTTTGTTCAACGAAAAAACCTTTCTTTTTACTTTGGCCCATAACATATCGACTAGTTGCTTGGCTGAATAAGTACATACAGGTGCCTTTGTGCTTTCATTTTGACTTGTAAAAAAGCGAATTGCCTCTCCCCACTCGGCTATTAGAGCCTCCATCTCTTTGAAAGATGAGTCGAGTTGTTTGCACGCCCATTCTTGGTTTCCGCGTATTAATAGAAAATCTATATCTTGCTTACATGATTCAAGAAGCTTCCAAGTTCTTTCCTGCCATTTGGTATTCCACTTCTTTTCAAAGCGTTCACGATTGATATTTCCGATATATTTCCGATCATTCATGTTTAGTTTTGAAAAGGAGCCACTTCCAAAATGATGAAGAAAGCAATCCCTTGAAATCGCAATATTGTAGTTTGCATTTAAAGCTCTAAAACAATAGTCGTCATCCTCATAAGAGCCTGGGTAAAATTGTTCATCTAATAAGCCAATCTTTTCAAAAACCTCGCGTTTAAAAATCGTAGCAAAAAAGGTTACCAAATCTGAATTCACCACATAACCCTGAAAGCAGATATGTCTCTTGAAAGCATACTCGTTAACAATTGGAATAGCATCTTCTGTAGCGTTAACTTCATAATCAATCTGAATGGTCTGTTCATTCCCCGCAGCATTTGTCACTGGTCCTATAATATCTTTGTCTTTTTCCAGTAAATAATCTAGCCAATAATCTGTTACAATGACATCTGAATTAAGGAGACAAATATGAGTAATATCCTCATTCAAAAGAAAATCCTTTATTACGACGTTATTACCGCCACTAAATCCAAGATTTTTGCCTGCATCATAAAACTTCAAGGTTGAAGCCACATGGCTCAACTGCATTTTTTCTATAAAATCCTTACATTCGATTCTGTCTTGTCTAGCAGATCCATTGTCAATGATACCAATCATGTATGCTATATTTGTTTTTGCTTCCAAAATACTTTTCAGGGTAATTTTCAGGTAATTTATCGAGTTAAAATTAATTATAACAATACCTACTTTTTTCATTTTCTTATTCTCCAGATATCTGTTTGGTTAATTTGCCATAAACTTATGGTAGGTTTCATCATATACATGAAGATATTCTTGCATCATGTTAGATTGTGTAAAATTTTCCTGCGCATATTTTTTGACTTTTTCTCGATGCATTTTCCAAGTCTCTTTATTCTCAAACATATTTATCATTGCTGCCGCCAATTGTGATATATTTTCATTAATACCCATGTGCATTTTGTCATATAGTTCTATTGAACTAAGCGATATGATATTTTCTATTGGATTATCGATTAAGATACCATTCTGGCCATTTGCGATTAGTTCCTTGCCGCTTCCACACTTTGAATGGATTAGGGGCAAACCACAATGTAGCGCCTCCGTTGCCGCCATGCTCCATCCCTCATAATATGAATTCACAATAAGTGCATCCGATGCATTCATGATATCGACAATATTCTCTGTATATCCCCAAAAAATAATATCGTTTTGAAGGTTTCTCTCAGCGATTATCATATTTATCTTTTCGCTATATTCATAATCTGTTATTGCTCCGGCTAAAATTAAAACAAGAGGCGCGGTTATCAAACTTTTTACAATATCAAAAGCACGCACTATGCCGATTTGATTCTTTCTCGCATCGATACTACCGACAGCCAAAAAAATAAAAGTATCTTCCGAGAATCCCATTTTTTCTTTAGGAGAATTGCATAGGTGCAATGCATCTTTTTCTATAGCACCTGAATTCCCTATTACCGTAATTTTATCATTTGTAATTTGTGATACTTTATAGTAAAACACCTCCTTAGCTGCTTCTGAAACAGCAATATAATGTGTAATATATTGCTGTTTCTTTTGTTCTTGCTTTAACTGTTTGTCTGTCAAGAAAAAATACATATTGTGTATTACTTCTACAATTGGAATTTGATAATGATGTATTATTCCATAAAAATCTGAGACAAAATGGGTATTAACCAATAAAGGGGGGTTTTTTTTAAGGTAATTATTAAATAGTGATTTTTTGCCATGAAATACTAAAACATCCACACCTTCGTTTCGTAGATTTCTTTCAATTTTCCCACCATTTCTTGTACAAAATACTTTTACAGGAATGTCATTCTTACAAAACCATGTAGCCAAACATGAAACAACCTTTTCTAAACCTCCAGAATCTAAGTTTTCTACCATAAGGGCAATGTATGACTTAGAATCGTTTAAAAGCGTTTTGAAACTTTCAGCCCAATCTATAGTCTGTGGACTTGTGTTTTCTTTTACAATGGGGTGCTGCTTCCCTGAATAGATTTTTTCTCCCTTTTGGTGTCTTATCCTGCTTTGCAATATATCTTCATAAACCTCCATGTCTTGCAGACGCTGCCGAAAGTCTTCTTCTAATCTATAACTACCCAAAAGAAGAGATTTTTTAATGCCAAACGGAAGGGCTACCTTTTTAAGAATTAATTTGACTTTTTCTTTTGATGATATCGCTTTCCATTTACTGTTAAATGCTTCCTTTTCATATGCTGCAATTATCTTTGGACGATTCACAATATCATTATATTGCCTCTTTATAGAAGAAAAATAATTGTCTCTTTTAGGATTGAACTCAGTATAATTTTCCATTTTATCATCCCAAATTCTCAGGCTGTTTAATATCCAGCTGCTTGTAATTTTCTACTTACAATTCTTCAACAAAGCGTCTTTGTAACCTATTAAAGATATAGAATCCTATTATGGCAAAGAAAGTACCTATAAAAAATGCTCCACCTATTGTATTTAAGTCAGGAAGTCTTTTGTAATATAAAATATCCTTATAACATAGAATGACTCCTGTCATAGGATTCATATAAATCAATTTCTGATATTCTGCTGGAATTGTTTCAACTTCATATAGTATAGGTGTCAAATACATCCAAAGCATAACAATAATTCCAAGAATGTACTCTAAGTCACGGAAAAAAACCGTCAATGCAGAAATAATCATAACTATTCCAAGAACTAAGATATACTCTACAAACATCACTATTGGCAGAATCCAAAGTACAGAAATATTTATCCCAAAACCACTCAATATTAGAACTATAAAGATAACTATAAAAGTTAGCAACATATTAATAAAGGCACTAGAAACATAAGATATAGGAAGAACCTGTCTTGGAAAATATATCTTTTTGACTAGATTTTCCTGACTTGTAATAGATGTTGCACCTCCTACTAAGGAAGTATTAAAAAAGAGCCAAGGAACTAACCCAACAAAGAGAAATATATAAAATTTCTCTAATGTAGTTGGAAAGAGAACAGAAAAAACAATTGTATATACTATTAGCTGTAATAAAGGATTTAAAAATGTCCAAAAAAACCCCAAAACCGAACCTTTATAACGTCCCTTTAAGTCTTTTCTAATTAGGCTAAAAATCATTTCTCGATAATGAAATAACTCTTGTATAGTCTTCATTATTTCTCCCATCTATTTAGAAGAGAATTTCCAATCTATGATAGCCTGCACAATCCTCTCGCACGCATGCCCATCCCCATAGGGGTTCACTGCATGGGCCATGGCATTATAGGCAGACTTGTCGTTCAGCAGTATCCTTGCCTGGTTGAAGATGGCATCTTCGTCCACCCCTACCACTTTGACGGTTCCTGCCTCCACTGCTTCAGGGCGCTCCGTCTCCGTCCGCAGAACAAGGACGGGTACGCCGCAGGCGGGGGCCTCTTCCTGGAGCCCGCCGGAATCAGTCATGACCAAGAAGCTTCTGGCCATCAGGTTGTGCATGTCCTCCACATCCAGGGGCTGAATCAGATGGACGCGATTCAGCCCGCCCAGGATGCCTTCCGCGGTATTCCGTACTGCCGGATTCATATGCACTGGATAGACTACCTCGATATCTGGAAAAGCGTCCACAATCCGCTTCACGGCGGTACAGATGCTTTCCAGGGGCCGCCCCAGGTTCTCGCGGCGATGGGCGGTCATGAGGATGCCGCGTTTTCCCCTAAAGTCAATCTGGCGGAGCTCACTGTCTTTATATTGATAGTTTTCCTTTACAGTCGTCTGGAAGGCATCAATGACTGTGTTCCCGGTCACATATATGTTCCCATGAATGTTCTCCCGCTCCAGGTTCCGCCGGTTTGCCTCCGTGGGAGAGAAGTGCAGTTCCGCAATCCGTCCGGTCAGGCTGCGGTTCATCTCTTCTGGAAAAGGGGAATATTTATCAAAGGTCCTAAGTCCGGCCTCCACGTGCCCCACGGGTATCTGCTGATAAAAGGCTGCAAGCGCTGCCACGAAGGATGTGGACGTGTCGCCGTGCACCAAAACGATGTCCGGCTGCTCCTCTGTCAGGATAGGCTCTAGCCTTTCCAGGACGGATGTAGTAATGGTTGTAAGGGTCTGCCTGGGTCTCATGATGTCCAGGTTATGCCGTACCTTTGTGCCGAAAATATCGATGACCTGCTGCAGCATTTCCCTGTGCTGTCCAGTCAGGCAGACTACGCTCTCTATCTCAGGATGCTTTTCCAGCTCCTTTACCAATGGGCACATTTTGATGGCCTCTGGCCTGGTGCCGAATATGCTCATTACCTTTATGCTCATTTCATCCTCCGCATGTCTCATCAATTTATCCGCAGCCAGGCATGAGAGATGCCGTGGCTGCCTCCTGCGGGAGTCCGCAGTCCTTACGGATTGCGATTCCGTGTTTCTTCCAATGCCTTGTCCCATGTACGGAACCGTGCCTGCCAGGAGTTCTCCTCCAGAAAGCACTGGCGCTGCCGGGCGGTGTACTTCGGGGGGAAGCCCTCCCGCACTAAGTCGCGCAGCAACCGGATATACTCCTCAGGACTATGGTAGAAGTACACAAAGTCCTCGAAGCGCTCTATCTCAGGATAGCTGACGGCGATGATGCACTTTCCCATGACGATATATTCATACAGCTTTACTGGATCCACGTACAACACGGCCTCGTTTGGCAGGAAAGGCATGACCAGGCATGCATAGGGCTGAACGGCAGCGTATAGGGCATCGTGGTGCACTACCCCCTCCGATACCAGGCGCGGATGCATCGGCAGAGGGATGCTGGCCGGCCCAATCAAGCGGTATTCGATATTGTCCATCTGCCGGAGGCTTTCTGATAGCAGGCCGATGTCGAACCACTCTGCAATGGTGCCGAAGTATCCAAGCATGTACCGTTCCTGGCGGGACGGCACGCTAATTGGCGGCAGCGTCCCGGGCACGTCCGTGCCGTTCCGCAGGAGCTCCATTCGGGGCACATGGGCGCTGCAGTATACTTTCAGCTTCTCCACGAGCCGCTGGCTGCTGGCGAACACCAGGCTGCTGCGCCCCACCAGCTCCTTCTCCTGGTGTAGGAGCACGCCGACCCCTGGCCGATAGGGGTACAGGGCCTCATAATTGTCCATGCAGTCATAGATGAGCATGCCAGGGTAGCTGCGCGGGACGTAGCGGTAGTACAAGGGATAGCCTACCACGACCGCATCGTACTCATGGATGCCTTGGAATACGTGCAGGTTCAGCAGCCGGGACAGCTTCCCGATGACCCATACCTTCTCCTGCAGCGGCAACGTCCAGAGAATCTTGTAGCGCCTTGGATAACGGGACTTGCGCCGCGCGAAGAGCTTCAGGATGCTCCGAGGGAATATGACCGTCACATCGTTGCTTTCTTCCAGGTGCCGCTCTATAATCTGGGGGCGCTGGAATATCCAGTCCCAGTCGATGCCCATGATGTACAGGAGCGAGGGCTTGTGCTCATTGTCCATAACGTCTCCACTGTTTGGGGGCGAACACCTGATAACGCGCCATTATCATCGGTTGACGGCCGCCAGGCGCAACAGCTTCCGCAT
>NZ_CAJUCP010000035.1 GCF_910585425.1 uncultured Acetatifactor sp. | reverse complement strand
TAAGCAACTTGATTTTTTTAGCCACAAATGTTACAAAAAAGCTTGACCACTACAATTTCAATGTATAAAGATGAAGTAGATAAAATTTTGATTATAGATAATTCGCCGATTAATCATCAAGTCATAATAAGTAATTTGATAGGATTATCGAAAGATATACAATATGTAAGCTATACTGAAAACATAGGATTATGTAAAGCTTTAAATCAGGGTATCAGGAAGTTAGCCTCTATAGGTTGTGAATGGATAGTAGCTTTTGATGCAGACAGTCAGTTGGAAACGAATATTTTTAGCGTATATAGACAGACAATTGCCGAATATCCTGATATTATTTCAGTCGCTGTATTTGCACCACAGCATTCATTTGATAGAGGAATAAAAAAGATTTACAGCGGATATCGAGAAGTAGATTGGGCAATGACTTCAGGCTGGCTTATCAATGCAGATATCTTTTTGAAGAATGGAGGTTTTTTTGAGCCACTATTTTTGGATGGATTAGATTTGGATTATTGCTATTTCGTTAGAGAGCAGGGATATAAGGTTATTGAATGTGGAGAGGCTGTGATTAAACATCATCCTGGAGAAACAAAAGAAACGAAAGTCTTTAACAAGACAATCAAATATGGATATGCGCCTCCTGATAGGTACTTAATGCAGGCAAGATGCTTGGTATGGACAATAAGAAGATATAAAAAGATATTTGATATAAAAATGTATGTTTACAAATGGGTGAAAGTAATTTTATTGTTTGACAATAAGAAAACATATATTAAAAGAATGGTTACTGGGACGAAAGAGGGATTATCAATATACAGAAAATATAAGTCAGTAAGATAATAAAGGTGAGATATTATTTGACTTTTTGGCAGTATAACGATAAAAGCTGTTACACAAATTCACGTATGAGGTAAAGGTGGTATTAACATTGGACAAAGAAACAATAGTTTTTATTGTTGAAGACGCAATACATGCAAGTGATGGATACAAATCAAGAATCGAAATGGAAATGGATATCCTTTGTGATAAGTTTTCGTTTGTAATGATTGCGCCAAAAAATAAAAGAAATCTTTCTTTCAGACATAATGTTGAAGTAATAGAATATTATGGATTCTGCAAAAAAATACCATTTTTATTTAATGCAGGTTTTATAAAAAAGAAAGTTAGAAAAGTCAAAGCTTTATATAATAATCCTATTATTTATTGTGAAGCGTTACCAGCAGCTGTAGCCATAGCTAATCTTTGCAAAAAGTTAAAATTGCGGTTTGTGTTTGATTGCCATGGGACCGCTCCAGATGAAGTGCATTTGTATCACCCTAATTGGATGGGCTTATTCTATTCAAGGTGGTTGAGGAAGAAGCAACATGCCATAGTTAGAGATTGTGCTCTGCTGGTTACAGTTTCTAAAAAACAATATGAACTGTTTGCGACTGATAAACAATATGTATTATTGCCCATGTTGCCAGCGGCACAATTTTATGGTTTTAAAAATTACAGAAAACAAATGCGCCAAAAGCTTGGTATACCACAGGAAAGTACGGTATATGTGTATTCTGGGCAAAACCAAAAGTGGCAGATGACAGATAGGACGCTTCAATATTATCGAATTATAGAAGATGCAAATCCTTTATCATTTTTAGTCATATTAACAAGTTGCATAGATGAATTAAAATGTATGGTAAAGCGTTTGCATATAAAAAATTATGCTGTATTGAAATCAGATTATGAAGATGTACCAAAGTATTTAGATGCCTGTGATTATGGATTTTGCTTAAGGGAAAATCATATTATTAATCGTGTTGCAGCTCCGACAAAAGTTCTTGAATATGTGGTAAGAAATGTTACGCCTATATTATCAGATTATGTGGGAGACTATTCTGAAGAGCTAAGAAAAGAACAGCTTACGGCAATTATAGATATTCATAAATTCAGTGCTCATGAGCAGATGACTATAAGTACGGGAGACAAATATGTAGAGAATCTAAGAAATAAGTATATACAAAAATACTTGGAAGCAATGGAAAGACTATGAGTATAAAATTAAAGAATATAACTTTACCGAGAATTCTTGCCTTTTTATTTGCACTATATCCTTGTCTGAATGACATGTATATAAATGGAAATTTTAAAATCAACAATTTAATCTTAGTAGTTTTAGTAATAACCAGTATGACAGGGGTTCTAAAGAAAAAAATAGACATGTCTTTGGAGGAGAAGATTTTAGGCATTATCTTAGTGATTTCATTATTCTCTACAATCATGTCGATGCTGTTTTATAGAATCCATTTTCCGGTTGGATATTGGATTCACCTGATATCAATGATAGTTTTGATTGTTTTATACAGGAGATTTTATTTCGATTCTTTATGCTATTGGAGATGGATGTACATATTTGTTGCAATGTTGTGTGCTATTCTGTTCTTTCAAGAATTCCAGAAAATTGCAACTGGTGAGTTTACAGTATTTGTAGACAATGCCCAAAAAGAGAGAGTAGCTTCAATATTTAGTGAGCCGACTCATTATACGTTGCTGGCTACGATTGCTATAATATCCTCTTTGCAAAAACTAGATAATTTACAGATAACAGATAGAAAAAGGGTTATTTATTCGATTGTTCTTTCGTTTTCGATATTAATAAGTTCGTCCTCAACAGGATTGGTGTACCTGCTTTTTGCTTGGGGAGTATGGCTTATTCATAACAAAAATGTAAAGCTAAAGATTCTTTTTGCAATAGGTGGCTTCGCTACAATTATTTTTTTGATGAGCAGGGGAGAATGGCTTAAGGTTTCAATAGAGCATTTCAGGGATATGGATTTTCGTGGGATTACATCTGGCAGCTTTAGGGTTGCAAGAGGATATGCCATCTTTATGGAGATAGCTCCTTTTCAAAAATTAATTGGCATAGGCTCTGGGATGATAGGAGGAATCGTTAATACATTACGGATTGTTACCATGTATGATGGCCATGAAAATATTGGGTCAAATTATGCCAGTGCTCTATCATCAATTTTACTCCATACAGGGATAATAGGGTTTGCCGTATTTATCTTTATGATTGTGTACATATTTAAGAAATCTGATAGGAAAGGAAGATATATAGTTGTCTTGTATTTTCTATATGTCTTTTCTAACGAAATTATTTATACGCCACAGCTAATAATACCATTGTTTCTGATATTGGAAAGATTGAAAGGTCAAACTATAATAAGCAGAAAAGGGAATTAGAGTAATATGCTGATTAAAAGAATAGAGCAGATGATAAAAAGAAATAGAATACTTTATGGTATAGGAATGCTCATAAAATATAGAAACGATGATGCTTACTATAATCGTATCTTAAATCGAATTCCTGGATATTTCCAATTGTTGTCAAATACGATTAAGCCAACAAAAACAGTATACCTGATAGATATTGCTGATGACACTGTTGCAGGCTTCTTCGCAATTATGAGAACAATTTTGTCAAGCATGTACCTAGCCGATTCTTTAGAAATGAAAATATATGTAAGAGTTACAGGATCGCTTTATAATATGGCACCTGAAGATAATATGTACGAATATTTTTTCTTGCAGACAATGGAGGAAAATTATGAATCAATTACCCAAAAGTACAATTGTTTTAAATTTGAAAGAAAGCATAGTCAAGTTGTCGATAATGCTCTATTAGGCAATTATTCAATCGTTAATGGCTATGACATTACACAAGACTATATTTCAGCTATGGCTAAAATGTATGCTAAATACATAAAGTTTAATGAGAAAACTGAACTCGAATTAAATGAGAATATTGATAGATTGATAAATGGGAAAAAAGTGCTGGGGATTCACATTAGAGGAACTGATTTTGCCAAGGCGTTTAAGGGACATCCGATTCAATTAAGAGCAGAAGACTATTTTGAGCTGATAGACAGTATTCTTGTGGAGTATGGTTTTGAGAAAATATTTGTAGCAACAGATGAAAATGGTCTTTTAGATAAGTTTAAAAATAAATATCTTGATATGGTCATTGCATATGAAGATGTATATCGCTCTGAAAATAATAGGAGCATCCATTCTCAAATAAATAGCAAGGGACTGAATGGATATCAAATCGCAAAAGAGGTGCTTCGGGATATGTATACTTTAGCCAGTTGCAACGGCCTACTGGCGGGGAAGTCTCAGGTTAGCTTGATGGCAATTATTTGTAAAGAATCGAAAGACAAGCGATATGAATACATAAAGGTGATTGATAAAGGGACTAATTAAAATAAGAAATAGATTTATGATATACGCGATTAATTATGCAGATGAAAATTATAAAAAGGTACAGTATTTAAACTCAAAATTTTGAAAAGTAACTGGACAGGTAGATGCCGTAATAGAGTATGGGCAGAAGATATTGAAACTCACATCTAAAGTATATGGTTTTGAAAATAAATACAAATGGATAATATGAGGATAAATTAGAGATGAAAAAGATTATGGTAGTCTTTGGTACAAGGCCGGAAGCAATTAAAATGTGTCCGCTTGTAAATGAATTAAAAAGTAGACCCACAATTGAGACAATTGTGACGGTTACAGGACAGCATCGCCAGATGCTTGATCAGGTACTCTCGACATTTGGAGTTATACCTGATTATGACTTTTCTATTATGAAGCAGGAGCAGACCCTTTTCTATATCACTACAAATATACTTAACAAGATTAAGGCTGTTTTAGAAAACGTCAGACCAAATGTAGTGCTTGTCCACGGTGATACTTCTACTACATTTGCAACGTCGTTGGCTTGTTTTTATCTTCAGATTCCCGTTGGGCATGTTGAGGCAGGGCTTCGCACTTATAATATCTATTCTCCATATCCAGAAGAATTCAACCGTCAAGCAGTTGGAATTATATCGCAGTATCATTTTGCGCCTACTAAATTGGCTGCATTGCATCTTATTAAAGAAGGGAAAAATCCAGATAATATTTTTGTTACTGGCAACACCGTGATTGATGCAATGCATCATACGGTAGTAGAAGGATATCGTCATCCTGAACTGGATTGGGTTGGGGATGCTAGGATGATTTTTATTACTGCACATAGAAGAGAGAATCTTGGTACACCAATGTATAATATGTTTCGGGCTATTCGTCGGGTGCTTGATGAGCATCCGGATGTAAAAGCGGTGTATCCGATTCACATGAATCCGGTTGTCAGAAAAGCAGCTGAGGAGGAATTGAGCAATTGCAAGGGGATTCATATCATCGAACCAATTGGAGTATTTGACTGCCATAATTTTGAAGCAAGGTGCTATCTATGTTTAACTGATTCTGGTGGGATACAGGAAGAATGCCCAGCCTATGGCAAACCTGTACTCGTAATGCGAAATACTACAGAAAGGCCAGAAGGTGTCAAGGCTGGCACATTGAAGCTTGTCGGCACAAAAGAAGAGGCAATATATGAGTGGTTTACAAAACTACTTGATGATGAGGAGGAATATGAAAAGATGGCTCATGCAATAAATCCTTATGGTGATGGCAATGCATCTAAAAGGATTGCGGATGTATTAGAGGGAGTGGCATATGAGGAGTGGGAAACAATCTAACTTGGCCAAAACTATTATAAAGCTTTTGATATAAAAATAGTGGAGGAAATATAAAATGAAACAAGATAGTAAAGATGTTATTATAGCTTTTTCTTCAGATAAAAATTATCTAGCTCCAACTTATATTGCTACATTTAATGTCTTAAAGTATGGTAGTTCAAATTATTTTTATAAGATATTCATATTAATGAAAGATTCTTGTAAAGAACAAAAGCTGTTTTATGCAATAGAGAAACAATTCAAAAATTGCAAGATTTCGTTTGTCATTATAAGTACAGATAGTATAAGTTTTAAATTATCAAAAGACAAGGCAGTTTCCCATATAACAGAAAGCACTTACTATCGTTTCTCGCTGCCATCGTTACTAAATGAGTATACTAAATGCTTATACTTAGATTCGGATATTGCTATTGTTGGAGATGTGGCTGATATTTTTTTTGAATCTTTAGGGGATAATTATGTAGCAGGGGTAAGAAATGTTTTTCTTGCGGAACAGAATAGAACGGTATATGATTCTAGATGCTGTGAATTAGGCATTTCTAACTTGGAAAAGTATATCAATGCAGGAGTTCTTTTGATAAATCTTGAAAAGATGCGTAATGATAAATTGGAAGATGATATGTGGAGAGAAGCAGCAATTAATTCGTTCACGTATAATGATCAAGATATAATCAATAAATTATGCTTTCCATATATCAAATTGCTAAAAGCAAATTGCAATATTTTGGTTCCATGTTTACGAGACAAAGATTTATATTCTTGTATGCTTGGTGAAAACTATGAGAAATCTATTGCCAACCCCATTATTTATCACTATGCTTCGGGCGAAAAACCGTGGAACTACAAATTTTATTATTGGTCAGAGAAGTGGTATAAACAATTTGATGGAATCCCACAAAATGTGATGGACGAATTGATTTTTCCATTCATTAATATCTGTAAAGGAAAATTAAAACTAATAAAGAAGATTAGAGTATATTTAGGACGCTTCAGATTATTGAAAGAAATTGTTAATAGGAGAACATGGATTCCATATTATTTAAAAAGTTTCTGGCCAATACTGTTTAAGAACATTCGGCCTCAGTGTAATATTTCCTTTTTACAGTTTTTTGAAGGGAATAATAGAATTTATATTTCTGGAAAAAAATCAATGCTTATTCTTAGACGAGATAATCATTTTAGAAAAAACACGTCAATTCGATGTGATGGTGGAAAACTTTTGCTAGAGGGCAATGTGTTTTTAAATGAAAATGTCTCGATTACATCTGTTGATTGTATAAAAATTGGAAAGAACACCACTATAGCAAATAACGTTGTAATCGTAGATCATGACCATAATGTTTCAGGAATCGGTTTTATATCTGAACCTGTCACTATCGGATATAATGTTTGGATAGGTGCGAATTCTGTTATACTTAAAGGTGTTCAGATTGGTGATGGAGCTATTGTCGCTGCTGGGTCAGTGGTTACTAAGAATGTGCCACAAAATGCGATAGTCGGTGGTGTACCTGCTAAAATTATAAGAATAAATAAGTTCTTGCGTGAGTGAAAAATTACTGATATACAACAATCGCAGAAGGGTAGGTTATTCATTTGAGCGATTTGGTTAGTATTATTATTCCGGTATATAATGTAGAAAATGCTATTATTAGGTGTATTAATAGTGTACAAAAACAAACATACGAAAATCTTCAGATTATATGTGTAAATGACGGATCAAAGGATAATTCATTAGGAATTATTGAAAAGATGGCTCAAAACGATAAGCGAATCGTTGTTTTAAATAAGAAGAACGGAGGAGCTTCTTCAGCCAGGAATTATGGGATAAGATATTCAAATGGAAAATACATTCAATTTGTTGACGCTGATGATGCATTGGAGATAAATGCGACAAACTGTTTGTTGAGAACACTGAAAGAAAATGATTTAGATTTGGTCATGTGTGGGTATCATAGCAGTGACGGCTTGACTGAAAAAAAGTTGCCTTTTCAGATATTGGCTTTAGATAAGTTGACTTCAGATTTTGCTCTATTTTACCATACTACATATCTGAATCCGCCATGGAATAAAATGTTTATTAAAAGTAAAATAGAGACTTTCTTTCCAGAAGATATGTCTTTAGGAGAGGATTTGGTTTTTAACTTGCACTATATTAAGCAATGTGCAAGAATTGGCATAATCCCCAATATGGAATATATATATACTGTTGGACGATTGAATTCACTTACAACCAAATACGATGCAAATGGAGTTGAATGTTTGGAAAAAAAGATTTCTGAAATGATTGCATTTCTGCCTGAGTTCCTTCAGATGCGTACTATTGAACAGTTACAGACAGAATTTTGGACAGACTACAAAAGATGTATAGAGGGGATTATCACTTGTGGTTCACTTGATGAAAATCAGTTAATTCATACTTTCATAGAAATAAAAAAATCTGAAATTTGGAATCTTTGTTTTTCAGGATATAAACCAGATTGCAGGATAGAAAGTCTTTTTTTTGATAATCAATATCGTAAATATATCAGATATGTTGATAGAATGCATCAAAAAAGAATAATAAAAAGTAAGATGAAAGATATAGTCAAAGAAATTGAAAATAATTCCAAACAATTCATATCGAAGTTTTTGATATTCAGATTATTTAAAAAGGTTACGGAACATATACAATGATAATTGTAAAGTTTAAAGGTGGATTAGGCAATCAGATGTTTCAATATGCATTATATAAAAAATATATGCAATTAGGAAAGGAAACATATGCAGAAATAAGCTTCTATGATGATAGAAAAGTTATGCCTTTAAAACTAGAAGAAGCTTTTCAGGGGATTAAGCTCAATACAAACATGGCTGCCGAATATGCGATGCAATTAAATCAAAAAGCAGATAATAGAAATATATTAGAAAAAATATGTCAAAAAGTTTATCCATATAAGAAGAATGTTTTTCAAGAGATTTCTGAGGGAAAATTCGATTCCAATGTATTAAAACTGTCGAATTGCTTTGTTGAGGGGTTTTGGCAAACGGAAATGTATTGGGATGATATAAAGGAGGAAGTGCTTCAGGATTTTAAGTTTAATTTAGGGAATACTTCACTTAGTAGTATTAATAGATTCATGAAGAAAAATTCATTTATAAGCATTCATATAAGGGGTGGAGATTATTTAAATGAGGAGAATCAGAAACTTTTTGGAGGAGTATGCTCGAGTGCATACTATAAATCTGCAATTGATTATGTGCAAAATAAAACTGGAATTTCTAGCCTTTTAGTCTTTACTAATGATTGTGAATATAGTCAGAGTATTCTTCAAACTATTAAATGTGATTATTATTTTGCAAAAAATTATTTAAATGAGGGGACACCAGATTGGGTGGAAATGTATTTAATGAGTCAATGTAAACATAACATTATAGCGAATAGTTCATTTAGCTGGTGGGGAGCATATCTGAACAGAAATAGTGATAAAATCATTGTGGCACCTCAAAAATGGATAAATGGAAAAACAATGAAAAATATTTGTCCTAATGAATGGATACGGATTGAAAGGAGCATTTAATGTTTAATAAGCAAGATAGGACAATGAACGTATTAAAATCATCGTTTTCTGGGGCAATTTGTAATTTGGGATCGATTTTAATACAGTTTGGCTATAGGACTGTTTTTCTTATGTTTTTGGGGAAAGAGTATATAGGAATAAATGGATTATTTAATAATATATTACAGATTTTTTCATTAATGGATTTAGGAATTGCTACCATAATATCATATAGACTATACAGACCGATTCGAAGTGAAGATTTAGACGAGGTTGCGGCTTATTTAAATTTATATAAGAAAGTATATAATTCCATAGGTGTAGTGGTATGTGTGCTTGGGACAACATTTTTATCCATAATTCATATGATTGTTGATTTGAATGAGGTTCCCGCAGATGTAAATGCATATATAGTATTTGAATTATTTGTTATTCAAAGTGCTGCTAGTTATTTTTGTACATATAAGCAAATATTGATAACGGCTGATCAAAAGGGATACATTGCGTCTTTATTTACCCTTTTCAGTAATAGCTTGATTAGTATTATAAAGATTGTCGTATTAATCTCGTCAAGTAACTATACGTTGGTTGTTTTAGGTGGTATCTTTGTACAAATTATATTACATATTTCCTATAGCAGATATATTTCTCGAAAATATAAGGATGTTTTTGCTAAAACTAATAAGTTGCCTCGAAAAGAGACATTTGAACTGTTTAAAGAGACTCTTGCAGGTCTATGTCATAAAATTGGTGGTGTTGTTGTAACAAGTACAGACAGTATATTGATTTCAAAATTTTTTTCTCTCAGTATGGTAGGGATATATTCAAATTATAGTTTCATTATATCGTCAGTGGTGAATCTATTTAGTTCTATTTTTTCAAATGTTACGTCTTCAATTGGAAGTTTTAATGTAAATGTTTCAGAAGATAAAAATGAGGAATTATATCTTCATTTACAGTTTTTTAATCTTTTTATGTCATGGATAAGTACAATATGTATCTATATTTTAATTAATCCATTTATAAATAATTGGCAAGGACAAGATTATCTCTTAACAAAGCAAGTAGTTGCTGCATTATGTATTCAATTTTTTCTCCAGTCTTCGAATTGTGCGAATGGTTGCTTTATTAATGCAACAGGCTTATATGTCAGAGATAAAATTCGTCCTTTAATTGAAGCTATTTTGAATATAGTGATATCTATTATTTTAGTGCATTATTTGGGGATAACAGGTGTTTTTCTTGGAACTGTAATTTCGGGTGGATTAACATATTACTGGAGACAATACTACTTATTATATAGGTTCGTATTTAAAAGATTTCCTAAAAAAATACTTCTTTTGAATATTAAAATGCTTATTATAAGTTTTATTGATATTTATATACTATCAATGATTTTTCATGCTACCAGTTTTGGATGGATTTCTTTTTTTAGAGAAGCGTTTGCGTGTTTTTTTATATCTATAATTTTATTTGTTTTGTTTTTTATAAAAAATGAACATTTGTGTTTCTTTGTAAAGCGAATAAAGGTTTCTCTCAAAAGATATGTATGATACTTGAGAGTTGAAAGTTTTTACTACTAAGAAGCCAGACAATCCCACGGTTCTTCTGGCGCTTCCGGTAGTCCCTGAATTATCTGCGTTATGCATAATTCGGGCTTTTCCCTAAAAGGCGGAAAAAATGCATGAGTGTCGCCTCAGAGACCCTTCCCCTGGACGGTGTCCTCTGGTAGCGGATCTGGCCGGAACTTACCTTCCCGGCAAAGTGGATGGAAATGCTCTGTAGAATCCCCATCGCAATGCAGGACAGTGCCATATGCACCTCAATGGCACGGACAGCTTCCAGCACTTTCTGGCGTGGCTCTTCACCTTCCACCTGCTCCATGGGCGTAGGCTCCCCTTTCTTCTGGTAATAGCTCAGCTTTGGCATGCACTTTGACCAGAAGTGATAGCAGAATGCCCCAATCTGCTGCTTCAGTTCACGGAATGTACATTCAATCCGGAACCTGTAGCTGTAGAGCCGGATAATGGACAGCGGGTCCAGCGCCAGGCTGGTGCTGGCCAGGATGCTTTGGATCCCGCCCATCTCTACCAGTACGAACCGCAGCTCCTGGTACAGTTTCTGGCCCCACAGCAGATCAGTGCAGTAATAACGGATTCTCTCCTTTTTGCCATAGAGCTCCATCTGCGTCTCCTGGAACTGCCCTTCATGGGAGAGAGACAGCTCCTTCAGGTGGACAGCGGCCCCCTTTTCAGGCGGCCGTCCCCTCACGGGCTTGCGGGGGCCGGGCTTCTGGTATGCAGTGCAGGGCTTTTTCGCTTTTGTGACGATCTCCATACGTACGCTTCCGCTGTCATTGAGGGCCTTCAGCTTCTCAAGGGCTGGCACTGTAAGGAAATACCTGTCCAGCAGGAGCAGGGAGTCCCCAAAGGTATGGGCAGCGTGCCAGGCGTCCTCCACCATCTGGACTACATGGGAAGCAGCCGAAATAGATGCCCCTTTCCATTCCCTGGCAGCCTGGAGCCCGTCATGGAGCCGGATGCTTAAAGGGATGCAGGCCCATCTGCGGACACTGCCGGCCAGGATGCCAAGGCCGCCGAACATATGGCCGTGGATGAATTCCGGTTTCGCGGAATTCTCCGATTCCTGGAAAAGCTTCTTTACCCCCGGCATGCGCCGCCCTTCCTTGGACTGCTTGACGCCATCGCCCACAAGGACATGGAGGTTCCCTTCTTTATAAAGGGGCGCATACTGCTTTACGGCACAGAACCAGCGTTTCCGGATCTCCTCCAGCGACCAGGAGGATGCCCTGAAGAAATGCAGCATGGAATCGTAACAGCCAGGATGGAGCGCAAGGTCACGGATTATGGAGGTGACCCCAAGCTTATCGGAGCGGAGCATAAGCCCTACAGTTATGACGACAAACCAGCGGAAAGCGGATTTGCGGGAAAAACAGGTTTCAAAGTGGCATAGAATGTTTTCAATAAAATTTAGCATAATGTATGGTCATCCACCAGAAAGTATGGTAAACTCATACAGTGAATAGCACTTCTGGTTGGATGGTATCTCTTTCTTTGTGGTGATTAAAGAATACTATAATCCATACTATAAGCGCTATTCTTTTATTGAAAACTTTCAACTCTCAAGTATGAATGAAAACCCTAATCCCCCAGCTATGCTGGGGAGAATAGAGTAAGCGGAAGCGGAGAGGATATCATAAAAAAGCCTCCTGTGATACAATGAGTAAGGTGTCGCAAGCCAAACTCAAAGAACAGGAGGCGTCCACATGGACAAGAAAAGTTTATCACATACTACATGGAAATGCCAGTATCATATTGTTTTCATCCCAAAATACAGAAAAAAGAAGCTGTATGGCCAGGTAAGAACCGATGTACGGGAGATCATTCAGACACTGTGCGGGTATAAAGGGGTTGAAATAGTTTCAGGAGCGGTATGCATAGATCACGCACACTTGTGCATAAGCATACCGCCGAAGATGAGTGTCTCGAGCTTCATGGGATACTTAAAAGGGAAAAGTACCCTGATGATTTATGACAGGCATCCGGAATTGCAGAATAAGTGGAACAAAGCATTCTGGGCAAGAGGGTACTACGTAGCAACAATAGGCAATCTGACAGAAGAAGCAATTAAGAAGTATATTGCAGAGCAGTCAGAAGAGTCACGAAAAGAAGATAGTGAAGGAGCCGCTTTTTAGCGGTAGCCAGTAAAAGAGCTTGCGACACCCGCCTTTCAGGCGCGCAAGTATTAAAGGCCCCTTGGGGGGCCTCTTGCAAACCCCCACTTGAAGTGGGGGTTGGTGACTTAGAAATAGAAGAAAAGAGATACCCAAACCATGACCCAACCCGACTCCCAATGGGACAAACTTCTGAAAATAAAGACCACAGGGCGCGACGACTCCCATGCGGACCGCTACAGATACCCCTACGAGCCGACGCCCTACCCTGTCCTGGAAAGGCTGGCGAACAGCGGCTATATAGGGAAGAAGCATACACTCCTTGACTATGGAACCGGAAAAGGACGTGTATGCTTCTACCTGTCCTTTCAGACAGGATGCAGATCTATCGGGATTGAGTGCGATGAACGTATTTATGACAGCGCGGCCGCGAACCGGCTGACTGCGGTTTCAGGGAGACGCACCAGCTTCATCATGGGAAGCGCGGAGCAGTATGCGGTTCCGGCAGAAGTGGACAGATGCTATTTCTTCAATCCGTTTTCCGTAGAGATACTGCAGGCCGTCCTGGCAAGAGTCATCGAATCTTACTATGAAAATCCCCGTGAGCTTCTGCTGTTTTTCTATTATCCTACAGATGAGTATACAAGATGCCTGATGGCGCAGGATGCGCTGAGGCATGCAGACGAGATAGACTGCCGGCACTTATTGCCCGGCAACCATCCTCAAGAAAGGATTTTAATATTCAGTCCACACAATGTCTGCAAAAGCCATCCTTTTCAGCATCCCTAAGAGCCCTTAAAAGGAATATTTCGATAAGCTGAGCCAGCTGCGCAATGAAACAGTTTGCTTTTATGAATGATTCGCGGTATAATATTGGCAAATAACATGCGCGGAGGGCTGCAATGAAGGCGACGCACAGGGGCAAGGATAATGATGGCAATACGTTAGGACTCATGATAGACGGAAGATTCATAGCCAGCAGCCTGGTGAAGGACAACACGCCCGATATAGAGAACCTTACAGTACAGAAAACGGAGCCGTCAGAGCAAAAAGAATCTTGCCGGAGCTGCATTATTAAGGATGCCGTCATAAAAGCAGCATATAAGGATCTGATTCAGGAGAATCCCTTCGAGAGGAACATACAGTCAGAGTTGGAGCATTGGAGGAGCACCAGGTACGGGCAGATCGGAAAGACCATGGAATTATTGAAGTTCGCCTACAAGAACTATATACAGTAGGCTGCAGATTTCCCTATGAATAGGAATCAGGGAGAATCGGAAAGAAGCTGAGCTACAAACGTAAAAAAGGCGGGGCCACAATGAAAAAGCTACAGACAGCAATTGAAGCAATCACCAGACGCAGCAAAAAGTTCCCACAGGAGGAATTCGAGATTATATGTGTCAACAGAGCAGAAGCGATTCCCTGTCTGCGCAGCGCCGTCGAGAAGGCCATCGCAGAGGGCGAAGACCTGGACGAGGACTATCAGCTGCACTTCTACGCGATGTTCCTGCTGGCCCAGTTCCAGGACAGGGATTTCTTCCCCAGGATGATGGAGCTGGCATGCCTGCCGGAGGATACGGTGGATTTTCTGATGGGGGACGCCATGACAGAGAGCCTGCCGACGATTCTGTACAATATGTACAATGGCGACATCCGGCTCCTCAAGGATGCCGTCTGCTCCCCCGATGTGGGCGATTATGTCAGGTCCGGGCTGCTGAGGGTCATGGGCCAGTTATATCTGGACGGGACGCTCGGGAAGCAGGACTGGCAGGATTTCCTGCGGCAGATTGTATATGGGGAGGAGATTGGGGACTATGTCTACACCGCTTTGGCAGATGTGATCTGTAGATGCCATTTTGTGGAGATGCTCCCGGAGATATACAGGCTTTATGAGGATGACCGGATAGAGGGGAGGGCCATCGGCGGATATGACGAATGTGTGGACGAAGTGTTCACATACCGGGACAGCCGGGAAAATTTCTGCAAGTCCCCTGTCCAGGCAGTTCAGATGCTCAGGGGATGGGCTATGTTCGATGACCCGGAGGCGGAAAAGAGGAGCAGGGAGCTGGAGAAGAATTTCTCTCAGGCGCTCAGGAAGCTGGATCAGGAATTCAACAGGACAGAGCCGAAGCGCAAGATTGGCAGGAACGACCCATGTCCCTGCGGAAGCGGGAAGAAGTATAAGCAGTGCTGCCTGAACAAGCCCAAATCGCCGCTGGATTTGGTCGAGACTCCCCAGGAAAAGGCCAGATGGCTGAAGGAGTATCCAGAGGCGAGGCAAGGCGGCGATGGGGACAGGATTTATCTGGAGGATTGTTTCAGCCGCGAAAGCATCGAAATAGACAAACTGCTGTACCTTGCCCTGAAGCACCGGGCGATTCCCATCTGGAGGAGGGAAGAGGAAAGCGTGGTACATAACCGGAGGCGGGTCTATCTCTCTGCCGCGTACGAGCGGTTCCGGACATTGCTGGAGGAGGAAGGGATAGAGTCCTTCCAGGCGTATGACAGAAAGCATTCCATCCATTACCACTGCCAGGACTGGCTGGAGGTATTGGAAGAGCTGCTGGAGGAAGAAGATCCGGAGGGAATCCTGGAGGATGTCCGCGGGCTTTTCGGGAAGATGGGAAAATAATCTGAATATTCCCCGAATCCCCATAAATCCCCAAAACCAGTTGTCTTTTCCCCGATTTTATGGTATACTTGCACAAGTTTTGATAGATAAGCCCCATGGCTGAAGGGCCATACGGGCACGTCGGCATATGCCATAAAGGAAAAAACGGGAAAGCGTTGGGATGACAGATGGAGAGCAGAATTCGGGAAATATCCGCGATTCGGGTGACGATTGGGCGGGCGAAGCTGGCAAGGGATGAGAGAAGCGTCGTAAAGATATTCGAGGTGTTGGAGAAATGCCTGATTCCCTGCGAGTGCATGGCAATCAACATCGACTGGCTTGCAATCGTGGTGAGAAAGCCGGAGAGCGGAAAGATAGACGGCTTCATTGCCATGCTGAGGGAGGAGCTGGACGCTACCACGATCGATGTGAACGGGGAAGTGCGGCTGCTCTACATCGAGCATGGGCGCTTCAACACCCGGAGGATCGGCATGATCGTCTCCAGCCTTTCCATCCAGGACATCGATATCAATATGCAGCGCTATGTGCGGTGCGAAGACAGATTCGTAATCGGCGTGTCCGTGGAGGATGTGGGCAGGGCTCACCGTATCGTCAGGGGACTGCTGGATTCCGATTACAGGATTTGATTCCAGGGCCAGATGGGGGAGCTCATCTGGCCTTTCTGAAATAGTATTTATAATATGTCCCGTCTACCACTTGCTCCGGCCGGTATTCTTCCTCCAGCCAGGACAGGAGCCAGGTGTTCGTCTGCAGTTCATAGGCAAGGGTCCCCAGATAGCTTTCCGCCACGATGACATCGGGATATTTATCCGGATTCATGCGCCAGTATTCCAGGACAGCGCTGCTGTAGGAAGGGGTAGACATGGTGGACGGCCCTGCCACTTCCACATCCTCATACAGATATCCCAGCGTATTCGCCGGAACGCCTATGATCCATACCTTGTCTCCCGGCCGGATCCACTGCTTCCACTCAGGGTAGCTGTCGCGCTCTATGCAGACGCCATCCTCATTGGAGATGATGCCCCATGCCGGTCCGCTGCGGACCACGGACAGATCCGACAGGATGGAGCACATCTGCCCCTTTCCGGTCAGAGGCGTCCTGATATAGACGCATCTGAATGCCAGAAGCATCACGAGACAGATGAAGCAGCGGCATCCCCATTTCTTCATTTCCGCACAAGTGAACGCCTTTTCAATCGGTATCAGGGCCGCGATGATCGCAGGCAGCGCATAGGGCACGGAGGGGAGGAGGGGCATGTTGGACAGGAGCAGCGTGGCCAGGAACTCCAGGCTGCCGAAGGTGGTCAGGCACAGATACAGCCTTTTCTCCCCTTCTGTCAGTTTCCTTATGTTCCAGGAGCCTGCGGCGATGACGGCCATGAAGATGAGGCTGTAGGCGGTGCGGTCCTGTAAGCTCAGGATGTTCAGGAGGAATCCGGCCAGAAGGATGCCCGCGGAGCAGAGGAGCCAGAGCTGCCGCCTCTCCTGCCCATTCCCTTCGGCGGGACGGCGGAGGGCCTGCAGGAGCCTGCTCAGGACGAAGCCTGCCGCGCCCACCGCCAGGAATACCGGAAGGGTCCTCAGGGCATCCTGCAGGTATCCGGCCAGCTTGTCCGTCGCGCTGACCGTGTGGGAGGGCTCCAGCGCCAGCATCCCCCTTATGCACTGCAGAAGGGTGTCCGGGCCCAGGGTGAGGAGGAAATATCCCGCCACGGCGATTCCTGCCCCCGCGCACACGCCGGAAAAAGTCAGGATGCCGCCCCGCCTGTCCGGGGAATAGCGCGCCAGCAGCGCGATGGCGCCCGGAAAGAGGACCAGGCAGGAGGGATAGGAGAGCACTGCCAGGCACAGACAGAATGCCCCCGCCGCCAGCGTGAGGCGCTTCCCTCCCCTCAGGTAGGCATGCAGGCAGATAGCAGACAGCGTGGAGAACCATAGCTGCATGTTGGCGAACTCCGGCAGTGCGAAGTCCTTGGGGGAAATCAGGAAGAACAGCAGGGCGCAGCCGTAGGCCAGGGGCTTTTCCAGTTCCCGGCGAAGCGCCCTGTACAACAGGAGGGCGATGCCGCCCCGGATCAGGATTCCGCAGACCTGCAGGTAGAGCACGATGCCCGTGGTGGTCCGGAATATTTTTTCATAGATCCACATCAGGGCTGCCGTAAGGAAAGCGGAGGTCTGGTGCGGCTCCCACATTTCCAGGAACATCCTGTCCCCAGAGAGCAGCCGCTGGGACATGCTGATATGGTACGTACAGTCATGGGACACGTTGGTCACTGACCAGATGAGGCCGCAGAGCAGGGCCGTCACGGTCAGGGCTATATAAATCAGCCAGTGCTTCCGGGACTGGCTGTCTTGAAGGTTTCCGGTTCCACTCATCAGATTTCTCCATTTTGCGTTCTGTTTTGCTTTCTATTAAGTATGTCGTTCCCCTGTTCCACAGTTCAGGTCCGCCTCAAATCCCCGGGGAAATAAAGCCATGGCGCATACCAGGGGAAGGGCGAAGAAGAACAGGAGCATATATCTCACCAGGATCATGGGGCCCATCAGCACCGTGAGGAGATGGAACACGAAAATCCACATCGGCGCGGACAGCCGGTATTTCCTGCGGCTCCAGAAATAGAGGAACAGGACCATGGTGCACAGAAGATGCCATCCGGGGCTCAGCAGCAGGAAGGCAAGGGGGGCCTTCTGGGCTTCCGGGTCATGGGACAGACGCTCATAGAATGCATGCAGCCCGGGCAGATAGACCCGCTCTTCCCCGGGCGGGGCCACCCTGTAGTCGAAATAGCTTCCCTTCCCGTCCGCGTGGCGGTAGCCGTCGATCAGGGCATGGGGATACCAGGCGTCCACCGTGTTGATCAGGAAGGAATTCACATAGGTCAGGGGATGGGCTGCCCCCAGCCGGATCCAGAGGCGGAAGAAATCTCCCTTATGGGCCAGGAAAGCATCCCTGTGAAAGCCCTGCTTCACGGGGTCGGACACTGTGGGCTTGTACTGCTCCAGGGACTCGCGCCCCACGAAACGGTAAAGGGCCTCCAGGTCCTCTTCCTGCAGGGAGGCGGAATCGTACCGATGGACACGGGCCATCTGCTGCAGAGGCACGGAGAGCATTTCCTCCACCCCACCCGGCGCTACGTCCAGCACCCTGTACACCGGTCCGATATAAATCAGATAGGGGACGATCGTGACCAGCAGAAACGCCACCAGATTCCGTTTATGCCTACGCCAGTCCGCCCGAGCGGATATCCCCAGGACCAGCAGCGTCAGGATGACGATGTACAGGCCGTTGTTGCGGAATATCATGGTGCACAGGGCGGCCGCGCCGAAACGGAGCATCCCCGGCCTGTCCCCCGGAAACCTGCGGTCCGCCGAGAACCGGATGGCGTATAGGAAGAAAAACAGCTCTGCCCCTGTGAAGGGCACATCCTTTGTGGCGCAGATGGAAAAAAGCTGTGCCACCGGGGAAAGGGCATAGACGGCCAGGGTCAGCATCCGGAAGGGGCGCGGCACGCCGGCCTGCGCCATGAACTCTGTCACCGCCGACAGCGCCCAGGCCAGGAAAAGCATCTGCAGGACGGCATATACCGCGATTCCCGCATTATAATTCCCTGTCAGCGCGTGAAGCCCCTCCGTAAGGCCTCCCAGCAGCAGCACATGGGCCACGGGATGGTGGGCGGTGAGCATCCCGTCGCGCACCTGCTCCCATTCATTATAGGCATCGTAGGAGAACGCGCCCGGAAAAATGGAGAACAGGGCCGGAAGCCAGCACAGGAAGAGAAGGCCCGCGCAGAGCAGACGGCTTTTCCGGCGCCCCGCCCCCGGCGCGGCTGTCTCTTTCGCGGGCCTTTCGGCTATCCGGTCGATCAGCTGCCAGAGGAAATACAGAGCCACGGCGCTGCCTGCCCCGGCCAATGCCCATTTCACGTAAAATGCCTTATCCGTGAGGTCTAATGTATCAAAGCAATCCAGTTGACGGCCCGCCACATAGCAGAAGGCACAGAGCAGTCCGCCGATTGCGGAAAAAATCCATTTTCGCATGCGCATACGGTAAAGTACGGCACCTCCCTTCGCCATTCATTATAATGTACCCCCTGTTCTTTTGCAACATTCAAAATGGATAAAATAAGCCCTTGCTTTTTCCCGGATTGTCTATTATAATGTGAGATACAAAATATAGACAAAAAGTCCGACAGTGAACACAAGATATAGAAAACGGCCGTATCCGTTGCACTTGCGGTGCGGCTTTCTGTATGCGGCGTGTGGCAATGAAGACGGGCATTCATTGAAGAAGATTATTCATAATGAAGAGGAGCATTCATGAGGAGCGGAGAGCGTATGAGGATTCAGAAAAGAGACGGGCGCGTGGTGCCCTACGAAGAGGAGAAGATTGTAGCGGCCATCCAGAAGGCGAACAACGAGGTAGAGGAACGGGACAGGGCTGACCAGGCCCTGGTGGACGAGATCCTCACGGCCGTGCAGGACGAGGGCAGGGAGCTGCAGGCGGTGGAGCATGTGCAGGATGTGATAGAGCAGCATCTGGTGCAGCACAATAAATACGTCCTCTCCAAGAAGTACATGGTGTACCGCTATCAGCGCAGCCTCCTGCGTAAGTCCAACACTACGGACGAGTCCATCCTGAAGCTGATCCGCAACGAGAACAAGGAGCTGGCGGAGGAGAACTCCAACAAGAACACCCGCCTGGCCTCCACCCAGCGGGATTATATCGCAGGGGAGGTGTCCCGGGACGTGACCAGGCGCATGCTCCTGCCGGAGCACATCTCCCTGGCCCACGATAACGGCGTGCTCCATTTCCATGACGCGGACTATTTCATCCAACCCATCTTCAACTGCTGCCTGATCGATATCAAGGACATGCTGGACAATGGGACATCCATCAACGGAAAGATGATAGAGTCCCCCAAGAGCTTCCAGGTGGCCTGCACCGTCACCACCCAGATCATCGCGGCGGTGGCCAGCAACCAGTACGGCGGCCAGTCCGTGAACATCAAGCACCTGGGGAAATATCTGCGCAAGAGCAAGGACAAGTTCACCGCCCAGCTGGACGAGGAGTTCGGGGACAGGCTGGACGCCGCGGACAAGGAGCGGATTGTGGAGCTGCGCCTCCAGGACGAGCTGCGCTCCGGCGTCCAGACCATCCAGTATCAGATCAACACCCTGATGACGACCAACGGACAGTCGCCTTTTGTGACTTTGTTCCTGCATATAGACGATGGGGACGAGTATGTGGAGGAGACCGTCCGGATTATCGTGGAGATTCTGAACCAGCGTCTGCAGGGGACGAAGAACGAAAAGGGAGTCTTCGTGACACCCGCGTTCCCCAAGCTGGTGTATGTGCTGGACGAGAACAATTGCTTAAAAGGCGGAAGGTACGACTATGTTACCCGCCTGGCGGCCAGATGCTCGGCCAAACGCATGTATCCGGACTATATTTCGGCCAAGAAGATGAGGGAGAATTACGAGGGCAATGTGTTCTCCTGCATGGGCTGCCGTTCCTTCCTGTCCCCCTGGAAGGACGAGGACGGGAATTACAAATGGGAGGGTAGGTTCAACCAGGGCGTGGTCAGCCTGAACCTTCCCCAGATCGGCATCGTCTCCGAGGGCAATGAGGAGATTTTCTGGAAGCGGCTGGACGAGCGGCTGGGCCTGTGTTACGAGGCGCTGATGTGCCGCCACAAGGCCCTGCTGGGCACGGTGTCCGACGTAAGCCCCATCCACTGGCAGTACGGGGCCATCGCCCGCCTGAAAAAGGGCGAAAAGATTGACAAGCTCCTGTACGGCGGCTATTCCACCATGTCCCTGGGCTATATCGGCCTCTATGAGCTGACCTGGCTCATGAAGGGCTGCAGCCATACCGACCCCAAGGGCAAGGAGTTCGCCCTGCGGGTCATGGATCATCTGAAGGACACGGCTGCCAGATGGCGGGAGGAGACGGGGATAGGCTTCAGCCTCTATGGGACGCCCGCGGAGACCCTGTGCTATCGGTTCGCCCGCATCGACAAGGAGAAGTACGGCGATATCCCCAATGTGACGGACAAGGGGTATTACACCAATTCCTATCATGTGGATGTCCGGGAGCCCATCGACGCGTTCACGAAATTCCGCTTCGAGAGCGAGTTCCAGAACAAGTCCCTGGGCGGGGCCATCTCCTATGTGGAGGTGCCTAACCTCCTGAACAATGTGGAGGCCGTGGAGGAAGTGATTCGCTTCATCTACGACAACATCCAGTACGGCGAGTTCAACACGAAGTCCGACTACTGCCATGTCTGCGGATTTGACGGAGAGATTCAGGTCAATGAGGACAATGAGTGGGAATGCCCCCAGTGCCACAATAAGGACCATTCCAAGATGAACGTCACCAGGCGGACCTGCGGATACCTGGGGGAGAACTTCTGGAACGCGGGCAAGACAAAGGAAATCAAATCGAGGGTGCTGCATCTATGAACTATGCGACGATCAAAAAGACAGACGTGGCTAACGGCCCGGGCATCCGGGTGTCCCTGTTCGTCAGCGGCTGTACCCACCGCTGCAAGGGATGCTTCAACAGCGAGGCCTGGGATTTTGGCTTCGGGCAGCGCTATACCCGGGAGACGGAAGAGGAGGTTCTGGAGGCGCTGGCTCCTGATTATATCCGGGGACTGAGCCTCCTGGGCGGGGAGCCCATGGAGCCGGAGAACCGGGGGACGGTGCTGTCGCTCCTGCAGACGGTGCGCCAGCGGTACCCGGGGAAGGATATCTGGTGTTATACGGGGTATCGCTATGAGGAGGATCTGCTGGCTTGGGCCAGGGAGGAGCGGGATGCATGTGCCTGCGGCGCGCAGAAGCGCCCGGAGGAGGACCGCGGCGGGGCTGACAGCCAGGGCGGCGGGCCTGGAGCCGGGGAGGTGACGCAGCTTCTGTCTCTGATAGACGTACTGGTGGACGGCGAGTTCGTGGAGGAGCGGAAGAACCTCCGCCTGGCCTTCCGGGGCTCGGAGAACCAGCGGCTGATTGACCTGAAGGAATCGGGGCGGCAGGGCAGGACGGTGTGCCTGTGACTGCTCTCCGTGGAAAGGCTCGGACAGGGCACCTAGCTGCTGCCCTCCCTCAGAGGGCCTTGGTCAGGAAAATTCCTTAGGATAAAAGACCGTGGGAAATCAGGCGGATGGTAAGCTGTATCATGTCCTCCATGGGCTCTTTTCGTCCGCCCTTGACCCATTGCCTGTAAATGCTCGTCAGGCAAGTGTTGATATAGATGTGCAGATAGAGCCGATTGTCGGCAGGATATCGGTCGTAGTCTTCGGCAAAGTAGGAAATGTCCCCGCTTTCAAGCTGTGTTTCGGCAATGGGGAAGTGCCCCTTGCTGTTCAAAATCTTCTCATCCAGCTTATCGGAGGACTCCGAGAATTCATAGCAGTTGCGTACTATTTTCTCCAGGTCGCGGGGAAATTTCGCGTCTTTCACCGGTTCCAGGAAGCGTTTCAGGGTGTCGGTCTGCACCCTGTGCAGCAGGTCGTCCATGGAAGCATAATGCAGGTAGAATGTCTTGCGGTTGATTTGGGCCCGCAGGGACAGCTCCTGTATGGTAATCTGCTGATAGTCCATCTCCTCCTTTTGTCCCGGCTCCTTCTGCGTGGGATAGGATTTGTAAGCAAGCGATATTTTGAAGGCATGATTCGCCATGGCAGGATTCAGATTTTGTTGATTATAGCGTGTAATTATGGTAACATAATTATGGAAGAGAAGGAGGTGGATGCTATGGATGCACTTAGAAAAGAAGAAATCTATACGATAGAGGATATTTTTGCATTGCCTGATGGAGAACGTGCGGAGCTGATTGACGGCAAAATCTATTATATGGCGCCACCGACATGGAAGCATCAGCGTATTTCGGGATATCTGCATAATCAGATATATAATTATATTCGAAGCAATAATGGACAATGCGAGGTGCTGGCTGCTCCATTCGCCGTATTTTTAAAGGATGACGATATCAATTATTTGGAACCGGATATTTCGGTAATCTGTGATTTAGCCAAGCTAGACGACAGCGGATGCCATGGGGCGCCTGACTGGATTATCGAGATAGTGTCGCCGAGCAGCAAACCGAGGGACTATCTGACAAAGCTATTCCAATATCGTACCGCGGAAGTCAGGGAGTATTGGATTGTCGATCCGGACAAGAGGATGACGACAGTGTATTCGTTCGAAAAGGATACTGTAGAACAATATGCTTTTGGAGAGGATATACCTGTTGGGATATATGATGGCTTTTCGATATGTATCCGGTAAAATGTCCGCAGTTCCTGTTTTATACTGCATAACGCTGAATGCTGCCTAATGTAATCATGCGAATGAACCAGTCAGCGTTATGCAGTCTGGTTTCACGGCAAGTGAAATCGTTAAGCAGTATAAGATGCAGGAACTGCGAGATTTTTCATATATGCTATTCATGGCAGCTGGTCTATCAGACGGTTGAGCTGTATGAAGAATTCATCGGCTCCCACCAGCTTCAATTTATCATAATAGTAGACCATGTCGTATGGGGAGAGGAGGAGCGTCCGCCATTCCGTAGTGATGAGGCCGTCTTCGCCCGCTTTGTTTTCGGGATGGTATTCCACGAAGCTGTTCTCGGGGATGTCCAGCCGGATGGGGCTGGCTCCCTCAGGGCAGAGTGTCTCCCAGTCTGTGGTGACGATATAATCCCCGTCCGAGGTGACCTCGATCTGAGGATGATGGGGGTAAAGCGTGGTGTACCTGCCGTCCCTTGTCAGGTCGCCTCTGGCGTATTCTTCCCATATCTGTTTCTCCGGGGCTAAATCGCAGACGGGGATGACATAGCTGCGGCCCACCTTCAGGGAGAAGTAGGAGTCTATCAGATAGATGTCGTCCTCAATCAGCACGGAAGTGCCGGTCAGCGATTCGTCCCCATACCATACTTTGTCCACAGTAAGCTCATATACCACAGAGGAGGATTGGTTGTGGTAGACCTCCCTGGGGCCGAATTTGTCATTGTATGTGTCGTAGGTGTAGCGCTTGAGGTACATGTCCGTAATCCGCCCCTCCAGGATAGCGCTGCTCTCCGCCAGCAGTTCTTCGCTGAAGGGCAGAACATCCGCGGTGGACTGGCTGGAGGCGGCATATTCCAACAGGATGTCAGGCATGACCTGTCCCTGGGGAAGGGGAAGGGAACTGTAGCTGACGGGGAGCATTCCGCTGTCCTCTTTGGATGTGGTTTCCTGGCCTGAGGCCGGGAGGGAGGCATTCGGGGCATCGCTGCCGTCAATCACGTGTTCCCCGGGGGCTGCCGGGCTTCCTCCGCCGTACGTCGTGCTGCCCGAGCCTGCCAGACCGTCGGAACCATGGGCATTAGAAGTGCCGCTGTCTGATACGGAGTAATAGACATCGGAATCGGACAAGGGCACCCCGGCACCGTCCGGATGCATGCCGCCGTTGCCATATTTCGTGAGCAAAAGAGCCATGAGGCAGAGAACACCTCCCCCTGCCGCCGCCCGCATGGCGATATTGCGTCTGCGTTCCTTCGCTTTCCGATAAGCGTCCCTGCGCTCCAGCACAGCGTCCGCCACTTCCCTATAATTCTTCATATACAAAGCCCTCCTTTTCAAGCTCTGATTTCAGCGACTGCTTCGCCCGATAGACGAGATTCTCAATCTGCCGTCTGCTCTTATGCATGACTGCCGCGGCCTCCCCGTTGTCGAAGCCCTCCAGATAGACCAGGTACAGGACCTGCCGGTACTCGGCCTTCAGCCTGCCCAGGGCCTGGTGCAGGAGGATCCGGCGCTCTGTGCGCAGATACGACTTCTCCAGGCTCTCCTCCTCCCCGGCCAGCCGCTCCAGCTCCTCCGTAGGCCTGGGGGAGAGCCTGGCGCTGTGCCTGAGATGGTCCATGGCCACATTGCGGCCGATGGCGTAGAGCCATGTCTTGAAAGCGCTCCTGCCCATGAACCTTGGCTTCCTGGTGGCCAGCTTCACAAAGGTCTCCTCCATCAGCTCCTCCGCGGTGGAGATGTCCTGTGTAAAGCCGTTCAGGTACAGAATCAGCCCGTCCTTGTAATCTCTGATAATCTCGACGATACCTTCATCATCACCATCAAGGAAACGGCGGTAGCTACTTGCACCGTTGTCCATTGATTTCTCCCCCTTTCTGTCTGTTAGACGGGTGTGCGTGGGAATTCTCTCAGTATAGACGGAATTTTCATGAAAAGGTTCTTTTCATATACGGTATCTGGAAGGATAATCTGCCGTACCACAGGAAAGTAGTGTAAAAATGTGTACTTGGGGTTATACGAAAGCAGCAATACCTATTTGGACCATTAGGAAATTAAGAGATTGTTGATTTTATTGATTATCTTCATCCTCATTGATGAATTCTATAACATCCGTTACATTGCATTTTAAAATTTTGCACAGTTGGTTGATGGTATTGGTGGAGACGCTGTTGCCCTTTTGGATTGAGTAGTATGTGGCCCTTGAAAAGCCAAGTTTTTCCAATCGGTAGGAAGTTATTTTCTTTCGTTTCATTGTCTCGAACAATGGCGCATAGCTTATCACAATAGAAAACTCCTTTGCTTTCTTTTCATTGTATGTTGAAAAAATTGACTTGACTATGTATGAATATCCGAGTATAATGAGTGCAAATATGTATGGATATCCATACATATTTGTTGGAAGAAATCCCTTGGTTATCCTGATTATTCCCGGAATGAGGTTTAAAATTCAGATTAGAGGAATGGAAGTTAGCGGCAGGATGGGGTGAGTATCAGGTATTGGCAATGGAGAGGTGACGTTATGAGAATCAGACTGGCCATTTTAGAAAGCGATATATCTTATTTGAACCGTATCAGCGCAGTCTTCAATGCAAAGTACACAGATAAGCTAGAGGTTCATTCTTTTACAACGGACAAAAATATTTTCCAAATTCTGGCGGAATCCAGAATAGATGTCTTTCTTTCCAGTGATTCATTTCTGATTGATATAGAAAAGGTTCCGGCGAGGTGTGGCTTTGCATATCTGGTAGACTCGTCAGACATCGAATCGTTGCGAGGGGTGCCTGTACTTTGTAAATTCCAGAAAGCGGAGTTGATTTATAAGCAGATTCTGAATATTTTTTCTGAAAACGCGGCAACTATAACGGGAAATGGAATGTCGGCAGAAGGAAAAGTGATACTATTCACAGGGGCTTCTGGTGGGGTAGGGTGTTCTTCAGCAGCAGCAGCCTGCGCGATTTATTTTGCGCGAAAAGGGAAAAAAGCAGTTTACCTGAACCTTGAAACGTTCGGAAAAGCGGATTCTTATTTCCACGGAGAAGGCCAGGGCAATTTCAGCGATATCATTTATGCAGTGAAAAGCCGGAAAGCGAATCTGTCCTTGAAGCTGGAAAGCCTGATAAAACAGGACGCAACAGGTGTGTTTTTCTTTTCAGTGTCAAATACAGCATTGGACATGCTTGAGTTAAAGCAAGAAGAGATAAAGAGGATTATTGAGGAATTGAGGTCGCCTTGCGGATTTGACTATGTGATTCTAGATATAGATATACCGTTTGGCAGGGAAGAGATGGTGCTGTTTGGATGTTGCGATGATGTAGTGCTTGTGTCGGATGGCAGTGACATAGCGAATGGCAAGACAGAGAAGATGATTCAGGCGAT
Organism: uncultured Acetatifactor sp.; assembly: GCF_910585425.1. GTDB lineage: Bacteria > Bacillota > Clostridia > Lachnospirales > Lachnospiraceae > Acetatifactor. The sequence goes on along the minus strand of NZ_CAJUCP010000035.1, from coordinate 28,921 downwards.
AGAGATTCTGGAGCAACAGGAAGAGAGGCGATACATGTATGGCATCAGTATTTTGTATAACCGGTTCAGCAGTCGAACTTCTCAAAAGATTGAACAGACAAATCTCAGAGAGGCTGGAGTAATTAAACGATTCGAGGCATATTCAGCGGAACAATTGTGCGCAAAGCTTTCGGAAATGGACTCATTTCATAGTTTTGAATAGTTGAGAGCTATGATAGGGATATAGGATAGATGATGACTGATTTGGAGTTTGATAAAGAACAGCAGATTGTAAATGAAATAAAAAAATATATATCGGATAATCTTCCTTTAAGCCAGTTGTCAGACGAAGCATTGGAAGAGAAGGTAGAGGAGATTACAGGACGGTATTTACAGGGGCATTATATACCAATAGAACGGCGCATATCCATAGTGGAACAAATATATAGTTCAATACGCGGATTTGGCTTGCTGGACTCCATTATCAAGGACGATACGATAACAGAAGTTATGATCAATGGATCAGACAATATTTTTATTGAGCAGAACGGTCGGTTGCATAAGCTGGATAAGCAGTTTGAGAGCCAGCGCGGATTGGAGGATGTAATCCAGAGGATTGTAGGGCTTGCCGGGAGGGAAGTGAACCAGGCGAATCCGATATGTGATACCAGGCTGCCGGATGGCTCGCGTGTGAACGTTGTGCTGCCTCCCATCGCATTATGTGGACCGACTGTTACCATTCGTAAATTTTCGAAAGAGCCTATGACTGTGGAAAAGCTGATTCGATACGGATCCATCACCAAGGAAATTGCGGACAATCTGGAGCTTTTGGTAAAGGCGAAATATAATATTTTCATCAGCGGAGGCACTGGTTCAGGAAAGACCACTTTTTTGAATGCACTATCAAATTATATTCCGAAAGACGAACGCGTAATCACTATTGAGGATTCGGCCGAGCTACAGATTGTAGGTGTTGAAAACCTGGTCAGGCTTGAGACCAGAAATGCGAATACATCAGGGACGGGCCAGATTACCATACGAGACTTGATTAAATCTTCCCTTCGGATGAGGCCAGAGCGAATTGTGGTGGGAGAGGTGCGTGGAGGCGAGGCGCTGGACATGCTGCAGGCAATGAATACGGGGCATGACGGATCTCTGTCCACAGGACATGCCAATTCGACAGAGGATATGCTGAGCAGATTGGAGACTATGGTGCTTCAGGGGGCGGAAGGACTTCCTTTGGAGGCAATTCGCCAGCAGATTGCCTCAGCGGTGGATGTTATCATCCATCTATCAAGGCTGCGTGACAAATCAAGAAAAACCATGGAAATCACTGAGGTTGTAGGATATGAGAACGGCCGCATCCTTTTGAATCCCCTGTATACATTTGAGGAGGATGACAGGAGCACAGCGCAAAAAGTTTCAGGAAGGCTGAACCGCACGAAGAACCCGATGAAAAATACGATGAAACTGCAGCTTGCCGGGATTACGAAAGAAATCTGAAAGGAGCCATATGGGTAAGAAGACGGAACGGGGGCCAAAGCATATAGCTTCTCCGTTGAATAACAAAATGATTAATTATGCCGAGTATTATTTGTCTGTCTCAGAAAGGATAATATTTTTTCTATCGACTTTTGTGGCCGGGGGGATAGCTGGGACTGTTTTTTATGGAGGCCTGTTCAAGGTGGATGGAGAGGCCACATTGGCCACATTAATCAGCAATGCGGTTGTCTTTTGCATGATTGGATGCATTGCGGCAAGGTTTTTTGTTCCGGTTCTGCGAGATAAAATGAAGGAAAAACGGAATAAGAAGCTGGAAAAGCAGTTTATGAACATGCTGGACGGTTTGGCAGCTTCCTTGGCAGCAGGGAACACGGTGAATGATGCCTTTGTCAATGCAAAAGATGATATGAGGAATCAGTATGCTGAAGACGAAATTATAGTACAGGAAATCTCAGAGATTGTCTCAGGGCTTGAAAATGGTAGGACATTGGAGGAAATGATAGCTGCTTTTGGGGCCAGAAGCAATAGTGAAGATATTGAGAACTTTAGCAATGTCATAAGCAATTGCTATAGAATGGGCGGGAATTTCAAGGATGTCATCCGCAAGACGAGAGACATTATCAGCGACAAGAGCGCAATTGCGGATGAAATTGAGACGAAGCTTGCGTCTAATAAGTTGCAGCATAATGCAATGTGCATTATGCCTATAGTGCTAGTAGCCATGCTGAAAGGAGTCAGTAGCAGCTTTGCCGATAATCTGGCATCTGGCCTGGGCGTGGTGGTGACGACAATAGCTATTGCCTTGTTCGTAGCTTCTTATTTTTGGGGACAAAAGATAATTGATATCAGGTGAACATATGAGTATTGTATATTTGGTGGTAGGGACAGTGCTGACGATTTTGTTTATCATACTGCTTTTCAGGGGAAGCAAATATGACTATTTGCTGGACGTATTGGACAGCGGCGACTTTCCGCTGAAAAGCATCTATAGTGTGGGACTGGCTTGGCAGGATATGAAGATATTCAAGTTGCGGGGAAAGCTTGGTGAGAGCTTGCGTTCAGATACCACGCTACACTATTCCCGAAAATACAGTGAATTTTATGCAAGGGCAATCTGGGCACAGATGTTGTCCTATGGACATATTTGTCTGGCGGTGTTCCTTGTGGCGGCAGGTGCAGCAACCAGGTCTATGTCTAATTTTTTTCTCATGGTGGGAATGATTCTATGCATTTTGGAACTATATTATTTTGGTACATATACAAAGGAGAAAGTCAAAAAACGCCGGGAAGAGTGTGATTTGGAATTTCCCAATGCTGTGTCCAAACTAGCATTGATTGTAAATTCGGGAGCGACATTACACGATTCCTGGGAGATGGTGGCCTATGGAAAAGACGGAACGTTCTATGACATGATGAAGAATTCCTGTGCTGAGATGAACAATGGCAAGGCGGAAGTGGATGCCATCCATGACATGGGTGCTCTGATTAATTCAGAAGAGATAAAGAAATTTACATCGGCGCTGATTCAGAGCATCGAGCGGGGAGGCGGTGATTTGCCTTATTTTTTGGCAAACCAGTCCTCTGAACTCTGGGCAAAGTATCGACAGAATATGCTTCAAAAGGGAGAAAAGGCCGCGAGCGCTCTGCTGATGCCTATTGCGCTTATGTTCTTAGGGATTATGCTGATTGTGATGTCTGCTGCGATGCAGAGCTTTTGAATGTGAGGAGAGCGGTTCGTTAAAATGATATGTAAAAACGATAAGTTTTGCATGTATAATAAACTATTTACTTAAGGAGGAGCAGGATATGTTGGGATATTGGATGGACAGGATGTATCTCGGAGCAGTGGCATGCATTCGGCATGCATTATATGACGAGGAGGGAGATACGAATTTTATCTCTATTTTGATTATCCTCGGAATTGTCATCATTCTTGCAGGCATATTTATCGGATTCAAGGATCAGATTGTAGCGCAGGTGAAAGAAATTATTGATGGCTTTACAATAAAGTAGAATGTGGTTTATGATCAGCGGCACTTTGTGATGTTTACGGAGTGCTGCTGAGTTTCTGCTTTTTGATGGAGGAATTATGAATCATATCTTGGCGATACCTGCGGCAATATGCTGTGTATTAGTTGCATACAGTACACTGAATGCGGAACTGGCAAATAAGATAAAAGTTTTACATATTATGGGGACGCCAAGCGATGAGGAAAAAAATCTGGACAAGCGTCAGGTCCTATTATTTTCCCTGACCTTAGGGATAATCTGCTATGGAGCAATTGTCATGCTTTTCAGGCATACGGGTGAGCTAATCAACAGACTGAAAATGCTGGTAGCGCTGGTATGCCTGACTGGTGCAGCTTGCAATGATTACAGGGAACAGAGGATTCCGAATATATTTCCGCTTGCGATGGCTGTTGTGGGCTTGCTATGCCTAGCCATGGGATATCTGACCTCTCAGAATGGGGCTGTATCTTACATTGCGGGAAGTCTGGTGGCGGCAGTCCTGGTTACAGCTTGTATGTCCATGGTGGCGTTGCTTACGAAAAATGGCATTGGGATGGGAGATATCAAGCTGCTCGGTGCGCTTGCTTTGGCGGGTGGCATATATGCTGTGGGAGGAACTTTGTTTTACGGTGTCATCGCTTGCTCTTTGGCGGCAATCGTCCTGCTAATATTAAAGAAAAAAACGATAAAAGAATCATTGCCATTTGGACCTTTTATCTTTATTGGATATATAGTGTCTATTTTTACGTCTTTTTATTGATATAATTACGGAAACGTGGAATGAGGTACGTATATGAAAAAGATACGGATTGTCTTGATGATATTCATGCTTGTATTAGTTGGATATGCCTGGGTGTCCCAGGCGGGGGGAGCCGTGAAGGCAAATGCCCTCTATCAAAAAGGGATGGAAGAAGCAAAGGTTTTGATGGAAGCCAGGCTCTATCAGAAAGCCATTGCGTCTCTGGAGAGCGCTTTGTCTATTAAGGAGTCTCCAGAGGCAAGGCGCATGTGGCGGGATGCCTACGCATTGGCTTATGAGGATGGCGTTGTCACGAAGAAGCAGTGTGTCAGAGCCATGGAGACGACAGCGAATCTGCAGTCGGACAAGGTAGAGAACTGGGAAGAGCTGATAGGATTTTGCCTGGAGACGCAGGATTATAGTTCAGCCAATGCTTATTGTGAAAAAGCGGAGAAAGCCGGGGTTTCCAGTGAGAAGCTGGAAGAATTTTGGAATCAGGCGCACTATTCCTATTCAGTCAGGAACAGGGTACATACACAGGTTCTGTACAGCCCCAGCGGATACAGCGCCGTGACCAATGGGGAGAAATGGGGGCTGGTAGATTCAAAAGGGGACTGGGAGATGGACTGCGAGTATGGCTTAATCAGTCCTGTGGCAGACAGCCTGGTCAGGCTGGTGGGGATGGAAGGAGAATTTCGTATAATAGACGACAAAGATATAGTGCAGTCTATCCTCAACAAGGATGTAGTGGCGGCTAAAGCAGCAGGGGATGGCATTGTGCCTGTTTTATACGATGAAAGCTGGGGATATTATGACATTTCGACCTCAGAATTCTCTTTAAGCAAATATGAAGACGTATCGACCTTTGCAAATGGAATTGCTGCGGTGAGGGAAAATGGTAGCTGGAAACTGATTGACACAGAAGGGGGTCAGATTGAATCTGCGGTATTCGAGGATGTCAAATTGTATGGCAGCGGGGAATATCTCCATAACGGAGTCTTTACGGCTAAAAGGGCTGGTTCCTATGGATTGTATAACCAGAAAGCGGAACAGGTGGCCGACATTTCCTGTAGTGATATGGACGTATGCTTTGACGGAGGCATAGCTTATCAAGGCCAGGATGGAAAATGGGGCTTCATGGACAAAAAAGGCAAAGTGATGATAGAGCCCCAGTATGAAAAGGCAAAAAGCTTCTCCAATGGCTTGGCGGCAGTCTGTATGGATGGGATGTGGGGATTCATCAACGAGTCCGGTGAAATGGTAATCGAATGCCGTTTCTTGGATGCGGGATATTTTACCTCTGGTGGCGTCTGCTTTGTCAGTGAACTGGAGGGGGAGTATTACATGATAACACTACGATTTGCGGAAGGGTAAACAGGAGAGGGACGATGCTGAAGAAAAGGTTGCGGGAAAATGGTGCGATAATGTTGGAGGGCATTATCGTCATGGTGATTACCATGTTCGTCCTTATATGGCTGCTGGCTATTGGATTTATCTATTACCAGCGCTACACGACTACAATTGTGGCAAATGACGCAGTTGTAAAGATTGCATCCACCTATAACAATCCGACTTCGGATATAATCATGGGCTATGTGACCACGGAGGATGTCAGCGGTAGGGATTTATACCGCAATTTTACAAATGGAGCTCTGCAGAGAGCCAATGAAAGGCGTGCCACGGAATATGTAAAATATATGCTGGATAAGGTGAACTTCAGCGGAGTGATTCAGGACGTGGATGTAGAGTTGTCATTGGTAAGGGATTCGGCCGTTAGGAAGCATATAGAGCTGACGGTCACATGTACCTATAAGACTCCCTTCGGAGAGGCGCTGGAAATGTTTGGAATGTATGATACAAATACATATTCTATATTGGCTTGTTCGGATTGCACGGACATATTGGACTACTATTCGACTGTCAATTTTGAAAAAGTCCTGACAGATGGAACATATACAGCAGGAACAGGAATTGTTGACAGTATATTGAAATTGCTTAATTCATTGGTAAAAACATACAACCAGTTCCAATCCTGATTTGTCTGGAGGAGACATGGCAAGATACTATAAGAGGAAAAAAAGGAATAGATTTATGCGCCGGTATATCAATGGAACGAAAGGTGTCATTTCGCTTTTTCTCGCGATATTGATGCTTCCATTTGCTTCTATCGGCGGAGTGCTGATAAATGCGGCCAGAGTAAACAGCGCAGTTGCAATCTTTGATGAGGCACTGTGCAATGCGTCTAATTCCACATTAGGGACATATGATGAATTTTTGAGAAGCAGATTCGGTCTGCTGGCGATGTCCCAGAATACTTCCGGTCATGGCAGCGGTTATACGGTACAGAATCTGATTTCTGAGACATTCCAGTTTTATATGGAGCAGAATACGGCAGCGCTTAGCAATACTTATTTTAACGCAGAGACGGAGGCAACGGGCATCTATCCTTTGGCAGATACGAGCGTATTGCTGTCGGAGATATTTGAATACGGAAAGTATGCGATACCGGCAAAGCTTGTGATGGATGGCTTTTGCATAGATGATATCATCGGTAGCCTGTCGAAGAATATGGGGTTTGCAAAAAGTCTGCTTGGCTCGCTTACCTCTACGGCAAACTGCGCACAAAAGCTGGATGATTGTAGTGATAAATTCAAGAAAGCAGACGATAAGTTGGAGGCATGCCGAAATGCAAAATCGGGATATGTTGCAGCATACTCTGATTTTGAAACTGCAGTGACGAAGTATAACGCTTTGATTGACGAGATGAAACAAAAGGTGTCCGAATGCCAGCAAAAGGTGTCTGAGGCAAATGCCAGCATTGCAGACTGTAATGATACAATCAGCAAAGAGGCGGAAAAGCATCCTGATGCGTCAGAGGGATGGAACGCGTTAAAGAATGAGAAAGATGAAAACGGGAATCAGGTGGATAACCGGGAGGCATTGAAGCAGTTTGAAGAGGAACATGAGGAATTGGAAGAGTATGTCAAGGCGCAGGAGGAATTGGGGGAAGCCCAAGAGAACCTAGTCGGGGCAGAAGAGAACCTGGAAGCGGTCATTGCGGAATATCAGGGAAAGCTGGATGCGCAAAGGACTGTGGTGGAGGACAAGAAAGCTACCTATGTTTCAAAAATTGCTGCAATGGCTTCTGCTGTAAAGGAAGCAGGGAATGGGGTGGTCGCTGCGCAAAATGCCTATAATGCATTACAGGGCGCGGGGGTGGATCTTATAACCAATATTGCGGGGACTGTCTATGAAAATCAAAAAAGCGGTATAAACAAAGAAATAGATGAGATGAAGGAGAGCCAAAAGGCAGCGACCGAGAGAGGTGATAACACTGCGGCATATCTGTGGGGAGATCAGATAGAGGAGGCTAATGCCAGAAAAGATGAAATAAATAATGAAAATACGGTTTTAAAAGCGGCGCAGGCATCAGAATCAGGAGCAAGGAATGCGTTGAACCAGTTTGTCGTAGAAAACTATGCAGACAGATTCAATGAGTTATATTCAAAAATCATAGAATTGAAAGGGAAAGTGGAGGGATATCCGATAGCAGACGGATATGAGACTAAATTATCCGCCACAGATGGATACTACGATAATAGTGTAGCATTTCCCATAGAGAAGGAACGGCTGGAAGAGATGCAGGGAGACTTGGCAAATGATATTATGAAATCTTCCTTTTTTGCACTGGCAAAAGCATTGATAGGCTTCATTAAAGCAATGTTTTCATTGAGCGCATGGGTGGATCCGGAACTGGTATCTACAATTGATGCATCAATGTACGCCAACATAGGCGGCTTGCCTTCTGAGAAAAATAGAAGTGAGGGCAGCCAGTATTGTCTGAAATCGATATATGAGACGGAGGACAGCCAGAAGTCGGATTATTATAAGCAGCTTTTGGGCAGCTATTCTGGGGGGACGTTAGCGCCGGGCAATGGGAATGGGGCGGATTCCGTCATAGACCAGATATTGAACGATGTGTCGGCACTGGCGGATTGTTTTGAGGATTGGCATTGGTATAACGTCTTTGGCAAAATAAAAGCATTGATTAGCACGGTATTGAGTCTGGCGGGGCATGTGCTCGAGTTTGCGAAAAATGTCGTTACTTTATTGGCAGAAGCGGTGGCACAGAAAGTCCTCCTGGCGGGATACGTGGCATACAACATTCCGAATAGGACAACTTACACGGGCAAGGCCCTGACAGGGGCATTTTATAAGCTGCCAAATAGAGCAAGCGGTCTTCAGGGATATGCGTTCTATGGGGCAGAGACAGAGTATATTATGAAAGGCGAAAAATCGGAAGCGAAAAACCAGGAAAGGGTGTTCAACAATGTGTGGCTTATCAGGTTCCTTTTTGACTTCGGGTTTGTGATTACGAATACGGAGGTGGCTTCCATTGCTGGGGAAGCCGGAAGCGTGACTTTCGGAATTGGAGCCTTTGTAGTCTATCTGCTATATATAATAGCGGAACCATTTGTTGACACATTGGTTCTGGTCAACAGCGGGACCGTGCCGATTTGGAAAGCAAAGCTTTATCTTACGCCTAGTGGGGTTACGGATTTGATAGGGAAATTTTATACATTGAAGCTGACAGAGGATCAAAAGAATACGGCATATAAAGAAGTAGTAAAAGTCATGAGCGTGGGAAAAGCCAGTGATAGCTTTGCACAGAATTACGCAGATGCATATCAGTCAGGGATTGCTGATTCCGGTATAAAGCAGCCGCCTAAAGTAATTGATTCGTTGACATTCGATTACACAAAGACATTGCTTCTGGCTATGTTGTTTGAAAACCGGGAAAAGATGGTAAACCGTCTGGCAGATGTGATTCAGATGGAGGCCGCTTATTATGCAGCATCGCCGGCTTTAAATGGCATAGGGACTTATACGTTTAACTTAGATGAAAGCTATACATATTTACGTTCATCAGGCGGCTTTGCCACAAATGAGTTCATGCCTATTTCGGATTTTGCCGGATTGAAAATGAAAGAACATGTCATATACAGAGGTTATTAGATTATGGAAAAGAGACAGTACAGAGAAAAGGGGCTGCTTTCGCTTGAAGCATGCATAGCCCTTACGATATTCATGTTTTTGATGCTCTTTATGTACAGCTTTTTCGTGGTGTTTGAGGCAAGGAACGAAATGGCTCATGTCCTGCTTTCCACGGCGGACAGCCTGGCTCTGGACGCTTATGAGAATGCCGGGCTAGGAGATTCTGGGACGATAGGCCAAGTTATATATACCCTGTATGGAATGGCAACGAATGGCCACAGCGATTTTACCGATTATAGAAGTTGGCATAAAGCGGCCACAGCCAAGGATGACAGCGGAAATGAGGTCATTTCGGGGGAATTCGAAGATATTATCCGCACACGCTTCATTGCATACCTGACTGGGGGAGATTCTTCCAAAGCAGAACAGATATTGGAGCGCTACCATGTGAAAGGGGGTGTGGGCGGACTGGACTTTTCTTTGTCTAGGGTAAAGGACGGAAAACTCTATTTGGTTGTAAAGTATACGTTAGAATATGAGTTTCAAGTCTTTAATGGAGGGCAATCAGAGTTTGAGCAATCAGTTTGCTCAAAAATATGGAAATAAAAAGATTGAGTAGCATGGAGGGACGAAATGGAATTTACATATGAAAATCAGGGGACAAATACATATCTATGCTGTAGCCTGACAGACATGGAAATTGATACCATGGGACTGGGCATGATTACCAACAATCGGATTCAGGGATTTGTGCCGTCCATATTTACACAAATTGACGGAAGAAAATACGTGAAATACAATGTGTCCTCTAAAGTGACGATGAAGCAGTTTTTTTCCGGTGAGGTGAACAGAAGTCGGCTGGTCAGTGTATTTGCGGAAATCGCGGGGGCATTGATTCAGGCAGAAGAGTATATGCTGGACATCAATTCGATTGTGCTGGACACAGATTACATTTTTGTCAATGTTTCAGACTATAGCATAGAAGTCATTTATGTGCCTGTGGAGATTGTAAACGGCGGTAATACAGAGGCTGCGATGTTCTTTAAGAACATTATGTTCACCACACGGTTCGATGCTTCAGAGAACTGCGACTATGTGGCGGAAATCATCAATTTCCTGAACCGGACAGGTGTGTTTTCTATTCTGCAGTTTAAGGAATTGCTGGAAAGATTGAAATGGCAACCCCAAGATTTTGCATCTGAAAAGGGCAATGAAGGTACACCTGGAAACAGCTCTGTGGAGGTGACAAATGATACGCGGAAACCTATGGTGAGAGAAAATGCTCCGGAATTTGCACCAAAACCAGAAAGGGAGACAAAACCAGCAGCTATTTTGGCGAAACAAGTAAAAGCGCCAGATTTTGGCGATTTTGGGGTGCCGAATCCACAGAAACAGGACAATGGGGCTGCGCCATCGGCAGTGCCGGAAAAGGGGATTTCACTTTTTTATCTGTTACAGCATTACAACAAAGAAAACGCAGAGGCCTACAAAGAACAAAAAGAAGTAAAAAGGCAGAGAAAAAATGAATCTGCCGATAAGGTGCCAAAAGAGAAAAAGCCTCCGAAAGAGAAAAAAGCTAAAAAAGAAAAAGGGCACAAGCAGAAAACAGCAGACGCAGCGGTATCGTTTTCCGTGCCGGGACAACAGAATTTCCTTTCTGCTTCCCTAGAAAATGTTAAGGATGTTCCGGTGCAGCATGCAATGTCCCTTGTGGCAGATGTCCAGGAAACTGCGCCAATCGCAGTGCCGGCAATGCAAAATCAACTTCCAGGAAATGAGGGTTTTGGAGAGACGGAATATTTCTCACAGGATACAGAAAGTAATGAAGGAACCGTCCTGATGGGAGCAGATGAGGGGATGCAGAAAATGCAGCCATATCTGATTAGGCTGAAAAACAATGAGAGAATTCCGTTGGACAAAGACATCTTTCGTATTGGCAGAGGCAGGGAGTCTTCGGATTATGCGATTCCAGAAAATAAGTTTGTGGGTCACAGCCATTGCCATATCCTGGCGAGAGAGGGAGAGTATTTTATAGTCGATGAAAACTCTAAAAACCATACATATGTAAACGGGACCATGATTAACAACAATGCGGAAAGGAAACTGTCCCATGGCACTATCATTGGCATCGCGAATGAGGAGTTTGAATTTAGGCTATTTTGATGGGCGGTGGAGAAGTGGACTTTATTGTTTCAGCTGTGACAGACGTAGGAATCTGCAAAAAAATCAATCAGGATAGGATATTCGCAGAACAGGCAGAGACGCCATATGGAACTCTGGCATTTGCCGTGATTTGTGATGGAATGGGGGGCTTGGAAAAAGGAGAGATAGCCAGTTCGACCCTTGTGCAGACATTTTCAGGATGGTTCGAAAATTTTGTCAGAGAGCTGTGGGCTCCCCCAATCGCTGATTGCACTATCCGGAAACAATGGACTGCTGTTGTGGAGCAGGCCAATGCAAGGATTTTGGAATACAGCATAGGAAATGGCTGTAAAATGGGAACCACGGCAACAGCGATGCTTTTGACCAAGGAACGGTATTATCTTATGAATATTGGTGATACGAGAGCCTATGAGGTTATATCATATGGGATACGGCAGCTGACAGTAGACCATACACTGGTGCAGCAGGAAGTGGATAAGGGAAACCTGACAAAAGAACAGGCGGAGAGCGCTCCCATGAATCATGTATTGACGAGATGCATAGGGGTGGAGGCGGAGGTATATCCGGATTTGTTTTTTGGCGATACGAAAAAAGGGGCTATTTACTTTCTCTGTTCCGATGGATTCAGGCATCGCATTACAGAGGCAGAAATAATCGGCCAGCTCTGTAACAGCAACACATATCCAGATATGGAGAATCGGTTGGAGGCATTGACGGCACTCTGTAAGCAACGCGGCGAGACAGACAATATTTCTGTTATTGCGGTGCAATGTATGGACGACTGATGGAGGAGTGGAATGGACTATTTGTCAGGCAGCGAAATTCTGCTGTATGCTGGGATTGCCGTGATGTGCGTAGCGGCGGCAGGTATGGTGGTCTGTGCTATTATGTTTAAAATGACAGGAAAAAAAATAAAAAATATACTTGAGCAGGAGTATGGAAAATGCCTCAAATAATTGCAGGGCTATATGAGCTGAGGACACAGATTGGTGCAGGCGGAGGCGGAGTGGTATATCTTGGTCGGCACATTCGTCTGGATAAGGATATTGTCCTGAAAGCGGACAAGCGCAGCCTGTCTGTAGGGACAGAGACGCTTAGGCGGGAAGTGGATATGCTGAAAAGCCTGAGTCAAACCTATATTCCCCAGGTCTATGACTTTGTTCAGGAAGACGGAGTCGTCTATACTGTCATGGATTATATCCAGGGTGAGAGCATTGACAAGAAGCTGAACAGGAATGAGAATCTGCCGCAAAAGCAAGTCATTAAATGGGCCTGCCAGTTGCTGGAGGCGTTGGAATATTTGCATGGCAGGCCGCCTCACGGTATCCTGCATGGAGATATTAAACCAGCAAACATCATGCTACAGTCGGACGGAAATGTATGTCTGATTGACTTTAACATCGCGCTGGCACTTGGAGAGAATGGCGCAGTAAAGGTGGGATTCAGCCGTGGCTATGCCTCGCCCGAGCATTATGGAATAGAGGCAGATTCCATGGAGTACGCCAGCGACAGAAGAAAGGAACTGAAGCAGACAAGGAATAGAGCGTATAAAAAGAGGAGGTTCGCAGAGGGCGATGTGACTGAGACTATACCGGTTAGTATGTCTGGAGGCACGGAGACGGTGGCTATGGCCACAGGCTCACTATCCTCACAGGGGAGTGCCGGGAAAGCGAAAGGCACGGTCTTTTTGGATGTGCGTTCTGATATTTATAGCCTAGGGGCAACTCTTTATCATATGCTTAGCGGTCGCAGACCGTCTCAGGATGCTAGATTGGTAGAGCCTTTGACAGCCCAGGACTGTAGCCCTGCGGTGGCAGCTATTATTGCAAAGGCTATGTCTCCAAATCCGGAGGAACGTTATCAGACAGCGGCTCAGATGAAAGCGGCATTTGCGAATCTTTACAGGACGGATATACGTGCGATACGCCACAGGAGAAGGATTGCCGTTTCGGCCATTGTACTGTCCGTGATGTTCCTGGCAGGCGGAGCTGCGGCATTCGTCGGCCTGAAGCAGCTGGAACAGCGTCAGGCGGCACTGACCCTGGCGGAATACTCCGCCAATTCCCTGGCACAGGGAAATGTTTCGGTCGCGGTGGATCAGGCCCTGCAGGCAATTCCGAAGGGAAAGAGCATTCTGGAGGCCCCGGCCACCGCCCAGGCCCAGAAAGCATTGACGGATGCCCTGGGCGTGTACGATTTGGTAGACGGATTTAAGTCTGCGGATACCATCGAGCTGCCCGGCGCTCCTTTCGACATGGCAGTGTCGCCGGAGGAGACCAGGCTGGCAGTAGTGTACGGGTATGAGGCAGCCATATATGACCTGGCCAGTCGGAAGCGGCTGGCAGCTCTGCCGGTGCGGGAGTCCGCGCTGTCGGACTGCCTTTTTTCTGACGAAGAACATGTAGTCTATGCCGGACGGGATGGCGTGGCGCTCTATGACCTGTCCGCGGGAGCGGATGTCTGGACAGGGGAGGCGGCCACTACTCTGGCCGTATCGGGAGACGGGAAAGTCGTGGCCGCTGTGGACAGGGATGCGGACATGGCTTTCCTGTACAGTGTGGAGGACGGTGCCAGGATAGGGGAATGCTCATTTCATGGGGAACATATGTCGGTGGCGTCCAATGACATCTTCGCAGATCCGAAGAGGGATATTTTTGCCCTGAATGGGGACGGGAGTCTGTTGGCGGTGAGCTTCTCCTCCGGGGGGCTGATGATTTTCGACCTGCGGGACAGTGACGGAGATATGATTCTCTATGACGAATCGGATTATGTACAGTTCCAGGGGGGATTCTGCGGGAAGTATTTCGCATTTGCAGCCAATGGGGCGACCGCCCAGTTCGGGTTGGTGGATACAGAGGAGAAAGCATTCGCTGGGGGACTGGAATCCCGGGATGGCTTTCTGCTGAAAGCCGGCGAGGACGGTATATGGTTGGGGAGCAGCAACGTGCTGACGGGACTGAATCTGGACACCATGGAAGAGGTAGAGACGGCTTATACAGGTAGCTTGGGCATGACGAATTTCGCTGCGGACGGTCAGCATGCCCTGATAGCCACGGAGGACAATGGCTTTTCTTTCTATAATAATGCAGCTTCGCTGATGTCCTCGGAGAGCGGGAACCAGAATGCGGACTTTTTGGCATTGGCCGGGCCTTATGCCGTAATCGGGAACCGCACGGAGACTGCCCTGCGGGTTATGGCGCTGGAGGGCCATGAGGATGCCGAATTGGCACGATACGATGCCCGGGATGTCCATGATGAGGCGCGGGTCAGCGGGGATGGGAAGACAGCCATGCTGTTCGACTATCAGGGCTTTCGCATCTATGACATGTCGGGGCAGCTTTTGGCAAAGGAGAAGCTGCCGGATGCGGATAAGATATATGACCAGCAATTCAGACGGGAGGGGGATGATTCCTGGCTGGAGGTCATCTGGTATGACGGTATCCGCCGCTGTTATAGCGCCTTGGATGGCGCTTTGCTGTCCGAAACGGCTGGGGAGGCACCCGCTAAGGACTTATATGAGGAATTCTTCGTAGGGGATTACCGGATTGCCTCTGGCCTGCACGATAAGCCGGTGGTGTACGATGCGGGCTCCGGCAGGGAAGTGGCGGTGCTGGAGACGGATGGATATCTGACTTATGTGACGGAGATGGGGGATTATTTCATCACGGAATATATTGATGCAGAGGGGAAGCGGTATGGGCTATTGATGAATGGACGGTTCGAGGCACTTGCATATCTGCCGGGACTTTGCGATGTGGCGGGAGACCTTCTTGTCTTCGATGACGGGGCAGGAAGCCTACGGCAGAGCCGTCTGTATTCCCTGGAAGAGCTGGTTGCTTTGGGGGAGGGATTGATTCGAAAGGGTGGAGACTCGATTAGGGAATCCGGGAGCGGGGCGTTGATGAAGTGAGGTAAGGGAATGGAAAGGACAGCGATATGGGGCATTTGAGGATTGCCTGAGGATGATATACATATAGAAGAAAGGCATTGCAATCAGAAAATGAGGAGGGCTTAGAGATGAAGGCTGTAAGAAAAGGCTTGGCAGTATTATTGGCGGTGTTGTTGGTTTTGCCTGGGTCGCCTATGTCTGTGGAAAGGATATTGGTGGCGGAGGCAGCGGAGGCCGATAAGGAACAAGAGACAGCAATAGGAGCAGAGATGACTGGGCCGGAAGCTGGGGAGACGGTGGACGGAGACGAACTGACGGATGAGGATTTGGCTGGGGGAGCGGTTGACGCTGAGGATGGCGCGACATCGCTGGGGACTACAGAAGATGAGAACAGTGATGCGCAGATGGAATCGCCTTCCTCTGATAGTGCAGACGGTGGCAGTGACGAAAGTGAGAAAGAGACTGGGGATGTTACAGACAGTGCCCTGGACGATGGAGTGACGGAGAAGCCGTCTGCGGCAGAGGATGAAGAGGGTTCTCCTGAAATGCCGGATGACGCTTTGGAAGATTTGGAAGAGATGCCTGTGGATGGCTCGGAAGAGGAGGATAAGTCAGAAGACGGTAACGAAGTACAGAGTGATGGGGACACTGTGCAGACGGATGGCAGCAGCTCAGAGGAGGATGGGCTGGACACAGAGACAGAGTCCGGGCAGCCTTTAGTTGAAGATTTGCCTGTGGTCTATGCGGAGAATATCGTAGCTAGCGGTGCTGATGGGAATCTTACATGGACGCTTGATTCTGATGGGGTGCTGACTGTTAGCGGGACGGGGGATTATAGTACTAATCTTGATGTTAATTCCAATTTGTGGGCGGACTACAGGAATTCTATTACTTCGGCAAGGGTCGAGGTGACAGGAATGACAAGAATGGATAGGATGTTTTCTGATTGTGGCAATCTGGCCAGCGTGGATTTGAGTGGTTTTGACAGCAGTAATGTGACACTGATGTGGGGAATGTTTTCAGGCTGTAGTAGTCTGAAATGCTTGGATTTGAGTGGTTTTGACACTGGAAAAGTGACAGATATGTGGGGTATGTTTTCAGGCTGTAGTAGTCTGACAAGCCTGGATTTGAGCGGCTTTGATACCAGTAATGTGACGAGCATGTTTGGCATGTTTTCAGGCTGCAGTAGCTTGACAAGCCTGGATGTGGGTGGCTTTGACACCAGCAATGTGACAGAAATGGAGTGTATGTTTTCAGGTTGCAGCAGCCTGACGAACCTGGATTTGAGCAGTTTCGACACTAGCAAAGTGACAGGAATGGGGGATATGTTTTCAAGTTGTCACAGTTTAGTGAATTTAGATTTGACGAGTTTTGATACTGGAAACGTAACAGGTATGAGAAATATGTTTTCGAACTGTGAAAGTCTATTGCGTTTAGATTTGGGAAGCTTTGAGACTGGAAATGTAACAGATATGGCGGCGATGTTTGATAGCTGTCGCAACTTGGAGAGCCTAAATTTAACCAGTTTTAAGACTAACAATGTGACAGATATGAATAGCATGTTTTCGTTGTGCAATAATCTCCGCAGCTTGGAAGTGGGAAGCTTTGATACTGAAAATGTAACAGATATGGTGGGCATGTTTTCGGATTGCAGCAATTTGATAAGCTTAGATTTAGGCAGTTTTGATACTGGAAACGTAACAGACATGAGAATGATGTTTAGTGGTTGCCGTAATTTGGCAAGTTTGGATTTGAGCAGTTTTAATATCAGTAATGTGGCGGTGGACATGGTGGAAATGTTTTTAGGTTGTGACAGTTTAGCGACTTTATATACTCCTAAAGTAATTGGCTGGCAAACCATCAGCTTACCTGCTATTTACTCTGACACAGCAGGAAATCTGACACAGGAATTGACTGAAAGCTATGCGAATATGGTTTTGACAAAGGAAGGAACAGAATTCGGGTTTGTGGACGGAACCAATGAGATGGTTCGCTGGATATATGATGCGGATACGATGACGACAGTAATAACAGGCAGAGGCAGAAGAACAGTTACTGTGGTCCATCAACAAAGCTCCCTTCCTATGGATACTGAACATGTCAGATTTGTAAATTGCGAGATTGAGGGATCATTAGGTTCTTTGTTTTCGGATTTGACGAATTTGAAGTCTATAGATTTCTCAAATCTAACAATGACGAATTCTACAGACTACAATGCAATGTTTTCTGGTTGCAGTAGTTTGACAGAACTGGATTTGAGCGGTTTTGATACCAGTAACACGAAGAGCATGAGTTGGATGTTTAATGGCTGTAGTAGCTTGACCAGCTTAGATTTGAGCAGTTTTAATACCAGTAATGTGATAAGCACAGATGGTATGTTTCGGAACTGCTCAGGTTTGATTAGCCTAGATTTGAGCAGTTTTGACACCAGCAATGCAACGAATATGAATAGTATGTTTTTGGGCTGTAAGAGCTTGGTGAGTGTGGATTTGGGCAGTTTTGATACCGGTAATGTGACAAATATGAATAGCATGTTTCGGGATTGTAAAAATCTGTCCGGTCTGGACTTGAGCGGCTTTGATACCAGCAATGTAACAGATATGGAATTTATGTTTAGTGGTTGTGAGAGTTTAAGCAGTTTGAATTTGAGCAGTTTAAGTACTGGTAATGTGGTAAACATGAATCATATGTTTTCAAACTGTAAAAGTCTGCCCAGCTTGGATTTGAGCGGTTTCGATACAAGCAATGTGATGAAGTTAGAATATATGTTTGCATACTGCGAAAATTTGCGCAGCTTGAATCTGATTACCTTTAACACTGACAATGTGATGAGCATGAAGTGTATGTTTGTTGGTTGTAGCAACTTGGAGAACTTGGATTTAAGCAGTTTTAATACGCGCAATGTGACAAATATGTATGGCATGTTCTGGAGTTGTAAAAGCTTGACGAGCCTGGATTTGAGTAGCTTTGACACTAGTAATGTAACAGATATGGGTTTCATGTTTCTTGCTTGTGGTAGTCTGATTAGCTTAGATTTGAGTAGTTTTAATACCAGCAATGTAACAGATATGCGCCTCATGTTTGACATGTGCCAAGGTATGACCAGCCTGGATTTGGGAAGCTTTGATACCAGCAATGTAACAGATATGCAATTCATGTTTGCTGCCTGCAGTAATTTACAGAGCTTGAAGCTGGATAATTTTGATACCAGTAATGTGACAAGCATGAGGGGGATGTTTACGCACTGTAATTTCTCCACTATAGATTTAAGCAGCTTTGACACAGGCAATGTTACAGATATGAGCGAAATGTTCTCAGGTTCTGGCTTATCCCGTCTGGATTTAAGCGGCTTCAACATGGGAAATGTGACAAATGTGGAAAAAATGCTTAGTGACTGTAACAAGATGACTGCAATCCAGACCCCGCGCAACCTGACACAGTCCATAGCCCTTCCTGCCATAGCTAATACAGCCTGGCACCTCCCGAACGACACAGAAATCACCCAGCTCCCCCTGAATATGAGCGAGAGCGTCCTGATAGAGCGCCGCGATACTGGTACAACAGAACCTGCCGACATCTGGTTCCATGTAACCGGCGCCGTAGGCCACAGCCAATACAGCGACATCTACATAGCCGAAAATACCTTCCAGAACATTCTGGACACATTGTTCGACCCGCTATATGAGAACCACTACCAGACCCTGTTCATAAACGATAGCAATACAGACTTGGCGAGCCTGATTCCCACATTCGAGGTCAGCGCCAATATGGATGTCTTGAGCTCAGGGGGACGGCTGACATCCGGCCAGACTGTACAGGATTTCTCCAAAGGGAGTATCATATACAGTCTAGTGAGCTCCACCAAATCCTCTGCAATGCCAGGCCCGGCCACCAGTCCGAAGACGGATTGGGGATATACAGTCACTTTCGTAAAAAAAGAATCCGGCCCCAAGCTCTTCGTAAACGGACCTGCAGAGCGGGAGATATTCCTGACGGACTACTTCCAGAACCAGCACGACATCCTCATCGCCAACCTGGGCGATACGCAGCTCACCGGAATCCATGCAGAGATTCTGGATGCCGTGAATGTGAAACTGGACGACTCACATCCTGTGGAAAGTGCCCTGGCGGCCTTTGACAGGGTTCCCGGCCAGGGCCAGGAGGCTTCGGACGTGATGTCGAACCTTGGCAAAGTCCGTCTGGTTCCGGACGGGGAGGGCGAAATCAGCGGTACCCTGAAAATCACGGCGGACGGACAGGAACCGGTATACATTGTGCTCACAGGATATTCCAGCAACCCCAGGATTACCACCACCTCTACGGAACTGAACATGGACGACGTGATCAGAGTCAAATATGTTCCTTATTCTTATACGGTGGAGACGAACAATGAATACGAATGGAACAAGGTCACTTTCGCCGTGGTAGAGGGAGAACTGGCCCGGGGGCTGGAGATGTACCCAGCTACCGGCGAGATATACGGCGTGCCTTTGGAAGCAGGAGAATTCAGCATTACGGTCAAGGCCACATTCAGCAGGCCGGAATTCCTGCCCTCCTACGCACAGCTGACGCTGATTGTAAAAGATAATACGGACGGGAATGTCAGCGTAGCTACAGACCCCGGCTATGACCTTGTTCAGAGGGTGCAGGACATCGCTCTGGACACATGGGCCGGCGGCAGCCAGACCATGGTCTCGCTGGGCGACTATGCCGAGTTCCGGGCAGTGTACCTGGACGGTGAGAGGCTGGTGGAGGGTGAGGACTACGATTCGGAGGCCGGCAGCACCAGGATCACTGTCCAGAACCAGACGCTGGCAGATAAAGGGGCTGGAAGCCATACACTTGGCATTGAATTCCGCACCTCGGACAAGGAGGATTTAAGGCGTGCTGCCCAGAATTATACGGTGGCACAGGCAGGGAACCAGACAGGAAACGGTGGTTCCGGAAATGGTGGAAGCAATTTCGGAGGAGGATTCAGTTCCGGCACGGATGATTTGTATATGATAGATGCGGAGGTGTCCGAGGCTATCATATATACGGTGCAGCCCGGGGACAGTCTGTGGAGCATCGCTTTCCGGTTCTATGGCACCGGGGCGTTCTGGAGAAGGATATATGAAGACAATATGACAGTGATACAGAATCCAAACCGGATTTATCCGGGTCAGAAGCTGGTAATCCGCCTGGCGGATTCGGATAGGGCGGGAGACGCGCTGACCGGTGCTAAGGGGAGGATTTATACGGTCATGATGGGCGAGAACCTCTGGACTATTGCGAAAAAGGTCTATGGAAACGGGATGCTGTGGGAGAGGATTTATCAGGCTAACAGGGAATTGATCTTCGATCCCAGGCGCATCTACGCGGGCCAGAGAATCGTGATTCCAGTGGTAGAATAAAGCGGACACAGGAAAAAGAAAGGAGGATTTCAGGGAATGAAATCGATGAGACGAGGTATGGCAGTGCTTCTGATGATGTCGATGCCGTGCATCTGGGGGTCAAAGCCGGATAATAGGCCAGGGTAGGAGATGCAACGATACTGTATGTACATCTGATAGATGGGAATGTGGATTGGAACAGACTTGTGCCAGCTATCGGGCCTAATGATACTGAAGCCTTATGTGGCAGGAAACAGTGAGGAGAGGATAGGAAAATGAGAATCAAAAAACGTAGTCTTGCGCTATTGCTGGCGGCATTGCTGGCATTGCCGGTTTTGCCGACAAAGGCGTCAGAGCCTTCAACGGCTGTTGAAATGGGAAAGAATGAAACCGCCATGGGGGAAACCGGAGAAGTAACCGCAGGAGGGGATGAAGATAATGCTACCGAAGAGCCAGAAACTGATAGCATGCCGGACATGAATGATGAGAGGAATCAGGAAGCAGCAGATATAGCCGGATTGGATTCGGAGGAATCGTCAGATACAGCCAGACCGGATTCGGAGGAATCGTCAGATACAGCCGGATTGGATTCGGAGGAATCGTCGGATCCAGCCGGATCAGATTCTGGGGAATCTTCAGACGCTGCTGAGCCGGATTCAGAGGAATCGGATATGGATGGCTCCGAAGAGGGGACAGAAGCAGAGGGCAATGACAGCCAGGCTGCAGATGAGGAGAAAAATCCGGATGAGCCAGGGCAAAAAGAGCCGGATAAAGATGTGTCGGGAGTGGATGAATCCAGTGGGGAGGAAACGGAGGCAGAGGAAGCGAATCCTGAAGAGCCAGGAGGCGGTGAAGGGGATTCGGATGTTCCGGAAAGCGGGGAACCCGACCAGGATATGTTGGAAGACGGTGAGGTTAATTCAGATGCCGCGGAAGGCGATGAGGCGACTGTGGACGAAACGGTCAGTGACGGCGAAAGCCTGACGACCATGGTAGGGACGATTGTTGACGGCGGTACTCTGGAGACAGGACTGTCGTGGGAGCTGGATGATGAGGGGACACTTACAATCTCCGGGACAGGGGATATGCCGTATTGTGGTTATTCCATGTTTCCATGGTATGAAAAACGGGAGCAGATTGCGAAGGTGGTCATTGACAGCGGCGTGACAGGGATTTCCTCATTGGCGTTTTATAGATATAAAGCGTTGAAGACAGTAAATCTGGGGAGTGGACTGAAAAAGATAGGCTTGGCAGCTTTTTCTGGCAGCGGCCTCACGGCAGTTGAAATTCCGGATTCTGTGGAAACCATTGAAAACAAGGCATTTGCAGAATGCGCGTCACTGGCTTTGGTGACGATAGGCAGCGGCTTGTCGGATCTGCGGGGAGATTCCTTTGCCATGTGCGGAGCCCTGAAAGATATCACACTGAACGGAAATGCGAATTATGTGGTGAGGGACGGCGTCATCTTTACAAGCGATGGAACGACGCTGGTGGAGTGTCTTGCCGGCAATGAGCGGACTTCCTATGTAGTGCCGGACAGTGTGACGACAATCGGTTATGCGGCTTTCTGCGACAATTACTCACTGAAGGAAGTGGGACTGCCGCAGGGGCTGAAGGAGATTGGAGGATGGGCCTTTGGAGGTACAAGGCTGTATGATATCAGCATCCCGGCGCAGACAGAAAAGATAGGGGACGGCGCATTCGTAAATGTCTGCCAGGAAGTGTTCCTTTATTCGCAAAATGCGCAAATAGGAGAACGGGTATTTGGCAGTTACTGGGGTGATCTTCCGGTAAGGATTTACGGATATGAGGGCTCCAGCGCGCAGAAATATGTAGAAAAGAATGACTCAAATAATCTGAAATTCATTCCGATTTCCCGGTCAGAGGCTGGTCAGGGCTTACCTATAGGAGTCAGGTATGTGCCCTATGAAGTGTCCCTGCGGAATATGACGGGATATCTGCAGGAGGCAAGCTATACCTTGGCCGGAGGCTCCCTGCCAGGAGGAATGTCCATGGGTGTCGATGGCCTGATAAAGGGCACGCCCACAGATGTGGGCAGGTTCGCTTTCACCGTGCAGTGCCACAACGGGGATTCGGCGGAACTGGCGGACTATTTTCTGGAAATCCGTGACAATACAGATGTGAACCTGGGGGTGATTACGGACCGAGGCTATGAACTGACTGAGATTGTGCCGGATATGAATCTGAGCGACCTGGCATCTGGAGGAAGCTACACGTTGTGTTCCCGGGGTGACTATGCGGAATTCAGAGAGGTATATCTGGATGGCATACTATTGGAGAAGGAGACGGACTATACTTCCGAACCCGGCAGTACCCGGATTACGATTATGGCACAGACACTGGAGGAGAGGGGCGCCGGTACGCACACAATCGGTATCGAGTTCCGCACCAGTGAGGGAAGGCAGAGAACGGCAGCGCAGAACTATACGGCCACGGACACCGGGAATCCTGGGAATCCAGGGGGTACTCCCGGGAATCCGGGGGATGACCTCGGGAATCCAGGGGGCAATCCCGGGAATCCAGGGGGCAATCCTGGGAATCCAGGGGACAATCCCGAATCTGGCGACAATCCTGAAGCAGGAAGCAGCCAGGAGGGGGCTGTGACAGAGACCTCCGATGATGGGGCCGATGTGCCGTGGGTGATTACATATGTGGTGCAGAGAGGCGATACTCTGTGGAAAATTGCGGCCAGATTCTACGGTTCCGGTCTGCTGTGGCATAAGATCTATCAGGACAATGCCACATCCATCCGTAACCCGAATCAGCTCCATGTGGGACAGGTGCTCAGAATATATCCTGATTCAGGAGATATGGGGATGAACCGCCAGGGAATCACCTATACCGTTCAGGCAGGCGACAGCTTGTGGAAGATTGCCGCCAGATTCTATGGGCATGGAAGTATGTGGGAACGAATCTATATGGCTAACAGGAACTGGATTACGAATCTGAATCTCATATTTGCAAAGCAGATTCTTGTCATACCGCAGTAATAAGGATATACGGCTAATATTGTGCATAGAAAGTCTTGAGCCTGGGACCCTGTGGTTTCCGGGCTCAAGGTATATTGGGATGCCGGGAGGGAAGATGAGGATGGGAGAAAAGAAAGAAAAACAGACAGGAAGACTCTATGCTTTCCTGTTTTTGATTCCTTTTGTCATGGGGGGATACATGGTCTGGTGCTCTGCGCTGGCAACCAGCATCCTGCTTATTGTTCTTTGCTGCGAAAGTCCGGAAGCCCACCTGCGGAAAACGCGCAGCCAAAATAAGCCGCCTTTTCCATTTCACAGGACGGGCAAAGAGGATGGAGCAGGGAATTGGAAGGACAGGAGGAAGGGGTTCGATGATGCGATGGTGCCCCTTATTTGTCTGCCAGTGATGTTACTGGCAGCGACATTCTGGGGGGTGGATCGGGGACAGGCATGGTTCGGCTTTGTAAAGTTCCTGCCGATGCCCCTGTTTCTGGCGGCCGTACGCCGTATTCCTGAAAAGGGAAAGCGTGAGCTCTGGGACGCAGTACCGTCTGGAGGCATCGTCATGACTGTGGTATCAGTCGCCGTATGGTGCATACCAGCCACACGGGGCTGGGTACAGGTCAATGGCAGGCTGGCAGGCTTTTTCCAATATCCAAATGCTTATGCTATCTATCTTTTGTGCGGAATCCTGGTCAGGATGGAGCAGCCGTTCGGCAAGAGGCACAGGGATGCCTTGAGCTATCTGGTGCTGACAGCCGGCTTGCTGCTCAGCGGAAGCAGGACCGCGCTGGTGCTGGCTGGCGCGGCGATGTTGGGGCTGCTGTGGCACAAACGCGGAAAAGTGAGGATTGGAATGGTTCTGTCCATTCTGGCCGGAGGGATTTTCCTTCTTCTGTTCTTATTGACGATGACAGGGAATTCCTGGGTATTGAAACGGTATCTTATACTGCCTGTCCACAGCAGCACTTTTCTGGGACGGCTGCTATATGCGGCGGATGCCCTGCCAGTGATTGCGGGGCATCCGCTGGGGCTGGGCTATCAGGGATATTATTTTCTGCAGGGCAGTTTCCAGACGGGAGTCTATGCCGTCAGGCATGTCCACAATGAACTTCTGCAATTGCTGCTGGATGTAGGATGGCTGCCGGCCGCATTTATGCTGTATGCACTCTGGAAGGCGTTCCGGCGCCTGGGATATTATAAAAGGCTCATACTCATTGTCCTGTTGTGCCATAGCCTGTTCGATTTCGATTTCCAGTTCCTTTCCCTGGGCTGCATACTGACTCTCCTCATGGAGGAGGGAGAGGGCAGGCAGACGCGTCTTTCGTGCGGCAGGCCAGAAAGAAAGGCAATCGTATCCGCTCTGGCGCTGGCATTTCTCTGCCTGTGGGTCGGCGCTGCGGACTTTCTTGCGTATATGAAGTATCCGGCGGTGGTCGTCCGCATATATCCGGCACATACGGAGAGCTGGATGGCGCTGCTGGGCGGAGCGGAGGGGCCGGAGGAGCTGAATCGGATTGCAGATAGGATTCTTCAATATAATCAGTGCGTTTCCTTTGCATATGATGCCAAAGCGACAGCGGCTTATTTGGAAGGAGATACGCAAAAGCTGGTGGATCATAAACTGCGTGCGATTGGGCTGGCGCGGTATGAAACGGAAAAATATGAAGATTATTTCGAAAAACTATTTATCTTATTCCAACTATATCGGGATGCCGGGATGACGCGCAGTGCGGATTACTGCCGCGAGAGGCTGATGGAGATTCCGGCCATGCTGGAGCAGGTGAAGGCCAATTCCTCGAAGCTGGCATGGGAAATCTATGATAAACCGCAGCTGGATCTGCCAGAGGGAATGCAGGCGGTATTAGACGGACCTGACCTCTTTTTGGTGCCGTAAAAGTCCCTGTTTTGATGTACTGATTTATACGATTTTGGGGGCAATGCCATCATAAAGCCAGTAGTTGGGGACAGCAGAATCTTTGACAGCACGATTTGGTAGAGGTTTTTCTGTAGACAATCTTGAAAATATGCGTAAATTTTACATTACGTTTAAAAATCGAACTTCCGAGACACTGTCTCGGCTTTTGGAAGAGGAATTACCGTTTCAGCTCTCTTTTTTGCATTATTTGATTCTTTGTCGTATTCAGGATGATAATGAGCGGTATTTTTATGAAATAGAAGCGGCAAAAGCTAAGTGGAGCGTAAAAGTGCTCCAGCGGCAGTATGGAAGTTCTTTATAGGAACGATTGCTTGTCAGCAAAGACAAAGAGCAGATTCTCCGGCTTACGCAAAAAGGACAGGTGATAAATCGCCGTCAGATGCGATAAAGGATCCATATGTGCTGGAGTTTTTAGGGTTGAAGGAAGAGAGCTCCTATTGTGAAACAGATTTGGAAAATCGTATCATTGACCATTTACAGGAATTTTTGATGGAGATGGGAACAGTCTTTACATTTGTCGGCAGACAAGTGAGATTTACATTTGACGAAGATTACTTTCGAGTGGATTTGGTCTTGTATAATCGTTTATTGAGATGTTTTGTATTGATTGACTTGAAGACGGAAAAGCTAAAGCATCAGGACTTGGGACAGATGCAGATGTATGTCAATTATTATGACCGCTATGAGAAGACAGAGGATGAAAATCCTACAATCGGGATTTTGCTCTGTAAAGAGAAAAATGATGCAGTCGTAGAGCTTACATTGCCGAAAGACTCCAATATCTATGCTTCAAAATATGAACTGTATTTACCGGATAAAAAAATACTGCAGCAAAAACTGAAAGAGTGGATTGCCGAGGAAACAGGAGGTGAGGAAGCGTGAGACTGCAGTACAAGCATCAAAAATTCCAGGCAGATGCTGCGAAATAAAGCCTGTCTTCCCACTTTTTCTCAGGATGTGGTAGACAGCATCTCGTGCGATTCCGAATTTCGGAAGAGCAATTGCGCAAATCCCCGTTCCATGCTATACTGAAACGCAGGGAAAGGCCCTACAGGAAAGAGAGGGAATGATAATGGCTGTAAATGAATCTGCAGAGAACTACCTGGAGACCATCCTGGTATTGAGCAAAAAGCGTCCTGTGGTCCGCTCCGTGGATATCGCGGAGGAGCTGAACTTCAAGAAGCCCAGCGTCAGCGTGGCCATGAAGAACCTGCGGGAAAAGGGGCATATCACTGTGGACAAGTCCGGATTTATCACGCTGACGTCTTCCGGCAGGGAGATAGCGGAGATGATTTACGAACGCCATCAGTTGCTCTCGGCCTGGCTGATGCAGTTGGGCGTGCCAGAGGAGACGGCGGTGGAGGACGCATGCAGGATTGAGCATGTCATCAGCAGGGAGAGCTTTCAGGCGATTAAGGCCCATGTGGGGAATGCGGTTTCTTAGCTAAAAAGGATGAAAAATGGAGGACAGATCATTGCACATTAGAAAAAAATCATGCTTAGGACTCGTATTGACAGGAATGCTTCTTTTGACCGGCTGTTCCATCGGAATCGGGAAGAAGGCCGTACTGACTTATGACGGGTCTTTGGAACTGGAACTGGGGAAGACCAAGATAGCGGAGGTCGTGGAAGCGGGATTCACAGATAAATATGCTCATGATGGGAAAGCCCAGATTGACGGCAGCTCATGGGAGAATTTCTATGCCATGAAGGGCGACGTCACTTATGGAACCATGTATGCCGCCAATAAGGGCTCGCAAAAAGTCGCTTTTGAAGATGGGAAGGTATTCCGTGTCGTGATTGATTATCAAGATCCGGACTATGCCACAGGGGAGATCCTGATAAACGGCGTGAATTATGAGGGATATACCAGAGACCAGATCAAGGAAGCCATGAACGGCGCGGAGATGACCTTGGACAGCGAGACTTATCTGGACTTTGAGGACGGCAAATTCGAGTATACATTTCATTTTGAGGAAGGCTCGGAGACTGTGTGCAGCATCAGCATAGATGACGGGACGGACTGGGAGCTGGTTATCAGATAAGGAGTTTTCTGAAAAAGCATTGCCATATCTTTTATACTGCTTAACGATTTCACTTGCCGTGAAACCAGACTGCATAACGCTGACCGGTTCAATCGCATGATTACTTAAGCAGCATTCAGCGTTAAGCAGTATAGATAATAGACGATAAGATGCCGAATCCCATGACGGGCGTGGACGAGCCTGAAATGGCCACGGTGAAAGAGAGGGAGATCAATCATGAAAACGTATCTGAGAGATTTTTTCGAGGAATTCTCGTACCCGGAGGAAGCACGGACCGCCTTTGAGCAGGCCTATGACATAATTGCCGCAGACGCCGCATTGGAGAGCGGATTCCAGGCGCTCCTGCAATCCTACGCCAGCGACAAAAACATGGACTACGACCATGCCTTCAAAAAGATGGCGGAGATATCCGCCGGAGCAGGCATCCATGAATACACGGGGAATTTCCTGATGCTGGCCTGTTTCTCAAAGACCCTGCGGGAGTATTACAGGCAGGAGGGGATAGACGTGCAGATCTGGCACACCTCCATGTGCGACCTGAAATGGAAGCTGGACGAGTGCAGATGCGTATACGGCATCTGGGGCACCTTTGTGCCGGGATGGTACGGGGGATTCTTCAACATGACCCGCTTCGGCTTCCAGAAGCTGCAGTTCGAAATCGTACCCTTCCGCTACCATTACGAGAAGGACGGCATCGTGCTGAACCCGGAGAGCCCTGTCCTGAACACCCACATCCCCCGCACGGGAGAACGGCTTGACCCGGAGAGCGTGCGCAGATCCTATGAGCTGGGAGCCGCGTTCTTCAGAGAGAGATTCCAGATAGACCCCGTGGTCTTCGTATGCCACTCCTGGCTGCTGTTCCCCCGCAACAGGGAAGTGCTCTCGCCGGATTCCAACCTGTATTCCTTCATCTCCGGCTTCGACATCCTGGAGGTGGAGGAGGCTGACGATTATTCGGAGGTCTGGAGGCTGTTCGACGTAAATTACGAGGGGGACGTGGAGAAGCTGCCCCAGGACACCTCCTTCCGCCGGGCCTATGCGGACTGGATCCGCAAGGGCGAAAAGACAGGCTGCGCATACGGCGTGCATATGCTGTAGGCGGATTTTGGGGTACATATTCCGGATTTTGGATATTCCGGATTCTGGCCCGGGCGGCCATATATGGCGATATTTTTGACAGGACGGATATGGCTCCCGCCTCTGTCTGCCGGATTTACGGCGGATGGAGGCGGGATTTTTTTGTTTGGTGTTAGTCAGTAACTGGGTCGGTATACCTTTAAGTCCGTTTAATGGGACA
>NZ_CAJUCP010000034.1:40646-56438 GCF_910585425.1 uncultured Acetatifactor sp. | reverse complement strand
GCTTTAGTGGCATAGGCTTATTGTGCAATTTTTTAAATTTGCTCATTTATAGTTTCTTATTTCTTCGTGAAACAACCCTGACAAAAAGTCATATGGATGCTGTCTTATGTAGTATATGCAGGGAATTCGGTTCGATGCAGGGCATCTCATATATTCAACCAACAGTAGAATCAGATAGAATCCACCTCCATTGAAAATCAGATACTTATGATATATACTGAATCCATCGCCTGATAATAAAGAACAGAATCAAACGACAGTTGAATGGAGGGAAGTATATGGAAATCGGAAAAAAGATCAGGAACCTGCGCCTGGAAAAAGAAGTGAAGCAGGAGGAGCTGGCGGAGTACCTGGGCGTGTCCATCCAGGCCGTGAGCAAATGGGAGACGGAAGCCAGCGTGCCGGACATCGCGCTGCTGCCTGGCATCGCCGTCTTCTTCGGGGTCACCATCGACGAGCTGTTCCAGCTTTCGGACGAAGCCGAATTTGAACGAATCGAAAATATGTTCAGGCATGAGAGGCGCATCGCCCCCGAGACCTTCGACCACTGCGTCAGGTTCCTGGAGGGTGTGCTGAAAAGCGACCCGAAGAACGTCCGGTCCTGCTGCTGCCTGGCCTATCTGTACAACCACAGGGCGGCCAGCGACCACGACATGGCCAGCGAATACGCCAAGAAAGCCCTGGAGCTGGCCCCTGACGATAAGGGCGGCTGGGTGGCGTTCCTGGAAGCCAACAACGGAGTCTGCGGGGACGAGTGGTATGACAACCATTTCGAAGTCATAGAATATTTCAGGGAATTCCTGAAGAAGAATCCGGGCAACTACCGGGGGCTCTACGCGATTATCGAAAACCTCCTGGACGATGACCGGTTCGAAGAGGCAGTCCCCTATATCCAGCAGATCCGCACCGCAGCCAAGACGGGACAATATGAAGTCTACATGGGTGACGTCATGTTCGGCAGGGGCGATCCGGAGAAAGCCCTGGAATACTGGAACGCGGCGGTGGAACATTTCCCGGACAGATGGCAGTCCTACTGCGACAGGGCGGACGGCCTGAAAAAGCTGGGCCGCTATGAGGAGGCCCTGGCGGACTATGAGAAGTGCTTCGAGATGCAGGAGCCGCCCAGGATTACCGATGGCCTACACTCCATGGCCCAGGTCCATGAGCTGCTGGGGGACTTCGATGCTGCCATCCGGGACAGGCAGCGCATCATCAAATGCCTGCGGGAGGAGCATGGCATTACCTCCGGCGAGGGCATCGACAGCCAGAAGCGGGAGATTGAGCGGCTGAAAGGGCGCAAGGCAGTATGATAGAGATAAGAGAGCTGAAACAGGAGCAGCTGCATCCAGGGCTGCTGGAGTCGTTCCACCACATACAGCGGATAACGGATAAGTACGTGAAAAAAGGAAGCGCCTATGAGCTGGTAAGAACCGATGAAATCCGCCAGTGGAGCGCGGAAAAGAGAACCTGGCTGTCCCAGTATCTGTGCCGGCAGCCGGACAGCGGAGGCGCTGTGATAGGCGCTTTCGCTTCCGACGGCAGACTGGTGGGCTTCGCCTCCCTGGACGGAACCCTGCAGGGCATGGCAGACGGATTTAAGTATGCGAACCTGACCATGCTCTTCGTGGACGATGAATGGAAGCGGCAGGGCATCGGGAGGAAATTGTTTGAACGGATATGCCTGTGTGCCAGGGACAGAAAAGCGGATAAGCTTTTCATCTCGGCGATTTCCTCCTATGAAACCGTCGCATTTTATTTCAGTATGGGATGCGTAGATGCGGAATCCATAGTGGACAGCTTCATCGACACGGAGGAGGACCGATATCTGGAGTATGTTCTGAAAAAGGTGAATTAGAAACGGACAATTTTAAAAAGCCTCTTGACAGTTCCCCAACGTCACCCCGTATGATGGACTCAGCATTTGGAGACAGGAAAGAAGAGAGAAGGAGGCAAGTCCAAAATGGAAGAAACCTTATACACTGCAGGCGAAATCGCAAGGATAGCGGGGGTATCCCTGCGCACCATCCGGTTCTATGACGAGAAGGGGCTGTTGAAGCCGGTCTCATATTCGGAGGCGGGATACCGGTACTACAACCAGGAATCCCTGGCCATCCTCCAGCGCATCCTGATGCTGAAATACCTGGGCTTCTCCCTGCAGAGGATCGAGGAGGTCATGGCGTCCCGGAACATGGAGCTGCAGCTCTCGGAGCAGAAGGAGCTGCTGATACAGAAGAAGAGGAAGCTGGAGGAAATCATCTCCTCCATCGAACTGATGGAGAACAGCCGGGAGAAGGACAAATGCGGGTTCCTGATCCGGCTGCTGAACCTCCTCACGGAGGATGAGAAGATACAGGAGCAGTACAGGACCGCGGACAACCTGGAGAAGAGGATCCGGCTCCATGATTACAGCACCAGCCCTCTGGGGTGGATGGAATGGGTGTACGAGCGCCTGGAGCTGAAAGCGGGGGAGCGGGTCCTGGAGCTGGGCTGCGGCACGGGGCTGCTGTGGCAGGAAAATGCCCGCAGGCTGCCGGAGGGGCTGCGGCTGACGCTGACGGACCGGTCTGAGGGGATGCTGGAGAAGGCCCGGGAGAACCTGTCCCCCTTCCGGGAACTTTTGGAGGCAAAGGGGATACGGGTGGAATACCGGATCTGTGACGCGGACAGCCTTGTGCTGGAGAGGGAAAGCCATGACTGCATCGTGGCCAACCATATGCTGTACCATGTAAAGCGCAGGGAGGCCTGCATAAGGGAGATTGCCCGGGGCCTGAAGCCCGGGGGAAGGTTCCTGTGCTCCACCATAGGCGACGGCCATATGCGGGAGCTGCATGAAATCGTGGAGGCCTTCGATGCCAGGATCGAGATGCCCTTCCGCAGCATCACCGGGGGCTTTCGGCTGGAGAACGCCATGGAGCAGCTGCGTCCTCATTTCACCCGGATTGAGAGGATGGACCAGGAGAACGACCTGATCGTGGACGACATAGAGGCAATCTGCGACTATGTGTCGTCCTACCCGGGCAATGCCGCCTGCATCCTGGAGCAGCGGGGAGAGGAGCTGCGGTGCCTTCTCAGGCAGCGGATGGACAGGGAAGGGGCGATCTTCATCCACAAGTCCGCGGGAATCTTCCGGTGCAGGCTCTGACGATTTCGTCAGGGCCTGCGCTTGTAGTTTCGGGCCGCGGATGCTACAATGGAAAGGAGAGGCGCCCCCGGTATCTCTTGACGGGCGGCTGCTTCGATGGCATGGTTTGGTTGTAAGGGAAAAAGACAGGAGCAAGGGGGAGCGGAAATGGGCAAAACATTCAATGTGACCGGAACCTGCAGACCGGACAGGCATTACATGGTGGATTTGAGAGACAGGGTTACGAAAATCCGGAAAATGGTGGATGCCGGACAGTATTTTTCCATTAACAGGGCAAGGCAGTATGGGAAGACGACTACGCTGCGCGCTCTGGCAGACGGACTGCGAGATGATTACGCAGTCATCAGGCTAGATTTTCAGACAATAGGGTCAGATGAATTTGTCAGTGGGGCTTCCTTTGTGAGAGCATTGGCGCGGGAGTTCGGAAAAAGGATTCGATACAGGAAGGATATTCCAGATAGCATAAAAGAAGAAATGGACCGATTGGCGGATTCCGCCTGTGAAAGCGCCCGAATGGCGGATTTATTCGATTGCTTTACAGATTGGTGCGCCCAGTCGGACAAGCCGGTGGTTCTGATGATAGACGAGGTGGACACGGCCACGAACAACCAGGTTTTCCTGGATTTCCTGGCGCAGTTGCGGGCACATTACCTGGAGCGGGATGAAATCCCCACCTTTCAGTCCGTGATTCTCGCAGGGGTTTATGATGTCCGCAACCTGAAGCGCAAAATCCGCCAGGATGGGGAGCATAAAACCAATAGCCCATGGAATACTCACGAAAGCAACGAGCCAAGTGGAAACAAGTTTTCACTTGGCGACTGCCCGTGGGATCAAATGGTGCGGGCACCATTTGATATTGCGGCGGATTTCCGGGTGGATATGAGCTTTTCCGTGAGCGATATTGAGGGGATGCTTGAAAATTATGAAGCGGACTGGCATACTGGCATGGATATCCGGGAGATGTCCCAGTTGATTTATGATTACACTTCCGGATACCCGTATCTGGTGTCCCGTCTTTGTATGTTCATGGACGAGGGGGTGGGGATGCCCACCGACAAAAGCCAGGCATGGACGAAGGCGGGATTCATGGATGCGCTGAAGATCCTGCTGGAGGAAAAGAACCTGCTGTATGAGTCCCTGGCGAATAAGCTGGAGGATTATCCGGAATTAAAGGCCGTGCTGTACGAGCTTCTGTTTACCGGCAGGCCCATTCCTTACACCGCCCTGAATCAGGCGATTGAAGTGGCAGAGATGTTCGGCTTTCTCAAAAATGTGGAGGGAAAGGCAGTCATCTCCAACCGGATTTTTGAGACAGTGCTCTATAATCTGTTCCTGTCGGAGGAATACGTGAGCAGCAGGATGTACGATGCCGGACTGTTGGATAAGAATCAGTTTGTCGTGAACGGACATCTGAACGTCAGACGGGTGCTTGAGCGGTTTGTGGAAAGCTTTGACGCGCTGTACGGGGATGCGGACGAGACCTTTCTGGAGGAAGCAGGGAGACGTTATTTCATGCTGTTTCTGAAGCCGATCATCAATGGAGTGGGGAACTGCTATGTGGAGGCCCGGACCCGCAATCGGGAAAGGACGGATCTGGTGATTGATTACCTGGGAGAGCAGTTTGTGGTAGAGCTGAAAATCTGGCGGGGAAATGCCTATCACGAGAGAGGTGAACGGCAGCTATCGGCCTACCTGGATTACTTTCATCTAAAAAAGGGATACATGCTCAGCTTCTGCTTTAACAAGAATAAGGAAGTGGGCGTAAAAGAGATTGTCCTGGGAGACAGGCTGCTGGTAGAGGCATTGGTGTAGACGGCAGGGAGATAGCCTGGGGTCCGCCGGGGAACTTTTCGGTGCGTCTTTCGTCTATTCAGATAAGCATATATACTGCGCACAGGTTAAATTTACAGTACAACCAGCCAGGTACTTTCCCGGGGGGCATCACTGTAAATCCTGACGGTCTGCAGTATAAGAGATGTGCAGGGAAAGGAGACGAAAGAAGCATGAAGAAAAGAGGATTGGCTCTGGTGGGATGCCTGGCGGTAATGGCGGCACTTGGCGGCTGCGGGCAGGAGGAAGGCGCTGCAGTGGGAAATGGCGCCGGGGTGGAGGCTGCGCCGGAAGATGGCGGGGAAAACACCCTGGATGCATCCGCCACCCGGAACAATGGAGAAGCGCCGGACAAACCATCGCAGGAAACGGAAGATGAGGGAAACGATGGGGAGACCCCGGCAGAATCTCCCGCAGCCGCTACAGGGACTACGGTGACCCAGGGCGGCCCTTTCGGCGCGATTTCCCTGACGGTGCCGGAGGGTTGGAAGTATGAGCTCTGCCCCATGGACAGCGACAGCCTGCTCATTGGCGACTACGGGATATGCTTTTTCCCGGAGGACGCGGATATCGGATTTGTGGAGATTGCCTATATACGGTCTTTCGGCGTGTGCGGCACAGGGCTTTCCCAGGAGGAGGTGACGGTGGCAGGCCACCCGGCCTGGAAGGGCACCTACGACGGCCATACGTACTGGGATTTCATCGGCTTTAAAGAGCCCATGAGGGATGTGGTGGCTCAGACCTGCTCGGTGGAAGGATGGTGGGAGGGAAATGAGGAGGCCGTGATGGAGATTCTGGAGACTTTCACCTTTGACCCGGATGTGCGGGAGGGCGGCGCCTATATCTATCAGAATGAATCGGAAAATGAAAGGATAGGCCTGCATCTTTTCCTGGAGGGAATCTCTTCCACAGGGGCCATGCTCTGCTACAACCAGTATAATAAAGAGGCCCCCACCGGGCAACTGGAGGACGGGGACGATTTTGCCATAGAGGTGAAAAAGGATGGCGAATGGGAGGAAGCGCCCATCGCGGTGGAGGGGGACTATGGATTTAATGACATTGCATATACGATTTCCCCGGACGGCACCACAAGGCGGGAGTTGAACTGGGAATGGCTGTACGGGGAGCTGGCGCCGGGGGAGTACCGGATCCGGAAAGGCGTCACGGACTTCCGGGGGGCGGGAGATTACGATAACTATGTGCTTTATGCGTATTTCACTCTGAACTGAGCGCTTCGGATGCCTGACAGCGGCATCACGTCTGCCTGTGCCCGGGCCCGCAGTGGGAAGTCTGCTGCCAACGCAGAGGGCCGCCCTGTGGTGTAAACGAAAAAAAGATAAGAAATGATAGACCAGGCCGAAATAAGTACATCTGCCGCAATTGCGCGGCAGGCCTGGATGGTATATAATAGAAAGGGGATTTTTGAAATCCGCCGTTGTGTTCGTATTACGTCCAGGCAAAAATGCCTACAGGGCAGATGTGATTTCCTATGAGTTTACCCTTGAAGCCCAACTGTCGAAAGGAACCGTGGAGGTGAATCTGCTGGACAGGAAAAAGCGGCAGCTACTGAAGCTGACGCCGACGTCCCCCACAGGGAAAATAGAACCAGACCCCAAAAACAGGTAATATCTGCGCTGGGACTTTCAGAGCGCAACCGGAAAGTACCGGCTGCATTGGTGAAAGCTCTTCTTCATTGCATCCCGACTCACGAGCGAAAGCTGCAGGGGACTTCGCGGCAGATTTCCTCGCTTGTGAGTATGAATTCCAAAATAAACAGATACCCAGGAAAGGAGCAGAAAATGGGACACGACACATTTGACATCAAACAGTACGCCCGGACGGCCAGGGCCGTGGTGGCGGAAGGGACTGTCATGCTGCGCAACGAGGGCGGCGTGCTTCCCCTGAGAGAGGGAGAGCGGATCGCCCTGTTCGGCAGAGGGCAGTTCAACTACTATAAGAGCGGCACAGGCTCCGGCGGCATGGTGAACACCAGCTATGTGACGGGCATCCGGGAGGCGCTGGAGGAGAGCAGCTTCGTGCTGAACGAGAAGCTTGCCGCCGCCTACCGGGAATGGCTGAAGGAGAACCCCTTTGACGCAGGCGCGGGCTGGGCCGGAGAGCCCTGGTTCCAGAAAGAGATGCCCCTCACCGGGGAGCTGGTGCAGGAGGCGGCCGAGGAATCCGACACGGCTGTCATAATTATCGCCAGGACTGCCGGGGAGGATCAGGACAACAAGGCGGAGGCGGGGAGCTACCTGCTGACAGCGGACGAGGAGGACATGCTGCGCTTAGTCTGCGGGGCCTTCCGGCGCACGGTGGTGCTCCTCAACGTAGGCAATATCATAGACATGAAATGGGTGGAGAGCTACCGGCCTTCGTCTGTGCTGTACGTATGGCAGGGAGGCCAGGAGGGCGGCAACGGCGTGCTGGACGTGCTGTCCGGCGCGGTATCCCCTTCCGGGAAGCTGACGGACACCATCGCCGGGGACATAGCGGACTATCCGTCCACCGGCAACCACGGCGATGAGAAGAGGAACCTCTACCAGGAGGATATCTACATAGGCTACCGCTACTTCGAGACCTTTGCCAGAGACAAGGTGCTCTATCCCTTCGGCTTCGGGCTCTCCTACACCACCTTCGCCCTGGAGGCCTGGATGGAGGAGGGGAGCGTGACTGGCGGATTCTGCGGCGGCAGTCAGGCAGCGGGGCAGGGCTGCCGGGAATGCGGGACGGCTGCCGCCCAGGTAAGGCTTCGGGTCAAAGTCACCAATACAGGGGCCGCAGCCGGGAAAGAGGTGGCCCAGGTCTACTGCCAGGCGCCCCAGGGAGCGCTGGGAAAACCGGCCAGGAGCCTCTGCGGCTTCGCAAAGACCAAGGAGCTTGCCCCCGGCGAGAGCCAGACGTTGGAGATCGCCGTGCTGGGGCATGCGCTTGCGTCCTATGACGACAGCGGGGCCACGGGACATAAATCCTGCTGGGTGCTGGAGGCGGGAGAGTACGTATTCTACGTGGGCACGGACGTGCGCAGCGCCTCTGTGGCGGGAAAAGCGAATGTAGAAGACGCTGTTGTAATAGAAACCCTGGAGGAAGCCTGTGCGCCCGTGACGGCCTTCGAGCGCATGAAGCCGCAGGTCTGTGCTGACGGCAGCTTCCAGGTGACCTACGAGGCAGCGCCCCTGCGCACCGTAGCCCCCGGACAGCGCAGGGCGGACAGGCTGGCGCAGATGGCCCGGACAAAGGCGGGCAGCGCAGACGCTTCCGATGCCGTGGAGGGAAGCGGCGCTCCCGGGACAGGCCAGCCGGACGCTTCCGGCAGGACAGAGGACAGTCTCTCTGCGGCAGGGAGCGGAGAGTGCTTTGCCTGCACCGGCGACAAAGGCTATCGCCTGTCCGACGTGGAGGCGGGAAAGGTATCCATGGAGGACTTCCTGGCCCAGCTTTCCGATGAAGACCTGGCCTGCATGGTCCGGGGCGAGGGCATGTGCTCTCCCAAGGTGACGGCCGGCACGGCGGGAGCCTTCGGCGGCGTCACGGAGAGACTGCAGGAATTCGGCATCCCCATCGCCTGCTGCGCCGACGGCCCCAGCGGCATCCGCATGGACTGCGGCAGCATCGCCTTCGCCATGCCGAACGGCGCATGCCTTGGGGCAACCTTCAATGAGGCCCTGTCCGAGGAGCTGTTCGAGTGGGAGGCGCTGGAGTTGCGCAAGAACAAGATAGACACTTTGCTGGGCCCCGGCATCAACCTCCACAGGAACCCCCTGAACGGGCGCAACTTCGAGTATTTCAGCGAAGACCCCTTTGTGACGGGGAAGATGGCGGCAGCCCAGCTCCGGGCCATGGGCCGCTACAATGTCACCGGCACCATCAAGCACTTCGCCTGCAACAGCCAGGAATTCAACCGCCACACGGTGGAGGCGGTGGTGTCCGAGCGGGCGCTGCGGGAGCTGTACCTGAAGGGCTTTGAAATCGCGGTGAAGGAGGGAGGCGCCTACTCCATCATGACCTCCTACAATCCCATCAACGGCTTCTGGTCCGCGGCCAATTATGACATGCTCACCACCATATTGCGGGGCCAGTGGGGCTACACGGGCATCGTCATGACCGACTGGTGGGCCAAGGCCAACGACGAGGGCAAGTCCGGGAGGACGGAGAACGTGGCCGCCATGGTGCGGGCCCAGAACGACCTGTTCATGGTCACGGCCAACGCGGGCGAGAACTCCCAGAAGGACAATTCCATGGAGAGCCTGAAAGCGGGACGCGTCACCAGGGCAGAGTACCTGCGCAGCGCAGCCAATATCTGCCGCTATCTGCTGACCACCCCCGCCTACCAGCGCATGGAGGGCAGGGAGAGCGAGCTGGACAGGCGACTGGCAGCGGTGGCGGCCCAGGAGATGGAGAGCTTCGGGGAGCTGGTGCGGATTCCGGTGGAGGCGGCGGGATGCAGCCTGCCGGTGGAGGAGATTCCCACAGGAAAGGGCAGCAGCGTCACCTTTGAACTGAGCGTCAAAGAGCGGGGCTTCTACAGGCTGGAGCTGACCTGCAGGGTGGCAGGGCAGGGGAGCCTGGCCCAGGTGCCGCTCACATTGTCCCAGGACAAGCAGATCCTGAAGACCATCTCCCTCACAGGGGAGGACACAGAGTGGAGGACGGAGGAGATTGTCCTGAATCCATCCTTCCACAATACCACCTTCCTGAAACTCTACTTCGGACAGGGCGGCATGGAGATCAGAGAGGCGAAGCTCGCGCTGAAGGAATCCCTGGAGGAGAAGTTCCGGGCCATGCGGGCATCCCAGGAGGAGAGCGAATAGAGAGATGCTGTTGATTTTACCTTGCATTTTGCAGGACAATGTAATATAATTGTCTTACAAAAAAGAAGGAGGTTCTGCCATGGCGACATCATTATTGCAAGTACGTGTGGACGATTCCCTGAAGGATGAGGCGGCACAGGTTTTTGAGAATCTCGGGATAGATATTTCCACTGCTGTGCGGATGTTCCTGAAGCGGGCAGTGATGGAAAACGGCATCCCTTTCAGGATGACGCTGCCGAAATCGCCTTATAATGCGGACAGAGGGTATCGGGCTATGGTTGAGATAGGAGAAGCATCCGAGAAGAACGGACTGGCCGACATGTCCCTGGAAGAAATCAATGCCGAGATTGATGCTTCCAGGCGTGAGCGCCAGGCGGTCGATTCGTGAAGTATTACGCGGTTTTAGACACAAATGTCATTGTGTCCGCCATGCTTAAGAACAGCTCGGTTCCTGGTCAGGTAGCGGCGGAAGCGCTGAAAGGCGATATCATCCCTGTCTTGAATGATGAGATTATTGCGGAATATGAGGATGTGCTGAAGCGGCCTAAGTTCCGATTTGACGCAAAGACAGTCAAAGTCTTTTTGGAGGAATTGAAAAAGAGGGCGGTATATACCGGATATGGGATGATAGAGGATGAGATTCCCGACCCGAAGGATTTCGTCTTTTACGCGGTATTGATGGAAAAACGGAATGAGACGGATGCCTACCTTGTGACCGGGAACATGAAACATTTTCCGCTGAGGGCATACATTGTGACGCCGAGGGAAATGCTGGATATCATCCAAGAGGGCAGGTAGTAAAATAAAAAAACGCTCATGCAGCAGAAATGCTTCATGGGCGTTTTTTGTGCATTTGTGAGCCAATCCCGGTTCCGACGGGCGCGCCGGGGATGCGGCGGAATCAGGACGGCCGCTCCTCCCCCGTTTTCCTGTGGTAGAGCTCCCTGTACTGGGAGGGCGTCATTTTATGTATCTTTTTGAAAGCCCGCATGAAATTCTCCGGATTTTCGTACCCCAGCATCTTGCTGATCTGGTTCACCGTCAGGCTGGAGTTCTTCAGGAACAGATGCGCCTTCTGGAAGCGTATCTGGTTCAGCAGTTGGGAGAAGGTGCAGCCGAAGAGCTTTTTCACATATCTGGAGCAGTAGGGGACAGTGTAGTGGAGATGTCTTGCCAGCTCCTCTAAGGTGATGGTGGAATAGTTTTCCTGGAGATAGGTCAGAATCTCATGGTCCACATTCCTGACGGGAGCGGATTCCACGGCGGCCGGCCAGTTCCGGGAGAGCTTGGTGAGCAGGGTCATCAGCATGCCCGTGACGATGCGGTCCGTGTAGGAATCGGTGGAGAACATCTCCTGGAACATGTCCAGCACCTGCCCCCGTATCCCCTCGTCCTGTCCGGTGCGGAAGACAAGGTACTGCTCGCTGTTCTCATTGTAGATGCTGTCCAGAAGGAAATGGCTCAGCATGTCCTGGCCCTTCAGGAGTCCGGTGCAGATATCCGTGAAGGCGGAGGGGCGGATCATGATCTTGACGGCTACTCCCTCCGGGAAGCTGGTCTGCTGATGCCTGGCGGAGGGCGGAAGGATGCAGAAATCCCCCTCACGGAAGGTCTCCGGATTCCCGTTGACCGACTGGGCGCTGGTGCCGGTGAGGATATAGAGGATTTCAAAAAAGGTATGGGTGTGCTCCGGAATCTCCAGCCGGGGCTGCCTGACCAGGACCACATTGCAATCCGCGTCGGGTGCGGCCCTGTAGGCATCCTGCATGACGGACAGGGCATGGTTCCAGGTGAGCAGAGGGATGTTATGGGAATCGTAATCCGGGGACAGCTTGGTGAGAAGGGTGAAGAAGTCCTCGGCCGTACCCGGGGGGGTATTATGACGGAGGTGGATGTCCAGGTATTTCTCTCTGGGGAATTTCATGCAGAGATATTCATAAATTTTCTCTCGGTCCATTCGTTGCCGTTTCCTTTTCTGGTTTAATGGAAGTAGTTCCTGCCCGTCCCGCCTCAGGGGCATTCTTCTTTTGTATATAGATATTATACAAATATCCTCTGAAAAGAGGTAGATGGAAATGCCGGGAATCCGAATCAAAGTAATCAAGAGGTTAAAAAATGACAGCGAAAATGGTTAAGTAAAACAACTGTAAAACGTTTGAGTTGCTGTTATAATGGTTTATGCGCACATTTAAGCGCGGAAAACAAACAAGGTAAGGAGGAAAAGGTATGGCTGGTAAAGGCCCAAAAGAAATCAAGAAAAAGCAGCGGATCACACCCTATCTGCTGTGGAAGCAGAGATATCTGATCATGATGTCCCTGCCCTTCGTCATCTGGCTCATTATTTTCAAGTATATTCCGCTGTGGGGATGGACCATGGCGTTCCAGGAGGTGAAGCCCGCCACCTTCGCCACGCCCATCTGGCAGAGGCCCTTCGCGGGGTTCCAGAATTTCATCAAGGCTTTCCAGGACAGACTGTTCGCACAGACCATGATCAACACCTTAGGGATAAGCGTCCTGCAGATTGCCGTTGGCACGGTGGTTGCCATCGCCTTCGCGGTGCTGCTCAATGAGCTGGCGTTCACCCGTTTCAAGAAGGTCACCCAGACCATTTCCTATCTGCCCCATTTCGTATCCTGGGTCATCATCGCCAGCCTGGCGAAGAACATATTCAACGACGGCGGCGTCCTCGACTCCCTGGCAGGGACGAACCTGCACCTGATGAGCACCAACTCACCGCTGATCTGGCTGATTATCGTCGTCATCGACTGCTGGAAGGAGATGGGCTGGAACGCCATCATCTACCTTTCCTCCATGGCCGGCATCGACCAGGGGCTGTACGAGGCGGCCCAGATAGACGGGGCTAACCGCTTCCAGAGGATTTGGCACATCACCCTGCCCGGCATCCGGCCCACCATCATCGTCCTGCTGATCATGAGCATCGGCGGCGCGCTGAACGTAGGCATGGAGCGGCAGATGCTCCTGAGCAACGCACTGGTGCAGGACCACACCATGGTGCTCTCCTGGTTCTCCTATACACGAGGCATCAAGAGCAGCGATTACGGCCTTGGTACGGCGCTGGGCGTGTTCCAGTCGGCTGTGGGCGTGACGCTCCTGCTGATCGCCAATAAGATTGCCGGTCTGGTAGGCGAAGATAAGCTGGTATAAGGGGGTGGCGAGATGAAAAATTTACATAAGACCTGGTTCGATTATTTTCTGGTAGTTGTATTTTTGTTTCTTCTGGTGATTACCCTGTATCCGTTCCTGAACGTGCTGGCCATATCGCTGAACGACGCCACGGATACCATAAAGAACGTGAGCTTCATCTTTCCCCGGAAGTTCACGCTGACCAACTATAAATACGTGTTCGAGGAGGGTGGCATCCTGCAGCCCCTGCTCATGTCCATTGCCAAGACCGTGATCGGCACGGCGGCGGGCGTGATCTGTACGGCCATGCTGGCTTACACCTTGAGCCGCAGGGACTTCGTGTTCCATAAGACCTTCACGCTGCTGTTCGTCATCACCATGTATGTGGGCGGCGGCATGATTCCCGAGTACCTGCTGATCATGCGGACGCTGAAGCTGGGGAACAATTTCCTGGTGTATATCATCCCGGGCCTGATATGGGTATACAATATGATACTTGTCCGTTCTTTTATAGACGGTTTGCCGCCTGCCCTGCAGGAGGCCGCCCAGTTGGACGGCGCCAACGATTTCCAGATCTGGTACAAGGTGGTCATGCCCCTGTGTACGCCGGTCATCGCCACCATCGCCCTGTACTACGCCGT
The DNA here is from genome assembly GCF_910585425.1 of uncultured Acetatifactor sp. Taxonomy (GTDB): domain Bacteria; phylum Bacillota; class Clostridia; order Lachnospirales; family Lachnospiraceae; genus Acetatifactor. The sequence continues at coordinate 42,870 of NZ_CAJUCP010000034.1, read as the reverse complement.
GGGCCAGTGGAACTCCTTCATGGATACCTATCTGTACGCAAAGGAGCTGCCCACCCTGCAGTATAAGCTGTATGAGATCATGTCCCAGGCTACCATGCAGCTGGATACCCATACCACCACCAACGCCACCCAGGCCGTGACCCCCATGGCCATCCGTATGGCCGTCACCGTTGTGGCTACGGTTCCCATCATCGTGGTGTACCCCTTCGTGCAGAAGTATTTCGTGGGCGGCATGACGCTGGGCGCTGTGAAGAACTGAGCGCACATGGAACTAAGGAAGAATTTCATCAAAATTAATATATAAGGAGGATTTCAAAATGAAGATGAAAAAGATTTTGGCTCTGCTGACGGCGGGCGCCATGCTCACGGGCATGCTCACCGGCTGTGGCGGCGACGAGGGGTCGTCCGGAAGCTCCCAGGGGGGCGGAGACGCCCAGGAGGAGAGCACCGGCGGCGATGCGGCCGGGGATGACGCGGCAGGCGGAGAGGAAGCCGGCGGTGACGAGGCGGAGGGCGGAGACGAAGCGGGCGGCTCCCAGGCTGAGGCCAGCAAGGATCCCATCACGTTCAAGTATTACAATGCCGACGGCAAGAACGGCAACTGGAGCGAGACCGCGGTAGGCGCGGCCATCACAGAGGCCACAGGCGTGACTCTGGAGGTCAGCTATCCCGTGTCCAGCACCGGAGATCCCAGCGAGGACATTTCGCTGATGATCGCCGAGGACAATTATCCGGACCTGATCTACTCCAAGGCGTCCGTGACGAACCTGTATGAGGCGGGGGCGCTGGTTGACATGACGGACCTGATTGAGCAGTACGGCCCCAACATCAAGAAGATGTACGGAGACGAGTTCGAGAAGCTGAAATGGGGCTCCGGGGACGAGGGCATCTATCAGCTTTCCTATGCGGGCGTCAGAGGCCAGATCTTCAGCACAGGCGGAACCTGCCAGATACAGTACGCGGTCCTGAAGGAGAACGATTATAAGTATCCCACCACGCTGGCGGAGTACGAGGCCATGATTAAGAGCTACCTGGAGGCCCATCCCACCACGGAGGACGGACTGGAGACCATCGGCATCACCATGAGCGCTTCCGACTGGCACTGGATGATCACCCTGGGCAACCCTGCGGGCTTCATCGCAGACGCGGCGCCGGACAACGGCCAGTGGCTCATCGACGAGAACTACAACTGCACCTATAAGCATTCCAGCGATGACGAGAAGGAGTATTTCAGATGGCTCAGCCGCATGTATGACGAGGGCATCCTGGATCCCAACTTCGCCACCCAGACAGACGACGACTATATCGCGAAGCTGGCCAGCGGACGGGTCGTGGCCATCACGGATGCGAACTGGCATTATCTGCAGGCCCATGCCGCTCTGAAGGCGGAGAACAAGCTTGACAAGACCTACTGCGGTCTGCCTGTGACCATGAACGCGGATGACAAAGCGCCTACATTGATGTACCAGGGCCTGCAGGTTGGATACGGTCTTGCCATCACCAAGAGCTGCGAGGATCCCGTGCGTGCCATCCAGTTCCTGGATTACCTGTGCTCCGATGAGGGCGCGATCCTCTACAGATGGGGTATCGAGGGCGAGCACTATTTCCTGGATGAGAACGGAAAGCGTTACCGCACACCGGAGGAGATCGCCAAGGCCCAGTCCGATCCCGACTACAGCAAGACCACCGGAATCGGCAACTATACCGGATTCCCGATTTACGGCGACGGCGTCCTGGACGACAACGGCGATTACATGACGCCCAGCAGCAGGGAGTCCGTGATTGCGGAGTACAATGAGGAAGAGAAGGCCGCCTGCGATGCATGGGGAGTGGAGATGCTGATCGATATCTTCCCTCAGCCCGATGAGTTCGAGACCCCTCCTTATTCCCCGCTGTGGGCATACGCCATTCCTCAGGAGCTGAGCAACAATGTGACCATCCTGGACGAGATTGCGTTCCCCGGCCTGGTGAAATGCGTCACGGAGCCCGAGTCTTCCTTTGACGCCAACTGGGATGCAATGATTGCCGAGCTGGAGGCCAACGGCCTGGAGGAGACCAACCAGATGATGACCGAGTTCCTGGCCACCAAGGTAAACTAACAGAAGAGAATGCCTGCGCGTCAGGCATGGTACGGAAGGGACTGATATTGGACTGATATCAGTCCCTTTCTTTTACAGACAGATTGGCAGGATTGGCAGGAACCATAGCCCGGGCAAGGAGGCAT
>NZ_CAJUCP010000034.1:0-40546 GCF_910585425.1 uncultured Acetatifactor sp. | reverse complement strand
TGTACAAGGAGGCATTGTACAAGGAGGCATTGTACAAGGAGGCATTGTACAAGGAGGCATTGTACAAGGAAGCATTGTACAAGGAGGCATTGTATAAGGAAGCATTGTATAAACAGGCATTGTACAAAAAAGGCTTTGTACAAAGAGATATTGTACAAAGCGGGCCCGGCGGAGTATGATTGCGGAAGAGAGGAGATTGCAGAAATGGAAAACAGGAACACACCATTCTGGGACAGCGCCCTGCCCATGGAGGAGCGCCTGGACTGGCTTATGGCCGAGATGACCATTGAGGAGAAGCTTGCGTGCCTGGCATCGGGGATGAAGCCCATAGAGCGGCTGGGGATTCCCGCCATGTCCCTGGGCGGGGAGGCGGCCCACGGGGTGGAGGCCAGGAATGACCAGAACGATTTGAAGGAGCCGGAGCCCACCACTTCCTTCGTGCAGCCCATCGGCATGAGCGCCACCTGGGACCCTGCGCTGATAAAGCAGGCCGGGGCGGTGACGGGGAAGGAGGTCAGGGTGATCTACCACCGCCACCCAGACAGGGGCTTAAGCCGCTGGGCGCCCACGGTGGACCTGGAGCGGGACCCCAGATGGGGCCGGACGGAGGAGGGCTACGGGGAGGACCCGCTGCTCACCGGGGAGATGGCCTCCGCCTATGTACAGGGCATGCAGGGGGATGACGGCCGGTATCTGCGGGTGGCGGCTACCCTGAAGCATTTCTACGGGAACAATACGGAGGCGGGCAGAGGGTGGAAGAACGCTTCCATAGACCCCAGGAACCGGTATGAGCTGTACCTGGAGCCTTTCCGGCGGGTCATAGAGAAAGGCCGGGCGGAGGCGGTGATGACGGCCTACAATGCCATCAACGGCGTCCCCGGGATGCTCAATCCCGAGGTGCGGCACATTTTAAAGGAGGAGTACGGGCTGAAGCACGCGGTGTGCGACGGCGGGGCCATGGCCTTACTGACGGCTCTGCACCACTATTACGGCACGGACGCGGAGGCCATCGCCGGGGCGGTGAAGGCCGGGGTGGATGCCATGTCCGACAATCCGGCCATGGTGGAGAGGGCCGCCAGGGAGGCCTGGGAGCTGGGCCTGCTGACGGAGGAAGAAATCGACCAGGCCCTGCGCAATACCTTCCGCACCAGGCTGCGCCTGGGCATCTACGACAGGGAGCCCGTGAATGTATACGACCGGGTGACGGAGTCGGATCTGGACAGCCGGGAGAACAGGGCGGTGTGCCGTCAGGTGTCCAGGGAGGCCGTGGTGCTGCTGAAAAATGAGGGCGGCATGCTGCCCCTTGCCCCTGAGGAGGCGGAGCGTCTGGCGGTGATCGGCCCCCTGGGGAACGCCTGGTATCCGGACTGGTACGGCGGCACGCCGCCTTTTGCCAGGACGCTTCTGGAGGGGATGCAGGAGGTATCGGGGAAAGCGGTCCCCTTTGAGGACGGCCTGGACCATGTGGTCTTCCGACTGGGAGGAGGGGGAATCGCCGTGGCGGAGGACGGTACACTGTGCATAAGCGAACGCCCTGACGTATTCCTTCACGAGGACTGGGGGGAGGGGAGCCATACCTTCCGCTGCGTCCGGACGGGGAAGTACATGAACACCAGGCTGTACCAGAAGCCGGGCAGCGGGGAAGCCGTGGAGCCGCCCGGGCGGATCGGGGCGGAGAAGGACAATACCCTGAACTGGTTCGTCATGGAGATCTTCCATGTGGAGGAGCAGGAAGATGGAAGCGTAATCCTGACCAACCGCTTCGGCTCGCCGGTGCAGGTCTGTGAGGACGGAGGTCTGTGGTCCATGAAGCCCGGGGAGGGAACCCCTTTCCGGATGGAAGTGGTGAAGGACGGACAGGCAGCGGCGGTGGAGCTGGCAAAGGGGAAGGAGGCCGTGGTGCTGGCCCTTGGGTGCAATTCCATGATCAACGCCAAGGAGGAGGTGGACAGGGGCACCATAGAGCTGCCTCCGGCCCAGAGGCGGCTGATGGAGGCGGTGTACGAGGCCAACCGGAAGGTGGTGATGGTGCTGTTCTCCAATTATCCCTATGCGATCGGATGGGCCGGGGAGAAGCTGCCCGCGATTGTCTGGAGCGCTACCGGGGCCCAGGACATGGGCGCGGCCATGGCGGAGACGCTGTTCGGGCGCAGCAACCCGGCGGGGCGGCTGAACATGACCTGGTATCAGGGGGACTGGCAGCTTCCGGACATCGATGATTACGACATCATAGACAAGGGGCGCACCTACCGGTACTTTGCCGGGGAGACGCTGTATCCCTTCGGCTATGGCATGAGCTATACGCAGTTTGCCTATTCAGACCTGAAGGTGGAGCCCGGGGACGGCGGGAACCTGAAGGTTGTCTTCCAGGTGCGCAATACCGGGGACAGGGAAGGGGACGAGGTGGCCCAGGTCTACGGCGTGGCCCCGGCTTCCCGGGTGAAGAAGCCTCTGCGCCAGCTCTTGGGATTCAGGCGCCTGAAGGGGATGAAGCCCGGGGAGAGCCGCAGGGTAGAGCTGACCGTGGACAGAGAGGAATTCCGGTTCTACGATGTGGTCGGCAGGAAGCTTATGGTGGAGGAGGGCCGGTATCGCATATTCGCGGGGCCGTCCAGCGCAGAGGAGGCCTTGTCCGCCTGGGCGGATCTGCCCGGGGAGAAGACGGGAAAACGGGATACCGCAGAAAAGACTGCGGCAGACCATTATGACGGCTATGAGAACATCGTCCTGACGGAAGGGCATTTCGGCTTCACGGCGGCAGCGGTGAAGGACGCTTCCGGGAAAGCGGCGCTGTGCTACAGGGACTGCCTGATCGACAGGGAGGCGTCGGAGATCGTGCTGCACCTGAAGAGCGAGAAGGGCTGCAGCGCCAGGGTCTTCGTGGACGGCGGCCAGGCGGCTCATTGGGAGGGCGACACCGCCGCCTATGAGCGCGGGGGCTTTCCACCTATGGACGAGAAGGCCCGCAGGGAGGCCGAAGAGCGCAGGGCCGGGTGGAAGCCCATCTATGCGGACGTGTGCCTGCCCCTGGACAGGGATGCCCTGGAGGGGAAGGAGGGCAGGGCTGTGGAAATCCGGATAGAGCTCACCGGGGACGTGCGGCTGTGCTATTTCCGGATCCGGAAGCGGCAGGAGGGCAGATGACGGGGGGAATCCCCTGCCGCGATCTGCCTGAGACGATACCGGACGCATCAAGTGGTTATCAAAACTACAAAACCGGATTTTCATTACGAAACCAGTTGCTTATTCCTGTAGGAAGTGGTATCCTGTACGTAGGTCATTCCTGAAAATTTCTTACGAAAGGCAACTAGTTATGAGCGAAGCATACCATATCATCAGCGACGGCTCCTGCGACCTGCCGGTGGAGCTGGCGAAAGAGAAGGGCATCACAGTGGTTCCCTTTTATGTCTCCTTTGACGAGGGACATTATCTGAAGGAAGGCGTGGAGATCGGCATCAGGGATTTTTACCGGCAGATGGTGGACAGGAAGGGCGTATACCCCAAGTCCTCCATGCCCTCCACACAGGACTATGTGGATGCCTTCACGCCCTATGCCGAGCAGGGGACTCCGGTCATCTGCATCTGCATCACCACCAAGTTCAGCGGCTCCATGCAGTCCGCGCTGAGCGCCAGGGAAATCCTGCGCGAGACCTGGCCGGAGGCGGAGATTACCGTGATCGACGCCACCATAAACACCGTGCTGCAGGGGCTCTACGTGCTGGAGGCAGCGAAGCTTCGGGACAGCGGGATGGGCTACAGGGAGTGCGTGGCCAGGCTGGAGGAGATCAAGAGCACGGGAAGGATTTTCTTTACCGTGGGCGATATGGAATATTTAAAGCATGGCGGGCGCATCGGCAAGGTGTCCGCTCTGGCGGGCAGCGTCCTGGGCATCCGGCCGGTCATCACCCTGAAGGAGGGGGAAATCTTCCCCTCGGGCATCGGCAGGGGCAGGAAGCGTACTACGGAGAAGGCCATCAGCCTGCTGCTGGACTACCTGGAGGAGAACGGGAGGGCCATGGACCGCTACAGCATCGCCATCGGCTTCGGGTACGACTACGAGGAGGCTGTGGCATTCCGGGAGCACACGCTGGAAGTCCTAAGGGGCCAGGGATATGACGTGGGCCGGGAGGACATCCCCATCTACCAGATCGGGGCCACCATCAGCGTGCACACCGGGCCCTATCCCCTGGGCTTCGGCATCATTGAGAAGGGCATTGCCTGAGGCGCACAATCCGCAGAGAGAAGCCCGCCCGCTGCTCGGGGCGTTGGAGCGCGGGAAGGGGCTGACGGGGTGCATCGCATACAGGGCGGGAAGGCTTCGGAAAGCAGCGTGGCTGCCGCTCCTGTGGAGCGGTTTGGCTACAGATATGTGATATTACATACGATTACAGGGCTCCGGTGCAGTGCATCAGGAGCTCTTTTATATCGGAGAAGCAGTAGTCCGCGGGATAGGGTGTGTCCGCCATGTCCTCCGGCTTCGCCTCCCCGGTGAACACCACGCAGGTGTCCACGCCGCCGTTGATGCCGCAGGCGATGTCGGTGTAGAGCCTGTCCCCCACCACCAAAGTCTCCTCCCTGGAAAAACCGGACAGGGAAAGGCACAGCTCTACCACGCTGGCGCTGGGCTTGCCCAGGTAGACGGGCTTCCTGCCGGTGGCGTCCGTGAGCATGTTGCAGATGGCGCCGCAGTCCGGGACGAAGCCGAAGTCGATGGGGCAGCACAGGTCGGGATTGGTGCCGTAGAAAGGCGCATCCGTGGTGGAGAGCGCCCGGCAGGCCTGTATCAGCTTTTCGTAGGTCAGCTCGCTGTCATAGGCGGCTACGATGCAGTCGATATCCCCGTCTGCGGTTTCCGTGACGCGCAGTCCGTTCTTCTCAAGCTCCGCTGTGAAGGAGGCCGTGCCCAGGACGAAGATTTTCCCCTGGGGAAAATGCTCCCGCAGGAACCGCAGCGTCATGTAGCCCGAGGTGATGAACTGGTCCTCGGTGGTCTCCAGACGGAAGGCCCTGCGGAACCTCTCCACATAATCCTGGCCGCTGCGGGTGGAGTTGTTGGTGATATAATAGGCCCTGCCTCCGACCGCATCGATGTGCGCCAGAAGCTCGGCGCTGCCCTCATAGAGGGTATCCCCCAGGGCCAGGGTGCCGTCTATGTCGAAGAGGAAGAGTTTTTTGCGTCTTAACCGGTTCAGATCTGCATTCATTTCAGTCATCTGCCTCCTTGCTGATTTCCCACCCAGTATACCATGATACCCTGCGGGATTCAACAGAAAGCTGGAGGCCCCCATAAAAGAGCGGCAAAAGAAGCTGGCGCAAACGGCCCGGCCGTGTTATGATAATGGAAAAGGAAACAGGCCCCGGGGAGTGATGGGCGGGGCGGAAGTGAGGGAAAGATGAAACTGATATCCTGGAACGTGAACGGCCTGCGTGCCTGCGTGCAGAAGGGCTTCATGGAATATTTTAAGGAGGCGGACGCGGACATCTTCTGTCTGCAGGAGACCAAGCTGCAGGGCGGCCAGATAGAGCTGGACCTGCCCGGCTATCATCAATACTGGAACTACGCGGAGAAAAAGGGCTATTCGGGCACTGCCCTCTTCACAAAGGAGGAGCCGCTGAAGGTGAGCTGCGGCATCGGCGTGGAGGCGCATGACCACGAGGGCCGGGTCATAACGGCGGAATATAAAGATTATTACGTCATAACGGTATATGTGCCCAATTCCCAGAGAGAACTCACGAGGCTGGCCTACCGCATGGAGTGGGAGGCGGCTTTCCTGGACTATATCAGGGGCCTGGAGAAGGAGAAGCCCGTCATCTACTGCGGCGACCTGAATGTGGCCCACAGGGAGATCGACCTGAAGAACCCCAAATCCAACCGCCGCAACGCCGGCTTCACGGACGAGGAGCGTGAGTGCTTCACCCGGGTGCTGGAAAACGGCTTCGTGGACACCTTCCGCCATTTCTATCCGGATCTGAAGGATGCCTATTCCTGGTGGTCCTACATGGGACGGGCCAGGGAGAAGAACGTAGGCTGGCGCATCGACTACTTCGTCACCTCCGGGAGCCTGAGGGAGCGCCTTGCGGACGCGAAGATCCACCCGAACGTCTTCGGCTCCGACCACTGCCCGGTGGAGCTGGACTTGAAGGCATGACGGCATCAGCGTCTCGGAAACGCCCTGGGCGGCAGCGCCGTGGCCGGGGAGCTGCCGGGCCTGGCGCTGTCCTGTCTGAATGCAAGAAAGGATTCGGATATTTATGAGCCTGCAATTCTACTTCGGCCCCTCCGGAGCCGGAAAAAGCCGTATGTTATATGAAGAGATCACACGCCGGGCCCTGCAGAATCCAAAGCAGAACTTCCTGGTCATCGTGCCCGACCAGTTCACCATGCAGACCCAGAAAGACCTGGTGCTCCTAAGCGACCGGGGCGGCATCCTGAACATAGACGTGCTCAGCTTCGGGCGCCTGGGCCACCGCATCCTGGAGGAGGTGGGCGGCCGGGAGATTCCCGTCCTGGACGACACGGGCAAGAGCCTGGTGCTCCAGAAGGTGGCGGCCAGCCTGAAGGAGGAGCTGCCCACCCTGGGGAGCTTCCTCCACAGACAGGGCTATATCCACGAGGTGAAGAGCGCCATCTCCGAATTCATGCAGTACGGCATCGGCGCGGAGGATGTGGGGAAGCTGATTGCCTTCGCGGAGAAGAGAGGCGCCCTGGTGCAGAAGCTGAGAGACCTGCAGACACTGTACAGGGGCTTTCTGGAATACATCCAGGGCAATTTCATCACCACCGAGGAGACTCTGGACGTGGTGCGCCGGGCCATGCCGAAGTCCGGGCTCCTGCCGGGAAGCGTGGTGGTATTCGACGGCTTTACCGGCTTTACGCCCATCCAGACCCGGGTGATCTCCCAGTTGATGTGCCTTTGCGGAGAGGTGATCGTCTCGCTGACCATGGGGGAGGGGGAGGATCCTTATGTGCCGGAGGGGGAGCAGAACCTGTTCTATCTGAGCAAAAAGACAGTGGCAGACCTGGGCAGGCAGGCGGAGGCGCTCTCCGTGGAGCGCAGGCAGGATGTCACGATTCTGCCTGTGCCCGAGGGGGAGGCCCCTGTGGCCCGGGTGGAAAAAAGGGGGCCTGCCGGGAAGACGGGCTGCCTTGTCAGGTACAATACATTCCACCGCTTCCGGAAGGCCCCTGCCCTGCGGCATCTGGAAAAGCATCTGTTCCGCTTCGGCCAAAGCCCCTGTGAAGGGGAGGACGGGGGGGAAATCCGACTCTTTGAGACCACGGATCCGAAAGAGGAAGTGCGCCAGACCGGCCTGGAGATCTGCCGCCTGATCCGGGAGGAGGGGCTTTCCTTTTGGGACATTGCCGTCATCCTGGGGGACTTGCCGGGATACGCCCCTTATATAGAGACGGAATTTGCCCAGATGGACATTCCCTGCTACATCGACCGCACCAGGAAAATCACCCTGAACCCCATGATAGAATACATCAAAAGCGCTCTGGAGCTGTACCGGAAGGATTTCTCCTACGAGTCTGTCTTCCATTACCTGCGCAGCGGCCTGGCGGACCTGACATGGGAGGAGGCGGACCGGCTGGAGAACTACTGCCTGGAGACAGGCGTCAAAGGATACAGCGCCTACAGCCGCCTCTTCACCCGCAAGACCCGGGAGATGAAGCGCCTGGAGGAAGAGGGGGCCGGGGAAGGGGACAATCCGGGAGAGGCTGCCCTGGCGGAGATGAACGCCCTGCGGAAACGGATGATGGAGCAGGTGGAGATGCTGCACCTGAAAGGAAAGGAGCCTGTGAAGACCTATGTGAACGGCCTCTATGACTTCCTGGTGCGCAACAGGGTACAGCAAAAGCTCTCCGCGTACCAGAGCCGCTTCCAGGAGGCGGGGGAGCCGGTGCGGGCCAGGGAATACGCCCAGATCTACCGCCTGGTGATGGAGCTCCTGGACCAGATCTACGCCCTGCTGGGGGAGGAGGACATCACCCTGAGGGAGTTCGCGGAGATTCTGGAGGCCGGATTCGATGAGATCCAGGTGGGCACCATCCCCCAGAACGTGGACAGGGTGCTGGTGGGGGACATGGAGCGCACCAGGCTCCAGCAGGTGAAGACCCTCTTTTTCCTGGGGGTGAATGACGGAAACATCCCCAAGGGGGCCTCCAGGGGCGGCATCATATCCGACATGGACAGGGAGTTCCTGCGGGAATCCGACCTGGAGCTGGCCCCCAGCCCCAGACAGCAGATGTACATCCAGCGGTTCTATCTCTACCTGAACATGACGAAGCCCTCCCGCCATCTCTACCTGTCCTGGTCCAAGGTGAACAGCGCCGGGAAGTCCATCCGCCCCGCCTATCTGGTGGACGCGGTGAGGAAGCTGTTCCCTGGGCTGGAGGTACAGTATCCCCAACAGCGGGACGTCCTGGAGCAGATCGTCACCGGACAGGAGGGGGCGGGATACCTGGCCAGGGGGCTTCGAGAGTACGTGGAGGGCGCTCTGCGGGAGCGGGAAGAGCGGGAGTTCTTCACTATCTACCAGGTCTATGGGGAGGAGGAGCGCAGGGACAGGCGTGATTTCCTGACAGAGGCGGCTTTCCGGCGATACCGGGATACGGGGCTGTCCGCGGCGGTGGCCAGGGCCCTCTACGGCCTGCAGATCGAGACCAGCGTCACCCGCCTGGAGACCTATGCGGCCTGCGCCTATCGACATTTCCTCCAGTACGGCCTGACTCTGCGGGAGCGGCAGGAATTCTCCTTCGAGAACGTGGACATGGGGAATGTGTACCATGCCGTTCTGGAGCAGTTTGCCGGGAAGCTGAAGGAAGAGGGCTATACCTGGTTCGATTTCCCACGGGAATTCGCGGAGAGCGGCGTGCAGGAGGCGCTGGAGCGCTATGCTGCCGACTACGGGAGCACCGTCCTTTACAGCAGCGCCAGGAACGAATACGCCATCACCAGGATGGGGCGCATTCTGACCCGGACGGTCCTGACCCTGCAGAAGCATCTGCGCCGGGGGAGCTTCCGGCCCGAATCCTTCGAGCTCTCCTTCCACCATGCGGACAGCCTGGACAGCGTGAACGTGTCCCTGTCGGAACAGGAGAAGCTGCGTCTGCGGGGGCGCATCGACAGGATCGATGTGGCGGAGGATGGGGAAAAGCTGTATGTCAAGGTCATCGATTATAAATCCGGCTCCAGGAGATTCGACCTGGCGGCGCTTTACTATGGCCTGCAGCTTCAGCTTGTGGTGTACATGAACGCGGCCCGGGAGGTGGAAGCCAGGCGGCATGGAGATAAGGAGATCGTGCCCGCAGCGCTGCTGTACTATCGCATCGACGACCCTGCCGTGGAGACTCCCGTGGAGCTGACGGAGGAGGAGATCGACGAGGAGATAGGAAAGCAGCTGCGCATGAACGGCGTGGTGAACAGCGCCCCGGGCATCGTGGAGCTGTTGGACAGGGAGATGGAAGCCAAGTCCGATATCATCCCTGTAGAGCGAAAGAAAGATGGCAGCTTCTCGGCCCGCTCTTCTGTCCTGAGCGGCGAGGAGCTGCGCACCGTATCCGACTATGTGAGCCGCAAGGTCATGGAGATCGGCCGGGAGATCCTGGACGGCACCATCACCCTGAACCCTTACGAAAAGGGAAGCGAGGAAGCCTGCACCTACTGTGTCTTTAAAAAGGTCTGCGGCTTCGAGCCCTCCATGCCTGGCTGCGAGAAGCGCAGGCTGGAGGATCTGGACCGGGAGGAGGCGCTGCGGCGGATGGAGGAGAGGTAGCGGCTCTCACCGCCTCCTTCCTCCGCCTGACCTCACACGGATATCAAGCTCTGGGCGCTCTGGAATTGACGCGCCGGTGTACCAGGGCTCCCGCTGCGGCCAATCCTGCGGCTCCGATCAGGAGCATCCATATCAGACTCAGGCTGCTTTCCTCAGGCTGCAGTTCGCCGGAGCCGGATTCATTGGCCACGGAATCAAACTCGCCGGTCTTGGGGGAGAGGGCTTCTGTCCCCTGGGAGGTGTCTGCACCGGCGGGAGCGGATTGGCCGCTGCCTCCGGAGGGAGTCCCGTTGCTGTTTCCGCCTGTGGCATTCTTGTTTACTACAATGATGTAATCAGATGCGTGTGTAAATGTCAGACTCGTGATGCCGTCTTCGTTTATCTGGTGGCCGGTGACATATTCAAGTCCGCCGGCGTTCTCATTATAATAGTAGAGGTTCGCGTCAAGGCCCGCATAAGCCGTCCCGACATTGATGGTAAGGACAGCGCTGTAGCCGAAATCGCCGCTGTGGGCAAGGCTGAGCTGCATTGTCGGGCGGTTTCCGGCCACCTGGTCCACCATGTCCTGCGGAATGTGGGAGGTTCCTGTCTGTACGGAAAAGTCCACATCATTTGCATGGTCTGCCGTCACATCCCGGCCGTTCACAGTCCAGACGATTCCGCCTCCCATGTCGAAGGAGATGGTGACGTCCTGCCCTTTCACGCTGTCAAGCACATCGCCGGGCACAACGGATGCGCCGTTCATCTCTACGCTGATCTGCTCTCCGGCAGAGGCGTTGGCCACCTCGTCCTTGATGGCCGTCCAGCCTTCCTTGCCGGATTCACCGGAGATGGAGGGAACCATGGAGGGCGGCGTGGGGGTAGGGGCAATGGGGGCCTGTGTAGGTGCGGGCGATGCTGTGGAATCCGGTGCCTGTGTGGGTGCCGGTGATGCCGTGGAGTCCGGCGCCTGTGTGGGTGCCGGTGATGCCGTGGAGCCCGGTGTCGTCGTGGGTGCTGGCGTCGCCGTAGGCTCCGGTGCCTGTGTGGGAGCTGGTGTTGCGGTGGGCTCCGGCGATGCCGAGGGTCCCGGTGTCGCTGTTGGTTCCGGCGATGCCGAGGGCTCTGGCGTCTCTGTGGGCGCTGGAGTCGGCTCAGGCTTGTATTCATAATGCATAGTTGCCGTTGACACTGCCGCTATAACATCCGCCGATTTGCTTATGCTGTTCCATTGGGCCTCGGTGCCGGTAAAGTAGATGTCCTTTAGGGGGCAGGCTGAAAACGCTGCTGACCCTATTGAGGTCACGCTGTCTGGAATCACGACGACACTGACGCCGGTGGAGGCAAATGCAGACGCTCCAATGCTTTCAGCGCCCTGGGGGATTTCGACCCCGGCAAGCATCAGGCAGTTCTGGAACATGCCTTCACTGATACGGTCTATGCTTTGGGGCAGCGTCACTTTGGTCAGGTAGTAACATTGCGTAAACAGATTGTCACCCAACTTTACCTGCTTGTTGCCGGGGGCAAATGTGGCTTTAGTCAGTTTCCCGCATTGCCAAAATGCGGCGGCACCAACTTCTCCGATGCTGGCAGGCAAATCGATGGAGGTGAGTCTCGCGCAGGCCCGGAACGCATTCTGGTCGATTTTCTCCACCCCTTCGGAAACTTTCACCGAACTAAGGTTTGCACATTCCCGGAAAGCGCTGTCGCCGATGGTCTTCGCGCCGGAAGGAATGGTCACGGAGATGATTGACGACTTTCGGAAAGCACTGTTTCCAATCATCGTCACGCTGGAGGGAATCTCCACGCCGAGAACGCCGGATTCCCAGAAAGCGCAGGCTCCGATAGTGGTAACGCCATTTTCGATGATTACTGACCGGATTTCGCTGCTGTTATCGTGCCAGGGCTGCTCTTCGGCACTATAGTAATCCGGCATGGCGCCGCTGCCGGAGATGGTCAGCGTCCCGGCCTTTGTCAGGTTCCAGGTGAGGCCTCCGCCAAGAGTTCCGCTTCCAATCGATTCGTTGGCAGAGGGATCGTCGGGCGGGATATAGCCCTCCGGGTAGCGGGTGATATAATGGCTGGTGTCGCGCATCACCTCTTCCTTGGAGATTCCGCGTCCCCAATGGACCCTGCCTTTATGGTCTCCGGTGCTGATGTTCCCCTCGGCCACCACCACGCCTGCAGCGTTCACTTCCAGCACGATTACGGTATGGGCATCATTGCTTACCCGCAGGATATCCCCGACCTTTATGTCCTCAAATTTAAAAGCGCCCGATGCGTACATCCTTGCAGGCAGACTGCCAAATGCCGCATCGCTGAGGATAAACGCAAATGCCACGCAGCCTACGGCTGAGATATTCGCTCCGCCGAGAGGGCCGCCATTCCATTTATAGTACCCCGTTGAAGCCGAATAAGGCTCATCGTTGGTCCAGGGCGTTCCTTCTTTATACGCATCCTGATCCTTCAGTGCGATCATGGCTGCATAGGCTTGTGCCGGTGTAGGGACTACATCCGCAGCGGCGGCCTGCAAGGATGAGGACTCTTCCGCAGAAACCTCATTCCGGGGCAAAAGGATTTCCTGTGACAAGGTGTCCTTCTCCTGTGCCGCAGAATCCTCTACGGGCAAAGAATCATCGTCCTGCGGTGCAGAATCCTCTGCGGGCGAAGAGGCATCGTCCTGTGAGGAAGAATCCTCTACGGGCAAAGAGGCGTCGTCCTGTGTCGCAGAATCCTCTGTAGGCAGAGAGGCGTCGTCCTGTGTCGCAGAATCCTCTGTGGACAGGGAGTCATCGTCCTGTGTCGCAGAATCCTCTGCGGACAGAGAGGCGTCGTCCTGTGTTGCAGAATCCCCTGCGGGCGAAGAGGCATCGTCCTGTGTCGCAGAATCCCCTGCGGGCAAAGAGTCATCGTCCTGTGACATAGAATCCTCTGCGGGCAGGGAGGTATCCTCCTGTGCCGCAGAATCCTCTACAGGCAGAGCGACTGCTTCCGGCAATAAGCCATCCTCCTGCGGCACAGCTCCCTCCTGGTGCAGAGAAATATCCCCCTGCGGCAATGGAACCTCCTGCTGGGCGCTGGCCATCGACTGGGAAGAAAGAAGCAGGCACAGCGCTAAAGCGACTGAAAGAACTCGTTGTTTCAATATCAGAACCTCCTCGATTTTAGCTTTTTAGAACACTCCATCAAATATATCGGTATTCCCCTGGATTGTCAATACTCCAAAACGACCATCTGATGGCAGCAGAACTCCTCCACTTCAAACTCCACGGCACCGCTTTTTTCGACAAAGGGAATCTCCTCCCTCTGGGGAGCCAGATAAGCCCGTTTAACAGCCCTCGGCAGCCTGAGCCGGACCTTGACGCCATGGACGGGCACCAGGTCCTCTATGACCTCCACGCCGCTGCCCCGCTTTACCGGAACCCCATAGAGCAGATGCTGGATATACCTGCCCTCCTGCTCCATCAGGGTGGCTACTCCCTGTGCGCCCAGGGTGGTCTCCAGAGTCTTCTCCCCGCCCAGCAGCAAATCCAGGGCATGCTGTACCATCCGTTTGGAAATCAGGGCCCCATGCCTGGCGTATTCGGAGAACACCTGCCAGCCGATGTAGATGCCGTCCTTCCCCCGGGTCATGCCGGGGCCTGCGGACTCGCCGGAATCCGGCGTATGCTGATGGGAGCAGAAATGCTCCGCTGTGCGGTTGAAATAGGGGACTTCCTGGCGGCCCAATGAGGAGCCGGAGGCCAGGGAGACCATTTCCGCCTGGGAGTACAGCACATAAGCGGTATCAAAGAGCCCTTCCATCCCAAAATCAGGCCGGAAGTAGCAGGGCGTGTAAGGGGCCTGGCCGATGTACGCCGCTCCGAAATCAAATGCGAAGATATCTTTGTCTTCGTAAAGCCCCGACTTTCCGGAGGCCAAAATCCTGCCGCCGCCATTGAGGAACGCGTCCAGCTTCTCCTGTAGAGCCGGGACAATCCGCTCGCAGTCGGGGAGTATGACCACCTTATAGCGGCTCAGGTCCGATTCTGCGTCAACCACGTCGAACAGGTAGTGGCCCTCCAGGAGCATGCGCACCGCCCCCGCATCGGCATCCGGGTTCCGCTCGCCCTGGGAGCTGTCCAGGAAGCTGGAATAGGCCTGGCAGGAGAACAGGGCGATGTCCGCCACGGGCTTCACGTGGTCCAGCCATTCTTCCTTTTCCTCCAGCTCTCCGTAAGCGGCCCCAATCAGCCTGTAGGTGGCCATGTCCATCCCGCCCTGGGGATGGAGCTGGTCTCCGATGGAGCTCTTGGCCCCGTTGGCGGCAGCCAGGCTCACCTCATACCGCAGGGCATTGGGATGCTTGAAGCCGCCGAACTCGCCCCATGTGCCGTGGAACTTGCCCGTCATGCCCAGGTAGTCCAGCCCCAGCTGCTGCACATACCTGGCGGAGAGGGGGAAGTGGTCATAACCCCAGCCGCCGGTGGGAAGGCTCTCCAGCTCCAGATGGGAGTCCACATAGGCCAGATCCCTCCTGCCCCGCTGGATATGCCCGCTGTTGTGGAAGACGGGGAGGCCGGGCCTGATCCGGTCGATGGCTTCCCGCACCTTTTTCGTATAATTTTTATAGACCCGCTCGCCCAGCTCTGCCGCGGCGGCATCGTCCAGGGGATCCTTCCCCTCCTCCAGGAGGGCGCGGGTGCAATACTGGCAGTGGCATCTGCGCACCCCTACGATGTCCAGGAAGATGCCGTCCGCATCGTAATTTCGCACCACCTCCTCAATCTGGGCCAGCAGGTAGTCCAGGTAGGGAGAGTTGAAGCAGAAGAGATGGTAATGGGGCGCGGCGAAGTCCGGAAGCAGGAGCGTCCCCTCCTCCCTGCCCACCAACAGCCACTCCGGATGGCGCAGGGCCATCTTCTCATCGAATCCGGCTGACAGATAGACCGGCGTCCTGACCCCGATTTCGTGGGCCGCCTCTATCTGCGCGCCCAGCAGGTCGAAATCCAGGCCGGGATGGATCTCATTGGCCTTTGAGGGATGGTAGGCCCATCCGTGGTGGCACTTGGAGAATACGGTGATGGAGTTCACATGCCCTGTCTTCAGGGCCTCCTGAAACTGGGCTTTGCTGAACCTGCTCCCGATGCCCGGTATCTTTTCGCTGGTATGGAAATCCAGATGTACTTGACGGAAATTCATGTAAATTTCCTCCTTTCTTGGTAGCACCCCGATATAGTGGGATGTAAGCTCCTTCCGCATGCCGCGCTGCCGTCAGGCATCCGCCCCTGCCATCAGGCATCCGCCCCTGCCATCAATAGCTGTTCCACGATTTCTGCATACCCCGCCTCCGAGGCATAGAACAGGGCGCTGTGCTGGCGGTTGTCCACGCTGTTCACATCGGCTCCGGCCTCGATGAGCATGGCGGTGAAATCGTTCCTGCCGCTCCTGGCGGCGAATATCAGGGGAGTCCGGCCGTCGGAAGCCTTCCGGTTGAGGTCCGCGCCTGCGGCCAGCAGGGCCTTCCCCAGGAAAAGCTCGCCCTTCTCCGCGGCGATATGCAGGGGCACGATGCCGTCCGCATCGCCGCAGTCGGGCCGGGCGCCGTTGTCCAGCAGCAACTGTACGATCACCAGATTGGACCTGCGGGCTGCCAGTATCAGGGGGGATTCCCCCTCATCGTTGAGCCGGTTGGCGCTGTCAGGGTCCTTCTCCAACAGGATCTTCACCACTTCGCACTGCTCGCTCCAGCATGCGTGATGGAGGGTGGTGTTGCCGTAGGCGTCGGCATGGGCCTCGCCTGCCTGGGACAGGGCCGCCACCAGATCCTTCAGCCCGGCGGAGGTGGCGTAATCGATGGCCATGCGGCCGCCGTTGTCCTTGATGGCGCAGTCCAGCTCCGGGTTCTTCAGCAGCTTCAGGGCGGCATCGGTCCTGCTGTTCTGGGCCAGCAGCATCAGGGGGGTCACGCCGTCGTTGTCCGTGCAGTTCACATCCGCCCCTGCTTCGCACAACAGTGAAATAATCTGGAAATTGCCGGACTGGGCCGCGAAATGCAGGGGCATCCGGTTCTTCTGATTACCAAGGCTCGCGTCGGCCCCATTGTCCAGCAGAAGCTTCACCAGGTCCCTGGCGCTTTTCATGCAGGCGTAGATCAGGGGGGTATTGCCGGATTCGTCCCGCTTGTTCACATCTACGCCGCCCCGTTTCAGGAAAGTCTGCACCACGGCTTTCTGGTTGTTCTTGCAGGCCTGCAGCAGCATATTGTCTAATTGCATGGTTTTTCTCCTTTTTATCCTTCAAAACAGTATAATCTTATCCTACCACTGGGATACGAAAAAGTCAAAGGCGGCGTGAGGATTTGGGGGTTGCAGATCGCCCCGTTTGGTGTATACTTGGTATAAATGGCAAAATCACTGCAATTTTCTATAGAAAGAATACGGCGCAGGGGGAGGGCATAAGGGGCCCTGGGATTCCCTCGCCGGACGAAGGAGGGTTCTAGTATGGACATAGGCGGACTGACGGATATGCTGGTGGAATCCAGCCAGCAGTACCCCCAGGCGAAGTGCAATCCCTGGTGGGAGGGGAACCACGAGGAGGCTATCTACAGGTATAACATCTTCTCCCGGGAGACACTGCAGGATGTGAGGGACTGTGTGGCAGGCTGCGGGAAGGAGGAACTGTTTTCTCCGGTGGGCCGCAAGGGGCTTACCCTGTTCCATCTGCTGGTCTGGCACAATTTCTACGACACGGTGGAGGAACTGCTCCGCAGCGGGAAAGTGAGCGGTGAGGAGGTGGACGTGCGGGACTCCATGGGCAACGGCCTGACTCCGTTTCTGCTGGCCTGTGCCTGCGGGAATGCGGCCATGGTCAGGCTCCTGCTGGACTATGGGGCGGACGGGACGGCCTGTGACAGCAGGGGCATGAACGGATACCATTTCCTGGCGTATCCCAGGATCGAAGAGCTGTCGTTCGCTTCCAGCTCACTGGAACGGAGCGGGATGCAGAGGAGGGAGATTGCATGTATGCTGCCCTGCGACATCAATAAAAAGGACCGGGACGGGATGACGCCCCTGGTGCGCCTGCTGGCCATGGAATACAGTTCCGACATTACATGGTCGCTGGCGGACATCTATGTGGAAAAGGGCGCTGCCATCGACTATGTGGACGAGGAGGGCAATACGCTTCTGATGATGGCCATGAAGCACGGGCATAAGACGGCGGCTCTGCGGCTGATAGAGAGATGCCCCGAGCTGCTGGACAGGGCGGACGGGAATGGCCGTACACCTGTGGAGCATGCCGTCTATTTTGAGAACATGGGCATGTACATCGCCCTCACAGACCACGGGGCGGCGCTGCCGGGCGGTGAAAAGATGGAATTGTTTCCGCTGAGCCAGATTGCCAGCAATGCCTTTGCGAAAGTGGGCCAGAATGACAAAGACGGCCTGGGCATTGCCCTCTATCTGACGAAAAAGCTGGTGCAGCAGGCGGATCCGGACGATGACGATGAGATAGGCGAAGTGACGGATGTGCTCCACAATGCCCTGATCTCCGACAATGACGCCACCGTCCTGGATATCTTCCAGGATGCGGGCTATGACTTTACCATGCTGCTCCACTATCATGGCTCGAGGATCTGCCTGCGGGACGAATGCCTCCACCCGGCCTATGGGATCGGAGCCGTAAGGAAGCTGGTGGAGCTGGGCGTGGACATGGACAAAGCGGTGGTGAGAGGGCAGACGCCGGCCAGCATCATAGCATCCCAGGATTGCCGCAGCGGCTCCTGGGAGGATCCGTGGTTCGAGGAGGCGGCCAGGCTGCTCTCCAGGGAGTCCATGGAGCAGTTGGACGATCGTGGGGAGGCCGCCGTCCATCTGGCCGCAAGGCGAGGGCATCTGGACATGCTGAGAGTGATGGCGGAGAAGGGCGTGGACATGAACCTGGCGGAAGACGTTCCCGCCCGGGCAGGGATGACGCCCCTGCATGAGGCCTGCGCTGCCGGTTACGGCGATGCCGTCAAGCTGCTCATGGCAGCCGGAGGGGATGACACGGCGAAAGACCTGGAGGGCGAGACGCCGGCCCATTTCGCGCTGCAGGAGAGGCGGTTCGGCAAAGGCCCGGACACGGAGCAGAGGGCCTGTGTCCTGAGAGCGCTGGAGCATCTGGACATCCCCAGGAACGACGGACAGACGCCCCTGATGCTGCTGAAGGATGGGGGAGAGCTCCTGTCCATATTGCTGGACAGAGGGGTGGACGTGAACCACAGGGACAACCAGGGCAGGACGGCCATGATGCTCCATCCCCACAAGGATATGATAAAGGAACTGCTCAAGGCGGGTGCGGACATGAATCTGGCGGATAATGAAGGAAATACGGTACTGCACTATGCTTTGAAGGAGTGCAGTGAGGGCACGGCCCGGTATCTGATCAAAAAGGGAATCGACTACAGCCGCGCCAACAACGACGGCGAGACCCCTGCGGACATCGCTGTGGAAAATGGCTTCGAGACCGTGCTGGAGCTGATGGTATAGATGGTATAAATGGAATAGACGGAATAGGCGGATGCCTGCGGGGCCATAATATCCCTGTATGGAAAAAAGGCCGGACCGGCGGACGATGGAAGCGGAGGGAACGGAGGGTTTATATGGTCATTGATTTCCACACACATACATTTCCCGGGGAGCTGGCCGGGCGGGCTATCGGCAGACTGGCGGCCAGCTCCAGGGCCAGGAACTATCTGGACGGGACAGCCGGGGCGCTTAGGGCTTCCATGCGGGAGGCCGGGGTGGACTATTCTGTGCTGCTGCCCGTTGTCACCAGGCCCGGGCAGCAGAAGGACATCAATCAGGCCGCCATAGAGACGAACAGGCATTCCGCGGAGACAGGGCTGATATCCTTCGGCGGCATCCATCCCGAGAATGAAGACTACAGGGCGATTCTGCGGGGCCTTGCGGAGAACGGCGTGAAAGGGGTGAAGATCCACCCGGTCTTCCAGCGGGTGCCGATCGACGATATCCGGTATCTGCGCATCATAGAATGCGCGGACGAAAATGACATGATTGTCATAACCCATGCGGGCTACGACATAGGCTTCCCGGGGGAGGATTTTTCCTCCGTGGTCCGGATCGAGAGGATGCTGGATGCGGTGAAGCCCCGAAAGTTCGTGCTGGCCCATATGGGCGGGTGGGGCTGCTGGGAGGAGGTGGAGGAGCGGATCCTGGGCCGGGAGGTGTGGCTGGACACCGCTTTCTCCCTGCTGCCCATAGAGGCCGCGCCGGGCACGGTGCGCAGCCCTGAGGAGAACCCGCCGCTGTCCAGGGGGCAGTTCCTGCGGATGGTGAGGCGGCATGGAGCGGCGCGCATCCTCTTCGGCACGGACAGCCCCTGGAGCGGGCAGCGGGAGATGGTGGCGGCTGTCAGGGACAGCGGGCTTAATGTGGAAGAGCAGGAGGCTATCTTGGGAGGGAATGCCAGGGAGCTGCTGGGGCAGCGGGGAAACCGGGCTACAGCATGCCCTCTTTGAGCACGTCATGGTCCCGCAGCACCTTCTCCACCACAGTCCCCTTGACGAAGTGGAGCAGTGGCTTCTTCAGCGCGTTCAGCGGGCCGGGCAGCTCAATCTCCAGAGGGGACTTGCCGTCCATGAGCTTCACGCTGCTGTCCAAAAGCTCCCGGATGTCGTAGACGCTGCCCCAGACCTCCGGCACGCCCCTGTCCACATGGAGCAGACCGTACACGGCCTCCATGGCGGTGCGCACGGAGTATTCGGTGGTGAAGACAGTGTCCCTGGGGGTCTCCGCGAACTGTCCCAGGAATGCGAAGTTGACACATCCGTCAGGAATCACGTCCGGGCGGTCCCCCTTTGTCCTGGGCATGAAGAAGGCGGTGATATAGGGCATCATGGTGGGCACGCAGACGGCGCTGTGCTCCGCAAGCTCCGGGATGTCCTCCACGGGCACGCCTATGTGGTAGAGCCATTCCTCCGTGATTTCCCTGCCGGTGCATTCCCGCATGGGCTTCTTCACGAAGTCCCCGGGCACGTCCGTGAACAGGCCGTAGACCCAGACGCAGACCTTCTCCTTGTCCTGTTCTTTGAACTGCCCCTGGCGATTGATGGTCCAGCTTAAGAGCCAGGAGGAGTCCTTGCAGCTGACGATGCCGCCGGTGACTACCCTGCCGCTTCTGGGGTCGCGCTTGCAGATGTCGGTGATGTAGGGCAGTATCCTGTCGTCCAGGGTGGTGACAGTGGCGGACTCCCAGTTGGTCTTGCCCACGTCGGAGCAGAATTTCTCCGGACGGCCGAAGGATGGATCCTGCCTGGCGATGTTGCGCCACAGGCTCCAGCAGCCGCTGGTGCGCACTTCCGCGTCCCCGTTGGGGGCATGGTCCTGGTCGCCGTAGATGGTGCCCTCGGTGCAGCTTCCGTTGGTAACGAAGACCAGGTCGTCTTCCGTCAGCGTGATGCCCTGCTCCACGCCTCCTACCTTGCATTCGATGGCCTTCGCCACCTTTTTCCCGTCCTTTTTCTCGAATATCACATTTGTGACCTCAGTGCCGAACCGGAAGTCCACGCCTGCGTCCTCCAGGTATTTCTGCATGGGGAGGATCAGGGACTCGTACTGGTTGTACTTGGTGAACTTCAGGGCGCTGAAGTCCGGCAGGCCCGCGATATGGTGGATGAAGCGCTGGAAATACAGCTTCATCTCCAGGGCGCTGTGCCAGTTCTCGAAGGCGAACATGGTCCTCCAGTACAGCCAGAAGGTGGAGTCGAAGACTTCTTTATCGAATACGTCCTCGATGGTCTTGTCGTACAGGTCCTCGTCCTTGGTCATGAAGAGCTTCATGATCTCCATAGCGCCCTTCTGGCTCAGGTTGAACTTTCCGTCCGTGTGGGCGTCCTTTCCGCGGTTCACGGTGGCCCGGCAGAGGGAGTAGTTAGGGTCTTCCTTGTTCAGCCAGTAGAATTCGTCCAGCACGGACGCGCCCGGGGTCTCCAGGGAGGGGATGCTGCGGAACAGGTCCCAGAGGCACTCGAAATGGTTCTCCATCTCCCTGCCGCCCCGCATGATATACCCCCTGGCAGGGTCGAAGATGCCGTCGCAGGCGCCGCCCGCGATGTCCATGGCCTCCAGGATGTGGATATGGTCCCCGGGCATCTGGCCGTCCCTTACCAGGAAGCAGGCCGCCGCCAGGGAGGCCAGGCCGCTGCCCACGATGTAGG
The DNA here is from genome assembly GCF_910585425.1 of uncultured Acetatifactor sp. Classification (GTDB taxonomy): domain Bacteria; phylum Bacillota; class Clostridia; order Lachnospirales; family Lachnospiraceae; genus Acetatifactor. The sequence goes on along the minus strand of NZ_CAJUCP010000034.1, from coordinate 19,590 downwards.
CGTTCTTCCCCTCCACGCCCTCGGGCTTCCTGGGCCTTGCGAAGGCTTCGTAGTTGCCGTTGGTGTAGTAGATTCCCTTGCTGTTCTTTTCGTGCCTGCCCAGCTCCGTGTTGCGGTAATCTTTCAGGCCTGCGCCCGGGGCTGCCTTCTTTTGGGCTGCCCTTTGTCCTGTCTTATGCTTTTTTGCCGCGATGGCAGCGACGCCTGCGCCTGCCGCGATTGCTGCTGTGATTGCGAGTTTTTTGTTCTTTGCCATTGTGTGATACCATCCTTTCTGATATTGCTCTATGTGCTGTTCCTTATGATGGTATCTTAAAGCATTTTTATGTGCTTTCCAATTTACAAAACGGCCCGGATGATAAAAAACTTATCACTCGGGCTGTTTTGATAAAAGTGGCTGTTTTCCCGACGATGCACAGGACAAGGCCGAGCCTGGGCCGGAACAGATAGACAGCGCCATCACCGGCCCCTCCGGCTGCGGGAAATCCACTCTCCTGAAGCTGCTGCTGGGCTGGCTGCCGGAATATAGCGGGGCCATCCGTTTCGATGGCAAAGATGCCAGGGATTTCACGCCGGAACAGCTTCAGCTTCCCAATGGGTACACAAATCCGAAAAGGGAGTTGCCTCAAAGCCTGGAAGATTTGAAATTACTTACACAATTATCGATGCTGCCGTGCATCAGGACACAGACCCGGCGGGTGATTTCCTGATAGTCCGCTTTCATCCCCGCCGCGATCCAGTCCAGCATGACGCCTACGAAGCCGTATTTGTAGAATTCCGCGATGAAGGCCCTGTCTTCCTCCTCCAGGACTGTGCCTGCGGATTTCTCCACCACCACATCGGCGATCAGGCTGTAGGTGAGCTTGTACAGATAGCTCTCGATTTTGTCCCTGCTGACGGCGCGGTAGACGTTCAGGATGAAGGGCTTGTTCTCCAGCACTGCCTCGAAAATCTGCTCCAGTCCCTCCTGCCAGGTCTCGTAGGTCTTCTTGCCCTGCAGGGCCCGCCTGCCGTCCTCCACGCAGACCCACTCCACCAGGTCGTAGATGTCCCTGAAATGATAGTAGAAGGACATGCGGCTGATGCCGCAGTCGGCGGTGAGGTCGTTGATGGTGATTTTGTCCAGAGGCTTGTGGAGCAGGAGCTTCTTCAGGGACGACTCCAGCGCCAGCTTGGTATTGGGCATGGTTCACATTCCTTTCTATCCATAGGCTTCTGTCTGTTTCCATATCCGGCGCAAAGGGCGGCAGCGCTGTAACTTCGGCGGCAGCTTGGCGCGGGACAGGAATCAGCCCCGGTTCTCCTGGGCCACCAACTGATCAGCGCCGTACATCTTCCGCAGCCTGGGCTTCTCTATCTTGCCTGTGGCGTTCCTGGGGATTTCATTGAAGATAATCTCCTTGGGGCGCTTATACCTGGGCAGCGCTCTGCAGAATTCGTCTATCTCCGCCTCAGTGCAGTCCATCCCATCCTTGATTTCGATGATGGCCGCGGTCTTCTCACCCAGGCGTCTGTCGGGCAGGCCGATGACGGCAACGTCCTTTATCTTGTCGCAGGTGCGGAGGAAATCCTCTATCTGTACGGGGTAGATGTTCTCGCCGCCGCTGACGATTACGTCCTTCTTGCGGTCCACCAGGAAATAGAAGCCCTCCTCATCCTGCATGGCCATGTCCCCGGTGCACAGCCACCCGTCCTTCAAAGCCTCGGCGGTGGCCTTCTCGTCCCGATAGTAGCAGGTCATGAGGCCGGGGCCCCTGACGCAGAGCTCGCCCACATCGCCCTTTGCCACCTCTTTGCCGTCCTCGTCCACGATCTTGCACTCCCAGCGGTATCCCGGCACGCCGATGGCGCCTACCTTGTGGATGTTCTCCATGCCAAGATGGACGCAGCCGGGGCCTGTGGACTCGGAGAGGCCATAGTTGGTGTCGTAGGCGTGGTCAGGGAAGTATCCCTTCCAGCGCTTGATCAGGGAGGGCGGCACGGGCTGGGCCCCGATGTGCATCAGCCTCCACTGGGACAGCTCATAGTCCTCCAGATGCAATTGCCCCACGTCCAGGGCGTCCAGGATGTCCTGGGCCCAGGGCACTAAGAGCCATACGATGGTGCAGCGCTCCCTGGAGACGGTGGACAGGATGGTCTCGGGCCTGGTGCCCTTTAACAGCACCGCCTTGCTGCCCGCCACCAGGCTGCCCATCCAGTGGAATTTGGCGCCGGTGTGGTACAGGGGCGGGATGCACAGGAAGGTGTCCCCTCTGCCTGTGGCATGGTGCTTCTGCTCCATCTCCGCGGCCTGGGTGAGGCTCTGGTGCTTATGTAGGATGGCTTTGGGGAAGCCCGTGGTTCCCGAGGAGAAATAAATCGCGCCGAAATCATCGTCCGTAATCGGGACGTCCGGGGTCTGGCTGGAGCAGTCCGCCACCAGCTCATGATAGCTCTCCGCAAAGGTGGGGCAGTTGTCCCCCACGTAGATCAGCAGCCGGCCCTTGGAGAGGCGGTCCGCGTTGGCCTCGATGCGCCCGATGAAGGCGGGGCCGAAGACGATCATGTCTACCTGGGCCAGCTCCGCGCAGTATAGGATCTCCTCCGCGTCATAGCGGAAGTTGAAGGGCACGGCGATGGCGCCGCTCTTGAGCACGCCGAAATAGATGGGGAGCCATTCCAGGCAGTTGTACATCAGGATGGCCACCTTGTCCCCCTTCTTGATGCCCCGGCCCAGGAGCATGTTGGCGAAGCGGTTGGCCTTCTCGTTGAACACGCTCCAGGTGATCTCCCTGCGGTAGGGCTCGAAGCGGTCGGGCTGTATCAGGTCGTACTCCTTCCAGGTGGTCCTGCGGGTGTCCTTCTCCTCCGGGTTCAGCTCCACCAATGCGATTTCACCCGGGTATTCTCTCGCGTTCCTTTCCAGGAATTCCATGACTGGCATATCTTTTCTCCTCCTGTTCGGGACAAGGGAAAGCCTGGGCCTGCCCATTGTCTGTTGAAGTGGCTTTCTGCACGTTCTCGGTTTAAAGCAGTAAAGCGTATATGATATTTACGGTATCATACCTGCCTGGAAAAGTCAATGAGGGAAACGGATCTCCTTACACTTTTCTGCCCACCAGACAGATCCAGTGGGGCAATGCCATGGACGGATTCTCCCTCCAGTCGTACATCCTGTCCACCTCTTCTCTGCTGGCGCGGAGGCCATTGATGATATCCTCCGTCTTCAGCCAGAAGGGCCGTTCGTAGTCCTTTTCATCGAACATCTCCTCAAAATGTTCAAGGCGCATGCCGGAATGCATCATGGCGTTCATGATATCCTGCAGCCTCCAGTGGAAATTCACTGTGGTCTCGTCCTCAAAGGGCCCGATGGCGTCATATGGCTTTATGATTTTCAGCTCCTCGTCAAAGGGGCGCAGATAAGGGTGGATTTCATAGACGATATTCAGTCCGTCTTTTTTCAATATCCGGTTCACGTTGGCATACATGGACGGCAGGTCATTGAGCCATACGTGCACGCCGTTTGAGGTGTACACCAGGTCATACCCGCCATCCGGGATGCCTTCCAGCTTCATGGTGTCCGCGCATACGAATTCGATGGCATCGCCAAGCCCCTCCCGGATTGCCACCTGCCTTGCGTGGGCCAGTTGATTCTCGGAGATGTCGCAGGAAGTCACTGCGGCGCCTGAGAGGGCGAACGCGAAGACAGCCAGATTGTCGCCGCTGGAGGGCACGCAGACACGCTTCCCTCTCAGGTCGGGAAGGTAGCTTTGGATCAGCTCCCAGGTCTTCTTATGGAATGCCTTTGCGGGATCGTCCAAAACCGGGCGGAGGATTTTCTCCGAATGGTTGAAAGCCGACCACTTTTCCGAATAACTGTTCCAGTCTTTCCTGTTCTTTTCCACTATTTCATTACATGTCATCATGGCAACCTCCTGTCATTGCTGCTGGTGTCCTGCGGCTCTGTATAGAAGGATATCATGAAATGGGGGTTGATTCAAGTCCGGGAAGGGGTATGCATGGCACACAGTCTGTCCTATGAAAAAAACAGTAGATGCTCTGACGAAGCTATGGTAGAATGAAGTGAAAGAAGGTGGGACAGTGGGGGAACGACAATCGCCCAGGGCTGCATGTCACGGATGACAGCGAGGCAGAGAAGCGGAAGATTTTGCAGGACGATTACAATATCCAAATGACGCAGACAATGGAAAGGGAGGTGTCGGTCATGTGCAATCTGAGCAAGGGCATTGAGGAAAAGGGTATCTTGGCCTCTATCAAAAAACTTGTAAAGAACATGGGCGTATCTGTTGAACAGGCTATGTCTGTGCTGGAGATTCCGGAAGCAGAGCGTCAGAAATATATGGATTTGCTGGAACGGCAGTAATTATGAAAACGCCACGGACTATGGTTGTCCCTGGCGTTTTTTGTATCTATGTCGGCGGGCTTGGGCGGCTTTTGCCCCTGCCCGTTTTTTCTGTTATGGGTTTCTTGCGTTCACGACAGATTTTCACCCTTTCAGGAGTAAAACGGGAATGAGAGCCGGAATGGTATAGAATGAAATCACATCGAAAGGAGAGTCGAAACTATGAAGAAGACAATGAGCATTACATTCCTGGAAGTAGCGAAATTACTGAAAAAGAGCGAGTTCCTCATAGGCCTGATCCTGGTGTTGGTCATGGGTGGGGGGATGGCATACGGCGCGTACAGGTTCCCGGACAGCTTCGGGGTGCACAATGTGATTGCGTTCTATGGCAACTTCTCCAGCATCCTGATCATGTTCCTGGCGGCAAAGAGCCTGGGGGAGGAATTCGATTTGAAGACAGCCACCTTCGTCTTTACGTCAAGGAGCACCAGAACCCAGATCGTCACGGCGAAAATCGTCAGCGTGGCCCTTGCCAATATGCTGATTGGTCTGTGCGGCGGGATTTTGTACGACATTTCAATAGTCATCTGCGGACAGCCCTGGACAGTGCCCGTGATGCTCGGAACCATTGGGAAAGAGATGCTGATCTATACGATTTACGGCTTTGCCATAGGAGCCACAGCAGTGATGATTGCCTGCCTGCGCAATTCCACCATCACATCCTTCATCTATCTAATCGTGCTGTTCTGGGTAATGCCCGGCATCCTGCAGATGATCGGACAGAAGATAGCGGCACTGGGGAAAGTGATGGACTATGTGCTGTTCTGTATGTCCGACCAGTTCCTGATGTACCAGGACTGGAGCGTCAAGAACATTGCGGTGTTTATCGTCACGGGCATCGCGTTCTCGATTGTGGGCATGGCTGTTCTGCAGAGGAGGGATTTGTAGTGAGAAAAGGCTGGCTTCGCCCTTGACAACATGCTTGAAACGGCTATAATAAAGTATAACTTTGGAGGCCGTGTCATTGGAATCCTTACCCCGGGAATTTATACTGCGCACCAGTTAAATTTGCAGTATATGTATATGAATGATGAATGAGAAAGAAGCGCCTACAGGAGTCCAGGGCGCTTTGCAGCAAAAGCATGGTTCCGGTTATCCAGGTGTAAGGAATTCTCCAAATTCCTGAGAAAGGGGGCTGCGATTTATGGCAAGGACAGTGAGCATCGGGCGTCAGGATTTTCAAAGGATAAGGGAAAACAACAATTTCTATGTGGACAAAACCCATTTTATCAGGGAGTGGTGGGAGGCGGACGATGAGGTGACTCTGATCGCGCGCCCCAGAAGGTTCGGAAAGACCCTGAACATGAGCATGCTGGAGAAGTTCTTTTCAGTGAGCTATGCGGGGAGGGGCGATTTATTTGAGGGACTCTCCATTTGGGAGGATGAGAAATATCGCGGGCTACAGGGAACATGGCCGGTCATTTCCCTGAGCTTTGCCGATATCAAGGAAACTTCCTTCATACAGGCCCGCAAAAAAATGTGCCGCATCATGAATGAGGTGTATAAACAATTCGATTTTCTGTTGAAAACAGATCTGCTGACAGAGAGTGAAAAGAAGGAGTTTTGGATTTCCCCCGATATGGAGGATAATCAGCTCTCTTTTTCCCTAAAGCTCTTATCCAGCCATCTGTCCCGCTATTACGGGAAGAAGGTGCTCATTTTTTTGGACGAGTACGATACGCCCATGCAGGAGGCTTTTGCCAATGGGTATTGGGATGAGATGGTGGCCTTCATCCGGAGCATGTTCAACTCCACATTTAAGACGAATCCCTATATGGCGAGGGCGGTTTTGACGGGGATAACGCGAATCAGCAAAGAATCCATTTTTTCTGATTTGAATAACCTGAAAGTGGTTACGGTTACATCCGAAGAATATGCAGATGCCTTTGGCTTTACGGAGAGGGAAGTATTTCAGGCTTTGGACGAATTTGGATTATCAGATAAAAAAGAGGATATAAAGCAATGGTATGATGGTTTTACTTTTGGAAAGACCGGTGATATTTATAATCCGTGGTCTATCATAAATTATCTGGATTCCAAAAGGCTGGCCGCCTACTGGGCCAATTCCAGCGCCAACAGCCTGGCGGGGAAGCTGATTCGGGAGGGCAATAAAAACATCAAACGGGAGTTCGAAAGGCTGATGCAGGGGGAGACCCTCCGAATGGAAATCGACGAACAGATTGTATTCAATCAGCTGAATACCGGGAAGAACGCAATCTGGAGCCTTTTGCTTGCCAGTGGCTACCTGAAGGCCGTGGCTACCGAATATGATGACGAAACAGGCTGCTTCTACTATTACCTCGCCCTGACCAACTGGGAAGTGCGTATCATGTTCCAGAGAATGATTCGGGACTGGTTCTGGGAGGAGGGCGACTCTTACAATGATTTTATCAAGGCACTGCTGGCGGACGATGTGAAGGCCATGAATTTCTACATGAATAAGGTGGCCCTGCAGACGTTCAGCTTCTTCGACTCGGGGAAGAAGCCGTCAGAGGAGGAGCCGGAAAGGTTCTACCACGGCTTTGTCCTGGGGCTGATGGTGGAGCTGGCAGATAAATATGTGCTGACATCCAACCGGGAAAGTGGTTTTGGCCGGTACGACGTGATGCTGGAGCCCAAGACAGTTCGGGGCGACGGCGTTAAAACTGGCGGAAGAGAAGCCGATGCAATCATAAATAATCGCTGTAAAAATGCGATTATTATAGAATTCAAGGTTCAGGATTCATCAGAGGAAAAGGAGCTTTCCGATACCGTGGCCAGTGCCCTGGAACAGATAGAGGAGCAGAATTACGAGGCTGGACTGATTGCAAGGGGAATTCCGAAGGAGAGAATCCGGAAGTACGGTTTCGCCTTCTGCGGGAAGAAGGTTCTCATTGGGTGAGAAAGCATAGGGAGCGTGTATGATGAGAGGGGGATTTTGAGCTTTTAGCTGCAGAGGAAAGACTCCCCGTTAAGGGAGTCTTTTAGAAAAAGCTGTGCGCCAATGCCCTTTGCGGGACTGGATAATAAGCATCCCCCACATTTTCACGCCCGACAAATCCGCACCTGCTGTATAAACACCCCCTCCTCCATCCGCGTCTCATGATAAACATTATCATACCGATTCAAAATCTCCCCCACAGTATAAAGCCCGATTCCACGCCCCTCCCCCTTAGTGCTCACATCCTTCTTACACATCTGCCCCAGAGAAAGCCCCCTGTCCACAAAAGAATTGGACAGAAGGAACACCACATCCCCCTCCACCCTGCCCAGATGGAAACCCAGGAAAGGGCGCTCCGTCTCCAGGCAGGCCTCGATCGCATTGTCCAGATAGATCCCCAGCACCCTCACCAGATCCACCGGATCCATGTGCACACAATCGATCACATCCGGGATATCCACCTCCACCTCAACCTCCCGGTTCACCGCCAGGAGCAGCTTCGTATACAGGATGCTCTTCAGCTCCAACACCTCTACACGCAGCAGACTGTTCAAAGCATCGTTCTTCTGGGTGAGACCCTTCTGCATAGGCAGGATATGCCCATAGAAAAACTCCCTCAGCTCCTCATACCGCCCCTCCTCGATATAAGCCGCCAGAGAAGCCATCACATTGATATAATCATGCCGGAAAGAGCGCAGATTATCATAGACCATCTCCAGATTCCCCGTGTACTCCTTCAGATGCTCCAGATACTCCACCTTCTTCCGCGCCTCATAATTCCCCCTCACAGCGTGCAGCACGATAAAAAGCATGCTGAATGTAAACAGAAAATACAGCACAAGGGAAGCCACCATCAAAAAATACTCCCGGTGGGTGATCTCTATGGTATCAAAAAAAGAAGCCATAGTGAGAATCATATAAGCGCAGAGCAAAAGGGTCAAAGCCAGGAAAGCCAACAGCTTCTTCCCCATCCCCTCCAAAATATCCCCGAGATACCGCAAAAACAGCCGCCTCACCAGATAGAGGGCGGGAAAACTGACGATTCCGGTACCGATGGAATACAGCGCAATCCACGCCGCATCCGCATTCAACTCCTTCACGGACAGATCCCACAGGAGATTGAACGTCAGCCCGACCAGATTGCCGAATACGCAATTCAGTATATAACCAATCGGAAGATAGAAGAACATATAGTGCTTCCCGGTGGACTTCACCAACAGCACAGAATGCACCCCTAATGTGACCACCACCAGCGGATAAAAGGTAAAATAAGCCTGTACCAGAAAAAACGCCGAAATCGATAAAACCAAAATCGCGTATACCCTTCGGGGAACATAGGGATGGGCCAGGATAAAAACGTCGCAGGTCAGCAACAACCCAATCAGCAGCGAAGCAATCAAATAGAGCATCATCGTAAAAACCCCCTGAAACAGTATGATTTTGACTAAAATATCTGAACCTGCTGTATGAACAGCCCCTCCTCCATCCGGGTCTCATGATACACATTGTCATACCGGTTCAGGATTTCCTCCACATTACAAAGCCCAATCCCACGCCCCTCCCCCTTAGTGCTCACATCCTTCTTACACATCTGCCCCAGGGAAAGCCCCCTGTCCACAAAAGGATTGGACAGAAGGAACACGATTCCCTCCTCCGTCCTGCCCAGATGGAAACCCAGGAAAGGGCGCTCCGTCTCCAGGCACGCCTCGATTGCATTGTCCAGATAAATCCCCAGCACCCTCACCAGATCCACCGGATCCATGTGCACACAATCGATCACGTCCGGGATATCCACCTCCACCTCAACCCCCCGGTTCACCGCCAGGAGCAGCTTGGCGTACAGAATGCTCTTCACCTCCAGCACATGCACATGGGACAAGCGGCACAACGCGTCGTTCCTCTGTGCCAGCCCCTCCTGCATAGGCAGGATATGCCCATAGAAAAAGTCCCTCAGCTCCTCATACCGCCCCTCCTCGATATAAGCCGCCAGAGAAGCCATCACATTGATATAATCATGCCGGAAAGAGCGCAGATTCCCATAGACCATCTCCAGATTCCCCGTATACTCCTTCAGATGCTCCAGATACTCCACCTTCTTCTGGGCTTCATAATTCCCCCTGACAGTGTGCAGCACAATCAGGATCATGCTCAAAGTGAACAGAAAATACAGCACAAGAGAACCGACCATCAACAGGAACTCCCTGTGGGTGATGTCCAGCGTGTCAAAAAAAGAAGCCATCGTGAAAAGCATGAACGCGCAGAGCAGCAAAGTCACCCCGATCAAAGCCAGCAGCCTTCCCCCCATTTTTTCCAAAACACCCGAAACATACCGCCCCACCAGCCCCCTGGCCACAAAAAGCAAAGGACAGGACAATACAAGACTACAGCCGCCCAACAGGACAATGTAAAACCCATCCCCGTTAATGTCCTTCACAGACAGACCCCAGACCAGATTAGCTGCCAGAGCCACCAGATTGCTCACCACACAGTTCAAAATATAGCCAAGGGGAATAGAAAGAAACGAATCCAACCGCCCCGTCCACTTTACCAACAGCGCAGAATTCACCCCCAGAGCCACCGGCAGCAAAGGAGAAAAGTCAAAATACAATTGCAGCAAAAAGAACCCCCCAAACGAAAAAAAGAAAAGAAAATACTTCCCTATGGAAAGACGCGGGCGCCCCAATATCAGGATATCGCATGTCAGCATCAGGGCATTGCACACCGCCATCACCAACAATATCATCATAAAAAACTCCTTAAAACAGTACAGACAAATCCGGTAACCTGATATATTATAATATATCGCCCACAGCCTGACAAGCAAAAACGCGTTCATGACTCCAAAACGCCCATTCGCGACAGAAAAAAGAAAACCGCGGTTCCGTGCTTTATAATAAAACAGAAAAAAGCGTAGCCGGAAATCCTCTGCCTAAGTCCGGGTACTGGGCGGGGCGGACGCGGGACTGGAATAGGAGGAAAAAGATGAATTGCGCATTAAAAGTTAACAACATCAGCAAAAAAGCAAAAGACTTCCAGATTTTGCACAACGTATCCTTTGAACTGGAAAAAGGGGAGATCGTGGGCCTGATCGGCCCCAATGGAGCCGGAAAGACCAGCATCATGAAAATCCTGGTAGGTCTGACCAGGAACTACACCGGAGAAGTGGACTTGACCGCCGTCAAAGACATAGGCTGCATGATCGAGACCCCCAATTTCTACCCCTACAACACAGGCTACCAGAACCTCATGTACTTCGCCGGACTCAACGGCGTGGGGAAACAGAAAGTGGAGGAGCTTCTGAAACTCCTTGGCCTGTGGGACGCTGCCCACAAGAACGTCAAAACATACTCCCTGGGCATGCGCCAGAGACTGGGGATCGCCCAGGCCCTGCTCAAGGATCCCGACGTCCTGGTGCTGGACGAACCCACCAACGGCCTGGATCCCGAAGGCATCTATGAAGTCCGGGAATATATCCGGAAAATCGCCGGCGAAAACCATATCACCGTGCTGATCTCAAGCCATCTGCTGGGGGAACTGGAAAAAATGTGCGACAGAGCCATCATCCTCAAAAAAGGCCAGATCATCCAGTTCATGGATTTCCATGACAAAAACAGGGAACACACAGAATACGTCATCGAAAGCCCGGATCCACAGCAAGTAAAGAAAATCCTCCAGGAGAACGGCTACCCCGTGACCTCACAGCACCAACAAAAACTGCGGATCCAAATCCGCCCGGAGCAGAAACAGGACGTGGCGAAACTGCTGGCAACCCGCCAGGCAGTGGTCACCGGGCTCTATGAGACAGGCGAGACCCTGGAAGACACCTTCCTGGAACTCATGAAAGACTGAAAGCCCCCTTGACATCCCCAGGGTCTTTCGCAATAATAAAATTATAAAAGGAAAAAAGGGACTGCCCCAGGGAGACCATGCAACATGCTGAAAACTTATTCATGAAAGGCAGGAAGCCCCCCTCTTGACATCCCCAAAGCCTTTCGCAATAATAAAATAATAAAAGGAAAAAAGGGACTGCCCCAAGGAGACCATGCAACATGCTGAAAATTTATATATGCGAGGATATCGAAGTACAGCGGGACAGGATACAGCAGGTGATTGAAAACATTGTCCTGATGGAAGACCTGGACATGGAGCTGAGCTGCGTCTCGGAAGACCCCCATGAAATCCTGGAAAAAGTGAAAGAGACAGAGGAAGTGGGGCTGTACTTCCTGGACATCGAGCTGGGCGCCGACATGACAGGGCTCACCCTGGCGCAGGAAATCCGAAAATACGACCCCAGGGGCTTCGTCATCTTCATCACCACCCATTCGGAAATGAGCTACATGACCTTCATCTACAAGCTGGAGGCGCTGGATTTCATCCTGAAGGACGACCCGGAGGAGCTGGGAAAAAGAGTGTACGAATGCATCCTGAAAGCCAACCAGCGATTCTCCTCCGCCAAGAACAAAGTCCATGGGAACTTTTCCGTGAAAGTGAACGAAAAAGTGTTCACAGTGGACTATGACGACATCCTCTTCTTCGAGACCTCCCCCAATGTGCACAAAATCATCCTCCACTGCAAGAACCGCCAGATGGAATTTCTGGGGAAGATCAAGGAAATCGAAAAACAGGTGGACGGACGATTCTACCGCTGCCACCGCTCGTTCCTGGTGAACCGGGACAATATCAGGGAGATCGACTTCCAGAAGCGGGTCATCTACATGGTGAACGGGGATGAATGCCTGATTTCATCCCGGATGATGAAAGGCTTGAAATAGAGGGATGCCCTCACACCAGCTTCAGAAACTCGCTTACCACCCGGGTCATGTACCGGTTCCGCTTATAATAGAGATTCACGCTCCGGACGGCATCCGGGAAGGGGAGCCTGTAATAGGTCAGGCTGCGGTCTTCCGGCATGTGGCGGATCAGGATGTCGCCGTTGAAGGAGATGCCCAGCCCGTAGCGGGACAGATTGTAGGCCGTGATCTGCTGCTCCAGCTCCAGCTTCACCCTGGGCGCGAAATGCCCGCCGTCATGGCAGAGCTTCTCCGCCCTGGCCCTGGTGTCGTTGCCGCTTTTGAGCAATAGGAAGACATCCTCCCGGAAGGCCTCCAGGGGCACGGGCGGGAGGGCAGGGTCCAGATGGCGCCCGGCTTTCACATCGGAGAGGGAGAGGGCATGGCCCCTTACCTTCTCATTGGAGGGAAAGTGGCTGGGCACCACCAGGAGCAGGTGCTCCTCACAGAAAAACGTTTTTTCGTAAATGGACGGATCCACGGACTGGTTGTCGATCAGGAGGTCCAGGAACCCGGCAAAGAGCCTGTCCTCCAGCTCGGCGGTGGTGGCCTCCACCAGGTTCACATGGACCAGGGGATACTGCTCCGTGAACCGGGAGAGCAGGGGCGGCAGCACATAGGAGGCGAAGAGGTTCGTGCCGCCTATGGCGATCGTCCCGCTCTTCAGGCCCTGGATGTCGTCCACATAATGGCAGAACCGCTTCTCCACGTCCATGATGTTCTCCGCGGAGCGGATGTACTCCTCCCCCAGCTTGGTGAGCCGGATGGGATTGGTGCTGCGGTCGAAGATGGGGAAGCCGATCTGGCCCTCCACCTTCTTCACGGCGGCGCTTAGGGAGGGCTGGCTGATGAACAGGTTCCTGGCGGCTTTCGAGAAGCTCATTTCCTTATAGACCTCATAGACATAGTGCATTCCCTGGAACATGGCGGCCCTCCTTGTGGGCGCGGATTCCCCGGCAATGGGCCGGAGGGGCCGCGCCCGTCTCTTTTGTCTGTATAATCTGTAGGCTATATAATTGGCTGATTATAGATATCTGCAAATATTGTATCTCGAATATATCACAAAGTCAAGAGAAAGAGATATCCGTCCACGGCCCTGTCCACCATCGGCCTTGCAGCGCCTGGCGTTCCCAACGGGCAGGCTTGTTGACTTTGGCATGAAAACCGGGTATACTGGAACCACGATTCAGGAGACGGAGAGCCGTGGAATGATGGAATAGATGGGAAGACGTCAGGTGTATGGGAGGATGGGAATGGCCGGTTATGTGCTTGCAGTGATAGGAATCTTCCTGGGAGATTTATGGATCAAGAACCGGATAGAGGGGAGCGATACGGACAAAAGCGGAAATGTGCTGAGCCGGGGCAGGGAAGGGGAGTGCCGGAGGCCCATGACGCTGGCCGGAGGCCGCATCCGGATACGGAAGTACCATAATGAAGGAGCCATGCTGAACCTGGGCCAGAGGCGCCGTAAAGCGGTGGCAGCCCTGTCGGTGGCCCTCACCGGGGCGGTGGGCGGGATGTTCCTGTGCAGCCTGGGGCAGCGGGGGAACCGGCTGCTGCGGGCCGGGCTGGCCCTGCTCCTGGGCGGTGCCTTCAGCAACACCTATGACAGGCTGAAGCGCCGGTACGTGGTGGATTATCTGACCTTCCAGGTGGGATGGAAGCCCCTTGGGAGGGTGGTGTTCAACCTCTCGGATTTCGCGATTATGATCGGGGCCATGCTGGCGGTCCTGGGCGCTTCCCGGGACGAGGGGTGAGGGCAGGAGCATGTTTTCTGTCAGCTTCCCGATATCGTCAGGTCGGTGGGCAGCGCTGAGGAGAACGCGGGAGAGATTGTACGGCGCGGAAAATAAGGGAAATGGAGTGATGTTATGAGCGATGAAGTTTTCAGACAGGATTTGGCCGATGAAAATGGTTTGCAGCCCGGAGGACCTTTCCTCATCCGGATGCTGTTCAAAGAGCCTGTGCCCATGCCGGAGAAAGGGGACATGACTGCCGTGATGGAGCGGCATATAGGACCGGTGGAATGTTTCTGCCATGATGAAAAGACAGCGGGCTTCGCTGCCCTGGAGCATATAGCGGAGTTCAAGGACGGCAAGGCTCCGGTGCAGCTCATGGTGATGGGCGTTTCCCCCTTTGAGGGCGAGGGCGTTGATGCCTTTTCCATGAGCCAGATGTGGGACTGTCTGGAGGACAGGGAGAGGATCTTCCGGGAGTGCCGCTATCAGGTGGTGGCTGTGGACATGCTGGCGGCGGGGCTCCCGGCCCTGGAGCGGGCCGACATGGACGCGGACTTTCTGGAGGCCCTGGCGGAGCTGTACCCCACCTGTGAGGCATTCCACTTCCTGAACTGCGGCAAGCTGTTCCTGGCGGAAGACGTGCGCTCCCATCAGATAAAAGGCCCTGACCGTTTTATCCGCTTCGGCGTCAATGTGCGGTTCTTCAACATTGAGGGCACGGAGGATAAAATGATAGATACCCTTGGCATGGGCACCCTCTTCCTGCCGGACCTCCAGTACCACTTCCACGGCATGGATCCGAACTGGGTGGTGAACCATGCCTACAATATGGAATCCTATCTTCTGGCCAATGCCAATCCGATTGAAGACGGGGAAACCGTGGACGGCATGGAAAACGGCCAAATGAGCCGTCAGGTACAATGGAAGTGCCAGTACGAGGACGCTTTGATACAGCCGCCCAGAGGGGTGCTGGACATCAATATGGGAGAGTATGCCTCCGGGGGACGCTGAGTGGGCTTGCGATGGCCCGCGTCCGCAGCAGGCTGCCCTTGCTGGGGTAGGCGAGGACAGGATGCTGCTATGGCAGTAGACTGTGAATCCCAAGAACCTGCAGCATATCATGGGACATTCTGATATCGGTGCCACGACAAAACTGACCTTCCAGTAGCGGATTGAGGAGGAGACTATGAAGCCGCCGAGATACAGAGAAGATTTATTCAAAACCATTTTCCGCTGGATAGGCATCGGATTTCTCGCCTTTGGATCGTTGGGGCTGATCGGCATATTGAAACCTGCGGGATATGCAGGGACACAGGACGCAAATGGAATGATAATCGGTTTCTTTGCGTTTGGCGCAGTGTTTCTCATCTGGCAATCAGCGCTGGCAGCCATTGCCGCCCGAAAGAAGAAATTACACAACGAGCTGCTTGCGAATGGAACTAAGGTAAATGGAACCGTGGAAAAAGTGTGTGTGGAAATGGGCGTGCGGTATGCGGGGAAGACTCCTTATATCATCTTGTACACCTATACCCATCAGGGGAAGGATTGCCATGGGGAGAGCTATTTTCTGTGGGAGAGGCCTGATGTGGCGGAACATGATTCGATTGCGGTATATGCCAACGATTCAGGAAAATCTACGATTCAATTGTGATTCCCTGTCGGAGGAAGTGTTCCAGGCGGGCGTACCGGCATCCGTAAGAAAGGAGTGTAGTCAATGGGAGGAAAAAGTATGGATCGTTTCAGAAAAATTTATGGTCAGGGAACGTTAGAGGTAATTGAAATCTGGGTTGATGTAGAGACAGGTGTAAATTATGTGTTTCGCAGGAGCGGAAATGCAGGTGGCCTGACGCCGTTGCTGGACAAAGAAGGAAAACCGGTGATTACGCCATAATTATAGGCAATAATCGCTTACGGAACACTTTTTCCAAGAGGGAGTGTCATCTTGGACTGTACCCGCGCGCTTTTAAGCCTTATCTCTGTTTCCATATTCCGATTGCTCCTTTCGGCGCCATTATCATACATTGAGGGCCGGATGTCTATCGAATCTCTTTGACATGGCTGAAATCAGTGGGGAATCATCCGATGGCGATCCGTGGGCATACAGGGAAATCGCCTGGCAGAAGACAGAGAAAACAACAAAACGAACAGCCCCTCCGGACATGGGCCGCCCTGCCGGAGGGGCTGTTTTCCGCCCAGGCCTACGTAGCGGAACCGCGCTACCGGAGCGGTGCATGGAAAGCGCTTTACAGAAAAATGGCGGGAGGGGCGTTGCGGGAGGCTGGGCGCCGGGCCTGGCGCAAGCGCTTCCCAAAGCGTCCCTCCACGCTACGCCGTGATTACGGTCCCTGCCTTGCCGTGGACAGCGTCCTTTGCCCTGCCCAGAGAAGTTATCAGCACTTTTCCTGTCCGCACCTTCTCCAGATAGCTGACAGCGGCTTCGATCTTCGGCAGCATGGTGCCTGCCTCGAACTGTCCCTGGGAAATCATCTCTTTCGCTTCGGCCACGGCCATAGCCGGCACGGGGGTCTGCCCATTGGTGCCGAAGTCACGGTACACGCAGTCCACGCCGGTGAAGATGATCAGCTCGTCGCAGTCTAAGTCTGCTGCCAGCTTCCCGGCGATGGCGTCCTTCTCGATGACGGCGGAAGCGCCTTTCAGGATATGCTGCTGTTCGATGACGGGGATGCCGCCGCCACCGCAGGCGATGACCACCTGGTCTGCGGCCACAAGGGCGCGGATGGCTTCGATCTCCACGATGTCGATGGGCTGGGGGGCTGCGACTACACGCCTGTAGCCCTTTTCGGGATATTCTTTGACGTAATTGCCTTTTTTGGTTTCGGCCTCCGCGTCTTCTTTTGACATGAACCGGCCGATGACCTTGGTGGGCTCATAGAAGGCTTCGTCGTAGGGGTCTACGGTGACCTGGGTCAGGATGGTGCTGACCGGCTTGGAGATGCCCCGGCCAAGCAGTTCGCTGCGCAGGGCGTTCTGGATGTCGTACCCTACGTAGCCCTGGCTCATGGCGGAGCACACGCACATGGGGGCCGGGGTGTAGTCGGTGTAGACCCGGCGCAGCTCCGTCATGGCTTTGTGGATCATGCTGACCTGGGGGCCGTTGCTGTGGGTGATGGTCAGCTGGTAATCCTCCTCCACCAGATCCGCCAGCGCCCGGGCTGTCACCTGCACCGCGTCCCGCTGGGCTCCTGTGGTATGGCCTAACGCGTCGTGCCCCAGGGACACCACTGCTCTTTTTTTGCTCATATGTTCTTCCTCTCTTATGGATAGCGTTTTGCTCTGTCTGCAGGAAACCTGTCACCGCCCATTATATCCTGTCCCCTGGGGAAAATCAATAGAAAAACGTATCTATGGATTTTGTAACGAACTGTCCTCAAATCGGATATATCAGATAAGAATGGTCTGCGGGGGAGGGCATGCATTATGGTAAAAACGGAAATAAAGAGAGCGCTGCAGTCCAGAGCCTTTTGGGTCACGACGGCATTCGGCTTATTTATGATGCTGGAGGGGCGCCTGGATCAGACGGGAGGCAGGATCTTCAGCAACAGTGAGCCTTATCTGAGCAAGTTTTTGGACAGTCTGCGGTCTACGCCGCTGACAATCCTCTGGCCTGTTACGGTCATGTTCCCCTTTGTGCTGTCCTACCGGAGGGAGAGGGACAGCGGCTTCCAGAGGCTGATGGTGCTGAAGGCTTCCAGGGGGGGATATCGGAGGGCGAAGATTGCCGCGGTGGCCTGCAGCGGTTTCCTGTCCCTGTTCCTGCCTATGGCAGGGTGGCTGCTTTTCTGTAAGTTCATACTGGGATCGGGGGAGGTGGTGAACCCTATCTGGTTTCTGCCGGAATTTGCCGGGGAGTTCCCGCTGCTGTATGGTATGATGTACGCCGTGAACGCGGGGGCGCTGGGGGCGGCGTTCGCGGTGTGGGGGCTGGGGCTGAGCGCGGTGGTCCGCAACCGGTATCTGGCGCTGCTGATACCGGTCTGTTACTGCGTGTTCACAGGGGTCGCCGCGCCCAGGGGCTGGCAGGCTTTCAAGCTGATATACCCGGCGGCCTACAGCAATGCCGTGCTGGGGGGCTGGGGAATTCCGTTGTATGAGCTTGGGCTGTTCGGGGCGGGCTGTCTTTTGTTCATAGGAGGGGATTGTCATGCTGGCAAAGCTTAGAGTGGAGATCAGGGAATGCCGCCTGGCGAGGGGGCTGCTTTTCTGGCTGCTCTGCGCCCTGGTGGTGGGACATGTGATGGCAGCGGCCTTTTTGCGGAAATACCCGGCAGGCTGCCAGGGGGAATTCATGGTGTGGGTATTCAACAACTATCATATCATTCTGGTTTTGTTCCCCTTTCTGCTGCTGGCGGCCACCAGCGGCGGACAGACCCAGAGCTCCCGGTATCCTGTCCTGATCAGATACCGGGACAGGGATGAATTTTTTTATATAAAGACAGCCGTGAGGACAGGATTCGCGCTGCTGTGCCTGCTTGGGTTTGCGGGCATGCTGCTCTTCATCAGGCGGAAGATGCCCGTGGAGTCGGAGCATGCTTTTATCCTGTCGGAGGAGTTCGGGGACATTTGTGTAAGGCAGTGTCTGAATATCTTCTGCTTCTGGAGCGCCATGCTCCTGCTGCATGAGATTCTGCAGAGCATAGTGGGCAACGCTGTGCTGGATTTGGCGGTAACGACTTTTGTGCCGCTGGGAAATTATATCCTGGCGAAAGGAGCCGCCGTGCGGGCACTGGAGTGGACGCCCTGGGGGAGGATCGGCTATAAAATAGAGGAGATCGTGGGGGTGCCGCCGGAGGAGGTGGAGAAACTGGGACGCTATGGGTTCTACTGGTGGTACTGGCTGGCTGTGATTTTGCTGCTGCTGTGGCTGGCGAAGGCGCTGCATGGAAGAAAGGATTTCGTCTTTGAAAAGAACGATCAATGAGCGGTTCCGGAAAGGGCGGCGGGAGAATCGGGCTGTCTTAGAACGGGAACAGCGGATGGGAGAACAAGGAGGACGGGGAGAATGAGGAGAAATATGGTAGAGCTGCGGAATGTGTCGAAGGCATATAAGAACAATGTACTGTTCACCGGTTTGAATCTTACGGTTCCCCGTGGAGACATCTGCGGGATTTTAGGGGAGAACGGCTCCGGGAAAAGCGTGCTGTTGAAGATGATATGCGGCTTCGCCCTGCCGGATGCGGGGGAGGTCTTCGTGGGGGGAGAGAGGATTGAAAAGGGGAGATTCCCCCGGGACATCGGGGTGATCCTGGATTCCACGGGCTTTCTGCCGGGGGAGACAGGGCTGGGCAATCTGCTGCTGTTGGCTTCCATCCGCAGGAAGACGGACAGGGCGCAGGTGGAGGAGGCCATGAGGCTGGCGGGGCTGAAGCCGGAGCTGGAGGTTCCGGTGGGGAAATATTCCCAGGGGATGAAGCAGCGCCTCGCCATCGCCCAGGCCCTGATGGAGAAGCCCTCGCTGCTGGTCCTGGACGAGCCGCTGAATGCCATTGATATCAAGTCCGTGGCATATTTCAGGCAGCTTTTTCGGGAACTGAACGAAAAGGAAGGGGTGACGATCATACTGACGTCCCATTACAGCCAGGATATTCAGGAGCTGTGTCGGCACACATATGATATCCATCTGCTGCGGGCGGGATTGTGAGGGCAGCTTGAAAGAGATTTGCAAATTATACTGCATAACGCTGAATACTGCCTAATGCAATCAAGCGATTGAACCAGTCA
>NZ_CAJUCP010000033.1:19696-57553 GCF_910585425.1 uncultured Acetatifactor sp. | reverse complement strand
AAATAAATTTCGGCACTTTCCACAATGGCTTAATCGGGGGAGTGAACTGTAACGAGTCTGCTGCCGAAAAAAATCTTTTCCGGGAAGGCCTCCAGCACAGGCGCATCGTAGTCGCGGCAACGGCTTTCTATGAATGGGACCAGCAGAAAACCAAATATGTGCATCTGAGTTGTCATCTGGAACAGAAACCTGGAACAGAAAGCCGCGAAGTTCATGTTGACATAGCCAAACCGCCATATTATAATAATGTCTGCTGACGCACATATCAACCAGCCAGCATTTTATACTGCAGACCGCCAAAATTTACAGTGGTGTCTCCAGGAAAATACTTGGCTGGCGGTCTACAGTCGGGTTGCACTGCAAATTTAACCGGTGCGCAGTATAAACAGTATGGTACAAAGAACAGCAGACGAATCGTCCATAAACATGACCAGGAGGACAGGCCGATGGACAGGAAATCTCTTCCCTTGTCAAACAGACCATCTATCCATTATGATCCCAATGTCGATGTGCTTCTTGAAATGCTGGGGCCGTACCCTGACCTCTACGAAAAGGAAATATCGGAGCACTTTATCGATACAATCGTCTACAACGACAAGTCCTCAAGCAACATAGCTTTTTATCGAATCGTAGATAACATCGGGCAGGATTGCCTGTTGTTGTTCGACTTGCCTTACGAGCTGGCCAGAATTTCCATCGGGGATATATGCGAATATGTCATTCAGCTGCTGGACAGGGATTATTATGTTACATTTCTGTGGGATACTTTCTGGATAACCAACTACACCACCCATTTAAAGAATCATATCGAACACCCTGCGCTCATATATGGCTATGACCACCGGAAGCAGATTTTCTTTGTACAGGACTATTTCGACTTTTTTACCTGGGGCAGGCAGGAAGTCACTTTTGCTGATGTCAGGACTTCTTACACCAGGGGGGAGAGGCCATTTTATCCTGGTCATTACGCAATGTTATACGCCCACATCCTGTACTGTAAAAAAATCGGAAATCCGTCGGCGCCTCCGCCAAACTTGCAGCTCATCAGGCAGAAACTGCAAAATTTCCTGATGAACCATTCCTATTCCACCCTGGAAGGTGCCTGTTTCGGAATCCAGTTTCTTGACATTCTGGGGAAGCGCTATCAGGCAAATCCGGAATATATATCCTTGAAGCATTGCCATTTCATCGTTGTACATATGCAGCTGATGCTCTGTCGTCTGAAAGTCCTCCAAAAGCATCAACCGCATAACAGCCAACAATATGCTGTACTTATCGCACAGCTCAATGATCTATTGACTGATGTCCGCAAGACAGAAATGCGCATCTTAAAGAGCCAGATAGCATCAAGATATTTAAGCATGGATTATGCCGCCAGACTGAAGGATATCAAATCAAGATATGCTGCAATCATCGGGACCATGATAGATATCATTTGATTTATGTTTCATGAAAAGTAATCCGTTATCCTATTAGCTAATCGTTCCATTTCCGCTTCTTCACCAAGCCGGAATATAGGAATATTGAATTTCGACTCGTACATTGCTTTTATTTTTTCATATTTATTTTCATCGAGCTTTGTTTTCGCTCCCAAGGAACCATAAAGCCCTTCCTGTATATCCATTGGAAAAACGACAATAGATATAACCTTCGTCTCAACACTTGATTCTATATAACGAATAGTCCTTTCCACATATTCAATGTCGTCAAACGGATTAACACACAGCACTACACAATCCGGCTGCGTTCCCATCAAAAAAGTCTGTTGTGGAATAGTATACTGCATAATATTACCTGTGTCGAAAGGAATCGTCCCTGATTGCGAGCCAACAAGAATAATTTCACAATCCTTTATACATAAATCGTTTATAATATAATTCAAATATCTTACAGCATCAAAATCATGGATGTATACTGAAGAGTTATATCCCATTGGATAGCAATAATCAAATCCAAATAACAATGAGCTTGGTTCAGTACCTATTTGTCCAACCCTATATCCTTGCTTCATTAATATTTCCCGCAATTTCAGCTGCAACGTAAATTTACCCTGTCGGGGACTTGTCCCAAATACTCCAACAACAGGTTTTGATATACGATATAACATGCCAAGTCGGTTTAGTGGAACATTTCGCTGGTCAATAGTAGGAAAATACATTGTCTTTGATTTCTCAAATCCATAATTGCTTAAATCATCAAACGAGAAAATTTGTCTGCCATTTTCTAATGCCTTTTTTATAATCATGAATCTTAAATTTTCTGCATTTATCAATGCCGACAATTCATCCATATGTCCCAATATCAATGTATCAATCTCTTCCCATTCAATATCTCTGATGTTCTTTATTATTAAATTTTGAACTTCATTATCCTTTAAACAGTGCTGGGTCGTTGTCCCGATTATTGCAGAATATTTCACATCATATACAGCCTTTATTTCAAACGGTAATAGTTTATGATACCTAAGAAAACTATGCATTTCCTTTGAAAAAGGGAAAAGTGCTACATTTTTTATTGTTAATTGACATATTTCAGCCATGCATTCAGAACCAAGACTATACCATTTCTGGGAGATGCCTTTAAACATGCATAAGACATCTCGTAATGTCTTTTTACCCTCGTGCATAAATTTTGCAGCTTGCACCGTTGCGTGAGCGCAAGCAAGACTATTCCCCTGTGATACAATATAATCTGGCTGTCCCCAGAATACTCTTTGTTTCCCTCCTTTTGCGCACAGATTTACCTTGGCATCATCGATGTAATAAAACATATCATTTTTCCAACATCGCATATCAGAGCAAACACCTATAACGTTATCAAAGGCAGCTGGATAAGATATACATCCTTCATTACTAAATGCTGATAAAATAATCATCCCTTTCTCAGCCAGAAGCTGGCAGGCATGATATAACTCCTGCAAGCACTCACTATCTGCCAAGCCAATACTAAGATTTATGAGATCTGCCTCTATATTTGCATATATGTATTTTAATAAGGCAATCAGCGCATGGTAGTCAATCCCTTCTTCTATATCTTTTAGCCTTATATTAATAATTTCTGCAAAGGAATTGACACTACGGATAATTCCATAGACAGCTGTCCCGTGTCCAAAATCGTCATCTATACCACTGTCCATTTCTCCGCCGTCCCATGTCAGGCCCTGTATACCGTCGTTTTTCAGATGTGGGTGATCAACCCGGACCCCGCTGTCAATAATTAAAATCCTTACCTTTGACATTTCCGCCCTCCCCCGAAGCATAGTATTCCGCCTGCATGTTGTACATCTGCGCGTACAGGCCGCCTCTTCCCCGCAGGCTGGCGTGGTCGCCCTCCTCCACGATCCTCCCGCCGTCCAGGACGATTATCTTCTCCGAAAAGCGCGTGCTCGCGAGCCTGTGGGTGATGTATATGGAGGTCTTCCCCTGCACGAGCTCATCGAAGCGGCTGTATATCTCGTGCTCCGCCGCCGGGTCCAGCGCCGCCGTCGGCTCGTCCAGCACCACCACACGGGACTTCTTGTGCAGCGCCCTGGCTATCGCCAGCTTCTGGCCCTCTCCCCCTGACAGCTCCACTCCCCCCTCATTGTACGCCTTGAACAGGGGCGTCTTCTCCTTCAGCGGCAGCTCCGACACCCTCCCGGACAGGCCGCTCTTCCTAATCGCCTCCATGGCCTCCCCCTCGCTGTACTCTCTGGAAAGGCATATGTTCTCCGCCAACGAGAAGGCGAACAGCTTGTAGTCCTGGAACACCGCCGAGAACTCCCTGATGTACTCATCGTAGCGGAACCCACGGATGTCCCTACCGTTCAGCAGGATCCTCCCCTCCGTCGGCACGTACAGGCGCAGCAGCAGCTTCACCAGCGTCGTCTTCCCGGCTCCGTTCGCCCCCACGATCGCCAGCCGC
Source organism: uncultured Acetatifactor sp. (assembly GCF_910585425.1). Taxonomy (GTDB): domain Bacteria; phylum Bacillota; class Clostridia; order Lachnospirales; family Lachnospiraceae; genus Acetatifactor. The sequence goes on along the minus strand of NZ_CAJUCP010000033.1, from coordinate 53,650 downwards.
TCCCCCGCCGCGATTCTCAGGTTCACATGCCTCAGCGCGTACCCCGCTGCTCCCGGATATCGGAAGCTGACGTCCTCCAGCTCCAGGTCGAACCTCTCCCCGGACTCCATGGGCTCCTCTCCCCCGGGGCCGTCCATCCGGGGCAGCGACATGAACTTTTCCAGGTCGCCGATGTACAGGCCCATCTTCGACAGCGACAGATACCCCTTCAGCAGCGCGTTTATCGAATCCGAGAAGCGGTTCACCGCATTGAAGTACAGCGTGAAGTCCCCGACCTTCAGCCCCTTCCTTATGACCTCGTAGGCCAGCAGGGCATAGATTCCCCCTTTTTCTATCACGGATGTGGCATTCTCCAGATTTGTAAATCTTGTAAATATAGCGTTGATCTGCCTGTTAATCTTACCTATCTCCGCAGACACGTCAATCAGTTTTTCCGTAAAAAAAGACTCCGCATTATTCGTCCTGATTTCCTTTCCATATGCGAAATCGTCAAAAATCGACAACAGATACCTTCTTTGCCTTTCCGGCTTCACCCTGTCTGTCTCCAGAATATGTACCTTTTTGTCGATCCTGTGCTTCACAATGAAATTCACGCCAATGGCTGCCAGGCACAAAGCGACAAGAACGACATCCAGGCTGAATAAGATTGCAGCTACGCTGGCTATCATCAAAACTTCTCCAAAGAGAGAGAACAGCTTCTCCAATGTCCCAAAGAAACCACCCTCATAAACACAGTTTATAGCCCTGTCGTAAAGCGTCATCGTGCTTTCTTCTTCCGCATACTTAAAATCGATCTCAGCGGTCATCTCCCCCATGTACACCGAAAACTGTACGCTTAAATGATGGGAGCATGCATAGATATGGGTGCGGATATACTGCACTGTGGATTTCAGAACCAAATACAGTCCGCAGTAAACAGCAACTACCTGCAAAACCCCTATGAAATCCATTTTTTCAAACAGCGCTTCCAGTATAAATCCGGGAAAGATTGTCGCCACAATGCCGGCCAAAAAATAGAATACCTGTTCAAGCGTCAATAAAATCAAATAAGCTTTATCATGCTTCCATGCAAAAGCAACCATAAATTTTAATGCATTCCGTGTTCTACTTGACATTTCCGCCCTCCCCCGAAGCATAGTATTCCGCCTGCATGTTGTACATCTGCGCGTACAGGCCGCCTCTTCCCCGCAGGCTGGCGTGGTCGCCCTCCTCCACGATCCTCCCGCCGTCCAGGACGATTATCTTCTCCGAAAAGCGCGTGCTCGCGAGCCTGTGGGTGATGTATATGGAGGTCTTCCCCTGCACGAGCTCATCGAAGCGGCTGTATATCTCGTGCTCCGCCGCCGGGTCCAGCGCCGCCGTCGGCTCGTCCAGCACCACCACACGGGACTTCTTGTGCAGCGCCCTGGCTATCGCCAGCTTCTGGCCCTCTCCCCCTGACAGCTCCACTCCCCCCTCATTGTACGCCTTGAACAGGGGCGTCTTCTCCTTCAGCGGCAGCTCCGACACCCTCCCGGACAGGCCGCTCTTCCTAATCGCCTCCATGGCCTCCCCCTCGCTGTACTCTCTGGAAAGGCATATGTTCTCCGCCAACGAGAAGGCGAACAGCTTGTAGTCCTGGAACACCGCCGAGAACTCCCTGATGTACTCATCGTAGCGGAACCCACGGATGTCCCTACCGTTCAGCAGGATCCTCCCCTCCGTCGGCACGTACAGGCGCAGCAGCAGCTTCACCAGCGTCGTCTTCCCGGCTCCGTTCGCCCCCACGATCGCCAGCCGCTCCCCCGCCGCGATTCTCAGGTTCACATGCCTCAGCGCGTACCCCGCTGCTCCCGGATATCGGAAGCTGACGTCCTCCAGCTCCAGGTCGAACCTCTCCCCGGACTCCATGGGCTCCTCTCCCCCGGGGCCGTCCATCCGGGGCAGCGACATGAACTTTTCCAGGTCGCCGATGTACAGGCCCATCTTCGACAGCGACAGATACCCCTTCAGCAGCGCGTTTATCGAATCCGAGAAGCGGTTCACCGCATTGAAGTACAGCGTGAAGTCCCCGACCTTCAGCCCCTTCCTTATGACCTCGTAGGCCAGCAGGGCGTAGATTCCCCCTTTTTCTATCACGGATGTGGCATTCTCGAAAATATATGCCCTCAGGTTGGAGGAAAATATTTTCTTATAGCATCTTCCCATCTCCTCCGCAACAAGCGAATATTTATATTTTATGAACGGCAGCATATCGTACACCCGCACATCCTTGCCGTACCTGAAGTCACCCATGACATTTAGATAATACTGTTCCTTGCGTTCTGACGGCTGAACCTCCGTCATATATTTATAGCCTTCCTGCTCCATTTTCTTCACGACGAAATAATTGGCGGTAAAAATCCCTGACAGCAAGAGGAGGATCCATAGATTCAGCCTACTCATAATCGCCACGATGCCAAACACCGTCAGTAGCTGGGCGATTGCATTCAAAAAAGTATGTATGGTCTTCAAAAAAGACCTCATGTCATATTCTTTCAGCTCATTTATCAAATCCATCGTCTTATTGTTCTCTAATTCCATAAACAAAAGTCCGGCTTTGATCTTACACATATCTATGGTATAAGCATTGCATATGCTTTCTTCCATTTTGGTAATCTTAAAATTGATTTTATTTCGGATTAACTGAAGCACCAGAAGGCAGGAACCATACAAAGATATGACCATGAAGGCAGCTTTGTAAAAAGGTGTGTCAAATAAATATCTGAAGATATATTTGGGAGCATATATGTTCATAAACGTTATCAGCAGGGCAATGATTTCAGACAACGATACCACATAAATCCAACCCGCGTCATATGCATGTACTTTTTTCATTATAAATGGCAATTTTCTCATCTTCCGCACCTTTTTAAAACAGCGGTATCAACTTCTACTGAATAAGATGATACCGCTCTGTATTTCTAGACTAATGATTCTTTTGATTATTAACTTAATCAGCATTTACACTGTGCTACACAACCAGTAAATGAACACTGACACTGAGAACATTCATTGAGATAACACTGTAACATAACAGGCTTTTTCAATGGCTTCAATGCATAACTTCCAGACACTGATTTACGTTTTTTTAATTTTTTTTTCATCCTCCAACCTCCTCGTTGTCAAGAATTGCTATTCAGCATTGACACTGCGCTGTGCAACCAGTATATCTACATTGACATTGTGAGCTTTCATTAATATAACAATATAACCAATTTGCTCTCATTAATTGTTTTGTTGTGTCCTTATTATCAGAACTTCTTTTTTTCTTTTTTAAGTTTTTTTTCATTGTCGGCACCCCCCTTCTAAAATTAATCATCCCAATCATCATTGGCATCATTCCCTTTCATCAAGTCTGTCAAAGCTTCGCTAAAAGCCTTAAGCGTACTCATTCTTTCTGGTAATAGATACTCGTCTGGAACTTCAATATCTAATGCATTCTCTATATTAACAATTGATGTAATGTATTGTATCGAATCAGTAATATATTCACTTAATACCAAATCGTCATCGTCGGGAGAAAAAACAATTCCTGCCTGTTCAAAAGCCTCTTTCACTATTAGATATACTTCCTTATAATCCATGGTCATTATAACTCCTTATATATCTACAATGACATATGTGTTCGCATCCAAATCCAATAACTGCATAACCAAATCTATATTTTTCATTTCATGAGGACAATTTTTCCTTAAATCCCCTTTTATCCGTAGTTTAGGACAAAATTCAGATAAACAGTTTCCTCCAAAATAACAATCTAAATTATCGCAGCTCGTTCTCTCCAATAACCACTTCGCATGTTTAGCCTCATCAATGACCAAATTGCCGTCCTCTGTCAGTCGCCCTATACATGTATCAAAATCATCGTCAAAAATCTGGCTACATTTATGCACTTTCCCATCAGGCTCCAGTGTAAAGAAATTAAGCTTTGCAGCTGCGCATGTAGTACCACCTGGTGTGAAAAACCCCCTATGGCTATCAAACCTTTTAAGTTTTTCTGTAGCTATAATTTTTTTATAAACCTCATCAATAATCTTGTCATCTACCAGCTGATTCGAAATACCCTTAACTGCCTCTCCCCCCCAATCCATAGCCGGACGGAAAAAGAAAGAAAACCGTTCGTCTTGACCGAATTCCTTTTGATAAAAGTCAAGGTACTGATCAAACTGATTATATATGTCCTTTGTGATGTTCGTACGAATTATGATTCGTATCATTTTAGTTTTAATATAATCCCTTATATCCTGCAAATTATGAAGAACAGTTTGATATGTATCTCCCCCACCTGCCAAAGGTTTTTGGAAGTTATGTGTACCCTCAAGGCCGTCCACTGTGACTTGATAGGATGTCACATGACATTTTAACATCCTCTTAACCATTTCCGAAGTCAACATGTATCCATTTGTAGTGATGTTAGCCGTATACGGAATTCGGTATGCCCGACAGATTTCAAGGAATCCTTTTGTCATATACTCAATATCATCTGCTGCCAATAAAGGTTCTCCGCCAAACCAAGCTACATCCAATCGGTTATACTTATGAATGTTGGAGCGTATATATTTAATCAAGCCATCCTGCAGTTCTTTCGTCATTCCACTTTTTTTGAAAGGTTCATTGCAATATCTACAGCGATAATTACACTGTTCTGTGGGTAAAATAGTAAAAGCCAAACATCCATTATTAACTATCTCCTGATATCGAATCTTTAATTTCACAGTTTCATTTTCATCACAAGGAACAATAATACCGTATTCTCTAAGTTTATCATTTTCCTTTTTCGTAAAATCTGAAACTTTTGCAAGATTAAGAATTGATTCTTGAATTCTTTTATTTTTATCTCCTCTTATCTTAACAAAACTATTACTATATGAATTGTAGATAAGCAATTCGCCATGTTTGTTTGTGATGCAATGGTTATACTTTGAATACTTGAATTCCATTTTACCCTCTTGACCTCATCATATCCATCTTGAACAACAGTACCTTTTTAAAGCATAACACCCCATTTTACAACCTGACAACACCTTTATTCAAATTAGCGACATATCCCTCCCCCAATCTTTGTTCTAAAAAATGTATCCAAAATATGATGGATTACAGATAATACCACCATACATACCGTAGCCGAAAGGAATAGTATAATCAAAAAGGAACCTCGTCCCCACTGTTACGGTTCCCCGAACCATTCCCATATTTCCAATATCATATTAACATACGCGTGCAGAACTGTCAATGTTTTTATAAGCCATCTCTGTCTTCTACCTTTAAATTGTAGCACTATAATAGCTTAAGAACTGTCTTTATACACCATTTCCCACAACTGACATAATAAACATACGGAAACAGGGCTGTCAAACATTTTTTAAGTCCCTTTCACCCAGTTCCCAGTAACGAAACAAAATCACATTCAATCCCTTTTGTGGAAATCTTATGCCTGCCCGTTGCCTCATTTCCTCGTTCCGGCCCCAAATACCGCCATCCCGCAGCGGATCCTGCCTTGTCAAAAAAGGGATAAGATGATATGATTGATGCACCAATCAGATTACAACGATAAAAGGAAGGGACGGATCCGCCCATGAAGAAAAGAGACTGGCTCCTGGAAAATCTGCAACAGTTGAAAATCTCCCTGAAATGGATTGTCTTCGCCGCCATTTCGGGAACCGCAGTAGGGGTTGTGGGCACCCTCTTCCACTTCTGCCTGGCGGGCGTCACCCAGTCCCGGGCGGAGCGCCCCTGGCTCATCTGGCTGCTGCCCTTCGGCGGCCTCCTCATCATAGGCGCTTACCACCTGCTCCAGCATGAAAAGGACAGCGGGACGAACCTGGTGCTCTCCTCCATCCATTCCGGCGACAGGCTGCCCCTGCGCATGGCGCCGCTGATCTTCCTCTCCACCCTGATCACCCATCTGCTGGGCGGCTCCGCCGGCCGGGAGGGCGCCGCGCTGCAACTGGGCGGCAGCATCGGGAGCGCCATCGGCAGACGGTTCGGCTTCGACGAGAAGGACAGGAATATCATGACCATGTGCAGCATGAGCGCCGCCTTTTCCGCCCTCTTCGGGACGCCCATGGCGGCGGCCATCTTCTCCATGGAGGTGGTAAGCGTGGGCATCATGCACTATTCCGCTTTGGTGCCCTGCGTGATCGCCTCCCTGATTGCCTGCGCCGTGGCTTCCCATCTCGGCGTTCCCGCGGAAGCCTTCCCATTGGATGCCATTCCGCCGCTGACGGTGGGCAGCGGAGCCAGGGTCATCGTTTTAGCGTCTCTCTGTGCACTGTTGAGCATATTGTTCTGCGTCCTGCTGCACCAGTCGGAACGGCTGTACCACAAGCATTTTCCGAATCCCTATCTGCGCATCTTCGCAGGCGGCTGTATCGTCATCCTGTTGACGCTCCTGACCGGCAGCCAGAGGTACAATGGCTCCGGCATCGAACTGATTATCCGCTGCATGGAGGAAAGCGCCGCCGCGCCGGAAATGTTCGCCCTGAAGATGCTCTTCACTGCCGCCACTTTGGGGGCGGGCTACAAGGGCGGGGAAATCGTCCCCACTTTTTGCGTGGGGGCCGCCTTCGGCTGTCTCTTCGGCAGCCTGACCGGGTTCGCTCCTTCCCTGTGCACGGCGGTGGGCATGACCGCCCTCTTCTGCGGCGTCACGAACTGCCCTATCAGCTCCCTGCTCATCAGCTTCGAGCTGTTCGGCTATGAGGGCATGCCCTATTTCCTGCTGACCGTGGCCTTCAGCTACATGCTGTCAGGATATCACGGCCTCTATCACAGCCAGAAAATCGTGTATTCGAAATACAGGACGGATTTTATCAATAAAAAGGTGGGATGAAATGCTTCACGCCTGACAGCTCCATTGCCAACTTTTTTCTCCTGTGGTACAATACATACTGCACATCAAATAGATTTGCTGCCATACGACTTATCAAAGAAAAGAGGACTGCTTATGAACAGAGAATTCCTGAAAGACCTGCTCTCCACCCCATCCGTCAGCGGATACGAGGAGGCTATCCAGCAAAAGGCCCTCGCCTACGGCAAGGCCTTCGCCCACGCCCAGCTCACAGACCCCAGCGGCAATGCCGTCTCCATCGTGAATCCGGATGCCGCCCACAGGGTGCTGTTGTGCGGGCATATCGATGAAATCGGCTTCATCGTGACCCATATCGACGACTCCGGCCGCCTCCACCTGGCTAAGGCAGGCGGCGTCAGCCCCAGGCTGTACATAGGCTCGCCGGTGCAGGTCTGGCATGAGGGCAGCAAGGTCAACGGCATCATCGCCACCTCCTCGGACCTGGTGAAAAAGGAGAAGATAGATGTCTCCGACCTGCTGGTGGACATCGGGGCAGCTTCCAAAGAAGAAGCCGCTGCCGCAGTGGCCGTGGGCGACATGGTCTGCGCGGACGTGCCCGTCAGGGAGCTGATGAACGACTGCTTCACCTGCCGCGCCCTGGACGACCGCACCGGAGCCTTCGTGGTGCTGGAGGCCGCCAGGGAGGCTGCGCAGCAGGGCGCTTCCCTGGGCATCTACGCCGCCACCACCACAGGCGAGGAGACCACAGGCCGGGGCGCTTACCATGCCGCCGCGCGCTTGAAGCCCCACTGCTGCATTGCCGTGGACGTGACCTGGGCCAGCGACGCCCCCGGCACCAATCCGGGTGACACCGGGGAGGTGAAGCTGGGCGGCGGGCCGGTGCTGTGCATGGGCTCTGCGGTGAACAAGCCGCTGAACGCCCTGCTGAAGCAGGTGGCGGAGGAGCTGGATATGAAGGTACAGTGGGAAATCGCCGGAGGCCGCACGGGTACGGACGGCGACACGGTGAACCAGGCCGATGAGGGCATCCCCATGGCCCTGGTCTCCATCCCTCTGCGGTACATGCACAGCTCCGTGGAGGTGGGCAGTTGGAAGGACATCGAGGACTGCGTCCGGCTGCTCAGCGCCTTTTTAGTGCGCCTGTCCCAAGAGTTGGACAAGGGCTTCGACTTCCGCCCTGTGAGGCCGTAGCCCCTTTGATTGGATATGGCTGCCGCATCAGGAAAACAGATTTCCCTGATGCGGCAGCCACTCTTCCTCCCTCTGCCGAGGCTTCCCTGCCATGCCGCTTGCCATGTCCCTTGACTTCCGTCAGCCAATGTCCACTTCCTCCGGGCCTGGGAACCTTATCTAACCCTTTTTCCGCCTCCTGTATACAACAATCTCGGCGTCCGAGCCGCCCTCGCCGTACTCACAGACCAGCAGGTAGTTCTCATCGGCCGTGAGGCCGTAGCATCTGTCGCTCCCCTTCTTGTGGACCTGGTTCCCCAGGTATACCCTGGCATCGTCCCAGAACCGTATCTCCTGGCCGCCCGGAAGCGTATAGGCCAGATTGACGAAGGCCCCGTTCAGCGCATAAAGGTCGGTGATCTCCTCCATGTCTTCAATCCCCAGGGCATTGAACTCCGCAATCAGCTCCTCCTTTAGCCTGCAGGGCGCCTCAAAGGACCTGCCACAGTTCTCGCAGCCTTTTTCGTCGCAGCACAGCGCAATCATGCAAGTGCCTCCGAAGGGGCGCCCGCCTGTCTCCGTGCATCCGCCGCACTCCTTACATCCGCATTCACTGCAATCCAATCCGCATTTTGTCTTCATTTGTGTCGTCTCCTCTCTCCTTTTCCAAAAGCCCACTGTCCCACTCTTCCCTGAACTGCCGCAGGGACTGCTGGCGCAGGCTCCTGTCCTCCTCCACCGCTTTTGCGGCCACGGCGAAAAGCCCCTCCCCCAACTGCCAGCTGTCCGGGGTGCGCCCATATCCGCCAAACAGCGCAAAAGCAAACGCTCCCGCGGTATAGACATTGGTCACCTCATCGATTGCCGCCCCCAGCCGGTATTCCTCCGGGGCCTGGAATCTGGAGCTCCCCCACATCCTCCCCATGTCGTTGACACAAGGCTGTCTGCGGAAAAAGTCTATGTCACAGACAGTGGTCTTTCCTTTGTCAAAATCATACAGGATGCTGCCATCGTAGAAATCGATGGCCACGTATCCCCTGGAAGCCGTATGTTCCAGAAAGCGCAGGATGTCTCCGAACACCTGCAGCCGGTTCTCCGTGGGAAGCGCCATGAACCTCCGGTGGGCCGCCGGGTACATTCTGCCCATGCAGTCCCCCTGGGCCCAGCGGAATACCAGCGCGAACCCGCCTCCGATCTCTTCCGCCTCCACCAGCTCGATCAGGCTCCCATGCCGCAGATTCCTGTAGACCGGCCAGGCTTCCCGCAGCCTCTCCACTGCCTCCCGGGCCGTGCCCGTGCCCCGATCCGTGGGAGCTCCCGCGAACTTCACGAAATAGCGTTCTCCGTCTCTCTCGGTCCCGAAGCAGATATTGCCGGAGTCCTGGTCATCGTATACCTGAAACACCCTGCCGTATTTACGGAGGAAGGAAAAGTCGAAGGGGCCTTTCAATTTATACGGTATTCCGTCTATGCATTGCAGGTAATATCCCTGGAAATACCAGGACGGCACGACGCTGCGCATGCCGTCATACCACCGAAGCACCTCCGCCGCCTGGCGCAGCATGGTGTCTATCTCCTTCTGCCCGAAAGGGACTGCCCAGTATATGGAGGACAGGGTATTGCTGGAGATGTAGAGGGCGAGCAGCCTCCAGAATTCCTCCGGGACATGGCCCTCAAAATACCCGTTCACCATACCGGACGCGAACAGCGGAGAGGCCTGGGCGCACCACACGATACGGTTGAACTCCTCCCAGGGATCCCCGATATCGAACCGGTTGAAATCGATTACATAAAGCTGTCCGCTTTCGTCCAGCATCATGTTCCCGATGTGGTAATCCCCGTGCTGACAGGTCTGGGGCCTGCCTTTCAGCAGATGGCGGTTCTCCCCGATATACCGGATAAAAGCCTCTCCCCCGGGATACTGTATGGGGCATTCCCTGTATTTTCTGATCTTCGTGTCCATCTTCCGGTTGAACCGCGTCTCCCAGTCCTCCAGGGCAGCTCCCGCCTCCCGTTCCTCTGTAAGGGGGATGGAATGCAGCCTGCGAAGGATGCGCCCGGCCTCCAGCCCGTAGGCATACTGTCCGCTGTCCGGCAGCATCGGCACCGCTTCCTCCGCTCCTGTCCCCTCGATCCAGCTCTGGACCGAATACACACCCTCCTCACAGACCCCGAAAGCCAGGGGCATGCACATGGGGATGCCCAGGGCCGCAGCCTTCTCCATCATCCGGAATTCGGCCTGCTTCCTGTCATACTGGGACATGGGGGAGATGCGGAGGAAATATTTCGTTCCCTGGGAACGCCCTTCCTCCGGCTCCGCGGTGGCACAGTATTTCCGGTCATCAGACCAGCCCTCATAGATTGGTTCCCTTTTCGTGAAATGAAAGTCCGGCATACCTTTACGCCTCCTCCACCCTCAAATGTCGTACTGCCTGCAGAGCACCTGGCTCAGGACCGGAAGCTCCCGCTCGGTTTTTACATCTTGAAATTGACAGCAGGAATCTTCCGATTTCCATGAATTGCGTTCTTGACTATCAGAATCGATATCTTATATATGCAACAAAAAATCTTGCTCAAAAATCAGATAAACGGCATGACTTGCTGTGCTATGCGGCTGGCAAGAATTAAATGCCGTTTATATAGAAAATCTGCTTAAGTTTATTTTAGTATATGCCTGGCATTTATGCAAGCTTTTTTCGATGAAGCACTGGAGCTGCACTGGAGCACTGGAGTTAGGCACTGGGGCATATAAGGCGGAAATGTGCGCGAATGTAAAAGGGCCCCGGCTTGTACCGAGACCCTTTTACTATTACTTATGAGGGGGGAGATAGTGAGTTCATCAACTATCTGATATATATATTACAGGGGAATTGTGTCCTTAGTGTGTCCATATTCTAATTTAAATCTAAAAAACCTGAAAAGCATTCCTAAACTTACAGTCCCAGGCCCCAGGCGTCCAGGCGTGCTGATTTCCTCTATGTGCAGATTGCGGGCATAATGTAAAAGAGCCCCGGCTTGCACCGAGACTCTTTTACTATTACTTATGAGGGGGGAGATAGTGAGTTCATCAACTATCTGATATACATATTACAGGAGAATTGTGTTCAAACTGTGTCTACTTTCTAATTTAAATCTAAAAAAGCCGGGAAGCATTCGTAAACTTCCCGGACATGGCAAGGCTATGGGCGCTTTTTCTTTTTTCCCACCTGAGAGAAATCGAACCGGCCTTTTTTCTTCCGGGATATATCCCTGATTTCGGAAAGCGGCAGTCCTGTCATTTGCGAGAGATACTCAGGGGACGCCCCATTTTGGAGCATGGTGCCGATCAGACGGTTCTGTTCTTCTTCCCGCCCTTCCTTCAATCCTTCCTCTCGTCCTTCCTCCCGTCCTTCCTCCCGTCCTTCCTCCCGTCCTTCCCGCAGCCCCTCTTCCCGGGCCTCCTTCCGGAACATGCGCATGTATTTCTTTTCGTTGTATTCAGTCAGCAGCATTTTGGTCACCTCCGCCCGAAAGGGCAATAAAATATCTTCCATGATGCCATGGTCAATACAGTATGTTACAGCATTCTCAACCGCCTGATTCACAGAACTTCCTTCCCGTCGGTATGCCTTGATGCAGTCCACGAAACGGGAATACTCATCCAGCCGTCTACAGTCCGCGGTCAGCCCACTGTTGTGGCCATAATTGATATTCAGCATCCGGACTGTCAGTTCCAGGCAGGACGAGGGTCCGGCTCCCGGCGTATCCGGAAAGGCATCTGCCAGCCGCAGGTACTGTTCATCAGGCATTGCATCGTCCCCGTTATAGAATACCACGCACTGGGGCGCGGGAAGAGGAATCAACTTCTGCCCATAGATATTGGCCTTCGCTTTTGCCGCCAGGCTCTCGTATTCCGCGGCAATATAGAGCAGAAAGCGCAAAGGGAGATTCGGACAGAATGTGCTCTGGTGCTCGTAAAGGTTCAGGGCCCCGGCCAGGAGAAAAGCCATGTCGTTCTTCATGGACATATAGACTACATTGTCCAGAGTGACGATCTCCAGCGCCTGCACATCGCGGTAATCCGTGTGGTTCAGCGCATTGTACAGCTTCAGCAGGGCTTCCCTGTCCCGCTCGAAGATGTAGCAGAAAAGCCTGTCCTTTACGTTGCGGTTGCCGACGAACCGCCGCAGCGGCAGCCGCAGGAACCGTTTCTTTCGTGGAACGAATTCCATCCTTGGGTTCATGTGATGTCCTCTCTTTCTAAAAATGACGTGGCAGAGGACATCCATGGCCTGTAAGCTGTCCCTGCCAGTGCGTGTGAATGAATCCGGCAGAAACTGCCTGAATGTGCGATTCGCAGCATCAAAGATATACCCATGAGCGGCCGAATTTGCCATCAATCCAGGATGCTTTTCGCCCCTGAGTCAGACGACATGGCAAATATCAGCGGCCGCGAGTATTAATTGCTGATGAAATCATCATAATACAGATAAGAAGAATTGTCAAATAGAAATTTTCAGGAATCCATCCCCCCCGCAGAGCTCCCGTTACTGTTCACGGCTTCGCCCCTCACAGCAACGTGATGCACACATACAATAGAATTCAAAGGCAGAATTCTATTGTCCTGAAGTGAGCAAAGTACGCTCATTTTGGCGCCTGCTGTCTCGTGATTTTCGTGCAAAATGCGCACGAAAACACTTCGCGGAACTACCCGTGAACAGCAACGAGCTCCCCCATGATCCCGCGGTACACAAAAGGCCTCAGCGACTGGGCGTCCATCCGGAAGCAGTCCTTTGTGGCGATTTCCATCATGTAGGACAGCAGATGGGAAAAGACGCAGTGTATCATATATTCGATGGGCAGGTCCCTGCGGATCGCTCCCCGCTCCACTCCCTGCCGCAGGATCCGCCCGAACACGTTCGCCGGGCGGTATGCCGCGAACTCTTCCGCATTCATCTTCTCCCGGATCATCCGATTGAACTCGGAATTGCTGGTCATGGCATGGACGAACCGCAGGAAGCTGTGGCTGCAGTGCCCCTTTTTCTCCACAACGTCCAGCAGGAACGAAAGCTGCTCTCCGAAGTCCGCCTTTGCCTCCAACTGCTCCCCCAGCCAGCCGAACATCCACCTTATCTGGCTGACCACGGCACAGGCCACGATCTCATCCTTTGTGTCGAAGTATTCATAGGCTGTCCCCTTGCCGATTCCGGCCCGCTCCGTGATGGTGGAGACACGGATGTCTTCCATGTCCATGCCCTCCTCCAGCAGCTCTATCACCGCCCCGTACATCTGCCGCACCTTCGGCGGCACATGCCCGATTTCCTCCAGTCCCGTAATCCTTCCCATGCTTCCGCTCTCCCCCTTTTCCCGGTAAATATCCTCTCGGAATCTCCAGCCCGCATATTATGTGGCTCTCAGGAACTCCTTTGGAGCGGTTTCCCCCACTTTTCCAGGTGCCTTCCTGCCCCAATGCCTGATTCTGCTTTCTGAAATTCCGAGAACCTATGGTAATTCTTATCGCTCCCTCTCCCAGCCCTCCATGCCTGCGGCCCCATTCCGGCACCGTTCCCATGCCCGGTATGCGCAAGCTCCCTCGTTGTGCATTTCGGTGTGCGGGCGTCCCACAGTGGGCGTAGATCACGCTTTCCCCCGCATCCCTGCAGATCCATACCGCCCGGCAGAGCAGGCGGCAGCCCGGCGCCACTCCTGTGCTCCTGACCGCCACCCGCCTATTCATACGCGCAGAACCGTCAATCCTTCTGCGTCAATTCTCTGTTCCTCCGTTTCCTGTCCCTTATGAACATGTCATAGATACAGGGGATGACCACCAGCGTCAGCAGCGTGCCGTAGGTCAGTCCGCCGATGGTGACCACAGCCATGGGCCTGGCCATCTCGGAGCCCATGTCCTTGCTGAACACCATGGTGGACAGGGCCAATATGGTGGTCAGGGCGGTCATCAGCACCGGGCGCAGCCTGGTGCGGCCTGCGGTGAGGATCGCCTCCCGCTTCTCCATTCCTCCCTCCCGCAGCTGGTTCATATAGTCGATGATGACGATGCCGTTGTTCACGATGACCCCGGCCAGCATGACGAAGCCGATCATGGCGATGACGCTGACCTCGCTGCCGCTGACGTACAGCCCCAGGAAGCCTCCCGTAAAGGCCAGGGGAATGGTGAACAGGATGATGAAGGGGGACAGCAATGACTGGAACTGGGCCACCATGATCAGGTACATGAACACCACGGCCAGTATCAGCATCAGCACCATCTGCCCCATGGCGTCCTGAATGGTCTCGTTCTCCCCGGAGTACACCAGCTGATAGCCCGCGGGCATCTCATAGTCCGCCAGCTTCGCCTCCACGTCCCCTGCCACCAGGCCCACGTTGTAGCCCTCGGCGATGGCCGCGGAGACGGAGATATACCTGGTCTGATCCGTCCGGCTGATGGAGGAAAGGGCCTCCGTCATCTCAAAGGAAGCGATATCGGACAGAGGCACTTTCACGCTCTCGCCCTCTTCATCGGTGCCGTCTATCTCCAGGCTCTTCACCAGCTCCCTTGTCAGCTCAATGTCGCTGCCGTTCATGACGTATACGTTGTAGTCCTTCTCGTCGGCCACCAGAGTGGTGGCGCTGCCGGCCTCCGCCAGCCTGGCGTAGAGCTGCTGATACACCTGTGCCACGGTAAGGCCGTAGTGTACCGCCTCCCCCCGGTTGACGGTGACGCGCAGCTCCTCGTCCGCGTCCTCCAGCCCGTTGTTGACCTCTGCCGTGCCCTCCACGCTCTCCACGATGGCGGCCACCTCCTCGGCGATGCGCCGCAGGGTATCCAGGTCACGCCCCCGCACCTGCACCACGATGCCGCTTCCGCCCATGGCGCTCATGTCCATGCTGGAGGTGTCCACAGTGATCTCGGCCTCCAGCTCCTGCGTCTTCTCCTTGATGACGCGGGCGATCTCCTCGTTGCTCATGGTCTTATCTTCTCTGGTCACCACATAGACCGAGGCGCTGTTGGTGCTGCCGCCCCCGCCCCCTAACAGGGCCATGTTGGAGCTGCTGGTCATGGCGCCCACATTGGACACGTCTTCGATGGAGCGGATCGCCTCCACCACCTGGTCCGTGACCTCCCCGGTCTCCGCCAAAGTGGCATCCTCCGCCAGGGCCACGTTCACCGTCAACTGTGTGGAATCCATGTCCGACATGAAGGCCGTGCCGTTGGTAAAGGCCAGGGCCACGCTGCCCGCCAGCAGCCCCAAGGTCAGGATGAACACCAGGGGCTTCACCCGCAGGGCGCCCCGAAGCAGCTTTTCATAGCCCCGCACCAGGCCGCCGAAGATCTTCCCCTCCTTCTGTTCCTTCGTCCTCACCAGGAGCTTGGAGGACATGGCCGGAACCACCGTCAGGGCGATCAGAAGGCTTGCCAGCAGGGAGTAGGCGATGGTCAGGCCCATGTCCACGAACAACTGCCTGGTGATGCCCTCCGTGAACACAATGGGCAGGAACACGCACACTGTGGTCAGGGTGGAGGCCAGGATGGCCCCGGCCACCTCTCTGGCCCCTTCTATCGCCGCCTCCTCCACGGAGCGCCCCTCGCTGCGCATGCGGTAGATGTTCTCTATGACTACAATCGAGTTGTCAACCAGCATGCCGATGCCCAGGGCCAGCCCCGACAGCGAGATGATGTTCAGGGTCACGCCGCTGAAGTACATGCACACGATGGCCGTCACCAGGCTCACGGGGATGGAGAACGCCACCACCATGGTCGGCCTCAAGTCCTTCAGGAACACGATCAGGATCAATATCGCCAGCACCGCGCCGAAGAGGATATTGTTGATGATGGAGTCCATCACCAGGTCGATGTAGATGCCCTGGTCCATCAGGGTGATCAGGGACAGGTCCGTATTCTCCGCCATCATCTCCCCGAAGCGCTCCGCCAGCCTGTCCGACACCTGGCCGGTGGAATACCCCGTCTGCTTCTGGATGGTCAGCATGACCCCGGCGCTGCCGTCCACATTGGCATAGATTTCCCCGGAATTGTCCGTGTAGAACACATCCGCCACATCCCCCAAAGTGATGACGGGCACGCCGTCCATATGCAGGTCCATCAAGGGCAGCGCCTGGAGCTCCTCCACGGTGGAGGGCTTGTCGCCCACCCGCACCATGTAGCTGATGCCGTCCTCCGTCACGTAACCCGCAGGCATGGAGAAGTTCTGGGCGGTGAGCAGCCCCTTGATGGTGTCCACGGTGAGCTTATCCGTCATGTCCGCCTGTTCGTAAGCGGTCTCCTTGGCCTCCGCGAGCTGCTCCTCCCCGTCCGCAAGCTGCTCTTCCGCATCCTCCAGCTGCTTGGCGGCATCGTCCATCTGCTCCAGGCCGCTCTTGATCTGCTCCTCGCCGCTGTCCAGCTGGGACTCCGCCAGCTCCAGCTGGTACTCTCCCATGGAGATGGTGGCCTTGCCGTTGGCGAACTCGATGGCCGCGGTCATCTGGCCCTTCTCGATGGCCACCAGTCCTGCGTTGATGTCCTCTATGGCCTTGGACAGGTCGGTGACGTTCTGGCTGGCTAAGACGGCGTTAATCTGTGCCACGTATCCCTCATAGCCCAGGCCGTTCGTCAGGGCCGTCAGGGATGTCTGCATGCCTTCGTATTGCTCCAGCAGCTCACAGACCTGGGGAGAGAGCATCTGCCCCGCCGCCATCTCGCAGGCTCCCAGCGCGGTGCCCACCGTAGTCGCCAGCGCCTGGGCGTTCTCCTGCAGGTTCTGTACGGACTCCTGCAGCCGCTGGATGATTTCCTGCAGCGCGTCCGGATTGGTCAACGCGTCCGGAGGAATCTCGATATCTATCCCGGGACACCAGGAATCCAGCGCCAGGGCAGCATTGATTATCTGGGCCATCTGCTCGTCCGTGGAGGCCAGCAGCTCCAAAGCGCCATTCCCGATAAACTCCTGGCGCAGCTGTTCGATATTGTTCCTGGCCCCGGACATGGCTTCCACCGCCGCAGTGATTGCCCCGAGCGATTGCTCGTCCATGCCGCCCTCCTGGAGGATTCCCACAAGCGTCCCCAGGGCCTCGCCCCATGCGGTCATGTATTCCGTATATCTGGCCGTATAGCCGCCGCTTAACAGCCGCTCCAGCTCTCCCCTGTGCTCCTGAATCGGGCCAAGGCTGGAGGCCATCTGCTGCAGCCCGTCGTTTAGCTGTCTGGCCGTTGCCAGGTTGGTCTGGATCTCCTCCAGTTGGGCCTTCGCGCTGAGCAGGGAGTTTTTCTGCACCGCCAGTTGGTTGTTGATCGCCTCCTGCTGGTTCTCCAGCTCCGCCTTGCCGTTCTCCAGCTCCGCCTTGCCCTCCTCCAGTTCCTTTCGCCCGTCCGCCAGCTCCCGCTGGCCCTTCAGCAGCTCGGCCCTGCCGTCCTCCAGCTCCGCCTTGCCCTCCTCCAGTTCCTTTCGCCCGTCCGCCAGCTCCTCCTCCGCATCCTTCATCTTGTCGTCGATGGCGGCGAATATCTTCCTGTTGACGGCATCCACCTTGTCCTGACGGATGATGACGTTCACGCTCTCCTCCAGTAGGCCCGTGGCGCTGACGCTGGCCACGCCCTCGATGCTCTCCAGCTCCGGCATGACCTGATCCTGAACATATGTACTGATTCTGGCATTGTCCATGCCCTCCACGCCCACCGCCGCGATCATCACCGGCAGCATGTCGGGATTCAGTTTCATAATAATTGGATTCCCGACAGAGTCGTCCCAGTAGCTCTTGATCTGGTCCAGGCTCTCCCGGATCTCCAGGGAAACCGCGTTCATGTCAGCGGTCTGGGCGAATTCCAGGACCACCATGGAATAGTTCTCATTGGACACGGAGCTGATGCTCTCGATATTGCTCACCGTGGCCATGGAAGCCTCCACCGGCTGGGTCACCGCCATCTCCACGGTCTCCGGGCTGGCCCCCGGGTAAGTCGTCATCACGATGACATAGGGGAGGCTGATGCTGGGCAGCAGGTCCGTAGTCATCCTGGTAAAGGACACCACCCCCAGAACAATAGCCAGCACCACCCCTACCAGCACTGTGTAGGGCTTTCTGACACTAAACTTGGATATCATATATACCTCCTCACAATGAAGCACTTCTAAAATGCTCCAGTTTCTGGAAGAATGCCTGCACTTTGGGCATTCTTCCGCGCGAATGTACTTTTCGCGCTGCGAGACCGGCGAGCAAAGCGAACTTGTTCGCAAGCCGAGCCTAGAACTTCTTCTCGCATTCTGACCAGCCGGTCGGTTTTTCCATTCCCGATTGTATGCCCTGAATCATACAATGTCAATAACGGGAATCTGTTGTTTTTCTAAAAATTATATAAAAAGCTGCACACCCTTCCGGATGTACAGCTATCCCTCCTACAGCATCTTCCTGATTTTCGACTTCAGCCTCTGCAGGGCATTGTCCGTGGCCTTCTCGTCCCGGCCCAGCACCCTGGCGATCTGGCTGTAGCTCATGCCTGTCATATACAGGTCCAGCACCTGTTTCTCGAATTCGCTCAGCTCCTCCTCGATGGCCTTCTCCAGATAGGCCACCCGCTCCTTGTCCAGGAACATCTCCTCCGGGTTCAGCTTGGTGGTGTCCGCCAGGAGCTCTGCCAGCCGCGGGCCTTCCCTGTCGTCCCCGGCCGCCTCCCCGTCCAGGGGCACGTAGGTGTTCAGCGGCACATGCTTCTTTCGCTTGGAGGCCTGCACCGCCGTATACATCTGGCGGTTGATGCACAGCTCCGCAAAGGTGCTGAAGCTGGCGTCCCGGCCCATGTCATAGTCCCGCACGGCTTTGAACAGCCCTATCATGCCCTCCTGGATCAGGTCCTCGCTGTCAGCGCCCAGAATGAACATGGACTTCGCCTTGCTGCGCACCAGGTTCTTGTATTTGTCACAGATATAGTCCATGATGGGAGTCTCCCCCCTGCGCAGACGGTCGATCAGCTCTCCGTCGCCATACTGCCTGTAATTCTCATAACGCTCGCCCATGTCCCTGAATCCTCCCCGGCATGCCGAAGCCAAAAAGCGCTTCCCTGAAAAAACGCTCCTACAGGCTGCTCCTCTGGCGCAGGATTTCGTAGGCCAGCACTCCAGCTGCCACCGAGGCGTTCAGGGAGTCGATGTTCCCCTTCATGGGGATTGCGGCCACCATGTCGCACTTCTCCTTCACCAGCCGCCCTACGCCCTCGCCCTCGCTTCCGATGACCAGCCCGACGGGGCCCTTCATGTCAAGCTCATACATGGAAGTGCCGCCCATGTCCGCGCAGACGAACCAAAGGCCCTGCTTCTTCAGTTCCTCGATGGTCTTGGCCAGGTTGGTGACTTTTGCCACAGGGGTATAGTTCAGCGCCCCCGCGGAGGCCCTGGCCACCCCTGCCGTCAGCCCCACGGCCCGGTTCTTGGGGATAATGACGCCGTGGGCGCCCGCCAGGTTGGCCGTGCGGATGATCGCGCCCAGGTTGTGGGGATCCTCGATATTGTCCAGCAGGATGACAAAGGGCGGCTCCTGCTTCGCCTTCGCCGCCTGGAGGATGTCCTGCACCGTGGCGTACTCATAGGCCGCAGCCATGGCGATGACCCCCTGGTGCTTTCCCGTGCCGGACATCTGATCCAGCCGTTCCCTGGTCACATACCGAATGATGGTATCATGCTTTTTCGCCTCTTTCTTGATGGCCACCACAGGCCCGTCCTGGCAGCCGTCCTGGACATAGAGCTTGTCTATGACCTTGCCGGAGCGGAACGCTTCCCTCACCGCGTTCCTTCCCTCTATGGTAAATTCCTCGTATCTCATGTCTATACCTCCCTGCGCGCTTTGGCGCTTTTTCTCCTGTTCCGGTTCCCTGTCCTACTTTCCGTCCGTCTCCCGTCCTTCGCTGTCCCCGGGGCTTCTTTCGGGCAGATGCCTGTCCCCCTCCGGCTCATAGCTCCAGTCCTGTAAGCTGAATGCCCTTTTTCACCAGATACAGCGCCCGCTCCATATCCCCCGTCAGATAGAGATATCCCAGCACCGCCTCGAAGCCGGTGGCCTTCATGTAATCCGCCACACTGGCGTTCTTGGCAGTGGTGTGCGGTTTTGAGTTCTTTCCCCGACGGTATACCGATTCCTCTTCCTCCGTGAAGCAGCCCGCCAAAGCCTGTACGATCTTGGACTGTGCTCCTGCGCTGACATACCGCACTGTAATCCGGTGCAGATCGTTCACGGGGCGGTTGGCCCGGGACACCACCACCGTACGGATGATCAGGTCGTAGACCACGTCCCCGATATAGGCCAGGGACAGGGCGGAGTAGGAGCGGATGTCCTGGCGCTTTCCCGGGAATGTATCCGTTATCATCTCAAGAAGGTTTTGCGGACAAGTCCCGCTGGCCTGGGCTCCCTCCGGCATCTTTTCGCATTTGTCCGCATCTATGCCGGAAGAGCCTGTTGTCGGCGTGCTTTCCTTCGGCTCCTCGGCCGATGCGCCAGGTTCTGGCATGCTTTCCTCTGGTTCCTGGCCGGATGCGCCAGGTTCTGGCACACTTTCCTCTGGCTCCTGTCTGGATGCGCCAGGTTCTGGTGCGCTTTCCTCTGGCTCCTGTCTGGATGCGCCAGGTTCTGGTGCGCTTTCCTCTGGCTCCCCGCCGGAGGAATCCGCCTCCCGGCAAATCTCCTGTCTTATACGCTGCTCCTCCGTCATGCCTTCTTCCATTTCACGCCCTCTCGAGTGTCCTCCAGGACGATCCCCTTCTCCAGAAGCTGGGCCCGGATTTCGTCCGCCCTGGCAAAATCCCTGGCCTTCTTCGCGGCCTTGCGCTCCTCAATCCTCTCCAGGACATAGGCCTCCAGCTCCGCGTCCACCTCGTTCCCGGCCTGCCTTTGGGCATAAGCCGTGGTCAAATCCAGGGACAGCACCCTGTCGAAATCCTCCGCAAGGGCATATTTGGTGGCATCGGACATATCCTCCTTCAGCATGTCGTAGAGCACCGTCAGCGCCATGGAGGAATTCAGGTCATCGCAGAGCACCGCCTGGAAGCGGGCCTTCCATGCATCGAACTTCTCCGGCTCCACCGCGCCCCCATCCTTCCGCAGGCTCCCAATGCGCTTGGTCAGCTTCTCAAATGCCGCGCCCGCGTTGTCCAGGGCCTCAAAGGAGAATTCCAGGGGCTTGCGGTAATGGGACTGGAGGCAGTACAGGCGGTACACCCTGGGGTCATACCCCTTTTCCTTCAACAGGGAAACCGTCAGGAACTCCCCTTTGGACTTGCTCATCTTGCCCGCCTTGTCGTTGAGATGATGCACATGGAACCAGTAATTGCACCACTTATGCCCCAGATAGGCCTCGCTCTGGGCAATCTCGTTGGTGTGGTGGGGGAAGATATTGTCCACGCCGCCGCAGTGGATGTCCATGTACTCGCCCAGATGCTTCATGGAGATGCAGGAGCACTCGATGTGCCAGCCAGGATACCCTGTCCCCCAGGGGCTGTCCCATTTCAGCTCCTGATCCTCGAACTTGGACTTGGTGAACCAGAGCACGAAATCCGTCTTGTTCCTCTTGTTCTCATCCTCGTCCACATCCTCCCGCACGCCCACCAGCAGCTCCTCCTCGCTGTGGTTGGACAGCACGTAATACTCTTTCAGCTTAGAGGTGTCAAAATAGATGTTCCCCCCGCTCTCATAGGCAAAGCCCTTCTCCATAAGCCCCTCTATCATGTGGATGAACGCAGAGATGCAGTTGGTGGCGGGCTCCACCACGTCCGGCGTCTTGATGTTCAGGTCCCCGCAGTCGGCGAAAAAGGCGTCCGTGTAGAACTTCGCGATCTCCATCACGGATTTATGCTCCCGCTTCGCTCCTTTCAGCATCTTGTCCTCGCCGGTGTCCGCATCGCTGGACAGATGGCCCACGTCCGTGATATTCATGACCCGCTTCACATCGTAGCCGATATATCGTAAAGTTTTCTCCAGCAAGTCCTCCATAATATAGCTTCTCAGGTTCCCGATGTGGGCAAAATGGTACACGGTGGGGCCGCAGGTGTACATGGCCACCTTTCCCTCCTCATTGGGGATGAACTGCTCCACCTTTCTGGTGAGCGTGTTGTAGATCCTGAATCTGTTCTCCATCTCTCTCCTTTCCGCCCGCCCTGGGGCAGGCTCCAAATCGTATCTATCCAATGGGCTTTCCCCTCAGGGCTTTGCCTTCAGCTCCTTTATCTGACGCTCCAGCTCCAGGATGCGGTTCACCATCTCCGAGTTGGCATGCCGTAAGTTCGCGATGTCCTCCTTGATAGGATCCGGCAGGTCGGCGTGGTTCAGGGTCTCCTGGGGCAGGGCCATGTTGCCCCGCTTCACCACGCGGCCCGGCACGCCCACCACGGTGGAGCAGGGGGGCACCTCGTTCAGGACGACGCTCCCCGCGCCGATCTTGGAATTGTCCCCGATGGTGAAGGAACCCAGCACCTTCGCCCCGGCGCTGATCATCACATTGTCGCCGATAGTGGGATGCCTCTTCCCGTGCTCCTTGCCCGTGCCTCCCAGGGTCACGCCCTGGTACAGGGTCACATTGTCCCCGATGACCGTGGTCTCCCCGATGATGACGCCATTGCCGTGGTCGATGAAGAAGCCCTTTCCAATCCTCGCCCCAGGGTGGATTTCGATTCCGGTCTTGCGCACGCCCCTCTGGGACACCCATCTGGCCCAGAAGTAATGCCCCTTCTCATAGAGCCTGTGGGCGATCCGGTAGTGGATCATCACCTTGAAGCTGGGATACAGAAAAACCTCCATCGAAGAATGAATCGCCGGATCCCGCTCCCTGATGATCCGAATCTCCTCTGTAATGTTGCCGATGATTCCCATGCAAGCCCTCCCCTCCCGAACCAATCCTGTTCCCGAACTCCCTAAAACCGATGCCGCAGCCTGGAAGAATGCCCGCCCAAAGCGAATCCCGCCCCTGCAGCCCCGAAGTTCCTGACAGGCGTCCTACTGCCGCCCGGAACTTCCTTCCGCACAAATAAAACCGCGGAAAATCCCTCTCCTTAGAGACGGATATATCCGCGGTTCCACTCTACTTAAAGGCTGAACAAGCCTTCCACTCCATACGCTTAACGCGCGCCTACGTGTCCGCCTACCTGGCCCGGTCCTCGCCATCCGAATCCACGGCTAAGCCTGCCTGTTCAGCGGACCTGCTCCCGGATGCACTTCCTTTTCCGCCGATGAGGACTGCTTCCAGCTCTTTGGAACGCTCCTGTCCCAAATGAACAGCCCCTCTCTGACATCCTGGCGCGACAAACGGAATGCATATTACACTCCTGTCGTCCGAAAAGTACTCTCTCCGTTCCCAGCATTTCCATTCTATATTTCCTACTTAAACAGAATATGCAAAAAAACCGGTTCTGTCAATGCTTTTGTGAAAAAGAACCAAAAAAGAGCCCGAAAATCCCAGCCTATGCCTTCCGACAGCCGCTGCAGCCCTCACAGCCTCCTGCAATCTGCTGGGCCGTCAGGTCGAAGGGGCTGGTCAGCAGACACACGGCCTGGGCCGAAATCCCCTCGCCCGCTCCCGTGAAGCCCATCCCTTCCTCCGTGGTGGCCTTCACGCTGACGAAATCGATCTCCATCCCCAGGGCCCCGGCGATGTTCTTCCGCATGGTATCGATATAAGGCCGCATCTTGGGAGCCTGGGCGATGATGGTGGAGTCGATGTTCTCCACCACAAAGCCCTTCTCCCCAAGCAGATCCCCCACCTTCTCCAGAAGCGTCAGGGAGGAAATCCCCTTGTACGCCGGGTCGCTGTCCGGAAAATGCTTTCCGATGTCCCCCAGCGCCGCCGCCCCCAGCAGGGCGTCCATGACGGCGTGGAGCAGCACATCCGCATCGGAATGGCCTAACAGCCCCTTCTCATAGGGTATCCTCACGCCGCCGATTATCAAATCCCTGTCCCGGACAAGCCTGTGGACGTCATATCCTGTTCCTATTCTCATTCTGTCTTATTTCCTCTTCTTTTTGGGAAAGGAGAACGCAAGTCCCCTGTCGCTGCCGTCCATCCGGATGTCACGCAGCCTGGAAGGACGGATTTCCTCGCGGTCATGCTTTCTGCGGCTGTCGCGCTCTTCCTCACGGCCACGGCGGCGACTGTCACGGCTGCTCTCCCGCTCGAATCTCCCGTGGATCCGCTCCTCACCGCGGTCACGGCCACGGCGGCTGTCGCGGTCATTATCACGGCTGCGTCTTCCGCGGTCGTCACGGCTCTCCTCACGGTCGCGTCTGCGGCGGCTGTCACGGTCGTCCTCGCGGTCGCGCTTTCTGCGGCTCCCGCGGTCATCCCCCCAGCCGAACCTCACGCGGCTGTCACGGTCTCCCCGCTCTTCCTCGCGGTCGCGTCTGCGGCGGCCCTCGCGCTCTTCCTCACGGTCGCGGACTCTGCGGCCCTCGCGTTCTTCCTCACGGTCGAAGCTCCTGCGGCCCTCGCGTTCCTCGTCATGGCCGAATCCCTGACGGCTGTCGCGCTCCTCGCCACGGTCGAAGCTCCTGCGGCTGTCGCGCTCCTCATCCCGCTCAAAGCTCCTGCGGCTGTCGCGTTCTTCGTCCCGGTCACGGCTGCGGCGGCTCTCACGCTCCTCATCCCGGTCACGGCTGCGGCGCTCCTCGTGTTCCTCGTCACGGTCGCGCCTCCTGCGGCTGTCTCTCTCCCCGTCACGGTCGCGGCCCCTGCGCTCTTCGTCGCGCTCGCGCCTCCTGCGGCCCTCGCGGTTTTCCTCCCGGCCGCCTCTCCTGCGGCCTCTGCCTCTTCCGCGGTCTCCGCGTCCGCCCCGGGCCTCGTAGTCATCCACCTCTATCTCCGGGCCGATGTCCCCGATATGATATTTCAGCATGGCGGCGGCCAGCTCCAGGGCATCGCAGCCCTCTTCCTCCATCTTCCGCTCCACATAGCTCTTCATCAAATCGATGTCGTCCCGTCCGTGCAGCTCCCAGGAACGGTTCAGGTATTTCTCCGCCTTGGCCTTCATCACCTTGGAGGCATTGGGAAGCTCCCTCTCCTCGATGGTGGTATGGCAGAAGCGCTCTATCTGGCGGAGGCGGAAAAGCTCCCTGCCGCTGACGAAGGTAAACGACCGCCCCGTCTTCCCCGCACGGCCCGTCCGGCCGATGCGGTGCACATAGTATTCGTTGTCCTGAGGCACGTCATAATTGATGACCACCTCCACATTGTCCACATCGATGCCCCTGGCCGCCACGTCCGTGGCGATCAGGATGTTGGTGCTGCCGTTCCTGAAGTGGTTCATGGCCACGTCCCTCTGGTGCTGGGACATGTCCCCGTGAAGCCCCTCGGCCCGGAATTCCGCCTTCTTCAGCAGCTCGGACACCTCGTCCACCTTAATCTTCGTATTACAGAAAATCAGGCAGAGCTTGGGCTGGTAGTATTCCAGCAGACGGACGCAGGCCGCATCCTTGTCCTGGCTCTTTACCCTGTAATATCTCTGGGACACCAGAGGGATGGTCAGCTCCTTTGCCGCCACCCGCACCAGCCTGGCGTCCTTCTGGAACCGATTGGCGATCTCCAGGATGGGCTGGGGCATGGTGGCGGAGAACAGGGCCGTCTGGTGGGCGTTGGGAACCTCGCCCAGTATCAGCTCCATGTCTTCCCTGAAGCCCATGTCCAGCATCTCGTCCGCCTCGTCCAGGACGACCATGTTCACGTAGTCAAGTTTCATGGTGCGGCGGCGCATATGATCCATCACGCGCCCGGGGGTGCCCACCACGATCTGTACGTCCTTCAGCCCCCTGATCTGCTTGCTGATGTCCTGTCCGCCATAGACGGGCAGCACCTTGATGCCGTGCATGAACTTGGCGATATTGCGGATTTCCTCCGCCGCCTGCATGGCCAGCTCCCTGGTAGGGCAGAGGATGATAGTCTGGAGCTTGCGCAGATCGGGGTCGATCTTCTGCAGGGCAGGGATGGCGAAGGCCGCCGTCTTGCCCGTGCCTGTCTGGGCCTGTCCGATGATGTCCTCGCCGTCCAGCAGGTAGGGGATGGCCTGCACCTGGATAGGGGTCAGCTTCTCGAAGCCCATCTCCCGCACGGCCCGCACGATGCGGTCGTCCAGAAGGGGCTCGATGGAAGCCAGGCTGGCGGAATCCACAGCCTCCTCTCCGCTGCCATCCGGCTTCGTCTCCGGCCTTGCGGCGACTGCATTCCCTTCCGCCGCAGCCCCGGCGTCCTCTGCCGCCATATCCTCTTCCTCCGCGGAGACTTCTTCCGTCTCTGCCTGGTCTGTATCTTCCGTATCCTCAAATCCGTCCGCCATATCCTCCTCGGACGCATCCCATTCCTCCGCGGCCTCTTCCCGGGGCTCGGCGTCCCCGTCTGCCACTTCCTCCGTCTCCGGCGCCGGGCCCTTCTCCGATGCCTCTTCCGCGTCCTCCGGACAGGCTTCCGCGCTGTCTTCCCCACTCTCCGGCAGCTCCGCCGTATTCCGCTCTGTCTCTCCGGTCATCTGCGCTGCCTCTGTCTGCTCTTCTCTCTCCGCAGCCTCCTGCGTCTGTGCCGCCTCATCCTGACGCTCCGTCAGCTTCTGCTCCGCCGACATCTCCTCAGTCGGCGCATTGTTCCATTCGTTCATTCTGAACCTACCTGACTTCCCTTTCCTCAAATCTACGCTGAAAATTTGCGCTGCCTACAGTATCTTCTCCATTCCGGTCTTCTGGGGCACAAGCCCGCAGCCCTCATAGAATCTCTTCGCGCCCTGATTGCACTCCCACACATTCAATGTCAGGTTATAGCAGCCCTCTCTTCTGGCAAACTCCAGCACATGCTCATACAGGCTCCTGCCTATATGTTTCCCTCTTAAGCCCTCGTCCACACATAAATCATCAATATACAGTGTCCTGATATCCGTCAATATGTTGTCGTTAAAATGTTGCTGAAATACACAGAATGCATAGCCCATCACATATCCGTCATCGTCTACCGCAACGAATACGGGCTTTTTGTCATCGCATAAAATAGCCAGAAGCTCCTTGTCCGTATACTTTTTCGTGTCGCCCTTGAACAAATCCGGCCTCCCGTTGTGATGCACCGCCAGGACCTGCCCCAGCAGCCTGCCTATTCCTATCAGATCCCTTTCTTCCCCGCGTCTGATGACCATGATTTCTCCTCCGGAAAGCCTTTTACCCCGGGCCACATCCGGCCCTGTATGCAACCTGATGCGCACTTAAAAAGAATGCCGAAAATATTACATTTCCGAGCATTCTTTCTAGTAGCGAGAGGGGGATTTGAACCCTCGACACTGCGGGTATGAACCGCATGCTCTAGCCAACTGAGCTATCTCGCCATATTTGCAAAACGCTTTATTGCCTGTCCGCGCTGCCGACTTTGTTAGTATACAATGAGAAACGGATTTTGTCAACAAATTTTTTTCATTATTTTACTATTTTTTTCATTTTCATTTCATGCCGGGACGGCCTGCCGCAGACTTCCGCAGACCGTCCCGCACATCCTGCCCCAATCAGGTCCTGGCCGCCCCGTCCACGGACAGGATCTCACCCGTCACATAGCTGGCCATGTCGCTGGCCAGGAACAGGAACGCGTTGGCCACGTCCTCGGGCTCGCCTACGCGCCCTAAGGGGATGCCAGCGATGATGGGCTTGATGACCTCCTCAGGCAGCACTGCCACCATGTCCGTCCTGGTGACGCCCGGCGCCACGGCGTTCACGCGGATATTGTCCTTGCCCAGCTCCCTGGCCAGGGACTTGGTCAGGCCGTTGACGGCGAACTTGGAAGCAGGATAGGCCACGCCGGAGGGCTGTCCGTAGAGGCTGACCATGGAGCTGGTGTTCAGGATGACGCCGCCCCCCTGTTCCTTCATCACCTTAGCCGCTGCCTGGGCACAGTTGAACACGGCGTTCACATTCAACGCCATGGTCTTGGCGAAGTCTTCGGGCTTGTAGTCATAGATGCTCTCCCTGGCGGAGACGCCCGCATTGTTCACCATGATGTCCAGGCTGCCGAAGGTCTCCTTCACGGCGGCCACTGCCTTCTCCACCTCCGCGGGGTCCTGCAGGTCAGGGCACAGCCCTATCACCTTGTAGTCCGGGTTCTCGGCCCGCAGCTTGTCCAGCGCCTTGTCCACGGTCTCCTGCCTGGAGCCGCACAGCGCCACTTTCGCGCCATTGTCCAGATACATCTTCACTATCGCGTAGCCGATGCCTCTCGTGCCGCCTGTGACCATGGCGGTCTTGCCTTTCAACAATTCCATTTTCAAATCCCTCCTGTTCCGTTTTTTAAATATCATACCCTAAATCCCATGCGCTCCGGCGCATATGGAATCAAAAGTCGGCGGAATGTCCTTCCGGGTCAATATTATACAGATTCCTCAGAAAAAAGTCAATCGCTGCGCGGCAATCCGGCAGGCGCGTGTCCATGTCCTGCCCCCTTGCTCTCACTCGCTGCCCTGGCGAATCTCCGAGGGGGTCTGCCGGTAATAGCTGTGGAAATGCTGGTAGAAATAGTTCAGGTTGGAATATCCCACCCCCGCCGCGATGGCGGATATCTTCTCATCCGTATTCAGAATCCGCTCCCTGGCCACCTGCATGCGGTAGGCCATCAGGTACTCGGAAAATTTCATGCCGGTCTCCCGGATGAAAATCTGCCCCAGGTAGGTGGCGTTCATGCGGAATCTGTCGGCCATGCTCTTCAGGGACACATGCTGGCCATATTCCATGGCTGTCATCATGACGATTTTCCGAATCAGAGGAGACAGTTCATCGTACGGGCGCTGCAGGACTAGATCGCGGCTCTCCTCCTCCCCCGCCGGCAGGGTGCCGTGGAGCTTTTCCACGATAATCTGCTCCATCCTCTTTAACAGCATCTTTTTGTCCACGGGCTTCAGCAGGTAGTCCAGCGCGCCGCAGCGCAGGGCCTCGCAGGCGTATTCGAACTCATCGTAGCCGCTCATCATCACATAGTTGGACTCGATTCCCATGCTGTTCAAATGGTTGATCAGGTCATAGCCGAATTCATCGCCGATCCGCACATCCACCAGGCACACGTCCGGCTTCCAGTCCACCATATGGGATATGACCTCGGCGCAGCTCCTGGCCGTCCGCACCCGCCCGAAGCCCAGGGCCCTCCAGTCCAGGATCCTGCTGATCCCCTCCAGAACCGCAGGCTCGTCGTCCACTATCAGCAATGTATACATTTCCGTCCTCCTCTCCGGTGATTCCGGCCGTTTCCGGGCTGCGCCGCCGAAACGCCCTTCCGCCATTCCCTGCCGGGGCGGACAGCGGCCTTATGCGTCCCCGCCGCCCTCCGGCTTCCCGGCGCCCTGTCCGTATCCCCCGGCAGACGGGGCGGGCAGAAAGACCGAGATGAAGAATCCCCCTTCCTCCCGGTTTCCGATCTCCATCCGGAATCCCTCCCGGTAGAAATACCTCAGTCTCATATAGACATTGCGCAGTCCGATATCCGCCTCGGGGCTGTCGTTCCCTTCATACATGTTCCGCCGGATCTCCGGGAGCTTGTCCGGGGAGGCCCCCGCGCCGTTGTCCACCATCCGGATCTCCACGCCCCCACCCCGCTCCCTGCCCGTGACGATCAGCAGATTGTATTCGCTCTCCCTGTCGAATCCATGGGCGAAGAAGTTCTCCGCCAGGGGCTGCATCCAGAAAACCACGGTCTTCCAGTCCCCCACTGTCCGCTCCAGCTCCAACTGGTAGACGAATTTGTCCCCATAGCGCATGGCCATGATCTTCAGATACATTTCCAGCAGCTCGAATTCCTCCCGCAGAAGGACAGACTCTTTTTTGTGCATCCTTGTGCGGTACAGCGTTCCCAGCATGGCAATGGCGTCCGCCGTGTCCCTGTCTCCCTGCACCAGGGCCTTGGAGCGCAGCATCTCCAGGGTGTTGTACAGAAAATGGGGGTTTATCTGATGCTGCAGGGCCCGCATCTGGGTCTCCTGCTGCTTCAGCTTCAGGATGTACTCCGTCTCTATATAGCCTTCCAGCTTCCTGCCCACATCCTGCAGAGCGGCTGCGATCATGTCGTACTCCGTCTCCCGGTGCCTGGCCGGAAGCGCCCGCTTCTGCATCTGGCGAAAGCGCCCTCCCTCCAGGTCGGAGAGCATGGCCAGGATCAGAGAGAGGAAATTAGCATCGGACCGGATGCCCGCATAGCTGCTCAGAAGGATGCCCCCGTCGATCAGCAGCAGGGCCGCCAGCAGCACCGCCACAACATAGCGGTTGTCCCACATGGCGGAAACGATGTCCTTCGCCACGATGTAGTGGTTGCCGCTCTGGCCGGACTCCATCTGCGAATAAAATACCAGGCGGCCCCCTTCATCCCGGAACCACCCGCTCCTTTCCGGCCTCAGGATCGCCGTGACCATCCAGGTCTCCTGATAGCCCTCCAGGCCATTGTCCCACAGGACGGTGCCGTCTGCGTCCAGAATCGTCCAGGCGGCCCCGATGTCCGCTTCCGTGACATAGATGTCCCTGCTGCTGACTTTGAATTCCATGGTTCCCATGATCCGCCCCATGTCCCGGGGATCCCTGACGGAGCACATGGCTACAGGGATGTCCCCGGAATCCGCCTCCGCGTCCGCGTCAAAGGACAGGCACACTTCCATGTTCTGGAGCCATATGGTCTTGGCACCGCTGTCCGAGCGCAGCGTCACACTCCTGATCCTGTTGCGGTTATTGAAGAGGATGTTCTTGATATCGGCCGGGATGTACCGGATCTGGGAGGCTGTGCCCAGGCTGTTCTCCCGGCGCAGGCTGATGTACTCCGCCTCGCTCCGGGCCTGGAACAGAACGGCCAGATCTTCCATGAGCCTTTCGTTGCCGTAAAGGTTGTTGACATATTCCGTCGCCCATTCCTGTATATTCGCCAGCTCCTGCTCCCGCTCCAGGAAACGGCTCTGCGCCTCATTTTCCATGGCGGTCATCCAGGTATTGACGAAAAAGGCCGTCATCCCCAGGAACACCGCTGTGCTCATCACCAGCAGAACAGCCACTGTCCCCCAAAATTTCCTCCGGTATATCCGATAGTCGAACAAAGCGCCATGCTGTCTGTCCATGCGGCTCCCCTCTCCCTGAGACCTGCACTTCCTGACCTGTAGCAGCAGCCGTTCCCACATCTGTCGCTCTCCCATATCTTTTCCGTAAACCACAAAAACCTGCAGGGCTCTCGGTCAGAGCCCGCAGGGATTTGTTTTACACTTTCTTATTCGTTCAGCGCATTACTTGAAGAACTCGTCGATCTGCTTCTGGGCCTCTGCGATGATGGTGTCCAGACCGGCGCCCTTCAGCTCCTCGATGCACCGGGGAAGTACCTCCTCAGGATCGGACGCGCCTGTCAGCAGGTCGTATTTGTACTTGTCCCATACGGTATTCACCGTGGACACCTCGTTCTGGATATTGGTGATGTCCAGAGCGAATCCGAGACAGGTGGAAGGCACGGCCTCTTCGTTCTGCTTCCTCACCTCATCCCACTGGTTGGGGTCTGTCCCCACCTGGTTGCTCATGATGAAGAATGTGCCCTGGGTGTAGCTGGGCCATACCCAGTCATCGCGCAGCCTGTTCACGAATCCGTCCTCTGTGTACTCGAAGTGGTTGCCCTCGATGCCGTATGCGCACATGTCGCGGAATTTGCTGTCCGTGTTCATCAGCTGCAATACCTTCAGGGCCTCCTCCTTATAGTTGGAGTTCACGGAGATGGCGTTCATGGAACCCTGGATGGTCTCTGTGGTGTAAATGGGGCCGAACACCTTGTTGACGATGTACTTGTCAATGCCCTGGCCAACTGCCCAACCGGCCGCGGCGCTGGGCCATCCCTGAGCGTTGCCGAACATATGTCCTTTTCCACTGTCCGTCATGACGTTGGCATCGGGATTGATGATGCCCGCGGTGTACCAGCTGTGCAGGAGCTTCAGGTTCTCCATGATATCTTCCTGCTCCAGCGTGCATACAACCTGACGGGACTCGTCGTCAAGCTTGACACCGATGGACTGGATGCCGCCTGCAAGTCCGTCATAGTTGTTGAAGAATCCGTTCCACAGAGAGCCCTGATCCAGCTGAATCGGATAGAAGGACTTGCCCTCCGCTTCCTTGATCTCACGGACTATGGGATCCAGAGCCTGCATGGAATCGATTGTGGTCATATCGATATTATACTTCTGTACATAGGTGTCGTCAATATAGTAGAACTGGGTCAGGGAAGAATCCTTGTATGTAGGAACCGCGTACACCTTCCCGTGTATCTGTGTACCGGACCAGAGCTGCTCCGGAATGAAGCTGTAAAGCTCCGGCGTCACGCTCTGCACCAAGTCCGTGATGTCCTCAAAAGCGCCAAGGTTCACGAATTTGCTGTAATTCGTGTTGTTGGTGAACATCAGGTCGAAATATTCGCCCGTATTCACGATGGTGTTCATCTTTGTGTCATACTGATCCCATGCGGCGATCTTCACGTCCAGCCTTACGCCGATCTTCTCCTCGGTGTAATCGCTGATCTGGGCGATGTTCTCCTCAAAATCGTCTGCGGGTGTACCGCCTACCGTCCAGTAGACCAGCGTGGGCACTTCGCCGCTACCGCCCTCTGCCTCCTGGCCGCCCTCTTCCTCAGAAGACTCCTCAGGCGCCTCCTCGGATGACTCCTCGACAGAAGACTCCTCAGCAGAAGACTCTTCCGCGGAAGACTCCTCTGACGCCCCCCCTGAAGCCTCGCTGCTCTCCGATCCTCCATCGCCGCCACCGCAGCCTGCCAGCATGCCGGCCGTCATGACTGCAGTCAGGCCCAATGCAAGGATCCTGCTTAAGCTTTTCTTTTTCATGGTAATCCTCCTGTTTTGATAAAATTTATATCATCCGGCAAGAGCCGGTCTGATATCTAAGGTACGCTGTCCCAGGCCCACAACGGGAATTCCCCATCAGGGCCGCTTTTCCCTCTCTGCGCAGGTCATCCCTTCACCGCTCCCACCGTGAGGCCGGAGATGAAGTATTTCTGGAAGAACGGATAGGCGCATGCGATGGGAAGCACGATCAGGACCACAATGGCCATACGGGCCGCTTCCTGCGGCATCTTGGCCAGCATTTCCGCCGCCGTGACGCCGATGGTGGCCGCATTCTTCACCAGCATTTGGATATTGGTCAGAATCTGGTTCAGAAGGGCCTGCAGGGACAATAGCTTGCTGTCGTCTATGTAGAGCATGGACTGATACCAGTCGTTCCAGTAGGCGAAGCTCAGGAACAATCCGATGGTGGCCAGCACCGGCAGGGAAATCGGCAGCACGATCCTGCTGAAGATCACCAACTGGCTGGCGCCGTCCATCTTTGCGGATTCCACCAGGGATTCCGGTATGGTGGTCTTGAAGAATGTCCGGCAGACGATCACGTTGAAGGACGATACCGACAGGGGCAGTATCAGCGCCCACACGGAGTCCTTCAAGCCCAGGAACTGGCTCACGATGAAGTAGGTGGAGACCAGGCCGCCGTTGAATACCATGGGAATGAACACAACCATGGTCAGGAATCCGTTCAGCTTATAGTCCGGCCGGGAGAGCACATAGCCCATCAGCGTGGTCAGCAGCACCCCCAGGACAGTGCCCGCGATGGTCACGAACAGGGAGATGCCCAGGGCCCGGGCAATCATCTTCCCCTGAGAGATCAGGAAGGTATAGCCTTCCAGGGACGGAATCTTCGGGATGAAGTGGTAGCCGTATTCCAGGATGGATTCCTCTGCCGAGAAGGAAATCGCTACCACCAGCAGCACCGGGATGACGCAGGTCAGCGCTGCCAGCATGAAAATCACATGCAGGACGGCGTTCACCGGCTTTGAGACCCTGTTGAAACGGTCGAATCCGTCGGGTTCGTTCTTTTTCTTGTTTTTTATTGATTCTGCCATAATGCCTCCTTATTCCAGTCCTTATTCCAGTTCCGTAAGTGCCCGCCCAGTACCAGGCATCGGCGAAGAATTTCCGGCCGCTTAGTGCATG
>NZ_CAJUCP010000033.1:0-19596 GCF_910585425.1 uncultured Acetatifactor sp. | reverse complement strand
CGTCCACAAATTCTTCGGGCACTGGCCGGGCACTTACTGTTTCCAGTTCCGTAAGCGCCCGCCCAGTACCAGGCATCGGCGAAGAATTTCCGGCCGCTTAGTGCATGCGTCCACAAATTCTTCGGGCACTGGCCGGGCACTTACTGTTTCCAGTTCCGTAAGTGCCCGCCCAGTACCAGGCATCAGCACCTACTACTATTAAATCATTGCGCTCTCGCGGTCTATCTTCCGCACGATGGCGTTGGCGGTCAGTATCGTGATGCAGCCTGCCACGGACTGTACGAAAGCGGCGGCCGCCGACATGCCCGTAGTCGATGTCCGCAGCTGTTTGTACACATAGACATCCAGCGTGTAGACCACGTCGTAAAGCGAGTTGGAATCTCTGGGCACCTGGTAGAACAGACCGAAATCGGAGTAGAAGATGCCTCCCACCTTCATGATGAACATCATAATAATCACGTTCTTCATCAGGGGCAAAGTTATGTAACGGATCTGCTGCCATATGGTGGCTCCGTCGATGCCCGCGGCTTCATAGTAGGTCTTGTCGATGCCGGTGATGGTGGCCAGGTAGACTACCATACCGTAGCCGACGCCTTTCCACAGATTCATGAACACCAGGAACGGCGGCCACATCTGTTTCTTCATATACCATTGCTGGCGCTCATATCCCAAGGTCTCCAGCATGTTGTTCAAAAGCCCCTTGTCAAAGCTTAAGAATGCCCATACCAGCGCGGTCACCACCACCCAGGACAGGAAGTACGGCATGAACATGGCCGTCTGGTAGACCTTCGCCATCCGCTTGGAATGAATCTGGCCGATGGCAATGGCCGCCGCCACAGGGATGACGATTCCCAGGATGATGAATACAATGTTGTAGGCAAGCGTGTTCCTGATGATGAGCCAGATGTCCTTGGAGGCAAAGAGGAACTTGAAATTGTTGAACCCCACCCATTTGCTCGTGAAGAAGCTCTTCAGGAATCCTCCGTTGATTTTGAATTCCTTGAATGCGATCACGATACCGAACATGGGTAAAAAGGAAAATAGAAAATACCAAATCGTAGTCGGCAGCGCCAACAGCGTCAGTTCCGTGTCGTCACGCCTCCAGCGGCGTCTTTTCACCTTTGCCTTTTTCTTGTCTCCTGCCATTCCCTGTCCTCCTTGCTGTTTTCATGCTATTATATAAAATCCATCATGTCCTTTCATTGTTTTTAGTATAACATGGCATCTTTTACACAGCAATCTAAAAAAACTCACATTGTAGTATAAAAACCTTAGGCCTTATGTATATAATCGGCCTTTGGATTTATATAGTTTGCACAATGTTTCGTCCTTTGTTTCGACATATTTCTTTACTATATAAACGGCATTTACTTCTTGCCAGTCGCATAGCATAGCCAGTCATGCCGTTTATCCGGTTTTGAGGCAAGATTTAATCGCTACATATATATAGCGGATTTCTCTGGTGGGATATGAGTTTGGACGGAATGTCCGAAATCAGGGGAGGGGACGGGGATTTACTTCCCGTCCCATAAATCTATCATCTGCCTGGCGAAGCTCAGCTCTCTGCCGGTCCATCCGTAGAGGATGCAGGTGCGGTAGGCGTACTCCGGGATGCAGGCATTGTTGTACCCGGCAGTCTGGATGGAGAATACGTTCACATGGGGGTTCACCTTCCGCCTGTATTCCAGCACCAGGTCGAAGACATTAATGTAGTCTCCCTGTCCCCGGCTGCCCCACCGGCATGCGAAGCCCCCTTCCCGGTATTCCCGCTTCTGGGCATCGGTTCCGTACAGGCCCCCATGGCCCGCCTGCTGGTCGGAATAGATGAATATCTGATCCCAGTGCTCCTTTTTCCCGATGGCATTCTTGAAGAATTCCCAGATGCCGCCCTCGGTGGACGCGCCCACGTCCGTGTACGTTTTTTCGGATATCTCTTTGCACTGGCGCAGGATCTGGCCCCGTCTGGAAATCGGGAAGACTTTCAGGCTGTCCCCGAATTTGCCCACATAGCCCTCCTCCGAGGCCGCCGCGGCGATGACGGAGGAGAGGTTGTCGATGACCGCTATCCGGACGCTGCCGTATTCCGAGGGGATGGCGCCCCAGGCGGAGCCGGAATTGTCCGAGAGGCACATGGTCTTGCCCTGAAATCCGGGCATGTTCGCCATGGCCAGGTCCATGCACTCCTCCAGCGCGTCCATGATGCGGGGTTTGTGGGCGCATTCGCTCTTCTCCACCGCTTTGTAGGCGCTGTAGTACCGGAAGGGGAACTGTCTGCCCCCTGCCACGCCGCTTTTTAGGCGGTTTAAATATTCCTCACAGAATGCCGCGTCCTCGATTTCCGAGAAAACGCCCCGCAGATTCCGCAGCAGGGCCATATGGCCCATGGAAATCTGTCCGAAAATCTCCTTCCAGCCCAGGCCCTCCGAGCGCAGGTTCTCCCATGTCTTCTTCCCGGAAGGCAGCTTGACGGAGCCGGTGGCCATAAATTCGTCGATCAGGGCGGAATGGGCATGGGTGATGCGGACGGCATCCTTCAGGCCCATCTCCGCGTTCTTATATTTTGCGGCCTCATAGGGCTCCAGGCGCTCCAGCCCAGCCGCTATGGAACGCTTCAGGAGGCTGGGCATATTCTGTTTTCCATGGTTGCTGTAGAGGAAATAGGCCAACTGGGACAGGGCATCGTCCCCCCGGCTCATGACCCGGCGCTCCAGCTCCCCGAACAGGCCGGGGTGGGTCCGGGTGAATTCCTGCCGCCCGGGGTGCAGCGCCGCCCTGACCATGATGACCTGGGGATTCAGGCGCATGGAGAAATCCGCCCGCAATGTGGCGGCCCAGCGCAGCGTCCCCTCGAAGTCCGCCTCCAGGGCCTCGTCTATGGCGCTCTCCATGATTTCCGTGGTGGTGCGGCCCTCCCAGGCGCTGCCGAAGAGCAGATATCCCTCCAGGAGCGCGCAGCATCTGTATTTTCCGTCCCGGAGGCCTCCGCCCAGTCCGCCCTCCCGGTAATAGGAGGGTTCCCCGAAGATGGAGGAGGCCGTAATCATCTTCAGGGTGTCCAGCGGGCCCACTCTGTAGGATTCTCCTCCCATGAAATTTTCCACTGTCCCGTTTTTTCCGGCAGAATCAAGTACGGCTCGAAAACGGCTCATTTTGGTTACCTCCTGTAAAGTCGCCACGGCACGAAAGGGCAAAACTCCGGCGCACGTAAAAGCCCCGGACGCTTTCGCGCATCTTTCCGGCATAAATACCGGCATAAACAAAAGAAAGCCCCGAGAAAGGACGAAGACGGTGTGCCGTACTCTACCATTGAGCTACTGCCGGTCTCCCGGCAGATGGGATTCGAACCCATAACAACGCGATCCTACTATCGAAGTAACCGTCTCCTGCGCATCGGGGCTGCTTTTACTGTCACATATCTAAAGTATATATTCTTTATCGGCCGGAACAGGGGATTTGTTAACTCCCCTGTGCGCGCGATTGCTACATTTCCGGCGTATTCCCGGCCTGCCGTTACTCCCCGGCACCTCCCTGGTCCGGCTCTGTCTTGTCAATAGCGGGAATCATGCCGCTCCAGCTCTTTGGTGCGTCTGTCGTATTCCTCGTCTCCCGCATGCCAGGCATCTACGGCGGTAATCTCTCCCAGGCGGTTCCTCCGGACAACGATGTCTACGCCTCCGTCTTCCCTCGACTGATAGGAGCCCAGCATCTCGTCCCGGTAGGTGCGCACCTGCTCCCCCTGGCAGCGCAGGAAGCCATTGTCCAGGCGTTCGATTCCCCATTCGGCGTATTGGGCGTCCACTGTCTCCGCATCCAGGCACAGGCTCACCGACACGTCAAAGGCGCTCCGCTCCACGCCGAATTCCCGGGCCAGCGCCGCCTGGACCGCCTCCTGGATGATGTCCGGGTCCTGGGAGGCGTCCGCGTCCAGCACGGAGAACACTGCGTCCTCCGCCCGCTTCTGGGGATGCTGCCCCAGGGCGATGTCCCGGGTGATTTCCACCTTCACGCCCCATCTGGAGCCCGAGCTGGCGCAGTAGCTGGTCAAGGCATGGGAAAAAGGGGCCTGCCCCCCGGTGGCAAAGGCAACCGTGCCCCCCGCCAGCAGCAATACGGAAAGCAGCACTGCAAAGGCCGAGGCTTTCCGGAACGCCAGAATCCCCTTCACCCGCCTCTCTACCTCGGTTTTGGAGAAAGCGCTGTACAGCAGGGAGCTGCGGCTGGCGCTGACGGCCATGGCCAGCAGGCTGTAGGCATAGCTCTTGCGCTGGTCTGTGTCATATTTTTTCAGCACAGCGGCGTCACAGGCGGCTTCCAGGTCGGAAGCCAGGCATTTCGCCATCAGCCACACCAGGGGATTGTACCAGTGCAGCACGATGGCCGCCAGCATGACGGCTTTCACCCAGTTGTCCCTGCGCCTGATATGCATGGCCTCATGGGCAAGCACATGGCGCAGCAGCACGGCATTTCCAAAGTCCATCCGGGTGGGCAGGTAGATGCGGGGGCCGATCAGCCCGCAGGCCAGCGGGGAGGCGATCTCGTCATTGGAGAACACCAGCACATGCCCCATCCCCATATCCCGCAGCAGCCCGTTCACGGTCTCATTGCGCTCCATCAGCAGGCCGCCTTTCAGCCTCTTCGCGTAGATGATTTTCTGCCATGCCAGGATTCCCGCCACAGCGGCCAGACCCAGCAGGTACAGCACGGGCAGGGCATTTCTCAGGGAATTGCTTCTCAGGAAGAAGCTTCGCGGCAGGAAGGAAATGCCGGTATCCATGATGTAATCGGAGGAACCCTCCATTACCACCTCCTCTACTACTGCTATGTTATTATCCGTGCTTGGGCTGCCAGGACTCTCCGAAGCCCAGGTGCGCGCTGTCCCATCGCCTCCTGTCGCTTCGGATCCTGCAGTGCCGGACTGTGTCTGTGGCAAATTCTCTGTAGCCCTTGCCATCTCATCTTCATATATCGCAAAAGCTTCGGAAAGCCCGGTCAGCCCGGCAGGCACCGGCAGGCTTAAGGGGCTGCTTAAGGAAAAGGGCACCAGCAGACGCAGCAGCACCACGCCCCAGAGCGTGGGGAACACGAACTTTGGCAACTTATTTTTGAGCAGCGCCCGCAGCAGCAGAACCGCCGCGATCATGACGCTCCCGTAAAATGCCATCAGGTAAAACGGCATATTCATCCTGAAATGTAACATTTATTTCGCCTCCTCTATCATGCGGGCAAGCCGGAGAGCCTCCGCCTCCGAAATCCCCTGGTTCTTCAGAAATGATGAAAAGAACAGCTCGCTGGAGCCGCCGAACATCTTGTCGATGAGCTGTTCTGTCTCGCTTTTCGCCACCTCTTCCCTGGTGACCAGGGGCGTGCACAGGAAGCCGGGCTCGCTGCGCTGGATGGCGCCTTTTTCCATGCATTTCTTGATGACGGTGTAGGTGGTGTTCTTGTTCCAGCCGATGCGGCCGGCCAGTATGTCTACGATGTCCTTGGCCAGGGTAGGCCCCTGCTCCCACAGAACCTCCATGACTTTCAGTTCCGAATCAAATAGCTTTCCGTCCATGGAACCTCCTTTTTGGTGAGTTGTGTTTTTGGTGTTTTGAATTTGGGTGTTCTGAAAATACAAAAGGGACTATTGCAATAGTCTGAGCTCGTTTATAGACTATCACAATAGTCCAGTGTTGTCAACTGGGCTTTTGAAAATATTTTCCCACACAAATAGAACCACCGAAAACCGAAACCGATGTCGTCACCTCATACCAGACCTTTGCAGCCCAAGTCCCCGTAAATAGATATCCGGGAAATGATAACGAATGGGATCGGAAATCTTGCGCTGATAACGTCTTAATACACCTATACTGATTAAATTCAGTATTTCCTCCATTGGATTCTGAAAACCGCATCTTCGCAAAGCTTCCGAAAGCGTTTCTTCGTCCACCGGAGATCTCTGGACAGTATCCTTCAAGCTGTCAAAAAACCTGGCATACTCCTGAAATTCCTCTTTTAAATCAATCACTCTCTTCTCAGACACTTCCGGAAGTACATCTTCAAAGCACCTCGGTCGGATAATGCTCCTGCCCGCCGCCTGATTCCATTCTTTCTGCGGCCCCATCTCCCTGTTGGCAGCCTTGGCAAAAATATCAATCATACTTCTCGGAACAATGACACCCTGGGTATCGGAAAGCCTGTTCTGAAACCAGTTATAGGTTGACGCTTTATTGCCGCTTCCCATCTTTACGCCAATAAGTGCGGACAGCATCCTTTTATTGTCCTCTTCATCTCCAACCGGAATATAACCCAGCCCATGAACTTCACTGATTTGTTTGAGTGCCATCTTTTCATATAATCTTTTCACCCCATTCGATATGCTAATGGCTCTCTTCCAAATCATAGCGAACAACTGGTCATAATCCCATGCTATGGTAACAGAATAGTTTTTCAACTTCACCTTATCCGAAACATTTACTTCCCTGTCATAAATATCCTTTCGCAGAAAAATCTTACTCCGGATATTCTGCATGGCAGTTTCATTCTTATACCACATATCAATCAACGCACTGACGAATTCGCCACGATTCTTAGCCGCCACAATTCGATCCAATGCGTCATAAATAATGGTGACAACTATGTTTTCCTTCTGATAATGCTGATTTATTTTTTCCAGTACATTTTTCAACTGATATGCCATTTCTCCCGACCAGTCTCTGTAAAGATTTGCCGAAGCACCTTCCTGATACAGATTGTTCACAGGGCTGTGGGAAATAAAGCGATTCAGGCTGCTGTCGTCCTCCAATAATATCCTTATTGTCTCATAGTATAAAAAGGCTCTAATCTGCTCTTCACTCTCAAGGCAGCTAAACGCATCCACATAATTTGTAGCCTGCGAAGTCCCCACAATCCATTTTGTATGTTCATACTTCTCCGTGCTTACATTCAGGTATCTCGCAAGCGCTTTCGCATATTCATTATTCTTTAAAGCCGAGAACAGCGCTGTCTTTCCTACCCCCTTTTGTCCAAGGACTAAAAATTTCCTATGATCAAAGATAAATGTATAGCCCTTCAACGGGTAAAAGTTATTCTGCAGGTCTGTATCAGTTGCAAATTCATCTTCAGCCGCTGCCGTTTCCAGTCCGCTCATAATTCTGGAAAACGCTCCCACAATTTCTTTTGTCTGATCAGTATCTGCCTCCACACCTGCATCTATAAAATCATTTTGAAGCGTATCCTCAATGACATTTACAATCCTTCCATATTCCGCTTCCTGCTCCTCATATCCTTTCAGAAGCTGTTCCGTTGATGCAACCACCTCCAGGCCCGCATTGTATGTGATATGGAGCGGATAATGCTCTGCTGATTCGTCCTCCAAAAGAACCTCATTCTCCTGATACGCTTTGTCACATTTACTCAACGCCTGATAAGCGCCCTCAATATACATCTTCTTTTCTATCTGCGCCAGGGACTCATTGACAGGGACTTTGCTGTTAATCAATAAAAATGGAGTGCCGCTGCTCTTTAAAATAGGCAAAGTCATCCCCATTCCATCTATATTCTGCTTGCTGCCATAGAAAAACAACAACGCCAGATCCGAATATCTTGTCAACGTAATTCCGCCAATCTGATGGATGCCAGACCGTGTGTCCATAAAAATGTAATCCGGCTTTAGAAAGGAGTCTATCTTCGACAACAGCATATCAATAGGTGTCTTTTCTTCTTCGCATGCCGGAACATCCATATCAAAACGCATCAGGTTCTTGCGATAAGTCTCCACATCATTTTGTGCCGCTGTCCCTACCGCAGGTAAAATGTATATCTCGCCTCCGGATTGATTCACATGGCAATACTCCCCCACAGGAGAAAGGTATTCATCAATATTGATTTCTTCCTGATATACATTGCTCTCTACCAAAAAATCCAATATCCCATATTGAGACAACGCATCCTCCGGGAAAAAACTGGACACCCCCGGCGCTTCCAGATCAAAGTCCAGAACAACCACCTTTTTGCCCCTTCTTGCGGCTCCGATAGCGGACACCATCATTGTAGTCGTCCTGCCCACGCCCCCCTTAAAGGAGTAAAAACTTACCAGTTTGCCGGATAAGGGACATTTTGCTTTCTTTCTTTTTTTCGCATCCCAATAAACATTGGTGATATATTTTTCAAATACCCATACCCGATTCCTGACAGGGGCGCTTTCCTGTTTCCATGTTTCGATTTCTGTTTCGGCAAATATATTTTCTTTCAGCATCTCACATGCATTCAGCCAGACATCAATTTTATCTGTCAATTCCCGCTCCAACTGGGCGACAAGATTTTTCTGAGGCGTATCGGCATATACGATAATCTTTCCATATACATTCTGGACAATGTACAGTTCCAGGTCATTGTATTTTCCCGCGAATGCTGCTGCTGTTTCAATGGTTTTTTCCAATACTTCATTATTATGTATCATCTGACACCTCCTGCTACAATATTCGCTACAAACCGAAAGATATATTTACTTTCCTCCATGTACTTCTCACAGTATTCTTTCTCATACCATTTCACATGATCCCCATACCGATATGCCGGATCCCATTTCGGATATCCTCCCGGT
Organism: uncultured Acetatifactor sp.; assembly: GCF_910585425.1. GTDB lineage: Bacteria > Bacillota > Clostridia > Lachnospirales > Lachnospiraceae > Acetatifactor. Next base: position 11,009 of record NZ_CAJUCP010000033.1, on the reverse strand, counting down.
CCAACGAAAATATAGGGACATTTCTTCTCACAGTCTAATCGGTATGCCGACGAAATACCGCTCGTCATAGAAAGCAAGTCTTCCAGTTAACAACTGTCTCGTTCTGGAGCCTTTCAGACCTATCATTTGTACAGCTTCTGCTTCTTTGCATTCCACGCCTGCTGTTCGCCTTTATAAATCAACCGCTTAAGTTCCCACAACCTTTCATGCAGCTTATTATCACTTAGAAAATACCCTGACATCACCGAGCAGTTTTATGTTTCCACTGTCAACAAGAACCGCACCCTGTTTTAATACTGTGGCATACACCGTTTTGCCTCGCTCAACAAGCACACGCTGGATAGCGGCATCCTGCGCCGCTGTACCTGTGTAGTGCACTTGCATATAGAAAGCATCCAAATATGGAAGCCCTTCATAATATTTAAATTCCGGGTAATCCTCATCGGGAGCCAGATAGTACTCCGCCAACTGAATGACAGCGCCGGCACTGTATCCCATCAGGATTCCTTTATGCTTCATTAAAATGTCATATAAACCGAATTCTTTGATTCGATCCAACATTTTGTCCGGCAGTCCGCCGAGGAAATAGATAATATCCGCTTCCCGGATTTTCCGGGCAGCAGATTCCCTGGTATCTGCAAAATAGTTGATGAAAGTTATTTTTTCTGCCGGGATACCGTAGGCAGCAAACCCACCGACGATTCCGCTATAATACATGCCGCTTTCCTTGCCATACAGCGCTTCCCAGTCTGACAGAGACCTTACACGGTTCTCCCGGAAAGAAAAGGCTATCACCGCAACCGAATGATTCGGTTTTATATAACTCTTCAATTCGCCATAAAGCCAGGGCGCATCGATTTCAAAGCCTTCCAGCAAGATATTGACACTCATTTAATCAAACCTCCTGACAATAAAACTTTAGTTTTTCAACTTCTGTTTTCGTCATGGCCAAATCATACTCATTTTGGTCATGATTTGGCCATGATTCTGGTTATGAGCAATACTTTTTCCCAAGGCATATCCTATTTCCCGGAACCCATCACCTGCGCAGAATCTTCTCCAGCGCCTTCCCTCTGGCAAGCTCGTCCACCAGCTTGTCCAGATAGCGGATTTCCTGCATCAGGGGCTCTTCGATATCCTCCACACGGACTCCGCAGACCACACCTTTTATCAGTCTGCGCTCCGGGTTCAAGGCCGGGGCCTGTAAAAAGAAGTCTCCGTAGGTGATATCGCTTTCCATAAGTTCCGCTAATCTGTCCTTGCTGTACCCGGTCAGCCAGCCGGTGACTTCATCCACCTCCGCTCTGGTGCGTCCTTTCCGCTCCGCCTTTGCAATCAGCATGGGGTACAGTTTCCCAAAGGCCATGCCATATATCTTTTCGTTTTTCATAATCTGCCTCCTCGCATAAATCTCAGTTTCGTGCCGGTTTCCTGGCCAGCTCCAGATCCATTGTGTAGTATACTGTCATGATGCCGCCATGGTTCCTGATTGCGGAATGGATCCCCTCAAAGAGCATTTTCCGATTTGATTCTTCCATCCGCATATGATCGGGATATGTGCGCAATAACGTCATATATTCATCGGCAGTGAATTCTTTTGTAGTTGAATATAATTGATATGCGGCGTCGCAGAAGCCATACCGGCATGCGGTTTCAGCCAGTTTCTTCGCATCCTCCAGGCCGTATTCCCTGAGAGGCTCCTCTTGGTGCATATATTTCGAATAAATCTCCTGGATCTCTTTTGTCATCTCCTCCCGCCCCTTATCTGTCCCTGCATGGTAGGCAAAGCGGGCGAAGGCTCCTCCCGGCTTCAGCAGCTCGTGGACGCGCTTATAGCCATATTCCTCCGGAATCCAGTGAAATGCGGTCGCCGCATAGATGAGGTCAAAGGATTCGCCAGGACTGATGAAATCCTGGAAGGTCTGGTTGCATACCGTGAAATTCGCATAAGTCCGATACTGTTTCCGCGCCAGATCGGCCAATCGCTCCCCCGGCTCAATTCCGGTAAGATGGCATCGTGTCTCCAATATGGGCTGCGATGCCTTTCCCGTTCCCAGGCCGATTTCCAGCACATGGCTGTCAGGGTCAACAGGTTTATAGCGGAATATGTCTTCGTAGATCTCTTTTACATAGGTGGGTCGGCTGTGGTCATAATCTATGGCTGCATCGTTGAATGTTTTTTCAAATATGGTCATTTTATCTTCCTCCATGGTTCCTGTTTTCCATGCTCTTTTTCCAATCCACACCTTCCGCCGCAGTCAGGATGGCCTGTTTGATTTTCTCGTGCAGATAGGCCGGGTTCAATTGATTCTTGCTATATCTGAGGCGGGAATCCCGGGTATGCTCCGCCAGCAGCGCCGTGAAAAAACGCTCCCAGCTGAAATACTCCCGGCTTTCAATAAAGTCTTCCGGATGTTCCAGAATATCCTGTATCAGCTTTCCGTCAATCATTCCGGATTTCAGTATCAACCATTCAAAGGACTCCGGCAGATAACATTTCACCTCAGGCTTGTGGCGCATCATCTGGTACAGTTCATTCATCTCCGGGCCAATTGCCGCTCCGTCCGCAATCACGATCGCGGGTTCTTTTCCCAGTCCGGATGCCGCTGTCTTCAGATTGGATTTACCTCCCGCGCTGAGACAGTCCATGCCGTTCTCACTGCAAATTGCACGGAAAAATTCATAGCCGGAGTTAGAGTCCTCCACTATAACGGTTTCCGGACTTACCCCACCTGAAAATGCTTCCGTGCTGTAAATATGGTATAATTCATTATAAGTCCGCTTCAGGTCATGGTATTTGCCTGAAGCATGAATGCCGTAAATCTCTTCCACCGAATAGGGCAGATTGGGCAGATCCTCTCTTGTGACGATTACAAAATAATTGTCGGAAGCCTTCACCGCAGACGCAAATTCCCGGGATTTCACAAATTTATTTTCCTCGTCCAAAAAGAGTATCTGCTGGTGGATATTGGGCAGCACAAGGTTCCAGTCCTTTCCGCCCAGTGTCCTGCAGGGGCGCTCGCACAGGACTTCAACGCCTGAGCCTTCCCCAAGATCCGCGGCCTGCTCCAGGAGGTCGATCAGCTTCGTCTTCCCTGTGGCGCTGTCGCCGCGGATGATCGTGATATTTCGCCGTATGTCCAGTTCGTAGCGGAGCCTGTTATTCTGTACGACGATATGATATTTTCCTTTCATCCCTCAGCGCTCCTTTATTTGAATTGCCGCTTCCAGGTATTCCCCGTAGCTGTGAACCGTTGCGCCCGTATTCAACATGACTGCTTCGAATGCGGGGACAGAGCTGAAGTCCATCACATGGTGCAGGTTGATGGTGAGATTTTTCTGTCTGCCGATCTCCGCGATCCACTTGGCACAGTTGTCCCCGCAGGCAGAGGCATTGAAGATTCGGCCGCTTTGGTCAAAGGCCATCAAAATCAGGGTCTTTACGCCGCCGGAAATCTCTTTCACCGGAATCGGCCCCAGCACAGGGCTTTCAATCAGGCGGGGGCCCACTACCTCTGATTTATCGATGTCCCGAATCATGGCCACCGTCAGCGGATCGGTGATCCACTCGTCCTCATATTGATTGTCGAAATAGGTGGGGGGATGATAGACCGAATTCTCCACTTCTCCGAATATAATTTTCAGCATCGCCTTGTCCTCCTGCACAATCTTATTTCCTCTCGGAATCCCCATGCCGCATACTACGTGGCTCCCCGAAGCTCCTCTGAGCCGCTTCCCCCGCTGTTCCAGATGCTGTCCGACCCCAATGCCTGATTCTGCTGCCTAAAATTCCGAGAGCCTATTCTTCTTTTTAAGACCGTCTCTTTTAAATGCCGCCACATTGCATGCCCTGCCGTCCTGTCGGGCAAAATTACGGCATTACATTGTTCAGTATATCACATGCCCATCGGAAAAGCGATACAATTTCTCCCTTTTCGGAATCCTGCGGAATCGTGTACCCATGGCAAAGAAGTATCAGCGTTGAGGCGCGGTGGGAACGCTTTTGACATTTTTTATTTTCCTCTTGACATTCATGCTTATAGTGCATATACTCAATATATACAGTATGTTCTCTGTAAAAGAACACATCGCCATACCAGAAAACGGTGGGGCTGTATAGAACCCCAGACAGGAGATGATGAAAAAATGAACATCCACCTTTCCCTGCAAAGCGAAATCCCCACCTATGAGCAGATCAAAGTCCAGATCAAAGCCCAGATCCTGAACGGCCAGCTGACCCCCGACCAGCCCCTTACCTCCATGCGGCAACTGGCAAGAGACCTGCGGGTCAGCGTCATCACTACCACCAGAGCCTACAGCGACCTGGAGGCGGAGGGGCTGATCTACACTGTACAGGGGCGGGGGTGCTTCGTCAAAGGCGATGCGGAAATGGTTCGCCGCCAGTATCTGCAGAGCATCGACGAAGCCCTTGGGGCAGCGGTGGAAAAAGGAAAGGCGGCAGGTTTGAGCCTGGCGCAATTACAAGACAGATTGGAGGAAATTTTCCATGAGCAATGCCATTGAAATCCATGATCTATGCAAGACCTACCCGGGATTTTCCCTGAAAAGCATCAGCTTCACCGTGCCCCAGGGGCTCTGCTGCGGCTTCGTAGGGCCCAACGGAGCCGGGAAGTCCACCACCCTGCGGATGCTGGCCGGGCTGGCTTTTCCCGACAGCGGGGATATCCGCCTGCTGGGGCGTCCCGTGGGCGACTCCGCCGGGAAAGGTGAAATCGGCATCCTGTTCGACCAGCCTTATTATCAGGAGGAATGGACGCCGCTGGATATCGAGAGGAGCCTTGCCCCCTTCTATCCCGGTTGGGACAGCGCCCGGTACAGGAATTATCTGTCCCGCTTCGGCCTTGATGCCAGGAAGAAATTCAGGAGCTTTTCCCGGGGCATGAAACAGAAGCTGGCCATGGCTGTCCATCTCTCCCGCAATACCCGATTGCTTCTGCTGGACGAACCTACCGGCGGGCTGGATCCTGCCGCCCGGGACGAGCTGCTGGACATTCTGCGGGAATATATGGTTCCGGAGAACCGCACGATCCTGTTTTCCACCCATATCACCAGCGACCTGGAGCGGCTGGCCGACCGCATCGTCTATATCAGCGGCGGCGCCATTTCCTATTCCGGCGACACGGATGAGCTGGTTTCCCGTTATTGCGTGGTACGGGGCAATGTGCTCCCTGAAGGAAAGAAAGATTCTGCCATCGGGCTGCGCCAGTCCAGCAGCGGCTACGAATGCCTTATGGAGCTGGCTCGGATAGGCGGGCTTCCCCCGGACGCCGTCACGGAACCGGCCACGATAGGGGATGTGGTAGTTTATATGGAAAGGAATAAGAAGAATGCTTAAAATGTTGAGATTGAACTGGTCTGCCATGAAATGTTATCGCATCAGGTTTCTGATGATTCCTGTCTGCCTGTTCACAGTGGGATGCCTGTCCCCTATCTTCCTGGTGCCCATGGGAGCCTTCCTGCTGTTTTCCTTCTCTCTGAACCCTTTCGCCGTAGAGGAGAAGGGGGATCTGAACCGGCTCTATCTGACTCTGCCGGTGGACAGACGCTCTGTCGTCCTGGGCAGATATGTGCTGTCGTTTCTGCTGTTCGCAGTGGGAGTTCTGCTGGGTTTGGCCATGATGCCCCTGGCCAACCTGGTGTCCCTCTCAAAATGGTATCCGGATTTCAGATGGAACCTGGCGCTGATTTCCTTCAGTTTTCTTTTCTATGGAATCATGAGCCTGGCCATGTATCCGCTGCTGTTCAAAATGGGGTATCAGCGGGGAAAGGTCTGGGGGTATTATGTGCCGGCGGTGCTCATTTGCCTGATTTATGTGGCCATGCTGGAATATGATGCTATGGCGGGAAATGGGTTTCTTCTGAATCTTCTGGTGTATGCTTCTGACCACTTATTGGTAGTCAGTGGCGGGATGTTTGCGGCAGGGGGGATGCTGCTGGCCTTCTCCTGCTTGCTGTCTCTTTGGCTGTATGGACGGCGGGAGTTTTAGGCGTTTCGCGGAGTATTGGGGGCGGGGGTTCTTCTCGCTTTCGTGTCTTGGGGCTTTTCTCCGACCTGGGGCTTTTCCCGCCGCAGCAACTGTCCGGCTTCAGTCCCTGATTTCATAATAATACTGCATCCCCGTCTCCGTCCTGGCGGCTCCCACGGCCACGCCGTAGAGACGCTCAGCTACCTTCTGCGCCAGCATTTCCTCCGGTGTGCCGCCCCAGACAATCTCCCCCTCGGCTACGGCGGCAATGCGGTGGGAAATCTTCAGGGCAAGCAGGATGTCGTGGAGCACCAGGACAATCGTCTTGCCCTCCCCGGACAGCCGCCGGACGATTCCCGCCAGCTTCACCTGCTGCCCGATGTCCAGGTAGGTGGTGGGCTCGTCCATGGCGATGGCGGGCGCCTGGCTGGCCAGAGCCATGGCGAGATACACTTTCTGCCGCATGCCCCCGGAGAGCTGCGCCATCTGCCTTTCGGCCAGATTCCCAATCCCCATCTGCTCCATGGCTTCCCTGGCTATCCGGAAATCCGGCTCTGTGTATCTCCTGGGATAGCTCAGGTAGGGGAACCGCCCGTGGAGCACCATGCGCCCCGCCGAGATGTCGGGCACGTTCTTTCCCTGGGGCAGATAGGCGATGCTTCTGGCCAGTTCCGCCCGGGACATATTTTTTATCGAAATTCCGTCAATCTTCACATCCCCTGCCGAAATGGGCAGAAAGCCCAGCAGCGCCCGCAGCAGGGTGCTCTTGCCGCTGCCGTTGGTGCCGATGATCGTGGTGATTTCTCCTCTTTCTGCCCGGAAGTCCACCCCGTGGAGGATCTCCGTTTTTCCGTATCCGGCTCGAACCTGCTGCATTTCAATCATTGCGTTGTTCCTTTGCATCCCGTCCTCTTGCGACTGTCTCTGTGGGCACCGCTCCTTTGGTTTCCGTCCCCATGGCTTCCATCCCTGTGGCTTCCGTCCCCGTGAATCCTGCCCGTCATCCCCTTTTCCGGTCAAATTATCCTCTCCTTTTTTGGAAAAAACAACTCCATTTTCGGAAAAATGCCCTCATTCACTACTCCGCAAACAGCAATTTTTCAATGGCTTGAGAACACGTTGATGATATCTATTTTCCCAACAATATGTAGATTAAATTCTTCTAATCTTTCTGCCGGAATCCCTAACTCTTTCTGATACTCGTCTCCAACCTGATGGACTTCAAATTGCCACACTAAGTATCATCCATCTCGAATTTTGTCACATAACGTTTATAGTCATCGTTATATTCTACATTCCATCTTGCCGCAATTTCCACTGCCCATTTCTCAGTGAGAACGGGATAATTTTAATCTATTTTAAATGGGTACAAAATACCAAAAAGAACTAAATACAATGCCCAACTGCCAAAGAACCCAATTGCTCCTTCACCCGGCATGCCCTCCCTTATGGCGTATCAGCATATACAGGAAGACCGGGCCCCCCACCACGGACATCAAAATCCCCACCGGCAGCTCATAGGGGGCGAACAGCAGCCTGGCCGCCAGGTCGCAGAGGGTGACGAACCCTGCCCCTGCCACCGCGCACATCGGCAGGAGCCGTCTGCTCTCGTTGCCTGTGAACCTGCGGATGAAATGGGGCACGATCAGCCCTACGAAGCCCAGAAGCCCCGAGAAGCTCACCGCCGCCCCCGCCAGCAAGGCCGCCAGCACCAAAAACACCATGCGGTACTTCCCCACTGCCAGCCCCACCCCCTGAGCCGTCTCATCCCCCAGCGTCACCACGTCCAGCTCATTGCACAAGGTGAACAGCGCCGTCAGCGCCAGCAGAATCAAGATGGCCGCCGGCAGCAGACGGGGGTAGGAAACCGCCGAAAACCCGCCCACCCGGAAATCGATGCTCAGCATGGCCACATCCGTGTCCAGCACGGTCACGGACTCGCAGATGGCGTTCAGGATGCTGTTCAGCGCCACGCCGCCTAAAATGACCGTAGTCTTGGAAGCATTGGTGCGGCGGGAGAACAGAAAGATGCACAGGACGGTGATCAGGCTGCCGCCGAAAGCCGCCCAGGACACCCCCAGGCCGGACAGGGTTCCGGCGGCGCAGGCAAGCGTCACCCCCAGCCCAGCCCCGGCGTTGACCCCGATGATGCCGGGGGAAGCCAGCCTGTTGGCCAGCACGTTCTGCAGCACCGCCCCGGACACCGCCAGCGCCGCCCCGGCCGCCAGCGAAGCAAGGGTGCGCGGAAGCCTGGCGTACAGCAGAATGCTGCGGCTCACGCTGTCCCCGTCCCCCTGCAGGAGCTGCAACAATTGTATCGGCGAAAAATGGATATTCCCCAGGCACAGGCTCATCACTCCAATCAAAAGGCAGACGGCTATGCCGCCCCCGAGCAGCAGCCGGTTATGCTTCTTACTGTCCATACAGGGATTCCCTCCGTCCTGTCTTGATGTCTCGTCTCTCCGGGTCTCATTCCCCGCAGCTCTGCCGGGAGGAGTTTCACTATAAATCCGCTAAGCCGTCATAAAGCTCGTTGAAGGATTTCAGGCAACGGCATCTTCCAAAAGACAGTTCCCTATTCTCTCCAAATTCAAGGAGAAAACATTTTGTCAATTCCTCCACAGTCTGTTCAAGAGCCGTAAAGAACTGCCGGTACGCAGCTTTGACGAGAATCAATCTTAATTGTAATCCAATTCACTCACTAAAGTACGGTTTACCGGGCATCAGCCGGCCAATCCGTTTACCTTTATGCCGTAGGCAGGTTCCGGCGTAGCCGTAATGAATACTTCTATGCTGTGGCAGGCAAAAAAGTCCGGTTCCGTGGGTCTTTCCGTCCTTTCCGACCAGTTCGGAATTTTCCATCCAGTTTCCCTGTAAAATGATTTCCCTGAAAAATGGGAGGGGCTTTCCATATCCGTTTCAATCGTCAGAGCCGGGGTACAAAAGTCTCTCCAGCTCTTCATAGGCTTCCGCCCACCGGGCATTGGGCTTCAGGTTGTACAGATGCTTGTCCAGGATGTGCACCTGTCCGCTCTTCACGGCGTCCAGCTCCTTCCAGAGGGGATTCTCCCGGAACATGTTCTCGATGTTCTCCTGGGTGCCCTGGATATCGTCGCCGGACTGGACGATCAGTATCAGATCCGGATTCATCAGCATGATGCTCTCCAGGCTTAAGTTCTCCAGCAGGCTGTCGTCGGTGTCCGCGATATTGGTGCAGCCGAAGCTCTCCAGCATCTCGCCCAGCACGTTGCCGCGGTTGCCTTTTGCCCGTATGCTGGTGGCGGAAGCACGCATGGACAGTACGGCGGGGGCGCTCTTTCCGGCATTCCTGTCCAGTATATCGTTTATTTCTTTCTGGATATCCGTTCCATATTGGGTGTAGCGCTCCGGCTGTCCTGTGATGTCCGTGCAGGTTTTCAAGACGCGCAGGTAGTCTTCAAAGCGGGACACGTCAAAATAGGCCACTGTGATGCCGGCGCCCTCCAGGGACGATTGCCACTCCAGATGCTGGCTGGTGTTGGTGCTGGCCAGGACGAAATCGGGGTCTGCGGAGAGCAGGAGCTCCAGGCTGAGGCGCTTGGTCTCTCCCAGGTTCACGGCATCCGCCGCCAGGGGGAGATCCAGATCCACGAAAGCATCCTCCGGCGCTGCGCAGACCTCCCCGCCCGCCAGTATCCACATGTCCGCATAGCTCCCCAGCAGAGCCGCCACACGCTCATGGAATTCCACTGTGACTTCACGGCCTAAATCGTCTGTGAACGAATAGGATGCCTTCTGGCCAGCCTGGCTGTCCTCCTGACCAACGCTCTCGCCTGACCGCTGGCTATCTCCCTGGCCGCCGCCCTCGCTTTCCAACCCACTCCCGCCCTGGCCTTCCGCCTGGCTCCCTCCCTGACCACAGCCCGCCAGGCCTACCGCCATCACACCAAGCATCATGCATAAAATAAACTTCTTCATATCATCCTCTCCTCCCAGTACCGCTACAGCCTGCCTCCCTCAAAGGGTTCCGCAAACAAAGCCCCATCCCGCTCCATTTCTCCATAGCCCCCGGCCAGCGTCCCCCATTCCATAGCACATTTCGCAGACCGCCAGGGAATCAATCTTTCTCCCTTTTCGGAAAAACATCCCCAACGCAGAAGCAGGAATCTATCGTTCCAATTCTTCCTTTGCAGGTATTTCAAATAATCCCGACCATTCATCAAATTCTTCTTTCCCTACATAAAAAACAGCGTTCTTTCCGGCCAATTGATTGCGCGCAGATAGCCGTTCCCAAATAATGTCCTTAGGCACATCCATATAGTGGATTTTGGAAGCCGCTCCAAAGGAATGGGCTTTTCTTCGGAATTCGTCACGTTCTGATTTTGTCCAAAATCCGAAATCAAGGATGACATCCACCCCCGCCTTTAATACCTTTACGGCAATTTCCCACATGAGCTCCTCCACCCTGGTATGGCGCTCGTCGTGTTCCGGGTCTGAGATGTCATGACCGAACAAAAAATATTGCCACTCATCAGGCGTCAATCTCAATGCTCTGTACTTCTGCTCCAATTTTTTCGCTTCTGTGGTTTTTCCACTGCCCGGTAATCCTACCATCAAATGAAGTGTGGCCATATCATACCTCGTCAAATTCCCATTCACATATTTGAGCATAAAATCCTTATCTGCCATTTACAATGTGTATATAAGTCATTTCAAAGCAGATTCGCAATTTCGATATATTATATCCCTCTATCCGCAAATCCCGTTGAATCCCGTAATAGCGGCTCCCGCCAGCAATGTCCTCGCCCCTCCAATCGCAGGAAGGAGCTATGCTATGGATATTTTAAAACAGTTTGACGGAAAAATCAATGGAGTCCATGAAACTCTTCACCGGTTCATTATCAACGCCGCGAAGAACCGAACCGCCTTTGTACCATAACACATCGTCTATGCTCATGTACGGTAAAGAAACAGGCAACCGAAAACAACAGATAGACCGCCAGCACCACACTATTCCGAACCAAAGAAGCCAAAGACCAAAAG
>NZ_CAJUCP010000032.1 GCF_910585425.1 uncultured Acetatifactor sp. | reverse complement strand
TTTGATTATATCTCATTAGCCACTCCCGTTACAACTTTAGTATAGCACTTCAAAGAAACCGATGGCTCCGACTGAGTACAGTCTATACCATCGGTTTCTTTCGGTCAAGCCAACGTGTGAACTGTAACGCAGACTCGCATCCTGCATTGAAGAAACGAAGAGAGGTATTGCCGAAAGGCCGGGGAAATGGTAAAGTAATGATAGGAGCCGGGAAGGGAGGTCGCAGATGGGAGCACGTGCAGAAGTGAGACATGGACTTGGTTACCAGAATTACGAAAAGATGATGTCGAACCATATTTTCTATATTGATAAGACAGATTTCATCAAGGAATGGTGGAACGGTGCGGATGAGGCCACCCTGATCACACGCCCCCGCAGGTTCGGCAAGACGCTGAACATGAGCACGGTAGAATGCTTCTTCTCCAATCGATATGCGGGCCGCGGAGACCTGTTCGAGGGAAAGAAGGTCTGGGAGGAGGAAGGTTTCCGGGCGCTGCAGGGCACGTACCCAGTGATATCCATGAGCTTTGCGGGGGTGAAGCCCCTTTACGGAGGACGGAATGACGAGAAAGAGCGTCTGGACAATGCGGAGTCGGTGAAGGGTGCGGTCAAACAGCTCCTCACTGATATCTACAAGATGCATAAAGATATCATGAAGTCGGATCTGTTCGATGAGGACGAGAGGGCATTCTTCCGGTCAGTGAGGGACGACATGTCGGACAGGACAGCCCAGATGGCACTCAGACGGCTCTGCGGGTATCTGGAGAGGTATTATGGGAAAAAGGCTATCGTCCTCCTTGACGAGTATGACACGCCCATGCTGGAAGCCTGGCTGAGCCATTTCTGGGACGAGATTATCTCCTTTTTCAAAGGCTTCTTCGTGAACACTTTCAAGGATAACGCCAGCATGGAGAGAGGGCTGATTACAGGCATCACCAGGATTTCCAAGGAATCCATTTTCTCGGAGCTCAATCATCTGGAGGTAGTCACAACCACCTCCGACAAGTACGCCACATCTTTCGGCTTTACGGAGAAGGAGGTCTTCCGGGCGCTGGAGGAAGCGGGACAGGGGGAGCATAAGGCGGGGGTGAAGAAATGGTATGACGGTTTTACGTTTGGGGAGCATACTGATATCTATAACCCCTGGTCCATCATCTCCTTTATCGGGAAAGGGGCGAAATATGAGGCCTACTGGGCGAATACAAGCTCCAACGGCCTGGTGAGCACGCTGATACAGACGGCGGATGCGGATGCCAAGGTGATAATGGAGGATTTGCTTGCCGGGAAGAGCTTTACGGCCCATGTTGACGAACAGATTGTCTTCAGCCAGCTGGTGGGAAACACCAACGCCATATGGAGCCTGTTGATGGCAGCGGGGTATCTGAAAGTGCTGGGGCGCGGTATGGCCAATCCGGACAGGACAGAGGACATCTGCTATGAACTGGCGCTGACCAACAGGGAGGTATGGTTCCTGTTCCGGGACATGGTAAGGGACTGGTTCGGACGCTTCGATGTACCCGTGTACTACAACGAATTCATCCGAGCCCTCTTAAACGACGACGTCCGCAGGATGAACACTTTCATGAACAAGGTGGCTCTGGAGACGTTCAGCTCCTTCGATGCGGGGAACAAACCCTCGGAGAAGACCCATCCAGAGCGGTTCTACCACGGCTTCGTGCTGGGCATGATCGTGAACCTGGCGGACAAGTATAGGCTAACTTCGAACCGGGAAGGCGGATACGGGCGCTACGATGTGATGCTGGAGCCTGTGGACAAAGGCGGAAAGGCCTTCATCTTCGAATTCAAAGTGATGGACGAGGACGATGGCGAAAAGGCTCTGGAGGACACGGTAGCCAATGCCCTTGCGCAGATTGAGGAGAAGCGGTATGAGACGGCGCTTGTGGCGGAGGGCTTTGCCCGGGAGAATATCAGGAAATACGGCTTCGGGTTCCAGGGGAAGAAGTGCCTGATTGGATGATGGAATCGGTTGTTTGGCATTAAATAACTGGTCGGTGTTTGTAGGCACCGGCCAGTTATTTTGTCATGTGAGGTTCATCCGTTATTTGCCATACAGTAAAACTAAAACATGGCTCGGCAAATGGCTCTATCTATGCCGTTTGTTCCAGGATTCATTCTCGAATGGCGCTTTATTCCTATGTTCAGGCCATTTATTCGATTTTCAACGTCCTTAACTAACTGACATTGACTATAAATAGTAACCGAAGCACTTCTGTTCGGACAATGAGAGTTCACAGAACTAGACCTTTTAATGTCTTTCTGGTATAATGGAACCACGATGCTATAGTAAACGTCATAATTAAATCACTTTACAATTGAAGTGGTTTTAGCCTTTGACGCATCGTTGAGGCTAATGAAAGATTTTTGCTGACAGCTTTTTAGAATGAGAGGTAGTACCAAGTGAAATCTTTAAATAAGTATAGCTCATATCACTTCATCATAAAGGTCCTTAAGGAAGAACGGGCCTGTTTTGTCTCTCTGCATTTTATTACTGCTGTTTCTGTGTTCTTGAACATTATCGTCAGCACCTTTTTTATGCAAAGGCTTTTTGCCGCTGTGGTAGCAAAAGAATTCGATGCCAGGTTTTATATTCACCTAATCTGTTTCGGAGCTTTCATCGTACTATCGGTTGTTCTGTCCATCGTAAATAAAAGACTCAATTTCAGATTGAATAAACGTATTGCATATTCTTTGGACGATGCTGTCCTTTCACATTATGGATGGGATTCTCTGGGCAAGAGGGCTGACGATTTGGAAAAGCGGTTCAGCATATTTAAGCAGAATTCTTCTAGCGTACAGACGGGATATGTTTCGTTTCTCCTTATGGCCACGCAGACCGTGGTTACGATTATCCTTATTGTAGTATATGGTGCGGTAATCTGTCCATCGTTGACGGCACTTTGCCTGGCGGCAGCCGGGCTGCTTGTTCTGATTTATCAAAAACGGATGAATGACATGAAAGAGCAGCAAGATTCGCTGATAGATGCTGTCAACCAGCATTATTCGCTGTCATGGGAACTGGTCGCCAACTTAGAGGCATCCGTTTTTTTGAGCAAAGAGAAGGTCTTCAAAAATTATGATTCCGCATCTGATGAAAAGGTTCAGAAGATGGTTGCGCTTCGGAAAAGCTATAACAAGTTCCAAATTTTTGCTCAGTCGGGCTATATGCTGCTCCTTCTGCTTACTGTAACGGTTGGCGGATTGTTCGTCTACAATGGACTCATCCAATTAGATGGGCTTTTTGCCATGGCCCTGCTTCTGCCGAATATTGCAAGCCCCCTGTTCAGATTACCGATGTTCTTGGCAAATCTGAAGATTATTGAAGCGACGTTTAATACATACGAAACCCTTCTACCCAAGGAAGGCCATTTGGTCGTTGAAGAATTTGACGAGAATCTTGAACTGGCACCGATTAACATTGACAATCTATCCTATCATGTTGACGATGGTAGTGCTGTCCTGTCGGATATCAGCTTCAGGGTAGAACCTGGAGAGTGGCTGTGTATCGTGGGGCCTTCCGGATGCGGAAAATCGACGCTGGTCAAGCTGCTTCTCGGGATTCTGCCATATCACGGGACGATATCTTATGGCCGGCATGAGCTGAAAAGGCTTCCCCAGGAAAAACTCTGGAAAAATTGCTGCTATCTTCCGCAGGTGCCGATTCTGTTTGAAAATACTGTCGGCTACAATATCTCGCTCTGTGAAGAATGGGATGCGGCCCAGATGCACTCGGTGATTGAACATGTGGAACTGACGGAGAGGCTGGCAAATCCAGGGGAAATGCTTACGGCTTCTTCGCTTTCAAGCGGGGAAAAACAAAAAATCGCATTGGCGCGTGCGTTTGCCAGTGATAGACAGATTCTTGTCATGGATGAGCCTACAAGCGCCCTGTCTCCTGCCACGGAAGCTGCACTGATTCGAAAGCTCAGGCAACAGCTGTCCCAAAAGACGACAACGGTAATTTCCGTGACCCACAGGACAGAGCAGATGAAAGCTGCCGATTCCTTGCTGCTGCTGGGCAACGACGGTAGAATAAGAGCAGAAGGCAGTTACCAGGAACTGTTGGCTGATGAGGTTTTCCGAGAATTTCTGCGTGGTGAGGAGATTGAATGATAATGAAAAGAAAAGATACAAAGGCAAAAAGCCTATACAAGCAATATATGCGTCTGGTTTTGGTGAATTCAGTCCCGATTGTGGGGGTGGTGTGCATCTATGGCTTTTTGCTCGGTGTCGGCCCGATTATTGAGCCGTATCTGTTGAAAACATCATTTTCGATTCTGCAAAAAAGCGAATCCATCCGTGACCTGCTAGTCAGTAATCTTTTACTGCTGCTTGGTATTGCTGGTTTCCTGGCCATCTGTTTCTTGTGCAATGTATATGCCGACCCTGTCATAACAAAAATCGACAACAAGACTTATAAGTCGATAGTACAGCGTGTACAGGGAAAATTTGTCTTAACAACGAAGCAAGTTTATGACGATGGCGAAATCGTGGCACGTCTGCATTCCGGGAGCAGCGGTTTCAGTTCGGCTATCACGCTGTTCATCCGTCTTTTTGCAAGCGTAATTGCCATTATTCTGTTAGTGCTCACATCTTCATTGGCGATGGCGTGGATTCTTCTCCTGGCTCTTGCCAATGCGGCGTATGATGTGGCGCGCGGGTTTATCGAGACGCAAATAAACAGAAGATATACTAAGCGCTTGCAGGAAATCGAGGCAAGACAGACAATGGTTTTGCATAACCTGTTCCACAATGTGGACTACTTGATGGTGAGCGGTACCTATGCCCATGAGGTGCGTCAATTTCAGGAATGCCGAAGTGAAAGCTGGGATATCTCGAAAAAGAAGATGAGGATCGGTTCAGTGCTTGATGCCATCGGCGAACTAATCAACAATGGGATGAAGATTATGATATTTGGCGTTTCATCCATGATGAGCATGGTCTCCGAACTGATTGGAGGTACTGCCGCAGCATTTTCGGTATATGATGCCCTCATCTCTAATCTGTCCATGCTGAGGCAGCAGATTATTTCCCTGCCGAATATCAATGTGCCAATCAAGCGGATGATGGATGTCGTGGAATTCAACGAAAGCATATCCGATACCCCCAAAAAGAGGGATGACCTGTTGGTAGATTTGACGGATGTAAGCGTAAGCATTGGCGATGTCCGTATTTTAAAGAATATTCATCTCGAAATAAGAAACGGCGAGAAGATTGCCATCATAGGTGCAAACGGCTGTGGAAAATCCACATTGCTCCGGACAATCCTTGGCGTGCAGCCTTTCAACGGCAAAATCAATGGCATTTTTGGCCATAGAGAAGAACAGTTCTCTTATGTCCCTTGTGATTTTCAGCTGTTCCAGTGCGGCTTGATGGAGAATATCGCCATGGGCATGGATCAAAACCAACCAGAACCGCAAGTCGATGGTGTATTCTTGCCTCCAGGCGAGGTGGAGGGAAAGGACATCCGGTTGATGTCCCAGGGCGAAAAGCAGAGAATTGCCATACTTCGCGCCGTCAACCATACATGCAGCTTGCTGGCCGCAGATGAACCTATCTCGTCTTTGGATATCCGTAACGCCAAGATGGCAATGGAGATTCTGCTTGACCGTAATGTAGCGTTGCTTGTCACGCTGCATGATGGCCAGTATCTGCCGTTGTTTGAGAGAATCATCATTATTGAGTATGGCCGTATCGTAGAAGATGGGAGCTGGGAGTACATTCAAACTACTGAAGCGTTCAAAAGGTGGAATGTGAGCAGCCCTGCTGCTGGCGGGAAGTGAATATTTTAAGCGAGGCCATGAACTTCGCCCTTTCTGTTCCAGATGATAACTCAGATGCCTCTCGGTGGAACGAAACGGGTTCCACGGCAAAGAAATGAGTGACAGATTGTCCAGGTCAGTGTATAATGGACATAAAATCGAGTTGAGGTGAGAAGGATGGAAATGTTGAAGAAGTTTTTTGCGCCGGTGGACATGACGGAGGGCTCTCCCTGGAAGAAGATCGTGTTCTTTACCGTGCCCATGCTGGTGGGGAATATAGCCCAGCAGCTCTACAACACGGTGGACAGCGTGGTGGTGGGCAATTATGTGGGGGACAATGCCCTGGCGGCCGTGGGGAGCGCAGGGCCCATATTGAACCTGCTATTGGTGCTGTTCGTGGGGATCAGCGTAGGCGCTGGCATCATCGTGTCCCAGTATTTCGGGGCCAAGGAGCGGGAGAAGCTGTCGGTGACGATTGGGAACTGCATCACGCTGACGGCTGCGGCCACAGTGCTGGTGATGGTGGTGGCCTCTCTGGTGTCCAGGCCCCTGCTGGAGCTTCTGGACACGCCGGAATCCATCATCGACTGGTGCCAGTCCTACCTGCTGATTCTGTTCATCGGATCTGCCGGGTTGGCCTTCTACAATATATTGAGCGGAATCCTGCGGGGGCTGGGGGACTCCATGTCCGCGCTGGCCTATCTGCTGGTGTCCACGGTGGTCAACATCATCCTGGACCTGGTGTTCGTGGCCAAGCTGGGCATGGGGGTCAGCGGCGTGGCCCTGGCTACGGTGATTGCCCAGTTGATTTCCGCATTGCTGTGCTTCTGGAGGCTGTCCAAGATGGTGGATCTGTTCGACATGAAGCCCCGTTATCTGAAACTGGAGAAGCAGCATGCCCTGAAGGTGATTCAGTTGGGGCTGCCCTCGGGCATCACCCAGGCCATCTTCTCCATGGCCATGATCGTGGTGCAGTCTCTGACCAACAGCTTTGGAGAGATGTTCATCGCCGCCAATGTGATCATCATGCGCGTGGACGGCTTTGCCATGATGCCGAATTTCTCCTTCGGCACGGCCATGACTACATATGCGGGACAGAACGTGGGGGCCAGGATGTACGACAGGGTGGAGAAGGGCGCGAAGCAGGGCACCTGGATTGCAATGGGGGTATCCGCCATACTGACCTCCCTGATACTGATATTCGGCAAGGCATTGATGGGGATTTTTACCAAGACACCGGAGCTGGTGGATCTGAGCCGGGACATGATGGGAATCCTGGCGGTGGGCTATGTGGCCATGGCGGTGACCCAGAGCTTGTCGGGCGTCATGCGCGGTGCCGGGGATACGGTGACGCCCATGTGGATTTCCATTGCCACCACCATATTCATCCGTGTGCCGGTGGCCTATGGGATTGCCTTCCTGACCAGGTCTGCGGAGTTCCCGGGCGGGCGGCAGGAGTGCATCTTCATCTCCCTGCTGAGCTCCTGGGTGGCGGGCGCGGTGATTACGTTCTTCTTCTATAAGAGAGGAAAGTGGAAGGAGAGGGCGGTGTAGTTTTGAATACCGGAGCATGACATAAAAAGCTGTCGCATGGAGCGGCAGCTTTTTTGTTGTGCTTTTTGTCTTTATTCCCGCGAGCAATGAGCCAAGCGGCCGTGCTTGCACGGCCAGTTGGCGAATGCCGCGAGGGTCAAATACCCCGCTGCTCTGCAGCGTTGCAAGCTTGATACCCCGTTGCTTGCAGCGGGGTATTTGATTGATGTTCTTCAGAAAACTATGTGGTCAATCGTGCTATTTTCCATATACTATACATTTCAGGAATGGCCAAAACGCAAGGAACGTAGGGGGATTCATTCATGAAAATAAATAAGGGGGGGAGGCTGTGAGGGACAAGAGGGCCATGCCATATGTATGCGGAAGGGCGGCGGATGCCATTAGCGAAATTTCCGAAATATAAAAAGAATTGGAGGAATATATGGAGACGAAAGGAAACAATGGATTAAAGAAAGGAAAACAGAAGGCAGGGAAGAAAAAGTATGGCAAGGGCGTCATCAGCGAGAATCTTCAGATTTATGCCATGATGCTCCCGACGCTGATATTAATATTTGTCTTCTGCTACATCCCCATGTACGGAATCGTGATTGCTTTTCAGGACTATGTTCCGGGAGCGTCTTTTTTTGGGGAAGGTGTGAAATGGGTAGGTTTTAAATGGTTCGAGAGATTCATAACGAGCCACTATTTCTTCAGGCTCATCAGGAATACCCTGATCCTGAGCGTGCTGAACCTGCTCTTTGGTTTCACGGCGCCTATCCTGTTCGCGCTGCTGCTGGATCAGATACGCCATGCCGGGTTCAAGAAATTCGTGCAGACCACCAGCTACATGCCCTATTTCATTTCCACCGTGGTAGTGGTAGGTATGGTGATTTCGTTCATCGACATCAATGGCCTGATTACCAACCTGCTGGCATTTTTCGGCGCGAAGCCGCAGAATTACCGCACCTCCACAGACGCATTCCCGTGGATCTATACGTTCACGAATGTGTGGAAGAGCTTCGGTTTTTCCAGTATTCTGTATTGCTCTATCATATCGTCCATCGATCCGGGGCTGTATGAGGCGGCCAAGCTGGACGGCGCGAACCGGTGGAAGCAGGTATGGCATATCACGCTGCCCGGACTGAGGTCGGTCATCGCGATCAACCTGATCATGGCAGTGGGCTCCGTGCTTTCGGCGAACTCGGAAATGATTCTGCTGCTGTATACGCCTGCGACTTATGAAGTGGCGGATGTGGTAGGCACTTATGTCTACAGGCTGGGTATCCTGGAAGCGCAGTACAGCTATACCACGGCGGCGGGCCTGTTCGTCTCCGTGATAGGTTTCATCTTTACCTACATAGCCAATCGGATCAGCAACACATTGACCGGATTTGGACTCTGGTAGAGTAGAAAGGACGCATATGAAGAGAAAAAAGAGAAGCGGAATAAGGGAAGGCAACAGATTTGCCACGTTCCTGATGTATTTTGCATGTGTGATGATTGCGTTCATCACGCTGTACCCTATGTATTATGTGCTGATTCTGTCGCTGAGCTCACCGCAGTATGCCAGCACCATGAGAGTGTATACCATACCGAAAGGCTTCGACCTTTCTGCCTACAAAGTGTTGGTTCAGAACAGCACTATGTGGCGCGCCTATCTCAATACGATTGTATATGTACTGCCGAATACGGTCCTGATGATTATCACCAGCTCTGTGGTGGCCTATGGGCTCAACTACAAAAAGCTGATAGGGCGGAAATGGCTTACCATGTTCCTGCTGATCCCCATGTATTTCGGCGGCGGCATGATTCCCACTTTTTTGCTGATCGTGAAGCTGGGATTGTACGACTCGCCCCTGTCCCAGATTATACCCAGCTGTTTTTCCATCTGGAACATCATTTTGATTAAGGCGTATTTCAAATCCATTCCGGATTCGCTCTCGGAGGCGGCCAAGATTGACGGGGCGGGAGTCCTGCAGGTCTTTACGAGAGTGATGATACCGCTTGGCAAGCCTATTTTCGCCGTGGTGGCGGTATATACGATCGTAGGCGTATGGAACAGCTGGTTCGGCGCTATGCTCTATCTGCCGCATACGGACTGGCAGCCGCTGCAGTTGTATCTGCGCCGCCTTTTGATCGAAGCAACACAGTCTGTAAAGGAGGTGGTAGATGCAGCAACAGCGAGAGAGATAGCGGAGCGCCAGCTTTCAAATGCGCAATTGAAATATGCGATGATCATATTTACATCGCTGCCGGTATTGTGCACATATCCGTTTTTCCAGAAGTACTTCATCAAGGGTATGGTGCTGGGCTCCCTGAAAGAGTAATGCCAATGGCAGAATCAGAAATTCAGAAATGTAAATCAGAATGGAGGAAAGTATGAAAAGAAAAGCAATGGCTGCTTTTATGGCGGCAATCATGACAGCATCCCTGCTTGCAGGGTGTGGGGACAATGCTTCCCAGAGTTCCGGAGAGGGCAGCTCCAGCGCCGGTGGGGATTCCGCCGGTGAAGAGAGCAGCGCCGGTGAGGAGAGCTCCGGTGGGGGCAGCGGCTCGGAGGAGGCCTCCGGGGATCTGAAGACCCTCCATATCCTGGGCGTGGATCACTCGGGAACGGACGGAAACGGCCAAACCGTGAAGCTGTCAGATTGGGTGAACGGGGACAGCAAGCTCTGGGAGAGGTTCACTTCGGACCTGGCGGAGCGTGGACTGAAGCTGGAGCTGAATCTGATCGAGAACGACCAGTACGACACTACGGTGAACAATCAGCTGGCTGCCGGATTGGACTATGACTTTGTCTACATCACCCCTTTGAGCACGAAGACCAGGATAGGCCTGGTGGAGCAGGGGAAGCTTCAGCCTCTGAATCAAATCTGGAATCAGTATGGACAGGAGGCCACGAAGGAATTCTATGAGCAGGGCGCGGGCAGCGAAGTAGTGAAGCTGAATGTCCTGGAGGACGGGAATATCTATTGGGTATCTACCGCCATCATCGGTACATATGGCGATTCCAATTTCGGTTCCTTCACCATACCCCAGATTCGTAAGGACTGGCTGGATAAGCTGGGCCTGGAGATGCCGCAGACCACGGATGAGCTGTATGAGGCTCTGAAGGCATTCCGTGAGAATGACGTCAATGGCAATGGGGAGGCCGATGAAGTGGCCCGCCTGTCCCTGAGCACCTTCTCGGGCGGCATAGCGCAGCTGTTTGGGCTGGGCAACTCGATCGCTTATGTGGATTATTACACAGGGAAGGTGAGCTCGCCCTGGTATGACGAGAATGTGAAGGAGTACATCCAGTTCATGCAGAAGCTGTATGAGGAAGGGATGCTGGTTGACGGCGACTCTGAGAATTCCACTGAGGTGGCCGAGAATAAAGTTGCCATGATTTTCGACTGGGCTCTTCAGACCTGGCAGGAGCCTACCATAATGGTTCCCGAAGGAGAGGCTGCGCCTTATTATGTAGGCGTACACTGCAAGGCTGTGGAGGGAGTGGAGCCTCTGATCGCGAGACAGCGCGGCATCCAGAAAGCCGGCTACGACTACGCGGCCACCGACAAGGCAGACCCTGAGGCAGTTGCCATCTATCTGGATTATATTGCCAGCGAAGAGTACGCACTGCTGAGCGAGTTCGGCATCGAGGGATTCAGCTTCGAGTATGACGAGAACGGCGAGATGGTCCAGTATTCGGACAGTGAGGACAGCGAAGTGCAGATGATCGTGAAGACGCCTGCCCTGTGGGTGAACAATGGTATCGCACCCCGTGTCCAGAAGGTGGACCGTAAGCAGGAAGTCGATATGACCAAGGGCGCCGGCTATGACATGGGATATCCGGAAGAGGGCTTCGAGGAGAAGGTGAAGCTGATCAGGGATATCTATGAGAACGAAGAAAAGTATTCCTATGCGGCGATGAGCGTGGATATGGCTGTGTCGACTGTGGCGGAAAATGACGAAGTGGATTCCTTCTATACAGATTTGGACACCCGCTCCAAGGAAATCCTGATGAACCTTATCATGGGTACATATTCCCTGGAGGATTGGGATACCTATATCTCGGATCTGCAGAACCTTGGCCTTGACAAGCTGATTGAGATATATCAGAACCGTTATGACAGAGCCTGGGGGAATTAAGGCGTAGATCGGGAAATATAATCATTGGTCCTGAATGTCGGAATGGCGGCCTGCGTAAGCGGGCCGCCATCCTCTTATGTACGAATATGTTTTTCCCGGACTTAATCGGTGGGCAGGGTGAAACGGTTCACCAACTGGTTCAGGCCTGTGGCCTCCGCGGAGAGCTGTTCGCTGGCGGATGCGCTCTGCTGGGCGGTGGCGCTGTTGTTCTGCACTACCATGGAAATCTGGTTGATTCCCTCAGAGACCTGATGGACCGCGGAGGACTGTTCATCGGATGCAGCCGCTATGTGGTCCATGGAAACTGCCACGGTCTGGATGGAAGCCACGACCTCCAGCAGGCTGTCAGCCGTTTCCCTCGCGATGCCGTTTCCTTCATGGACCGCCTCCGAGGAGCGTTCGATGAGCACGGAGGTATTCTTAGCCGCCTCGGCGGATTTCCCGGCCAGGGTGCGCACCTCCTCTGCCACCACGGCAAAGCCCTTGCCTGCCTCGCCTGCCCTTGCGGCCTCCACGGCTGCGTTCAGGGACAGGATGTTGGTCTGGAATGCGATGTCCTCTATTGTCTTCAGAATCTTCCCGATTTCGTTGGAGCAGGTCTGTATCCTGTCCATGGCGTTGGTCAGTGACTGCATCTGCTGGTTGCAGTGGGAGATTGCTTCCCCGGCCAGATGGGTCTGGCTGCGGACGTCCACTGCGCTCTTGGCCGTCTCCATGGCCTGCTCGGAGATTTCCGTGACCTGTGACGCCAGCTCCTCCACCGCGCTGGCCTGCTCTACAGAGCCCTGGCTCAGGGTCTGGGCGCCGGCGGAGAGCTGCTGGCTGGCAGAGGACACCTGGCTGGCAGAGCCGTGGACCTGCATCAGCACATCGCTCAGAGATTCCTTCATATGGCGCATAGAGAGCAGGATGTTCTGGAAGCTGCCCACATAGGCCTCCCCGTGCTGGGTGCGGATGTTCAGGTTCTGATTGGCAAGCTGGGTCATCAGATAGCTGATATCATTGATGACTGTGCCTAAGCCTTCTACCAGAGAGGCGGTGGAGCGGGCCAGCATGGCTGTCTCGTCCCTGCCGGAGACTGCCGGCACGGGAGTGTCCAGGTCGCCTTCCACCAGAAGCTGCATCCTCTTTGCGCAGGCCTTCATGGGCTTGCTGATGCTGCCGGCCAGCAGCAGGGCCACCACGATGGATATCACCACCGACGCGGCCATCACGATGATATTGATGGTCATGCCCTGGTAGGTGGAGGAGAGGTAATTGAGCTGGGGCGCGGCGACGGCGATGCTCCAGCCGTCGGTGCCGTTCACGGGCGCATAGGCCAGGAACATCTTGCCCTCCGGGCTGTCATAACTTCCGAATCCGTTTTCTCCCCGGCACATGGCTTCATGGATGGCAGCCAGGTCCTTCAGGGAGGAGTCGCTTTGGGCCTCGGCGCCGATGTTCTGGACGGTGATGGTATCAAGGACGATGTCGGCAATGGTATCGCCGGTCTTGTTGATCATGTAGGCCCGGCTGTTCTCTCCAATCTGGATGGAGGATACGATATCGTTCAGGAAGGTCTCGGGGGGAACGAAATACACCACGCCCACGATGGAGGAGCCGTGAATCCCGTTTTCGTACAGGGGGGCTGCCACCATGATGGACAATTCCCCGGTGATTTTGCTGATCAGGGGCTCAGATACATAGACATTGCCCTGCATGGCCTGCTGGACATACTCCCGGTCGGAATAGTCCTTTCCGTCGAAAATGCTGATGCCGTCCATGCCGATGAGGTTCCCGCGCTGGAAATTGTGCATGGCGCAGCGCTCATCGATGATGGCCTTTTTCTCTTCCGCCGATGTCTCCGGATCGGAGAGCTGAGGGATGCAGCCGGTGTCCATGGCTACATTCCTGTAAGCGGTCAGCTCCTGTTCCACGCGCCCTGCCGCCAGGACTGCCGTTTCGCTCATCATGTGGTCCACAGTGGCAAGGATGCTGTGGTAGCTGGGCACGATGCCGGAAATGCCTGCCCCCAGCAGGGCTGTGACGACGGTCACGATGAGACACAAGGTGATTTTGGTTCGAATGCTCTTCATTTCATTTCGCCTCCGTATTATGGCTGACGCATTGTCCGATCAGCCGTGTATTTATTGATATTATATAAAAAGCAGGGTGCTGTTGTCAATATCCGCTGGTGACATCCGGCCTGCCGCCGGACGCTGCCTGCCCGTGTGGAAGCCAGGCTTTCAGGAACCTGGGGGGCCGTATGGGGGAGCGGGGCGTTACTGTTCACTCGGTGCCGCCGCGAGGTGTTTTCATGCGTATTTTGCATGAAAATCCCGAGACAGCGGGGCAGGATATGCGTAAAAGCGGGCAAAACCGGGATTGACACGCTCCGGGGCGAGGCGGTACAATAACACCTGGAAAAGCAGGACTAAGAATGGGAGGGGAATCATGCGGGTAAATCGGGAAGACATGCTGGAGCTTACCAGGAGGATGACGATCGCGAGGAACTGTTTCGGCAGGATAGCCGGCGGATATATGGACGGGGAGGGGTATGTGGACGGCACCTTCAACACCCATTTCCAGAAGCTTTCAGGTGCGGACAAGACGAAGAACCTGCGGATCGCCAAGGCGGTGCCCTTTTCGGAGACGAACCGGCAGCTGAAGGGATTCCGCTTCCGGCCGGAGGGCCAGGGGCCGGGAAGCGTCTGGCAGCTGCTGATGGCGCTGCGGGAGTGCGAGCTGAAGAATGACGCGCTGCTGCTCTCCCTGTACGAATACATAGGGGAGCGGTATCAGCCGGGCTTTTCCTATGGCATTTACGTCTTCCATGGAAATTATGACATTCCCCTGAAGGGCAGCGACAAGGTGCAGCAGCGGGAGTCGGAGGAGATCTACAGCTTCCTGGTCTGCGCGATCTGTCCCGTGGACGGGGACTATGAGGCCGGGGAGCCCCGGCAGGGCTTTCTGTTCCCGGCCTTTTCGGACAGGGCCGGGGACTTTGATGGCATCGATGTATTCTCGGCGGACGGGAATCCGGAGGCGCTGATGGCGCTGCTTTCCTGAGATTTTCTTCGGCCTGTCCGGCGACAGGCGTAAAAAAGAGGCGCCGTCCCGGGGAGGCCGGGCGAGGGTGCATCCCTATGGCGGACGGGGCTGCGGCGTTTTGGAAAGGGTTCTGGCAAAAGGTCAGGACCCTTTTCCCATGTCCTGAGAAAAACCCTCTTGACTTTTGTACGAAATCGTACTAAAATGGGAATACACAAAAAATAGTACGATTTCGTACATGCTGACGGCATGCCGGATGTATGCCCGCGGGAGGGGACTCGGTGGGGAAGAGGAGTGGATATAGAACTGGAAATGGGAGCGGAGACGGCAGCAGCCATGGCGGAGGCTCCCGCAGATCAGGGGAGCCCTGTGGGCGGCATGAAGGGAGGCGCGGCATGGAAGGCGTGACAGGCATCACCGGAGGGAGCTTTTCGGATGTGGAGGAGGCAGAGGGCGTGGCAGGTATGGCAGGCGTGACCAGCGAGGGGATGAGGCGGTTCAACCATCTGGTGAGTGAGACGGATGCGGTGTATCATGAGGCCGCCCTGCGGATGGGCATGTCCGACAGCGTCATGCAGATATTGTATGTCCTCTGTGACAAGGGAGGCAGTTGTCCGCTGGGGGAGATCTGTCTGTTGACCGGAATCAGCAAGCAGACCATCAACTCCGCGCTCCGGAAGCTGGAGGAAGAGGGATTCGCCTACCTGGAGGGGCTCGGGGGCAGGAGGAAGCAGGTGTGCCTCACGCAGAAGGGACAGGAGCTGGCGGAGCGCACTGTGGTACGGCTGATAGAGATTGAGAACGGCATCCTGGCTTCCTGGCCCAAGGCTCAGCTGGAGCAGTATCTGGAGCTGACGGAACAGTATATGAAAGCGCTCAGGGAAGGGGTCAGGGAGCTTAAGAACGTATAATCGGGTATTGATTCGTGTGCCGATGCACACAGGGAGGTTAAAATGAAGATTCAATTGTCAGACAGCTTTGATTACAAAAAATTACTGAGGTTTACGTTCCCGTCCATCATCATGATGGTCTTCACATCCATCTACGGCGTGGTGGACGGGTTCTTCGTGTCGAATTTCGTGGGGAAGACGCCCTTTGCGGCGGTAAATTTTATCATGCCTTTCCTGATGATTCTGGGCACGGTGGGTTTCATGTTCGGCACCGGCGGCAGCGCCCTCATCGCCATCACCATGGGGGCAGGGGATAAGGAGAGGGCGAAGCGGCTGTTCTCGCTGTTCATCTATGTATCTGCCATATGCGGCATCCTGATTGGTGCGCTGGGCATTGTGGTAATCCGCCCTGTCGCTGCATGGCTGGGAGCGGAAGGGGAGCTGCTGGACAACTGCGTGGTGTACGGGCGAATCATCCTGGCAGTGCTCCCGGCATTGATTCTGCAGTATGAGTTCCAGAGCTTCTTCATCACGGCGGAGAAGCCGAAGCTGGGGCTGGCCGTCACGGTGGCGGCCGGGGTGGCCAATATGGTGCTGGACGCTCTGTTCGTAGGGGTGCTGCGCTGGGGGCTTGTGGGCGCGGCCGCGGCTACGGCCATCAGCCAGTCCGTCGGCGGCATCATCCCGCTGGTCTATTTCGGCCGCCCCAACACAAGCCTGCTGCGGCTCACCAGGACGAAATTCGACGGGCGGGCATTGCTGAAGGCCTGCACAAACGGCTCCTCCGAGCTGATGTCCAATATCTCCATGTCTGTGGTGGGCATGCTGTACAATATCCAACTGATGAAGTACGCCGGGGAGGACGGCGTGGCGGCGTATGGTGTATTGATGTACGTAAATATGATATTCCTGGCGGCCTTCATCGGCTATTCCGTGGGCGTGGCCCCTGTGGTGGGGTATCACTACGGCGCGGGGAACCATGAGGAACTGAAGGGGCTGCTGAAAAAGAGCCTTGTCCTGATCGGCATCTTCTCGGTGGGCATGGTGGTCCTTGCGGAGGGCCTGGCGCGGCCTCTGGCCCTGATTTTCGTGGGATATGACCCGGAACTGTTGGATATGACACTGCGGGGATTTCTGGTGTACTCCTTTTCCTTCCTGTTCGCGGGGCTGGCCATCTATGGCTCGTCCTTCTTTACCGCTCTGGGGAACGGCCTGGTGTCGGCGCTGATCTCTTTCCTGCGGACGCTGGTGTTCCAGGTGGCGGCAGTGCTGATATTCCCCCTGATATGGGGGCTGGACGGCATCTGGTTCTCCATCGTGGCGGCGGAACTGGTGGCGGCTCTGGTGACGGTGGCGTTCCTGATCGGGAAGCGGAAGAAATACCATTATTGACGGGGCTGGGCATCGCTGGCAAGGGCTTCGCGCAGCGTCAGGGGATTCCTGCGCCGACGGCGGAAAAGGCCGGATTCCTCCACGGAGGTCAGTCCGGCCAGTCCTGTATCAGCCCGGCGATTTCGTCAAGGTCGATCTGGAGCTCATAGTCATAAAGGGCGAGCCCGGCTGTGCCTGTCAGGGGATAGATGCAGGGCAGGTAGTCCCGGGTAAAATCGTAGGTGAGCAGCAGCCGTTTCCCGGGGTCGATGATCCAGTATTCTTTGACGCCGGCATCGCTGTATTTCTGCAGCTTCTTGATGCAGTCCTTTCTCTGCGTGGAGGGGGAGAGGATTTCCAGGATGAAGTCCGGCGCGCCCATGATGCCCCAGCGCTTGATTTTATCTCTGTCGCACAGGATGACCAGGTCTGGCTGTACCATGGTCTTGTCGTCGCAGTCCAGGCGGACGTTTATGGGGGAGATTAGGGGGATGCATTCACCGCCTTTTTTCCGAAAATAAGTTTCCATCTGTGAAAATATTCTGCCCGCAAGCCTCTGGTGTACAAAGTTGGGGGCTTCCATGACATAGATTACGCCGTCAATCAACTCTATCCGTTCCTCCTCCGGCCAGGCATGATAATCCTCGATGGTATATTCGCCCTGGCGCTTCTCCGGCCTCACCTCATACGCGGCGGCGCTCTCCTGTACGCCGGGCCGGGATTCCTGGCAGGCATAGCCGCAGCAGGCCGCCGGGGCGTGCCCTTCCTCTGACGGCCGTTTTCCGCTATCTCCCTGCGCTGTTTCGCTCATTGCCGTCTCCGGGACAGGGTTTTCCTGCGCCGAACATTTCTTCTCTTCCTTCATCCTCATGCCCTCCTTTCGATGGCTATATACTCTCGGAATCTCCAGGCCGCATATCATGCGGCTTTCCGGAGCTCCTCTGAGCCGATTCCCCCGCTTTTCCAGGTGTTGTCCGACTCCCATGCCGGATTCCGTCTCCAAAGATTCCGAGAGTCCATGGCTTTGATTTGCGTCAAGCAGTCCTGGCGGATTCCAGGAATGCCGCAAAAATCTTCCGGCTCCCCTGGTTTACCTGGTAGGAGAATTCCGGATGCCACTGGACGCCCCAGACGAAGCGCTTCTCCGGCATATAAATGGCTTCAATCAGCCCGTCCGGCGCAGCGGCCATGGCGCGGAAAGGAGCGGCCAGCTCCCGGATGGCCTGATGGTGGCAGCTGTTCACGGCCAGCTCCTCGGATTCCAGCAGCCGGGCCAGGGGGGATCCCGCCTCCAGGCGCACCATATGGGCACAGCCGTCATAGGGAGGCTGCATGCGGTGGTCTATCTCCGAGGGACACTCCGCGGGGATATCCTGATACAGCGTCCCGCCGTACACCGCGTTCATCAGCTGGTGCCCGCGGCATATCCCCAGCACCGCTTTGTCCCGCTGCACCGCGCCCTTCAGCACATAGGCATCCATGTCGTCCCGGAGAGGCAGCGTGAGGCCGCAGCGGGCGGAGGGTTCCTGGCTGTAGAGCCGGGGCGAAATGTCGTGGCCGCCGGTGAGGACGAAGCCGTCGCATTCCTCCAGAAAGAAGTCCAGCTGCGTCCGGTCGGCATTCAGCGGGGGCATGAGAGGGATTGCCCCCTGCTCCTCCAGGGCTTTCATGTAGCCGGGCAGCATCCAGTAGCTGTCCTTTTTCTCGTCATACAGCGGCATCAGCGCTATGATGGGTCTTCCTTTATACATTGGGTGGCCTCCTTTGATAAAAATTTTTATTTGATGAAAATTTTTTGTTTACCTCTTGATATTAAGACGGAAAATGAGTATAATGTACTTATCAGGACAGCCGGAAGGTGAGTGCGAGTCACCCGTCCCGGCGAATAACTACATCAGGCATAAAGAGATAGCCGTTCGGTCATTGGCAGTGAGCAGGACGGCTATTTCTTATGCGTCAGACTCAGAATTGCTACAATCAGCAGCGCCACAGTCAAAATCACCATGAATTCCTCGTATGTACTCATAATAATCACCTCTTTCCGTCAGAATCTCGGAATGGGTGAGAGCACGTCCCCCGGCTGCCCGGAGAAGCACATTACAGCATGTCCCTCAGGCCGGCTCCTCCAGTTTTCTCTGGAATTTTGCTGCTCCGGAAAGAAGCTCAGCGTATTCAGCCACTTTGCAGCGTCCGTCCTCATTCAGTGGCTCGTACGTTTTTTGGCACCACTCAATATACTTTCTGATGTGTGCAATCAGACGTTCATGGGACTTGTCCGTTTCCGTGCATTCAATGATTATGAGAGGGTTTCCGGCTTCATCTTTTATCATGAAATCACATTGGGGCTCTTTGGCGGCTTTCGGAACAGTTCCCTTGGAACCGCCCCTGTCCTCCCACGACGAACCGTCTGTTGTGGGAGCTTTTCCCGTTGAGAATTCATCCAGGAACCGGAGCGCGGTCCGATATATTTCATTTTCCGCGAAAAGATATGCTGCCGATACCTGGAAGTAATCGGCTATTTTGCGGATCATTTCCATGCTCGGCTCACGCTTTCCGTTTTCCCAGTTGAAAATAGCGTTCTGGGTTACCTGAAGCTCCCTCGCAAGTGCCGTCTGGGTCAGGCCTCGCTCCATCCTTAAGTTCTTTAATTCATCCGCAAAACAGGACATCATATAGGCCTCCTTGATAATAGCAAAAAGGTGTGAAGATTGATTGAATTATAGCATAATGGAATGCGCGGCGCAATAGTAAATTTATTTTTCTTGTATTGGCGGCCACATTGTTGTATGATAAAGTATCAAAACCCACAGGGACGGGGCAGGAGGTACGGATATGAAGATAGGAGAGATCGACAGGAATCTGGCAGTGCAGTCAAAGCTGGAAATCAGTGGGCTGAAATACCAAAGCGCGCTGGAGGAGCCCTTTGAAATCTATGGGCTGTACCAGCCGAAGGAGACAGGGCAGTACAGGCGCATGCCTGCGGAAGTGGCGGAGCGCGTGAGCGAGGGCGTCGCGGGCCTGAGCAGCCATACGGCGGGAGGGCGCATCCGCTTCCGGACGGACTCCCCCTATGTGGCGGTGAAGGCAAAGCTTACGGGCCAGTGTTTTATGCCTCATATGCCCCTGACCGGCTCCCACGGGCTGGATTTATATGTCTATGACGGCACCGGGGATATCTTTCAGGGAACCTTTGTACCGCCCATTGACTCCCCGGAGGACTATGAATCCGTGGTATATGTCCGGAACAGGGGGATGAACGAAATTACGATACATCTCCCGCTGTACAGCGGTATATCGGAATTGTATATCGGGCTGGACGAACATGCCGAAGTGGGGCAAGGGAGGAGATATTGCCCGGTGGAGCCTGTGCTGTACTATGGCTCCTCGATCACCCAGGGAGGCTGTGCCAGCAGGCCCGGCAATCATTATCCGGCGGCGATCGCCAGGGCGTACAATGTGGACTTCCTCTGCCTGGGCTTCTCCGGCGGCGCAAAGGGGGAGGCCGAGATGGCGGACTATCTGGCGGGGCTTCCAGCCAGCGTGTTCGTCTGCGATTACGACCACAACGCGCCGGATGCGGAGCATCTGGAGGGCACGCATGCCGCCCTGTACAGGCGCTATCGGGAGTTGAATCCGCAGACCCCCATCGTCTTCGTGTCGAAGCCGGATATCCGGCTGGACGACAGCGGTGACGTCAGGCGCAGGGATGTGGTGTACCGGACCTATATCGAGGCTTTGAGGGGCGGGGACGAGCGGGTATATTTCCTGGACGGCTTCCACCTTTTTGCGGGAAACAGGCGGTATGACTGTACGGTGGACGGATGCCACCCCAACGATGCGGGGTTCTTCCGGATGGCTGAGACGATCGGGGAGCTGGTGCGGCATTGCCTGGCCCTGTGACGGCGTCCGGAGACGTTTTGGACGGCAGACGGAATGGTGCCCGGCAGGAGAAAATAAGGGACGGGGAGGGACATGATGGGATATGACTGCCTGATCATAGACGATGAGAAGCTGCTTGCGGACAGCACCGCGGAGTATTTCAACCTTTTCGGCGTCAGCACCGCAGTGGCGTACAGCGCAGGGGACTGCCGCAGATTTTTTGAGACCGATACAGCAAAGCTTCTGCTGCTGGACATCAACCTGAAGGACGGCAGCGGCTTCGCCCTGTGCAGGGAGCTGCGGGAGAGGACGGAGATTCCGATCCTCTTCATCTCCGCCCGCAGCAGCGATGACGACAAAATCATGGCGCTGCATATCGGCGGGGACGATTATATCCAGAAGCCCTACTCCCTGGGGGTCCTGCTGGCCAAGGTGCAGGCGGTGCTGAAGCGCTACGGCAGACAGGAGGAGCTCTCCGACCGGGAAAAGCAGGGATACCGCTGCGGCAGGCTGGAAATCGATTTCGGGGCCAGGAAGCTGCTGGTGGAGGGAAAGCCTGTGAAGCTCACTGCCCTGGAGTTTCGGCTGCTGTCCTATCTGGTGCAGAATGAGGACAGGGTGGTGACGAAGCAGGAGCTGTTCGAAAAAGTCTGGGAGGATAAGTTCACTGGAGACGGCACGCTCAACGTCCATATCAGGAAGCTGCGGGAGGCCATTGAGCCAGACCCCGGGAATCCGGAGCACATCCTCACTGTCTGGGGGGAGGGGTATCGGTTCTGCGGATCGTCGCAGAAGGGTTGATGCATGGATTGGCGCTGTTAAGATGGCGCTGCCGCCACATGGGGCATCTCAGGAAGAGGGGAAATGAAAAAACGTTATTTTATAATCGCTCAGATAACTGCCCTCGCAGTGGAGGCGGTTCTGCTCCTAGGCTTCGCGCTGTGGGACGCGGACAGCGCCCAGGACGCGGTGGCGGTGAACGAGGTGCTGCAGTCCGTGGAGTCCGGATGGGGAAGATTGGAGAGCCATGAGAGGCGGACAGGGCTTAACTATGTGGTGCTGGACGGGACAGGGGAAGTTCTGTTCCGGACAGATACGGGCTTAAGCGAAAGCGTCAACAGGGCAGTCGTCCACAGGGACACGATTCTGGACATAGAAAACGCAGGCCTCGTGGTGGGAAAGCTCATTGTATTCAATGACAGCGCCGAAATCCTGGAATCCGGAAAACGCGCCATGCTTCTGGCTGTCCTGGCCGTGATGCTGGCGCAGTGGGGCATCTGCATAGCATATGGGATGTATCTGGACCGAGCTGTGATCAGGCCTTTCCGGCAGCTGAAGGATTTCGCCCGCAGGGTGGCTGGGGGCAATCTGGACATTCCTCTGGAGATGGACAGGGGGAACCTGTTCGGGGCCTTTACGGAGAGCTTTGACATCATGCGGGAGGAGCTGAAAAAGGCCAGACTGGCCGAGGCAAAAGCCAATGCCGAGAAAAAGGAGCTGGTGGCCAAGCTCTCCCACGACATCAGGACGCCGGTGGCCAGCATCAAGGCGGCCTCCGAGGTAGGGGCGGCCCTGGCGCAGAGCGGCAGAATCAGAGAGAATTACGGCCAGATCATCCGCAAGGCAGACCAGATAGACGCGCTGGTGAACAATCTCTTCACGGCTGCTCTGGAGGAGCTGGAGCAGCTGGCAGTGAACCCTGTGGACATGGAGAGCGGGGAACTGGCGGCGATGCTTAAGAGCGCGGATTATTTCGGCTGGGCACAGATACCGCCCATTCCCGAGTGCCTGCTGCATGGGGATAGGCTCCGCCTCCAGCAGGTGTTCGACAATATCTTCGCCAATGCCTATAAATATGGAAGGAACGCATGTCAGGGAGAAGGGGGATTCCAAGGACAGTCCACACAGAATTCCCCTTGGGGCGGGAAGATCAATGTGACCATGCGGCGGGAGGGCCAGTGCCTCGCCGTCTGCATCGAAGACTGCGGCGGAGGCGTGGACGAGGAGGAGCTGCCCCTCCTGAAGGAGAAATTCAGGCGCGGGAGCAATGCCGGGAACAAGGAGGGCGCGGGCCTGGGCCTGTATATCTCCGATTATTTCCTAAGGGAGATGGGAGGGGAGCTGCTGGTGGAGAACGGAGAGAAGGGCCTGCGGGTGACGGTGGTCATCCGGCAGAGCGGTATATGACCGCAGGGAAGCTGCTATACTGCAGACCGCCAGGATTTACAGTAGTGTCTCCGGGAAAGTGCTTGGCTGGCGGTCTGCAGTCGGGTTGCACTGCAGATTTAACCGGTGTGCAGTATATTTGCAATACGGATATTCTGAATCGTCGCTGCTTCATTCCTCAAATTCTTTAAAATCAATCCACAAATCCTCATAGATGTTGACATTTATGCTGTCCTGGAAAGTATAGGATACGACTCTGAACCTGTCCTGTTCCAGAAAATATACATAAACAGATTTCTCCATAGGGTCTACAATCCAATACTCCCTTACCCCGGCATCTGCATAGAGATTCAACTTGCGGATATGGTCATAGCTGGCGTCGCCGGGGGAAATGATTTCTATGATCCAGTCGGGCGCTCCCGTACATCCCCGGTCAGTCAGCTTATTCGGATCGCAGATTACGCTTATGTCCGGTTCGACTATGGTTTTGTCGTTGTCTGCGCTCCCGCACATCCTCCGACAGACTATAATAATCCTCTTCCGTATAGGTCTTTAACTGTGCCGATGCCATAATCCCGATTCCTTTCTGGATGGTGTTATGTGGTTCCGTACATCATACTTATCATACCATTTTCCCCGTGGAAAGGAAAGAAGAACCATGACAGATTTAAGACATATTTAAGGATTCAGTAAAGACATTTAAGGTTTAAAATAGGAAAATAGAATCCATAAAAGCCGCAAGCATGAGAAACGGACAAATGCGGCGAAGAAACGGAGGGTATGGATTCATGAAGAAAATCTTGCTGGAGACAGAGGGCCTGAGCAAATCCTTTTCAAGCGGAGGCGCACTGCAGCATGTACTGAAGAACATAGACTTAAAGCTCTACGAGGGAGACTTCACCGTCATCATGGGGGCCAGCGGCGCCGGGAAGTCCACGCTTTTGTACGCCCTGTCAGGGATGGATACGCCCAGCTTAGGCACCATCCGGTTTGGGGAGGAGGTCATATCCGACTACAGCTCTGACAGGCTTGCGGTGTTCAGGCGGGACTCCTGCGGCTTCGTGTTCCAGCAGATTTACTTGATAGACGGCATGAGCGTCATGGACAACGTGCTGGCGGCAGGGCTTCTGGTGAGCCGGGACAAAAAGGCATTGCTCCAGCGGGCAAAGGAACTGTTCCAGGCAGTGGACATCCCGCAGTCCGCCTGGAAGAAGTTCCCCACCCAGCTCTCGGGAGGCGAAGCCCAGCGGGTGGGCATCGTCCGGGCCCTGATCAATTCGCCCCGAATCCTTTTCGCGGATGAGCCCACCGGCGCGCTGAACTCCAAGACCGGCCTGGACGTATTGGATACCCTGAGCCGCTTCAATGAAAAGGGTCAGAGCGTGGTCATGGTGACCCACGACATGCGCTCTGCCAGGCGGGGCAACCGCATCCTGTACCTGAAGGACGGCAGCATCCTGGGGGAGTGCGATTTGGGAAAATACGTATCCGGCGACAGGGCGCGGCATGAGAAGCTGTCCTCTTTCCTGGAAGAGATGGGCTGGTAGGGGGTGAGGGATATGAGAAAAAGTTTACTGTTAGCGGCATCCAACCTGCGCAGGGCAAAAGGGCAGACCATTGCCATCATCGCGCTGATTTTGCTGGCATCCGCCATGATGAACCTGGGGCTGATGCTGTCGCTGGACTATAAGCGCAATTTCGACCGCTGCCATGACAGGCTCCATGACGGCCATGTGACCCTGGCCATAGACGGCAGAAGGGAGGAGCTCCTGGACTTCCTGACGCGGACGCTGGAAGAAGACGGAGATGTAACAGAGTTTTCCTGCGAGGACGCGCTGTCCATGGTAGGCAGCTTTGCCTACAACGGGGGCGAAGTCAACACAGAGTTCGTGATACTGGAAAAGGAGACGGCATTAAGCCGTCCGGTGGGCAGGATGGAGATTGTGGAGGAGGGAGCGGGGAAGAGTGGCGTCTATCTGCCCATGCTCTATGGAGCTGACGGGAAGATAGACCTCGGCGATACCATGGACATCAACATCGGCAGCCATGTGATGCAGTATCAGGTCTGCGGATTCCTAAACAGCGCCATGGCAGGCTCCCACAACTGCAGCATGAGCGCCCTGTTGCTTACGGCGGACAAATATGAGGAGCTGGAGGAGTCCGGCTACGCGCCGGCATCCACCCTTGTCTCGGTGCGGATTCGGGATAAGGAGCAGAGCGAGGGTTTCGAGGCCGCGCTGAAAAACAAGGTCTCTGCCGCTTATCCAACGAGCCGGATGCTGAGCAATTCCTATGAATTGGTTTCCACCTCCCGGTATATTTCCCAGATGATATGCTCCAGTGTGGTAAACGCCATGGCATTTTTCGTGGCATTGATTGCGATGGTGGTGATTTCCTCCAATGTCATCAACTATATCCAGGAGAATATGAAGAATCTGGGAGCCATGAAAGCCATCGGCTACAGGAGCGGTCAGATTGTGGCAGGGCTTCTGGTACAGTTCCTGGGAGTGGCGGTGGTCACTACGGCGGCTGGTATCGGCCTTTCCTACTGCCTGTTCCCGTCGGTGAACCAGATGATGATTGCCCAGACAGGGATTCCTTACAGGATGCGGTTCCAGCCCCTGTCCTGCGTGATGACAGTCGCTGCCTGCGGGGGAGCCGTGGCCCTGTCCGTGTGGCTTTCCTCCCGCAGGATACGAAAGATTGAGCCCATCGTGGCCCTGCGGCAGGGCGTCCTGACCCATAGCTTCAAGCGCAATCATGTGGAGCTGGAGGGGACGCGGGCACCGCTGCAGCTGGCCCTTGCGCTGAAGACCTGCCTTTCCGGGATGAAGCAGAATGTCACAGTGGGCATCACCATGCTGGTGCTTTCGCTGGTGGTGGTGTTCTCGGTGCTGATGGTGGAGAACGTCATCGTGGACATGACGCCCTTTATCAACCTGATTGTAGGGGAGACGGCGGATGCCTGCGTAAATGTGAACCCCGGGGCGGAGGCGGCGCTTTTGCAGGCGGCGGAGGAAGACGGAAGCGTAGAAAAGATTTATCTGTACAGTTCCACGGAGGTGTGCCATGTGGGAGGCAGCGCCCTGATGGCTACCATGGCGGAGGACTTCTCCCAGGTGAACAACCAGGATGTATGCTATCAGGGGCGGTTTCCTCTGTATGACAACGAGGTGGCCATCGGGGCCAAGTATGCCAAAGAGCAGGAGTTAAGGATTGGGGACGAGATTGCCCTGACGGCGGAGGGGAAGGAGGTGGATTACCTGATTTGCGGCTTCACCCAGATTTCCAATAACCTGGGCAAGGACTGCCTGTTGACCCGGGAGGGCTTTGAGCGCATGGGGGCGTTCAACAACATGAGCTACTATGTCAACCTGGTACCGGGGGCGGACAACAAGGCTTTCCGAGAGAGGATGGAGGAGCGGCTGGGCAGCGATTTGAACATGACCATCGATATAGCGTCCGTGATAGAGGGCTCGGCCGGGGTCTATGTGTCCCTGATGACTGTCATCGTGGTGGGAATCCTGGTGCTCGGCGTGGCTGTCATCGCATTCGTGCTCTATCTGCTGGTGAGGCTTTCCCTTGGCAGAAGGAAGCGTGACTATGGCATCATGAAGGCCCTTGGTTTTACCACAGGGCAGCTCGTCCTCCAGACTGCGGCCAGCTTCCTGCCGGCGGTGCTGCTTTCCACCGTGATAGGGATTGCGGTGAGCGCTGCAATCATCAACCCGGTGGTGGCGCTGTTCCTGGGCGGGCTTGGCATCGTGAAGTGCGCGTTTACCGTCCCTCTGGGATGGACTATCCTGTCGGGGGCGGGGCTGGTGCTCACAGCCTTTGGGCTGGCGTGCCTGTTGTCTCTGCGGATTCGGAAGATTGCGCCTGTGGCTCTGCTGGCGGGGGAATGAAATTAGAAATAAATAATGCTTGCAAATCTCCCTCTAATGTGTTAGAGTAGAAATATACTCTAATGGGTTAGAGGGAGGTGTTCTATTATGGAGATACCGAAGGTTTTTGAGAGCGAATATCGTTTCTGCCTGATTCTATGGGAGCATGAGCCGGTGCGCAGCAGCGACCTGGTGCGGCTGTGCAGGGAGCAGCTGGGGTGGAAGCCTACCACCACCTATACGGTAATCAAGAGGCTGTCAGAGCGGGGCGTGCTGAAGAATGAGGACAGCGTGGTCACGGCGCTGGTCAGCAAAGAGCAGGTGCAGGAAGCGGAAATCGATGAGCTGGTGGAGAAGAAGTTCGGCGGCTCCCTGCCGGCGTTCGTGGCGGCTTTCACAAGGCATGGGAGGATGACGGAGAAGGAGATCGACCAGGTACAGCGGATGATAGACCGCTTCCGAAAGGGGGATGGGCAATGAGGGATGTTTTTTGGGAAGTATTGAGCAGGAGCATAACGGCGGGATGGCTGGTGCTGGCCGTGGCGGCCTTGCGGCTGATTCTGAAGAGAGCGCCCAGGAGAGTGAGCGTGCTGCTCTGGGGCATGGTAGCCCTGCGGCTGCTGTGCCCGGTCTCCATCGAGAGCAGGTTCAGCCTGGTTCCCCAGGTTCAGACCTTGACCCAGCGGCTGCTGGCGGAGGCGGGATTGGATCAATATGCCGGGACGGCCCTTTCGCCGGGAAATGTGTCTGGAAATCTGTCAGGAGACATGCCTGGAACCGTGCCTGGCATTGTGCCGGGAGACGCGGCTGGCACTGCGCCTGGAAAGGCGGCAGGGGAGGCCGGAGCGCCTGAGCCCGGAGCGGAGGGCGAGCCGTTTGGA
Organism: uncultured Acetatifactor sp.; assembly: GCF_910585425.1. Classification (GTDB taxonomy): domain Bacteria; phylum Bacillota; class Clostridia; order Lachnospirales; family Lachnospiraceae; genus Acetatifactor. The sequence continues at coordinate 30,367 of NZ_CAJUCP010000032.1, read as the reverse complement.
ATCGGGATGCTGTCCACAGACAGAAGGTTGTCCAGTGGCGGCCCTCTCCTGTTTGGAAAATGGAATATCATAGATGTTTTACCGATTGTATGGATGATTGGCGCAGTGTCCATGGGTCTGTATGCGCTGCTCGCCTATCTGCGGCTGCGGAAGCTGGTGAGCACGGCGGTGGTCATGCGGGACAATATCTTCCAGAGCGAAGCAGTGGACTCCCCCTTCGTGCTGGGGGTGGTTCGGCCCAGAATCTACATTCCTTTCCGGATAGAGGGGAGGAATCTGGTGCATGTGGTGATGCATGAGCAGGTGCATATCCTCAGAAGGGACTACTGGTGGAAGCCCCTGGGCTTCGTATTGCTGTCCGTGTACTGGTTCCACCCGCTGATGTGGCTGGCCTATATATTGCTGTGCCGGGACATCGAGCTGGCATGTGACGAGAGGTCGATCATGGGGCTGGACGACGGGCAGCGGGCGGACTATTCCCAGGCGCTGCTGGACTGCAGCGTCAGCCGCCGGAGCATCGCGGCCTGTCCTTTGGCTTTCGGGGAGACGGGGGTGAAGACGAGGGTGAAGTCGGTACTCGGCTATCGGAAGCCGGGGTTCTGGATCCTGGCGCTGGCGGTTGCGGCCTGCATTGTGGTTGCGGTGTGCTTCCTCACCGACCCTGCCCGGAATTCGGGCGGCCGGACTGCTCTTGCCTGGGCCAGGGGGTTTTCCGCGACGGAGGTGGAAGCGGCGGATCTGGTCGTCCTTCCCAGGTCTCCCGGCAAAGAGTTCAAGCACCTGTCGCAAAGGGAGATCGTGGCCATGACGGGCCTGTTCAGCCGGTGCGACGGCGAGTACCTGGAAGAGGAGGTGTACGTGGAGGGCGGCAGCATTTTCTTCTATTTCGCCATGAAGGACGGCACTGTGCACCAGATAGGCAATCTGGGGAATACCTATCTGGTCATCGATGGGAAGCATTATAAGGCGGATTACGAATGGCTGGCTTCCTGGGAGGATGCTTTTCCGGAGGGGGACCAGGCGCTGCCGGAGGGATATCTCGAACAGCCCCGGCCGGGGCAGCCCCAGCGGGGGCAGCCAGAGGCAGGGCAGGCCGCGGAGAACCGACAGTGGGATGCCTCCTGGGCCGCTTTTGGCGCAGGGATGCCTGAGGATACCCCGCCTCTGGAGTTCAGCCTGGCCGCGGGCTTCACATCCTGGGGGAATGACCTGACTTTGCATCCGGACGGTTCTTTTGAGGGGATTTATTATATGGACAAGGATTTCGCGGAGAGCTTAGCTTCCTATGCCATGCCTCTGGCGCAGCCGGATCATGAGGCAGGGGTGGACGAGGAATATCCCAGGGGGACACGCTATTACTGCAAATTCAATGGAAAGTTTGACGAAATAACGAAGATAAACGAATATTCCTATTCCATGCGTCTGGCAGAGCTCCATTATGAGACGGAGGTGGGCAGGGAATGGATCGAGGATGGGACTCGCTATATCGGTGTGGAACCAGTGGGCCTGAAAGGAGAGACGTTCATGTTCTACCTGCCGGATACACCAATAGCAGAGATGGATGAAACTTACGGATCAAAACCGCCGAATTATTTTCCGTGGACGATGGGACTGGTTGAGGAAATGTCCTGCTATGGAATCTACAATCTGGAGACAGGGCATGCACTCTTCACTTCCGAGCCCCCTGTAGACAGGGATTGAGGAATCCTGTTATCGGAAATGTTTTAGCCCCTTTTTGTGCTAGAATGGCATAAAAGGGGCTTTCGGAAACATATGGAAACAAATGGAATATGAAGCAGGAGGACAGTAAGATGAAAGAAATCAAAAGATATGATGTGAATGAGGACTGGGCACATTCGGGAATCGTCCGGGCAGGAGATTATTGCTTTATAAATTACTGTGCCCGAAATATAGACGGCACAATCGAAGAGCAGATCGAGGGCGCCTTTGACGAGATGGAAGAAAGGCTGGCCCTGGTGGGATTGACGCTTGAAAATGTGGTGCAGATGAACTGCCTGTTCAAGAATATCTGGGACATTCCGGCAATGGAAAAGGTGATCAAGAGAAGGTTCAACGGCAAATACCCCGCGCGCAAATCCTTTCAGACCGAATTCGCCAACCCGGGGAAGTTATTGTTCCAGGTAGATGCTATAGCTTACGGGTGAGCTGCCTGATCCATCGGAAGCTGTTCCCATACAGGGCGGCGGGGATGCATTTCAGGTACTGATCCGAATTCAGCACCAGCAGCACGATCACCGGAGAAGCGTTCCACAGGAAAGCGCTGGCGAAGGACAGCGGGATGACAATGCCCCAGATGACGATCAAATCCATGATCATTACATACCGGGTGTCCCCGCCCCCGCAGATGACTCCCGTGTTCATGCACATCTGGTAGGACATCACCACCAGCACCGTGGACTCGATCAGGATAAAGGCGTTGGCCAGCTCCCTGGTCTCCGGTTCCAGCGCATACAGGCCAAGCAGCGGGATGCGGATAAAGAACAGAACCGTCCCCAGCAGGACGCCGATGCACAGGAACAGCACCTGGAAGGTCCTGGTGTACTCTTTTACTTTAGGCAGATTGCCGGTGCCCACAGCCTTGCCCGTCAGCACGGCGGCAGCGGAGGAGGCCCCTACGGACATCACCTTCAGGAACAGGAAAATGGTGGAGGAGATGGAGTGGGCCGCGATGGCGCTGGAGGACATATGCCCCAGGATGACGGTCTGCAGGGCCGTGTTGCAGCCCCAGAGGAAGCCTGTGGCCACCACCGGGAGGCTGATGTGGATGTAATCTTTCGCCAGCGCGGAATCTATCCGGAGGAAATCCCGGACGCGCAGACCCAGCGCCTTATCCTTGCAAAGCACATAGAAGAACACGATAAGGCACTCCACGATGCGGGCGGTGAGCGTCCCGATGGCAGCGCCCCGGACGCCCATCTCAGGGAAGCCGAACCGCCCTCCTATCAGGGTATAGTTGATGGAACAGTTCAACAGAAGCGCTATGACGGACACATACAGAGCGATGCTCACCTTTTCCGCGATGCGCATGGTGCCCAAAAGAACCGTGGTCCCGGCGAAGAACAGATAGCTGAACCTGACGATGGACAGATAATCCATGCCCTGTCGGATGATGGCCTCGTCCGCCGTGAAGATGCCCACAGCCCCATGGGGGAAAAGGCTCACCAGAGCGAAGAGCAGGACGGCGATGGCAACGGCGGCCCGGAAAGCGATGGCCATGAGCCTGCGCACCGGCTCGGCCTTCTTCTGCCCCCAGTATTGGCTGGCCAGCACCACCATGCCATTGCTGACGCCGAAGACCAGTTGCTGCAGGATGAACTGGATCTGGTTCACCGCGGCCACGCCGGACAGCGCCGTCTCCGAGTAGCCCCCCAGCATGATATTGTCCGCCAGGTTCACGCTGAGCACCACGGCCTGCTGGAGCATCAGGGCGCTCATCAATCTGAAGAAGGAACGGTAAAAATCTCTGTCTCTGGTCAATAGCATGGTCAGATGCCTCCCTTATCCCAATCCAAAAGCCAGTCCAATCAGCCGCACCGCAAAGGCGGCCACCCAGGCAATCGCACATTGTCCTGCCACCACCCCCACGGCCCATTTCCCGCCCATTTCCCGCTTTATGGCTGCCACGGCGGCCACGCAGGGGGTGTAGAGGAGGCAGAACACCAATAAGCTTGCGGCGGCCAGGGGCGTGATCGCCGCGAACAGCATCTCTGTCGTCCCGAACAGCACATTCAGGGTGGATACCACGCTCTCCTTTGCCATGAAGCCCGTGATCAAGGCCGTGGACATCCGCCAGTCCCCGAAGCCCAGGGGCCGCAGGGCAGGCGCGATGATGCCCGCCGCCGCGGCCAGCATGCTGTCCTGGGAGTCCGCCACGATGTTCAGGTGGAAGTCAAAGGTCTGCAGGAACCAGATGACGATGGTAGCCACGAAGATGACGGTGAAGGCCCTCTGGAGGAAGTCCTTAGCCTTGTCCCAGAGCAGCAGCCCCACGTTCTTTGCCCCGGGGAGCCGGTAATTGGGCAGCTCCATGACGAAGGGCACTGCCTCCCCCTTAAAAGCCGTCCCTTTCATCAGGAAGGCCATCAGGATTCCCATCACGATGCCCAGCACATACAGGCCGATCATCACCAGAGCCCCCCGCCCCGGAAAGAACGCGGCCGCAAAGAAGGCGTAGATGGGGAGCTTGGCCGAGCAGCTCATGAAAGGCGTCAGCAGGATCGTCATCTTCCTGTCCCGCTCCGAGGGCAGCGTCCTGGTGGCCATGACCCCGGGCACCGTGCAGCCGAAGCCGATCAGCATGGGCACGATGCTGCGGCCTGACAGGCCGATCTTGCGCAGCAGCTTGTCCATGACGAAGGCCACCCTGGCGATATAGCCGCTGTCCTCCAGCAGGGAGAGGAAGAAGAACAGGGTCACGATAATGGGCAGGAAGCTCAGGACGCTGCCCACGCCGTTAAAGATGCCGTCTATGATCAGGGATTGCAGCACTTCGTTCACATGGGCCGCTTTCAGGGCGGAATCCGTGATTCCCGCCAGGGCGTCCACCCCCATGGCCATCAGCTCCTGGAGCCAGGCGCCGATACAATTGAAGGTCAGCCAGAACACGATGCCCATGATGCCGATGAAGGCCGGAATGGCTGTATGCTTTCCCGTCAATATCTTATCGATTCTTGCGCTTCTGACATGCTCCCTGCTCTCCCGGGGCTTTACCACGGTGGCGCTGCAGACCTCCCGGATGAAGGAGAAGCGCATGTCGGCAATGGCGGCGGCCCTGTCCATGCCGCTTTCCGTCTCCATCTGGCAGATGATATGCTCCAGCATCTCCTTTTCGTTCTGATCCAGCCCCAGGGCCTCCAGGATGCGGGGGTCTCCCTCGGTAAGCTTGGCGGCGGCGAAGCGCACGGGGATATCGGCCCGCTTCGCATGGTCCTCGATCAGGTGCATGATGGCGTGGAGGCATCTGTGCACGGCTCCGCCATTCTGGTCTTCCTTGCAGAAATCAATCCTGCCGGGGCGCTCCTGGTATTTTGCCACATGGAGGGCGTGGCCCACCAGCTCGTCGATGCCCTCGTTCTTTGCCGCGGAGATGGGAACCACGGGGATGCCCAGCATGTCCTCCATCTCGTTGATCTGGATGGAGCCGCCGTTGCCCCTGACCTCGTCCATCATGTTCAGGGCCAGCACCATGGGGATGTCCAGCTCCATGAGCTGCATGGTCAGGTAGAGGTTCCTTTCTATATTGGAGGCGTCCACGATGTTGATGATGCCCCTGGGATGCTCCCGCATGATGAACTGCCTGGTGACGATCTCCTCGCTGGAGTAGGGGGACATGGAGTAGATGCCCGGCAGGTCTGTGATCAGGGTATTGCTGTGGCCCTTGATGGAGCCGTCCTTCCTGTCCACGGTGACGCCGGGGAAATTGCCCACATGCTGGTTGGAGCCTGTGAGTTGGTTGAAGAGGGTGGTCTTGCCGCAGTTCTGGTTCCCGGCCAGGGCGAAGGTGAGCCGGGCGTCGTCCGGCAGGGGATGCTCCGTGGCCTTCACATGGTACTTGCCGCCCTCGCCCAGGCCCGGATGCTCGATTCCCTTCCTGTCCGCCAGGGCTTCCGGGGCAGGCGCTTCCGGCGCTGCGCTGCGGACATTGCGTATCATAATCTTTTCGGCGTCCGCCACCCGCAGGGTCAGCTCGTAGCCGTGGACCATGAATTCCATGGGGTCTCCCAGAGGCGCGTATTTTATCAGCAGGATGTCCGTGCCCGGAATGACGCCCATATCCAGGAAATGCTGGCGCAGCGCGCCCTCGCCTCCCACGGCCTCGATGGTGGCCCATTTTCCGATTGGCAGTTCTCTTAACGTCATGATGTCGATTCCTCGCTTCCGTAGATGTATATTTTTGGTCTGAAATATAAGAAAAACCCAGATACAGCCGCTTCGCCATACCTGAGCTTTCGCTTCCATCGCCTGGAGATGTCAGACCAACAATGCGGTCAATCTTTGTCGAAATAAATATACTGCATATGCACGGGCTTTGTCAAGGGGTTCGGGCTGGAAACGCTTGTCTTTTTCCGGGGGCTGTGGTAAGGTAAATGCAATGTGAGGGGCTGGGCGGTTTCCAGGCTCGCCGCGCCGGAAAGCCCGTTATGATATCGTAAATGGCAGGATTTTTAGGTATGGCCTGGTGCAGAAGGGGTATGGAATGGGAAAGAGGACTGGCTTGCTCTGGGGAATCAGAATCAGTATAATGGCGTTCCTGATGACCGGTTGCGGTGACGGAGTACGGAATGAGGTGCAAGATGAGCTGTCCGGAGGAAGAGATACCGAAGCGGTAACTTTGGAGAGTGCGGGCAGTGGGACAGGGCTTCCCGGTGACGGTCAGGACGAGGGTACGGACGCAGAGCGCATAGCGGAGGTCTGCCGTGACATTTATGTCCAGGCGGCGCAGTCCGGCACTCTGGGAAGTATAGAGACTATAGGGCGCATGGTGGATAGGCTCGGTGAAAACGGCTACGTTGCCGCCTCCGGCGATAACCAGGTGGACATGGCGGGGGCGGAGCAGGTGCTGGAGTTCGTCAGGGCGGTGAAGGAGAAGGAAAGCGGGAAGCTCACCATTGTGGTAGCCATGGGGATGAGCTTCCGGAAATTCGATTTGGAGACCCGGGACGGCGGTGTTGCTGTAGTCAGAAGCTATTACCAATACGACCGGGAGGGAATCCTGCAGGAGAGAGGCACGGTGAGCTACCAGGCGGACTTTTGGGAATATACTCCGGAGGGCTATCTGATTTTTGCGGGAACCAGCCTTTTGCCGGAGACCTTTGTGATGACTTTCAGCGCCACAGCCGAGCATACGGCCCTGCGCGTGCTGCCTCTGGAGGAAAGGTGCAGGGAGCTGAACAGAAAGTATCTGCTGCCGGTAGGCTATGAGCGGAACAACATGTTCCTCTGTAGCTGGAGCGGGGAGGAGTATGGGAATCTGGATTTTTATGATGTGTTCGACAGGTTCTATCCCATTCTGAGGGGCCGCCCCGTGCCCTATGCGGCAGAGGGGAGTTCTGGGGAGGAAAGTGTCCACTGGATACCCGAGGATGAATTTGAGCCAGTCATCACGGCATTTTTTGACATAGACCTGGAAACGCTGCGCCAGAAGACGGAATACAGCCCGGAACAGGCGGCATATAAGTATCGTCCCCGGGGCTTTCATGAGGCGGAGTATCCGGACATCCCTTATCCGGAGGTGGTAGGCTGCAGGGAGAACGGGGACGGAACCATTACGCTTACCGTCAACGCGGTATATCCCCATGACGATACGTCCAGGGCATTCACCCATGAAACGGTGATACGTCCGCTGGACGAGGAGCGCTTTCAATATGTATCTAACAGGATGCTTTCCAAGGAAAGGGAGTACGACGCCTGGTGGCACAGCGACAGGGCGCCAGGGGAAGCAGGGCCCGAGGATGACCAGCGCGGGAAGTAAAATGGCAGCCCTTAAGACGGCGAAAGAGGTCCGGACGGAAGAGAGCGCTCCTCCAGCCCTATCGCAATAAGCGTGTGCAGGATTCTGCGCACCCGCAGATGCTCCGCGTTCTCCCGGGTGGGATGGACGCGGTTGAGCAGCAGCACCGTCCACAGACCGCTTCCGGGGTCAACGAAGATGTGCGGGCCGGTGAAGCCGTTGTGGCCGAAGCCCGACTGAGGGAAGAACCGGCCGGAGCAGCTATGCCACCCGCCCGCCAACTGGAAGCCCAGCCCGCGGTTCTCCTCCAGCCCCGGCGTATGATTCTGTATGGACACATCGAAAATACAGCGCGGGAGATACGTTTTTCCGTCTATGGCGCCGTGCCCGGCCAGCATCCGGGCAAAGCGTATGGAATCGTTCAGGTCGGAAAAGACGCCCGCATTGCCCGAAACGCCGTTCAGGAAACGGGCATTCTCATCGTGCACCTGTCCGACCAGCCACTCCACTGTCAGCGGATTTCGCTCCGTGTAGGCCGTGTTTGCGGAATAATCCATCCCGGTATCCAGCGGATGATACCCTGTGCGCGTCATGCCCAAAGGCCTGAAGACCTCCTCCCGGGCCAGTACATCCAGGGTCTTGCCGCTGATCCTCTCCAGCATTTTCCCCAGCAGGATAAATCCCATACAGCTATAGACCACCCGGGTGCCGGGAGCGTGCTCCAGGGGCACGGAGAGCAGATAGGGAACCGTCAGGTCGGGGGTGGGGATTTTCTCATACAAAGGGATATGGGCCGGGTAGCCGCTTGTATGGGTCAGCAGGTGGAACAGGGAGATCTCCTTTTTGTCCTCGGGGACCGCATCCTGGCCGAAATATCTGGGCAGCATGTCCGCCAGATCCAGGATTCCCTCCGCGATGAAGCGCAGGGCAATCATGGAGGTGGAGAGGATCTTGCTCACCGAGGCCATGTCGTAGAGGGTGTCCTCCCTGACAGGAATGCCCTCCGGCGTGACGGAGGTGGCTCCGAAGGTCTCTTTCACGCAGACCGTATCCCCGATGCCTATGCCCAAAGCGGCGGAGGGCAGCCGATGGCTCTCCACAGTGTCTTTTATCAGTCTGACTGCTTTCTCAAAAGGTGCCATATTCCTGACTGCTCCTTTGCCTATTCTCGTAGAAGATTCGTTTGGCAACGTAGATTCCCATGGGACTGGAATCATTATAGCAAAGGCGGGAGAGGCGGTCAATCGTCAGTTTCCGCCCTGTCGCGGGATGTCTGAAATATTTTGTAAGGTTTCGGTTTCCGCGGAGTCTTATAAGCGAAAGGAGGTGGTAAGGTGACGGAGTTCGAGCAAATATACCGGACCTATTTTGAAGATGTATATCTGTATATCCGCAGGCTATCCGGCAACGAGGCTATAGCAGAGGAGATTGCCAGCGAAGCGTTCTTCAAAGCCATGCGCTCCATCGGCGGGTTCCGCGGGGACTGCGACATTCGGGTGTGGCTTTGCCAAATCGCGAAGAACTGCTATTACACCTATCTGAAAAAGTCCAGGCATACGGAAAACATCGACGATGCAGAGCTGCCGGAATCCCCGCCGGGTGAAAGCGCCACCGAAGAGCAGTGCATCAGACGGGAGGAAGCGGCGCAGATAAGGAGGATCCTGCATACTGTGCCGGAGCCCTACAAGGAGGTCTTTATGTGGAGGGTGTTTGCGGAACTGAGCTTTCGGGAAATCGGCCGGATATTCGGCAAAACGGAAAACTGGGCCTGTGTGACCTACCATCGGGCCAAAAAGATGATTCAATCCAGACTGGAGGGCTGAAACTATGCGAAATGAATGTAACATCATCAGGGACATCTTGCCATTATATACGGAAAATATGGTGAGCCCTGACACCGTATCCTATGTAGAGCAACATCTGGAAAGCTGCGAAACATGCCGCAGGGAATATGAACAGGCCAAAGAGCCCGGGCGGGCGGAAGAGAAGACGGATGCCGCTCCGCTGCTGAAGCTCAGGAAAAGGATGGCGGCGAAGAAAATACAGACGGTTCTATTAACCGCCGTGTTCGTGGCTGCGCTGCTGGTATCGGCCTTTGCGGTGCTGGACGCGCCGATCTACCTTCCCTATTCGGAGGGGCTGGTTAAGGCTGAACCAATCGGAGAAGGTCTGCGCATCACCTTTGGCGAGGAGGTGACCGAGTGCGACTACACCATCTACCCGGATCCCGAGGGCGGGAGCTTCTACTACTGCGATGTGCAGGCCTGGACTTCCCTTTGGGACAGGTGGCTTTCAGACAGCAGCGGGAAACTGTCCTGCATGGTTTCTCCCAGTGAGCCTTACCCGGTCAAGGCGGTGTATGTTCCAAATGACGGGAGCGAGACGGTCTGCTTTTACGGGGACACGGATTATGAGGGCAGCATTGTCCTGCCGAGATTGTCGCTGGGGTATTACCTTTTCCTCGCGATGGCAGCCCTGGCGGGGACGGCGGTGGTGTGGCTTCTGACGAAAAAGAACGCAGGGCTTCGTGTCTGGGTAGAGCGCGTGGGTCTGTATCCGGTGGCCTATCTCGTCAGCCACTGCATCGTGTCAGGCTTCGGTACGACATCGTACTCGCTGCCCCGGGACTTTTTCCTGATTGTCTTCCTATCGCTCCTGCTGTACGGCGGCCTGTTATTGGCATACGGCATATGGCGGTTGAGGCAGGAAATGAAGGAAATCAATCAATGAGCCTGTTCCTCTATATCCGGTCGTCCTTATAGACCACATCGGAAAGCGGAAGCTTGTATTTCTGCTTATACTGGTACATTTTCGTGTCGGTAGCGCTGATATATGCGGTCAGGGGGGCGGAGGGGCGGGCCGGGATCAAAGTGGCGGCGTAGCTGAAGCTCTTGGGATGTCCGCTGCTTTTGTCGGCCAACAGCTGCTGGCGGAGCTCCTCCAGCAGCCGTTCCTGTTCGTCCGGGGCGCATTCGGTCCGGAGCAGAAAGAACTCGTCCCCGCCCACACGGCACACTTCGCCGCCCAGGGTCTGCAGCGCCCTGGAGACCTCCACCAGATAGCTGTCGCCCGCTTCGTGCCCGAAAGTGTCGTTGCAGTATTTCAGATAGTCCACATCGATGAAGGAGAGGGTGAAAGCGGTGCCCTCCTCCATCCACTGCTCCATCTTCTCCATGGCGTAGCGCCGGTTCATCAAGTCGGTCAGAGGATCCACATAAGCGAAGCGGTAGATCATCTTCTGCCGCCGCTGCCGCTCCGTCTCATCAATCACGATATGTACGATCGCCTGTCTCCTGGCATTGTGGGCATCCTCCGCCTCCGAGCGCAGCCAGGGGATGAGGAAGGACTCCACCTGGAAGAAGATATCCGTGTCGTCGCAGTCCCCAAGGGCCATATCCCATCTCAGGGAATTCCGGCCCTGCTTCGGGAGCCCCTCGTCCCCGGCAGGCGTCTCCCCGGGCAGCCGGGGCTCTTCCAAGGAATGCCCGTCTTCCATGGAATGCTCTTCCTCCATTTTCTGGCCCTTCTGGTGATAATCCAGCTGCTGTTGGATTTCCGGCTGCTTCTCCAGCAGCATCCGGGTCAACTGGGCGGCAGTCTGGGCATGGGCTTTCTGGAACCAGCGGGCAGGCTGATTGGCGTGCACCTCCTGACAGGTATCCGCGGAATAGACGAAGATCATGTTGTGGGTATAGTCGGTGAGGGCATTTACCAGCGCCAGGTTGCTGCGCAGCTCCTGATTGCTCTGCTCCAGGGACCAGCTGATCTCATCCATAGCCTGGATATTATCCATCAGGACCTGATTCTCCAGCTCTAACGTCTCGAATTTCTGCTGCAGCTGATTCGTCAGGTCCTGAACCGTTTCAGCCAGAAGGGCCGCTTTCTCCCCCAGCTCCCGGAAATCAGGCGCCAGGTCCTCCAGGCGGAGCGCGGCTGTATCGGGCTGTTCGAGGACATCCTGTAAATAGTTGGTTAAGAGCTTCAGAGAATCTTCCATTTCATCACTCCTGTGGACCGGCTTTGTCTGCTTGTTTTATTCATTATATAGTAATTGCGTCCAAAAGGAAAGCGTTTTCTTCCGCAGTGTATTCTTTTCCGGGAAAATCCTGAAAATATGGAAAAATCTCTAAATCGAGTTGCAGAAAATTCCGGGAGAGGGTATAATCAAGGTGCTTTACTTATCATATGCAGGACAAGGGAAAAGGCATGGGCGATTTCCCCGGATTCCAACGAAAGAGGGATGAACATGAGCGAAAGTATCACAAAGGAACTGCTGGAGCAGTTCGAGAAAAAGTGCAGCGCTGACGCGGCCTGCCAGGTGGCGAAGAACGCCGTCACGGAGAACGGCCTGAAGGCATCGGCGAAGAACGGGGAGGCCCAGCGCACCACGCGCCAGAGCTTTTCCGTGAAGCTGAAGCAGGGCGCTGTCACCAACCAGAAGTCGAGCGGCCGCTGCTGGATGTTCGCGGCGCTGAACACCTTCCGGTTCGAGATCATCAAGAAGCTGAACCTGGAGAATTTCGAGCTCTCCCAGAGCTACCTGTTTTTCTATGACAAGCTGGAGAAGGCGAACTTTTTCCTGGAGAGTATCCTGGAGACTCTGGACGAGCCCACGGGCGGCCGGCTGATCGCATGGCTCCTGTCCTCGCCCATGAACGACGGGGGACAGTGGGACATGCTCTGCGGCCTGGTGGACAAGTACGGCGTGGTGCCCAAGTATGCCATGCCCGAGTCCAAGTCTTCCTCCGCATCCGGGGAGATGGACAGCGTGCTCACCGTGAAGCTGCGGGAGGATGCCTGCCGTCTGCGCAGCGCCTATGCGGCAGGGGCGAAGCGTGAGGAGCTGGCGGCCAGAAAGGAGGAGATGCTGGGAGAGATATACCGTATCCTGTGCATCTGCCTGGGCGAGCCCCCCAAGGCCTTCGATTTCGAGGTGGAGGACAAGGACGGCAAGTTCATCAGGGAGTGCGGCCTTACGCCGAAGGCATTCTATGAGAAATATGTGGGACTGAACCTGAATGATTACATAAGCATAATCAATGCGCCTACCGCGGACAAGCCCTACCACAGGAGCTACAGCGTGAAGTTCCTGGGCAGCGTGAAGGAGGGCCGTCCGGTGCGCTATCTGAACCTGGAGATTGAGGAGCTGAAGAAGGCGGCCATCGCCCAGATGAAGGACGGCGTTCCCGTGTGGTTCGGCTGCGATGTAGGGAAGTGCTCCACCAGGGAGGGCGGCGTCATGGATCCCAAGGTCTTCAAGCTGGAGGAGCTTCTGGGCGTGAAGTTCGGCATGGACAAGGCCGAGAGGCTGGACTACGGCGAGAGCCTGATGACCCACGCCATGGTGTTCCAGGGCGTGAACCTGAACGACGAGGGCAGGCCCAACCGCTGGCGCGTGGAGAACAGTTGGGGCGAAGAGGCCGGAGAGAAGGGCTACTATGTCATGAGCGATGACTGGTTCGACGAGTACATGTACCAGATCGTGGTGGACAAGAAATATCTGTCGGAGGAGCTGCTGGCGGAGTACGAGGCGGAGCCGATCATGCTGGAGCCCTGGGATCCCATGGGGTCGCTGGCTGTGGTGAGAGGCTGAGTTTTCCATAGGGGGCGCGCCTGTCGGCGCGCTTTCCTGTCTGCGCAGGGCTGACGATCGGCTGTCTGCGCTTATTGCGGCAATGGCTGTCAGCGGGCCCGGCTGTTTGTGGGGCGTGCAATCGAGGGGGAGGTTTGGCATGGGAGTGAGGTTTCAGGCAGGGGAGATGAAAATGATGAAGACAGTGCGGGAGATATTTGTGATGACAGCAGCCACGCTGATAATCGCGGCGGCGGTTTTCTTCTTTCTGATACCCAGCCATGCGGCGGTCAGCTCCGTGTCCGGCCTGGCGATCGTACTGTCGAATTTCGTCCCGCTGTCGGTATCGGCCATCACCATGGTCCTGAATGTGGTCCTGCTGATAGCCGGATTCCTGCTGTGCGGGCATGAGTTCGGCTTCAAGACAGTATATACCTCCATCCTCCTGCCTGTCTTTATCGGGCTGTTCGAGCTTGCTTTCCCGGAGAACACATCGATTTCCGGGGACGCCCTGCTGGACGTGGTCTGCTATATCTTCACCGTGAGCATCGGGCTGAGCATCCTGTTCAACATGAACGCGTCCTCCGGAGGCCTGGACATCGTGGCGAAGATCCTGAACAGATATCTGCACATGGATCTGGGCAGGGCCATGAGCATGAGCGGGATGCTGGTAGCGCTGAGCTCCGCTTTCGTGTACGACAAGAAGACGGTGGTCCTGAGCGTCCTGGGAACCTACCTCAACGGGATGGTGCTGGACCATTTCATCTTCGGGCAGAACATGAAGCGGCGGGTCTGCATCATCTCGAAGGACAAGGAAGAGGAGATTCGCCACTGGATCGTGCACACGCTGAAGAGCGGAGCCACAATCTATCAGGCGAAGGGGGCATACGAGGGTACGGTCCGGGATGAAATCATAACCATTGTGGACAAAAACGAGTACCAGAAGCTGATGCAGTATATCAGCCGGGAGGACCCGACGGCATTCATAACGGTGTACAATGTAAGCGATATGCGCTATATTCCCAAGAACCGGCCCGGCGGAGGGAAGGAGTGAACGGGGAGAACGTAAGTTCTGCCTACGGCTGTCTACTGAGGATTAGAGATAAAAAAAGAACGGAATCCTTTATTTTACGGGATTCCGCTACAAATTAAAAAAGCGATAGACGGGACTCGAACCCGCGATTTCCACCTTGGCAAGGTGGCGCTCTACCAACTGAGCCACTATCGCATCAACACCTCTGTTGCCTTGGAACATTGTTCCCTCACAACAAAAACGATTATAGCATGGGTTGAACCGGCTGTCAACCTTTTTTGGAAAAAAATTTACAGTTTTTACAAAAGGTTTTTGAAAGTTATTTTGAAATAAGCTTTCCCCGCAGCCAGCCCGAAAACCGTTTCTCGATCAGATCCCAACTGACAAGGGCCAGGCCCGTGCTGACGGCAAAGGCCGCGGCGACGCCCAGGAACGCGCGGAGGCTGGGGGCGGAGAAGTCGAACACCAGCCGGTCCAGCAGCATCACAGGGTAATAGTGCATCAGATAGAGGGAGAAGCTGATGTCGCCCAGCCGCACGAGAGGGGCAGGCGCTGTCTTCCGGAACAGGCCCGCGGTAAAGGCGCACAGCACGATCAGGAGCGCAGGAAGCCCCCAGAGCAGCGGCCTGAGAAAGCCCAGTACATTGATGGAGCTTTTCGTCACCATGAGCCCCGCCAATAGCACGGGAGGCAGGATGAGGGCCGGTACACGGCAGAATCCCGGCAGTTTCCCGGCCTGATGCCCTCTGTACAGGCCCCGGGATATATAGTAGCAGAGAATGCCGAACAGGAACTCCAGCATCACGGGATTGCCGTAGAAAGCCAGGAATACGGGGGGAGAGGGCATCGCCTGGGCAGCCGCGATGATGCCAAGCAGGAACAGGCTGCAGAGCAGCCCCCGGAACCTGTGGCTGATGCGCATGGCTATCATGAACAATATGTAGAAAAATATTTCACAGTTCACCGTCCATCCGATCCGCATGAGAGGCTGCACCGCCCCTGCGCCGATGTCAAAGGGGAGGAAGAGGAGGCTTTTCAGGAGATAGACGGGATTCGCCCGGGTCTGCTCGAACATGCCCGGAAACAGCAGCAGGAGCAGGAAGGTGCCCGCTGTCATCAGGTAGTACAGGGGGAGGATACGGATCAGCCTTTTTCGCAGGAAATGCCTGCCTCCGCCGTGGGTGGAGAACATGATCATGAAGCCGCTGATGCAGAAAAAGATGTCCACGCCGAAAGCGCCGCAGTTCAGGAAGCGGATGTGCTCCAGCACGATGAAGAGCGCCGTGACGCCCCGCAGCGCCTGGATGCTGTCAAAATGCATCTGATGAAAATCCGGTAGCTGAGCTTTCATGAAATCCCTCGTCCTTTCCTGGCAGATATGTCCCACCCATTGTAGCACATTGCGCGGGGCGGGGCAATGGGAGACATCTTAAGATTTTCTCCACTTTTTCCTTGCGCTGGATGGAATATCATAATAAAATGGAAATATATCAAGATTTTTGGCTTTACCCTTTAGTGCCGTCGCGCAGCGACTTTAAATAAGGAGGTGCATTTTATGAAGCTGATTTTTGTGGGCGCGGCCCATGAGGTGACCGGAAGCTGCCATTACCTGGAGGTGGGCGGCAAGCATATCCTGGTGGATTGCGGCATGGAGCAGGGCGTGAACGTGTTCGAGAACGTGCCCCTTCCGGTGGACGAAGGGCTGATCGACTACGTGCTGCTGACCCACGCCCATATCGACCACACGGGCCTGCTGCCCCTTCTGTACGCCAAGGGCTTCAGAGGGCAGGTGTACGCCACGGACGCCACGGCGGATCTGTGCAGCATCATGCTCCGCGACTGTGCCCACATCCAGATGATGGAGGCGGAGTGGAAGAACCGCAAGGCGAAGAGGAGCGAGAGCCTTGCCGCTGTGGAGCCCCTGTACACCATGGAGGACGCGGAGGGAATCATCAAGCGTATCGTCCCCTGCCACTATGACACGGAGGTGAGGATCTGCGATGAGCTGACCATCCGCTTTTCCGATATCGGCCATCTGCTGGGCTCCGCCAGCATCGAGGTATGGCTGACGGAGAGGGGCCACAGGAAGAAGATTGTGTTCTCCGGGGACATCGGCAATAAGAACGATCCCCTGCTGCACAATCCCATCCCCACCAAAGAGGCGGATTATGTGGTCATGGAGTCCACCTACGGCGACAGGCTCCACGGGACCGAGCGCCCGGACTATGTACATGAGCTGGCGGCTATCCTGAAGGAGACCTTTGACCGGGGCGGCAATGTGGTCATCCCTTCCTTTGCCGTGGGGCGCACCCAGGAGCTGCTGTACTTCCTGCGCAGGATCAAGGTGGAGCGCCTGGTGAAGGGGCATGAGGACTTCCCGGTGTATGTGGACAGCCCTCTTGCCGTGGAGGCCACGGAAATCTTCCAGGAGAACCGCATGGAATGTTTTGCCGGGGAGGCCCTGGAGCTGGTAAAGGAGGGCATCAACCCCATCTCGTTCGCCGGGCTGAAGCTGTCCATCACCAGCGACGAGTCCAGGGAGATCAACTTCATCGACACGCCCAAGGTCATCATCTCCGCCTCCGGCATGTGCGAGGCCGGGCGCATCCGGCATCACCTCAAGCACAATCTGTGGAGGCCTGAGTGCACCATCCTGTTCGTGGGATACCAGGCGGTGGGCACCCTGGGCCGCATGATTGTGGACGGCGTGGACGAGGTGAAGCTCTTCGGCGAGTCCATACAGGTGCGGGCGGAGATAAAGAAGCTGGTGGGCATGAGCGGACACGCGGACAAGAACGGCCTGATCGACTGGGTGTGCGGCTTCCAGGAGAAGCCCAGGAAGATATTCGTGGTGCACGGCGAGGACAGCGTGTGCGCGGGCTTCGCGGAATGCCTGAAGATGGAGTACGGACAGCGCACCTATGCGCCCTACAGCGGGACGGTGTTCGACCTGCTCTCCGGGAAGCTGGAATACGAGGCGGAGCCTGTGCCGGTGAAGAAGAAGGCAAAGGGCGCGCTGTCTACGGTCTACGCAAGGCTGCTGGCCGCTGCCCAGAGGCTGCTTAACATGGTGAAGCGGATTGACGACATGCCGAATAAGGATATGGGGAAATTAGCGGACCAGATCAATTCGCTTTGCGACAAGTGGGAAGCGTGAGAAGAAGTTCTAGGGCGCCAAAGGACGCCGCCCAAGAACTTCTAGGCTCGTGCGCGAACAAGTTCGCTTTGCGAGCCGGTCTCACGCGGAAGAATGCCCGGAGGGCGGGCATTCTTCCCGGTTTGCGGCAGCTTTTTGTTCGGTGTGGCGATTGGCTTTTGACGGGAAAGCGTATGGAATTTGGAGGGAGATGGATGAATATTATTGCGGCGGTGGACAGGAATTGGGGCATCGGGTATAGGGGGAGGCTGTTGGTGAGCATTCCTAATGATCAGAGGCATTTCAGGGAGGAGACTATTGGGAAGGTGGTGGTGTTGGGGCGCAGGACGCTGCAGACATTTCCACAGGGGCTGCCCCTGCAGGGCAGGAGGAACATCATCCTCTCCAGGGATAAGGGGTATCAGGTCAAGGGGGCCACGGTGCTGCATTCCGTGGAGGAGCTGCTGCGGGAGGTGGAGAAGTATCCGCCGGAGGAGGTCTACTGCATCGGGGGGGAGAGCGTCTACGAGGAGCTTTTGCCCTACTGCGACACGGCCCATATCACGAAGATAGACCAGGCTTACGAGGCGGACGCCCATTTCCCGAATCTGGACAGGGATCCGGAATGGGAGGTCACCGCCGACAGCGATGAGCTGACTTATTTCGACATTGCCTATACCTTCATGAAGTATGAGAGAAAGAAATCGGATAAGATTGCCGTTCCTGAAAGATGACTGTTTTCCATAGGAAGGGCTTTCCAAAAACTCGGATGCTCCCGCGTAAAGACAGTAAGCGTATGAAAATATAATATTTTATAGTTGACATCCTGGGTTTTGCGGAATATAATTTCAATACAACTGAATAGACAGTTCGGCCCGATTTACTCGAGCGTACCATCCTGTCGTTAAACAAAACTAGGGAACCCGATTTTATTGAATCCTGCGTTTTGCGGGATTTTTTTTGCTTTTTTGTCCGGCTGAACTGTGATTGGAGGAAAATGTATGAAAGTACTGGTGTTGTCAAGCGGCGGCATCGACTCGACAGTCTGCCTGGCGCTTGCCGTAGAGAAGTATGGCTATGAGAATGTGCTGAGCCTGTCTGTTTCTTATGGGCAGAAGCACAGCAATGAACTGAAAGCGGCGAGGAGGATTGCGCAGCATTATCATGTGCGGCATAAGGAACTGGATATGGGGATGATATTTGCGGGTTCAGACTGTACATTACTGGAGGGAAGGGGAGAGATTCCCAAGGGTACATATGCATCCCAGCTCCAGGAGAGTACCGGAAAACCGGTTTCTACCTATGTTCCGTTTCGGAACGGGCTGTTTCTGGCGGCAGCGGCGTCTGTTGCGCTGGCGGATGGATGTGAGAAGATTTATTATGGGGCGCATGCGGATGACAGCGCGGGAAACGCGTATCCGGATACTTCAGAAGCATTCCATGAAGCAATCAGCCGGGCAGTGTATGAAGGGAGCGGAAAGCAGTTGGAAGTCGAGGCTCCATTTCTGCACAGCCATAAGGCAGATGTCGTCCGGACGGGCATGGGGCTTCAGGTGCCCTTTGCATTTACCTGGTCCTGTTACGAGGGTGGAGAAAAGCCGTGCGGAAAATGCGCCACCTGTCTGGACAGAAGGAAAGCGTTTGAACTAAACGAAATTCAGGATCCGGCGGAATATGAGGAGGAGAAGAAATGACAAATTCTGTTTTGTTCATATTTTCAATTGTTTTTTATCTTTTTGCGGTAGTGGCTGCCTACAAAATGTTCGGAAAGACAGGGCTGTATGTGTTTACGGCGATTTCGGCGATTCTTGCCAATATACAGGTGTGTAAAAATGTGGATATTTTTGGGCTTTCGACCACTGCGGGGAATACGCTTTATGCGGCAAGCTTTCTGGTGACGGATATCCTGTCTGAAAAGTATGGAAAGAAAGCGGCACAGAAAGCAGTCTACATCGGTCTGTTTACAACCGTTATTTTCCTGGTGGGAACACAGGGGCTGATCAGGTTTGTCCCGAACGCAAACGATATCATGAATGAGCCGATCACGATGCTGTTCGGTTTTGTGCCGAGGGTGGTTTTAGGAAGCACCCTGGGATATATCTGCTCACAGACGATAGATGTTACGCTTTATCATTTCATCTGGAAAAAAACGGGCGACAATGAGGGAAGGTTATGGCTTCGGAACTGTGGTTCGACTCTGACTTCCCAGGCTGTGGATACGCTGGTGTTTACGTTTGCCGCTTTCTGGGGTGTGTATGACACGGAGGTGTTTGTGAGTATTCTGCTTACAACGTATCTGTTTAAGGCAATTGTGGCTTTCTGCGATACGCCTTTCGTATATCTGGCAAGAAAGCTTAAAGTGAAGGAGGAACATTAAATGTCTGAGTTACATGCACTTGGAAAACAGACAAAATACCAAATGGATTATGCGCCGGAGGTACTTGAAAGTTTTGAAAATAAACATATGGACAATGACTATTTCGTGAAATTCAATTGTCCGGAGTTTACCTCTCTCTGTCCGATTACGGGACAGCCGGACTTTGCGACGATTTACATATCTTATGTCCCGGATAGAAAAATGGTTGAGAGCAAATCCCTGAAACTGTATCTGTTTTCTTACAGAAATCATGGAGATTTTCATGAGGACTGCTGCAATAAGATTATGAAAGATTTGATAAATCTTATGGAACCGAAGTATATTGAAGTCTGGGGGAAATTCCTTCCAAGAGGAGGGATTTCGATTGATCCGTACTGTAATTACGGAAAGAAAGGGACAAAATGGGAGGAGATGGCTTTTGACCGTCTCGCCCATCATGACATGTATCCCGAAAAAGTAGATAACCGATAACAGATTTGGATGCCCCGTGGACTTACGGGGCATCTGACGTATCCGAAAATTCGACATTGCCCATACCTTCTTGAAGTATGAGAGAAAGAAATCGGATAAGAAATCGGATAAGAAATAGGGCAAAAAATATTGACTTTTGGCCGGAAAAGTATAATAATTATGTAAAATAAAATTTATGGATAAAATAATGGTATAACCAATGGAAGGAAGGGAGAGGCAAGTGGAAAAGAAGAACATCGACTGGGGCAACATAGGCTTCGGATATGTGCAGACGGAGAAGCGGTATGTCTCTTATTATAAGAACGGCGCATGGGACCAGGGCGGCCTGACGGAGGATGCGAACATCGTCCTGAACGAGTGCGCCTGCGTCCTGCAGTATGCCCAGACCATATTTGAGGGCCTGAAGGCTTATACCACGGAGGACGGGCGCATCGTGGCGTTCCGGCCCGACCTGAACGCGGAGCGCATGATGGATTCCGCGAGGCGGCTGGAGATGCCGGAGTTCCCGAAGGAGCGGTTCATCGACGCCGTGGACAGGGCAGTGGCGGCCAATGCGGCCTATGTGCCGCCCTATGGCAGCGGGGCGACCCTTTACATCCGCCCCTATATGTTCGGCTCCAACTCCGTCATCGGCGTGAAGCCAGCGGATGAATATCAGTTCCGCATCTTCTGTACGCCCGTAGGGCCTTATTTCAAGGGCGGCGCGAAGCCCCTGACCATCTGCGTCAGCGATTTCGACCGGGCGGCGCCCCATGGGACAGGCCATATCAAGGCCGGCCTCAACTATGCCATGAGCCTGCATGCCATCGTGACGGCCCACAGGAACGGCTATGACGAGAACATGTATCTGGATCCCGGCACCCGCACAAAGGTGGAGGAGACCGGCGGGGCCAACTTCCTCTTCGTGACGAAAGACGGCAAGATTGTCACGCCCAAGTCGGAGAGCATCCTTCCTTCCATCACCCGCCGCTCCCTTGTGCATGTGGCGCAGGAGTACCTGGGGCTGGAGGCCGAGGAGCGGGAGGTATGCCTGGACGAGCTGAAGGATTTCGCGGAGTGCGGCCTGTGCGGCACGGCGGCTGTGATCTCCCCGGTGGGCAAGGTAGTGGACCATGGCAGGGAGATCTGCTTCCCCAGCGGCATGGCCGAGATGGGGCCTGTGACCAGGAAGCTCTACGACACCCTGACCGGCATCCAGATGGGCAGGATCGAAGCTCCGGAAGGATGGATCCACGTAATCGAATAAGGGATTGACGACAGACGGCCCATGCTCCACAGGAGCTCTTCCGCCAGGGGGAGCTTGTATGGGGCATGGGCAGATTTATGTATGGCGGTCAGCAGCCCGGAGGGCTGGAGAGATAGGGATGATGGAAAATGAATATTCGAAATAGATATCTTAGATGTGCAGCGCTTTTCTGCTGTGTCTTCCTGGCAGCGCTCCCCCTGTCCGCCTGCGGGGATGAAAACAGCGCAAAGGTGGTGTTCACCACAGGCCTGGGCCCCGACGAGGTGTTCCGCATCGGGAGCGGGGTCTGCACGGTGCCGGAGATGATGGTATACCTGACCAACACCCAGAACCAATACGAGAGCGTCTACGGCGCGGAGGTGTGGAACATATCCGTGGAGGGCGTCACGCTGGAGGAAAACGTGAAGGACACCGTGCTGGCCAAAATCGCCCAGATCAAGACCATGTACCTCCTGGCCCAGGACAGGGGCGTGGCTTTGGACGAGGGGGAGGAGAACAGGGTGGAGCAGGCTGCCGCCGAGTATTTCGGTTCCCTGAATGAGACGGAAGCGGCCCTGATGGGGGTGGAACAGGGCACCATAGAGCAGCTCTACCAGGAATACGCCCTGGCGGATAAAGTTTACCGCTATATCATACAGGATGTGAATCCGGAGATCAGCGATGACGAGGCCCGCACCATCACGGTGCAGCATATCCTGCTGCGGACCTCCACGGTGGACGGGGCCGGGAACAGGGTGGACTATTCCGAGGAGCGCAGACAGGAGGCCTACAGGAACGCCGCTGAGATCCGCAGACAGGCGGTACAGGAGGAGCAGGATTTCGTGGACCTGGCCACCCGCTACAGCGAGGACGATGCCATCAGCTGCTCCTTCGGCAAGGGGGAGATGGACGCCGCCTTTGAGGAGGCCGCCTTCGCCCTGGAGACCGGGGAGGTGAGCCAGGTGGTGGAGACGGAGTCCGGCTATGAGATCATCAAATGCCTCAGCACCTTCGACAGGGAGCAGACGGACCTGAACAAGCTGCAGATCGTGGAGGAGCGGCGCAGGGAGGTCTTCGGCCAGGAGTATGACGCTTTCGTGGAGACCCTGGCCCGCCAGTTGAACGAGAAGGTGTGGGAGGAGATCGCGCTGCTCCGTGACGAAGAGGTGGAGACAACGGGGTTCTTCGATGTCTATGCGAAGTATTTTCCGGATTGAGGGCTGCCGCAGCGGGGCCATATCCATAGTTTAGAAAAATTTTAGAAAGCCGGAAATCCAGTGTTTCCGGGCTTTTGCAGGGAATTATTAGCACTCGTTTAAAATGAGTGCTAATTTTGTCTTGACTTTTGGACAAGTCCGTCTTAAACTAAGTCTCAGGATTTGCAGTTGCTGATTTTTTCATAAAAAACAGGAAGAAAGGGATGTTGTAACATGGCAGCGAAGAGCGGTAATTTATCAATCAACAGCGAGAACATTTTTCCGATTATCAAAAAGTGGCTGTATAACGACCACGACATCTTTTACAGGGAGCTGATCTCCAACGGCTGCGACGCCGTGACGAAGCTGAAGAAATTGGACATGATGGGCGAGTATGCCCTGCCGGAGGGATATAAGGCGAGGATAGACGTCATCGTCAATCCGGAGAAGAAGACCCTGACCTTCACGGACAATGGCCTGGGCATGACCGCGGACGAGGTGGAGGAGTACATCAACCAGATTGCTTTCTCCGGCGCTTCCGACTTCATAGAGAAATACAAGGACAAGAGCAACGCGGATCAGATCATCGGCCATTTCGGACTTGGCTTCTACTCCGCCTTCATGGTGGCGGACGAGGTGCACATCGACACCCTGTCCTATCAGGAGGGCGCGAAGGCCGTGCACTGGGAGTGCGACGGCGGCACCGAATTCTCCATGGAGGATGGGGACAGGACAGAGGTAGGTACTACGATTACCCTGTTCCTCAACGAGGACTGCCTGGAGTTCTGCAACGAGTACAAGGCCCGTGAGGTGCTGAAGAAATACTGCTCCTTCATGCCTACGGAGATCTACCTGTCCAAGGCCAATACCACAGAGACCCAGATTATCAAGGAGGACGAGAAGCGCGAGGATGATGAAGTCCTGGAGGTGATTCAGCCGGAGAAAAAGGACGATAAAGCGGAGAAGAAAGAGAAGGATTCCGCGGATGAGGCGGATACAGCGGAGGAAGCGGAAGAGGACGAAGAGGAGAAAGAGCCCGAACCCGTCAAGCTGAAGATTAAGAAGCGTCCGGAGCTCCTGAACGAGACTACACCCCTGTGGGCAAAACATGCCAACGACTGCACCAAGGAGGAGTACCTGGAGTTCTACCGCAAGGTGTTCCATGACTATAAGGAGCCCCTGTTCTGGATTCACCTGAACATGGACTATCCCTTCAATTTAAAGGGCATCCTGTACTTCCCGAAGATTAACATGGAGTACGAGTCCATCGAGGGGACGATTAAGCTGTACAACAACCAGGTCTTCATCGCCGACAATATCAAGGAGGTCATCCCGGAGTTCCTGATGCTGCTCAAAGGCGTCATCGACTGTCCCGACCTGCCTCTGAACGTGTCCAGGAGCGCATTGCAGAACGATGGCTTCGTGAAGAAGATTTCCGAGTACATCTCCAAGAAGGTGGCGGACAAGCTGTCCGGCATGTGCAAGACGGAGAAGGAGGAGTACGACAAATACTGGGACGACATCAGCCCCTTCATCAAGTTCGGCTGCCTGAAGGACGACAAGTTCTGCGAGAGGATGAACGACTATATCCTGTTCAAGAACCTGGAGGGCAAGTACCTGACCCTGCCGGAGTGCCTGGAGGTGAAGCCTACCGATACCGCTGACGACGCGGAGAAGGACGCGGCGGAAAACGGCGAAGAGAAAGAGGCCGGCAGCGCGGTGGACGAGAACGGCGAGAAGGTGGAGGCCGAGGTGGTCACCGATGAGGCGGATTCTGAGGAGAAGGACGGCGAAGAGACCGAGGAGAAGAAGGACAAGACCATCTACTACGTCACTGACGAGCAGCAGCAGGGCCAGTATATCAAGATGTTCAGGGACAACGGCATGGATGCCGTCATCCTGACCCACAATATCGACCAGCCCTTCATCCAGCAGTTGGAGTCCAAGAACGAGGGCGTGAAGTTCCAGCGGATTGACGCGGACGTGACGGACGCGCTGAAGAGCGAGACGGACGAAGAGGAAGCCAAGGCCCTGGAGGAAGAGGCCAAGGCCCTGGGCGAGATCATGAAGAAGGCCCTGGAGAATGACAAGCTGACAGTCAAGGTGGAGAAGCTCAAGGATGAGAAGATTTCCTCCGTGCTTACCCTGTCCGAGGAGAGCAGGCGCATGCAGGACATGATGAAGATGTACTCCATGCCCGGCATGGACATGGGCGGCTTCGGCGGCGAGGGCGAGACCCTTATCCTCAATGCCAACCATCCTTTGGTCAAGTATGTGAACGAGAACCAGGAGGGCGAGAACGTGGGGATGATCTGCGAGCAGCTCTACGACCTGGCGAAGATCCAGCAGGCGCCGCTGTCGCCGGAGGCCATGACCAAGTTCATCGCCAGGAGCAATGAGATTATGATGGTGCTTGCGAAATAATTGACGGGATTCGGAGTTGCTGATTCAATGGAATATGAGTGCAGATAGACGTTCATAAAGGCGTCCCGGTCTTTGGATGGCCGGAAATAGTAGAATGGGCATGTACCGTGGGGTGCATGCCCATTTTTCTTGATGGAAAATTCCTTTATGACGGGAACCACATAGATTTGATATTCCATGGGTATTGCAGTATAATAAAAGAAAAAGTGGAATAGAGGGGGTAGATATGATAAGGCTGTACAGGGATAAAGCTAAGTTTGACAGAGAGAGCATCTTATTAGATAATGAGTCCTTTTTTATAAATAATGTATCAGCTAAATGTTTAGGAGATGCTTCATTAAGGGTAATGAATAAAATAGATGGAGCGTCGTTGCTGGATGCGAATACGGGCACAATACAGACACCTTATGGGGTAACAGACATCAACAATTTATCGACAGGCTGCAAGACTGTATTGAACTATATATTTATAAAAGAGAACAGGGAAAGGTATAAAGATGTGCTGGCGATAGATGCAACAGAGTGTGGATGGAACTCGTTGGAAGAACTGTTCCGTGCCATAGAGGAGGGCGGATATGACATAGGAGTGATATTAGAGCATAGAAATAAGCTGTTAAAATGTTCAAAAAGGACATACAAGGTAGACGATTGTCAGGTGATAGATTCGTTATTTAAATTCTGATTACCGGGGGTAAAAATGAAGA
The DNA here is from genome assembly GCF_910585425.1 of uncultured Acetatifactor sp. Lineage (GTDB taxonomy): Bacteria > Bacillota > Clostridia > Lachnospirales > Lachnospiraceae > Acetatifactor. The sequence goes on along the minus strand of NZ_CAJUCP010000032.1, from coordinate 4,758 downwards.
AAGTATATGATTGGGAGACAAACAGGATAGAATTTGATGATAAAGACGGAAACATATACAACTTGCAGTTGAGGGGGAATGTCAATATAGTAGTTGGGGATAGTGCATCTGGAAAAACATTGCTATGTAATAAAATAATGAATATAGCCAGGGACAAAAATATAGTAGCCAGAAAGTATAGCGCGGATGGCATGTTTGTAGTAAACGAAGACAATGTCGATAAGCTAAAAGAGAATAATCATACCCTTATACTGATAGACAGGGCAGAACAGATACTGGATGACGATTTAGTAGACTATATAAATAGAGATATAAGCAACAGATACTTGATATTTACACGGAAGTCGCTGGGCATAGAGATAACGCCAAACCATGTTGCGGAGATGAGAGAGCATGACAGAGAGTTCAGGCTTGAATATAGATATAACGTAGGAGGATGGTGCTAGTGTTTTATATAGTGACTGAGGATAAAAATTCTGCCCGCGATTTCTGGGAAGCCGCCGTATCGGTTCATCGGAGCCCCGGAACATATATGATGGTTCCATTGATTCATAATGAAGGCGGCAATACTACTTTATTGCGCCAAGTTCAGAATTTATCCGATACACTAATGTCCGGAGATGAACTGCTTATAGTATTTGATTATGTAAAAATAACGAAAGATTTTAATCCATATGATTTAGTGGCAAATACGGAAAGCTTGTGTGCAAAATTAGGTGTGAAATTCTATTATACGAAGTATTATTGTTTTGAAGAAGTGTTGTTATCTTATGAGTATATATCTGATATATCCAATACAAGACATAGGGATGTATTAGAATATGTAAACAATTGCATAAATGCTAATATAGAGTATTTTGATACGATGAATATGGATAAAAGGGTTAAAGGATTTATCGCTGAAGTGGGACATCATATACCAAACAAGGAGCATTTTTGCAAATGAACTGTTAGTAGAGGCAACAAAATGTATAAATGGGCATTTCAGGTTGACGAAGAGGAACAATTTTCTGCATAGCAGCGGGGAATGCTGGATAGACGACTGTGAAGGCATAAGGAATAAAATGAATGAACATCAAGCAGTAAGTGAATGTGGCAAATGTAGTTATGCATGTAAAAATTGTACTGATGAGTGTAAAATAAGGCATTTAGAGAAGCATTCATTGCTTCAGAATTGGGATTAAGATGATGAAAGCAGCCAGGCAGCAAAAGGAGAAGGGGAAACTTCTCCTTTTTTGATAGAAAAAACAGTAGATAGAATTCCTTTTATTCTTGACAGGAGACGTCTAACGTGTTAGACTCAAATCAGTCTAATACATTAGTCTTGAAAGGAGAGATTCTATGGAGACACCGAAAGTATTCGAGAGCGAGTACCGTTTCTGCCTGATTCTATGGGAGAACGAGCCGATTAACAGCACGAAGCTGGCGAAATTATGCAACGAAAAGCTGGGCTGGAGCCGCACCACCACCTACACCGTCATCCGGCGGCTGTCTGACAGGGGCGTGGTCAAGAACGAGAATGCGGTGGTGACGTCTTTGGTCTCCAAGGACCAGGTGCAGGCGGCGGAGATCGACGAGCTGGTGGAGAAGACGTTCCAGGGCTCCATCCCCGCTTTCATCGCCGCCTTTACGAAGCGGAAGAAGCTGTCAGGGGAAGAGGTGGAGGAGATCCGCCGGATGCTGGACCGGTATGAGGACGGGAAGGATCCGGAGGGACAGGCGCTGTCAGAGCAGTAGGAGGGACGCGTATGGAACATATTTTTGTAGAGATACTGAACAGGAGCATAGCGGCGGGATGGGTGATCCTTGCGGTAGCTGCGCTGCGCCTGCTGCTTCGGAGAGCGCCGAAATGGACGAGCTGCCTGCTGTGGGCGCTGGTGGCGGTGCGGCTGGCCTGCCCGTTTTCGATGGAGAGCGCATTCAGCCTGATTCCCAGCAGGGAGACGGTGCATGGCGGCATGGACGGTCCGGAGGGAAAATTTGTGGACAGCGGCATCCGGTTCCTGGATGATGCCGTGAATCCGGCGTTTCGCCGTTCCTTTGATTCCGCCGCCGTATCGGGCGCGGGGTTGGACGGCGCTGCTGGCACGGACACAGGTGCTGGCACAGACGCAGGTGCTGGCTCTGGCACAGGTGCTGGCCCTGGAACAGGGGTTGGCCCTGGAACAGGGGTTGATACAGGCGCGCATACAGGCGTGAACCTGGCGGCGCGCGTCCTTTTTGCCGGCGGTATCATATGGGCCGCGGGCATGGGGATTTTGGTGCTGCATTCACTGGTCAGCTACATCCGGCTATGGCGCAGGGTGCGGACGGCGGTGCGGCTGGAGGAATCCGTATATGAGAGCGAGTTCACGGACACGCCTTTTGTGCTGGGCATAGTGAGGCCCCGCATCTATCTGCCCGTCCATATGCCGGAGGAAATGCGCGTCCCGGTGCTGGCCCATGAACGGGCCCATCTGAGGCGGCTGGACAATCTGTGGAAGATGGCGGGGTATGCGCTGCTATGCGCCTACTGGTTCCATCCGCTGGTCTGGGCGGCGTATTCCCTGTTCTGCAGGGATTTGGAGCTGGCCTGTGACGAAAGCGTCATAAAGGGGTACGATGCGCACAGGAGGAGGCTGTACTCGGAGGCATTGCTGGCATGCAGCCTTGACAGGCGCGGGGCGTTGGGATATCCGCTGGCTTTCGGGGAAGTGGGGGTCAGGGAGAGGATCAAGGCGGTGATTCGGTATAAGAAGCCCGGGTTCTGGATGGCAGTGGCGGCAGTGGCTGCCTGTATCGCGGTAGCGATATGTTTTCTGACGGATCCAATGGATTCCGGGGATGCACAGCCGCTGCCTTCGGGGGCAGACGGAGAAGCCGAAGCGGACGGAAACGCGGGAGGGGATAGCCGGTATGCCGCCGGGAACGGAAGCGGGACGAAGCAGGGCGCTGTTCTGGATGGGCAGGGTGGCGACGGCGGGGAGCGATTTGGCGGAACGGGGACAGAGACTGACGGGCCGGACGGAGGCAGTGGGGCAGTCGGCGATGACGGCGGGAAGCACGGAGGAAGTGACGGGGAGTCCGGAGACGACGGAGGGTCTGGAGAAAGTGACGGGGAGCATGGAGACGACGGAGGGGCCGGAGAAAGTGATGGGGAGCCTGGCAGCGGCGGTCAGACGGCAGGGGATTCCGCGGAGACAGAGGCAGCGGACAGCGCCCTGCGGGAAGCGTTCGTAAGAGAATGGACCGAAGCCTTTGTGAGCCGGGACGGAAATGCCATCCAGCGGTTGGCAACCGAGGGTGTCGCGGAAGAATTCGAATTGGACGACATGCTCTCCGGGCCCCAGGGACAGCGCAGCTTCGGATTCTCCAGCCCATGGCCGGAGAATGTGGACAGGGACGCCGTGGTATGCGAGGTCAGTCCGGAGCATGCAGTCATCCTCTACTATGCATGGACATCGGAGCCCCATGTGACGATCTGGAAGGAGCAGATTTTTTATGGAAAGCAGGACGGCGGGTATGTGGTGACCAGGGAGGAGCTGACCTGGCTGGACGATATTTCTTCTATAGAGGAATACGGCGAGGCTTACGGGCGCTTCGGAATCGACGGCACCGCCATGGACTACGAGACCAATGGGCTGGGGGAGGCACTGAACAGCCAGGCCCTGCTCAGCTCCAGCACGGCCTATCAGGATCTCTTCCAGCCGGAGAGCGCCGCCAGGAGGCTGCTGAACCTGTCGGAGGACTCTTCCCAGATAACGCTGCAGCGCCTCTTTGAGGAGCCGGGCTCCATAAACTTCAATATCGGATTCCCACAGGAAGAGGAGAATCTGCCCATGTCGATCACCATGTACCAGCCCTATGGGGAGGACGGCATCTGGATTCCAAAGAACCGCAGGGTGGACGTGGTAGCCAGGTTCAAGAGAATAGACTGGGAGGAAATCCGCAGCAGGCATATGGCCCTTGTGACGGAGCCCGGCCTCTGGGACCATGTGGTCCTCATTGCCGAACTTCCGGAGGAGGGCATCAGGCTCTATGGCTACAATGACGCGGAATGGTGCTGGGAAGGGGTGGCTGTGGAGATTGGCGATGATGTGGATTATTTCGACTGGACTTATACGTCTCCCCGTACAATCCTGCCGGAAATGTACTGGAATGGGGAGAAGAGGCAGCTGCAGGTGGCGCTGAACATCTATACGGGCACCGGCGTCGCGGCCCAGGAGCTGCATATAGTGCAGTACAGCGATGAAGGCTCACCGCAGGACTATGCGCTGGAACTGGATGTGATGCAGGACATGCTGTATGAGAGAATCGGATTTTATGTCGTGGAAGAGACAGGGCAGATGCGGCTGTTCGACAAGTGGGACAGGACAGACTTGGGGGAGGTGGACATCGGGAGGAAAAAGGTGAATGACATTGAACTGGGAATGATTTCCAGCTACTCTCTGGGGGAGAGCGTCAAGCTTGTGGTGGAGCCTGGATATTGGGAGGAGGGCATGTCCATTGCCCAATATCCGGACGACATGCCCACGCTGGAGGTGGAGGTGCGCCTGTGGGAGAGAGAGGGGAAGATTCCGTTTGGTGGATTTGGGGAGATCAAGAGTGATGCTGAGCCGGTTGGGATAGATGTTATAGAGGTAGAGGTGCTGGAGGAGTAGTTCCGGAGGCGGCAGAGTCGGTATTTTCCGATAATCTGAAAGAAAGCGTCATATGACTTAACGTATCATAAAAAAGTTCGCCTAACTGGCATGTTAGGCGAACTTTTTTATCACTTCT
>NZ_CAJUCP010000031.1 GCF_910585425.1 uncultured Acetatifactor sp. | reverse complement strand
AAATGGGAGCAGTTCCCTCAATGGGGATTCGCAGGCTTACCTGAATAGTCTGAAAGAGAAATACCCGGATGTGAACATAACGGTGGCAGACTTCAAGAATGGGAAACAGGAAGATGCCTATATGCTTGGGAGCAGGGGCTATAACAACATAGCGGTTTCATCCAGCATCGTAGAGAAGATGGCGTCAGACCCGGCGGCAGCGGCAAAGTATGAGAAGGTTTTTGCAGAAATGTCCGGCAATTCAGAGCGGATTGAGAAGTTCGCAAGGGAGAACAATGACGAGATACTCAGCGCAGGCGCCCTCATTGACAAGAATGGGAAAGTGTCTTACTGGATGGTCGGCAGGAGCAGGGACACAATGGAGAACCCCGGCACGGTCTATAAGGAAAAGGTACAGAAGCAGATAGCGGAAAAACGTGCGAAGAAGAAAGAGGAGGAAAACTTAAAGGAGAAGAAGCTGGCAAAGGCGGAATCCGTGGAAAAATTGATGGAACAGGCAAAAGCGGAATCAAGCCAGCCTGTGAAAGTGCAGGAAGAAGGCAAAGGCGCAAAGTTGGATCTGACCATATAGAAGGAGGGTTTTATCATGCGTATAGGAAATAACAGCCAGGGAATCTGGCAGCTTTTGTCCGGCAGGACAGATACACCTTTCGCCGGGGCAAGGCGTTCCGGTGCGGGCGGCAGGAATACTTTGGAGGATTTCCTTACCGGCCACCGTAAAAATTCTTATGGCGTGGAAGGGATGAGAATCACAGCCAATAGCAGAAGGATCATAAAAGTGTCTGATGAGATGAAGCAGCTTGTTTTGGATGATGTGAAAAAAGCGTATTACAAGTATAACGGAATGTCAGGGGAAAGTGGAGACGAATGGGAGGCATCTGCCCGTATTAAAAATAATTATTATAAGACGCTGAAAGTAGGTGACCGTTCAGCAGCATCATGGACATTACAGCAGTTGGAAATAAGCATTGGAAGAAAAGTAGCCAGTGCCGTGAAAGAAAAGGTGCCTGGATGGACGCATGGCAATCAGATTCCGTCTGATGTGCTGGATGAGATTTTTGCGGATGAGAGCATCACGTCAATGGTGTCCGGGAAATCCGGCATGGCGGAAGGGCTGGATATGAAGATATAATCTATACACCCTATTCCGCAGAGGCGTATAAAACTTTGCTTCTGCGGACTGCGTTTAAGAACATTGGCAGCCACTATGGACGGGTGCGGCTCTGAAAAGTGGATGAAAGATAATGGGAGGAATTATGAATAATGATGTTTTGGAATTTCAGTGTATCGGCATGGATAACGGAAGCAGATTTCCCATGGAATATACAGGGCGGGGGCAGGATAAATCGCCGGAATTTGTAATTAAGAACTTATCCCCGAATGCGAAAACTCTCGCTGTTACATTGGAAGATTTATCGCATCCGGTTAAGGATTTTACGCATTGGATCATATGGAACATACCCGCCGCTGATAAAATAAAAGGAAACATTCCGGCTGGAAAGGCTGTGCCAATGTTGAGGAATGCCCGCCAGGGGATAGGATATGGTCTGCACCGTTATGCAGGGCCGAAGCCGCCGAAAGGGAAAAAGCATATTTACCGTTTTACAGTCTATTCCCTGGAGTGTGAAATAAATATAAGTGCCAACTCTACGAAAAGAAATTTTCTGAAAAAGGCGGAAAAGCATATCATCCAAAAAGGAAGTATCATTGGTGAGTTTGAGTAAGGAATATCTGGCCAGTTGAATATACCCGATGACCCACAGACGAACAAGGGCAGGTCAGGCATCCCTTGTAATGCGTCACTGCCGGGATTTGCTTTGGGAACCGCTTTTGGCGGCTCCTACCCTCTTGCTTTAACGGAGGGTCAAGTAACCCTCCAGACGAAAGAAAGGAGGGTGATGCAATGTATGTTACATACTCTGATCTGATTCAGATTGGAATATTCATTGTTGCCCTGATTGGGTTGTGCTACACAATCTTTAGGGGAAAAAGGAAATAGCCGCCACTACTACCAATAGTGACGGCCGCCCGGCTTCTAGCTGGGAAGTTTAGCTTATTCGGAGGGTAGAGCCGCTTCTATGGCTTTCCCTTTTCTATGATTACTATAGCACATTCCGGGAATGGACGCAAGAAGTTTTTATATTTCTTCTCCGGTATCTCTCATTACAAATAACCCCTTGAAATCACAATTTAGAATGTCGGCTGTCTGTCTTAGTTCCTTTTCGCTGAAATTGTCACGCTTTAGTTTGTTTCGCAGGGGCGAGTAAGAGAACGGGGACAGGAAAAGGCAAACCGCTTTGACCGGGCGGCTGCCTTTTTTGGGGTTGTTGATAAAATGGGATTTATGGCTTTTAATACTGACATTTCCTGATGATGTTCTTTAAGTAAATCATCCGGGCAATCATAAATTCCGAAATCCTGATTAATTCCTTCACTCTGGATATAAGTATTGTTTCGCTCGAAATTTATTGTAAAGACAGGGATTTTATGTATAATTAAAGTATGGCAGGAGTAACCAGGCGTTTTTTGGCGGTTAAAGGTTTTCGTTTGCTGATACTTATATAAAATAGGATTTGATGAGGTGTTTATTATGATAAAAGAAGTAGCTGAGAAAGATATTGCTGAATGCGTAAAAGTGATCAGGGAAAGCTTTTCCACAGTTGCGATCGAATTTGGATTTACTGTCGAAAACGCGCCGAGATTTACAGCATTTGCAACCACAGAAGAACGATTGGAATGGCATTTGGCGAAAGAGCATAGACTCATGTACGCATTTTGGGAGAAGGGAACCATTGTTGGATACTATTCCTTGCTATTACAGGAAAACAAGGCGTGCGAGTTGAACAATTTATGCGTCATGCCTGCATACCGGCACAATGGGATTGGGGAGGAACTTCTGAGGGATGCATTTAAGGCTGCCGGGGCATTATACTGCATAACGCTGAATACTGCCTAATGTAATCATGCGATTGAACCAGTCAGCGTTATGCAGTCTGGTTTCACGGCAAGTGAAATCGTTATGCAGTATATATTGTGATAAGATAAACATAGGCATTGTGGAAGAGAACAAAGTGTTGAGAAAATGGTACGAGTCGTTTGGCTTTGTGCATACCGGGACGAAGAAATTCGATTTCTTCCCGTTTACATGCGGGTATATGGAAAAGAATCTCTAAGAATATGCAGACGCTGAAACGAAAACAGAGCGCTGATTTACGGTAAGGGACGGTTCGGAGCCGGGATGGGCATGCGGCAGGCCGTCCATGCAGAATATATGCGGCATAAATTTCTTGTACCGGGGATTCGATTGTGCTATGATGGATACTGCGCATGGAATTCATGGGATTTTACAGTTTATCAATGGAAAGGAGCCGGATATACCACATGGCAGCGACGGACAAGACAAGGGAAGAGAGGATGGCGACGGAATCCATCGGCAAGCTCATGGCCAGCATGACCCTGCCCGCCATCCTGGCCCAGATCATCAATATCTTATACAGCATCATCGACCGGATCTACATCGGGCATATGGAGGGCGTGGGAGCCAATGCCCTCACAGGCGTAGGCGTCACCTTCTGCATCACGGTGTTCATCTCCGCCTTTTCCGCGTTCATCAGCAACGGTGCGGCTCCCCTGGCGGCCATCTGGCTGGGGAAGGGGGACAGGGAGCGGGCGGAGAAGATCCTGGGCAACAGCGTCAGCTTCCTGCTGCTGTGCGCGGTGGCGCTGATGACATTCTTCTATCTGTTCCAGAGGCCCCTGCTGTACATGTTCGGCGCCAGCGACGCCACGATTGGCTATGCCACGGACTATCTGTCCATCTACCTGGCAGGGACGCTGTTCGTGGAGATGGCCCTTGGGCTGAACGCCTTCATCATCTGCCAGAGCCAGCCCAGGACGGCCATGCTCTCCGTGCTGATCGGGGCGGTGGCGAACATCATCCTGGATCCTGTGTTCATCTTCGGGCTTGGCATGGGGGTGAAGGGCGCGGCGGTGGCCACTGTGATATCCCAGGGGCTCAGCGCGGCCTGGGTGGTGTCTTTCCTGATGGGCAGGAGATCCTCCCTGAAGATCAGGAAGAGCTGCATGCGGCTGGAGGGGAAGGTACTGGGAAGCGTGTTCTCCCTGGGCATCTCTCCCTTTATCATGAATGCCACGGAGAGCTTCATCAGCATCGTGCTGAACCATGGGCTGCAGGCCTACGGCGGGGATATGCATGTGGGATCCCTGACGATCATGCAGAGCGTCATGCAGCTGTTCTCAGCGCCCATCAACGGCTTCACCCAGGGAATGACGCCCATCATCAGTTACAACTACGGGGCGCAGAATTTCAGGAGGGTGAAAAAGCTCTACGGCTGGATGATAGGCATGTGCTTTGGGTTCCGGCTCCTGACAACGGCCACCAGCATGATTTTCCCCCGGTTCTACGCGGGGTTCTTTACCAATGAGGCGGAGCTGGTGGCGCTGACCGGGAAGGTGATGCCGATTTTCATGGCGGGCATGCTGGTGTTCGGGCTGCAGAACGGCATCCAGCCCACCTTCCTGGCGCTGGGGCAGGCGAAGATTTCGCTCTTCATCGCGGTGCTGCGGAAAATCATCCTGCTGATTCCACTGGCCCTTATCCTGCCCCGGTTCATGGGGGTGATGGGCGTCTACTGGGCGGAGCCCGTGTCGGACGCCATCTCGGCCACGGTAGCCACTTCGCTCTTCGCGCTGAACATCCGGAAGATATTGTCCAGGGAAGCGCTTGCAAAGATACGGTGAGCCGTCTGTCCTATAAGATGTATTTTTTCAGCAGTACGATTACCTCGTCGAAGTTGATCGGCTTGGCGGTATGGGCATTCATGCCGCAGTCCAGGCATCGCTTGATGTCCTCCGAGAAGGCGTCTGCGGTCATGGCGATGATGGGGATGGCGGCGGCATCCGGATGCCCGGAAGCGCGGATGCCCTCCGTGGCCTCATAGCCGTTCATCACAGGCATGCGGACATCCATCAGGATGATGTCGTAATGTCCCGGCGCGGACGCCCGGAATTTCTCCAGGCAGATCTGCCCGTTCTCCGCCCATTCCGGTTCTATGCCGATATCAGACAGCAGCGCCTGCAAGATCTCCCAGTTCAGTTCATTGTCCTCGGCCACCAGCACCCGCCGTCCGGCCAGCTCTGCCTGGCTGCCCTCCGCGGCCTGCAGGTCCTCCACATCCATATATTTTTTCAGTCCATAGAACAGGGTGGACTTGAACAGAGGCTTGGAGATGAAACCGTTAATGCCGGCCTCCTTTGCGTCCGCCTCCAATTCGCTCCAGTCGTAGGCGGAGATCAGGATGATGGGCATGTCATCGCCCACGATCCGCCGGATCTGTCTGGCAACCGAAAGGCCGTCCATGCCCGGAAGCTTCCAGTCCAGCATGATTATCTGATAGTCGTCGCGGGCTTGATGATGCTTCTCCACCATGTTGATGGCGCCCTCCCCGCTCATGGTCCAGTCGGCCTGGATGCCGATGGAATCCAGGGCATCCACCGCTGTGCGGCACAGGGTCTCGTCGTCATCCACCACCAGCATTTTCCAGGCGGGAAGGATCATGTCCACTTCTGAGGGCTCGGCCTTTTCCAGATCCAGGATCACCTGGAACCTGGATCCCTTGTTCAGCTCGCTCTCCACGGTAATCTTGCCGTCCATGGCATCCACGATGTGCTTCGTAATCGCCATGCCCAGCCCCGCCCCTTCCGTCTTGTGCACGCGCATGGTGTCCACCCTGGAATAGGAGTCGAAGACATGCTTCAGGAATTCCCCGGACATTCCGGTGCCATTGTCCGCCACGGTGATATGTGTCCGGACATAATTCTCGCCCTTTTCGGGGGGATTCTCCTCCTGGTACAGGGAGAGCTGGATCAGGCCGCCCTCCTGGGTATATTTCACGGCATTGGACAGGAGGTTCAGCAGGACCTGGTTCAGGCGGACGCTGTCGCAGTATACGTCCTCCGATATGATATTGTGGATATGGACGTTGAAGTTCTGGCTCTTCCCCTTTACCTGAGGCTGCACGATGCCCACCACGCCCTCGATCGCCTCCTGGAGAGAGACCCGCTCCGCGGTCAGGGTCATCTTGCCGCTCTCGATTTTGGACATGTCCAGCACATCGTTGATCAGGCCCAGCAGATGCTTGCCGGACAGGGTAATCTTCTTCAGGCAGTTCATCACCTGATCCTTTTCGTCGATATGGGCCGTGGCGATGGCGGTCATGCCCACGATGGCGTTCATGGGCGTGCGGATGTCATGGCTCATATTGGAGAGGAAGGTGCTCTTGGCCCGGGTGGCCGCCAGGGCTTCCTCGCGGGCCGCTTCCAGATCCCTGAGCTGTTTGCAGGTCATCCGGAAATAGATATAGAAGATGACCAGCAGCACTGTGAGGATGATGAAGCCCACCAGCACAGTGGCGAAGGTCCGGTTTGCGTTGAGGCTCTCCACGGTTTCGTTCAGGGGGCCGAAGGGCAGCACTGTCACCAGATGCCATTCCGAATAGGGGAGCAGCGTACAATAGATCTGCTGGCTGGTGTTCCCCAAATCCAGGACGGTGGAATAGCTCTCCTTCTTTTCCATGGCATCGGAAAGTTCCCGGACATAAGCATCTATCTTCCGGTGGTCGCTGGCCGGATACCGCTGGTACAGGCTTTCGAAGTAATCCTTGTAGTCCATGCCCGTATCGCTGATGATGAAGCTGCCGTCCTTGCGGATGATGTTGGAGGATATCAGGGCGTTCTCCTCGTCCGTGCCCAGCATGGCGCTGATGTAGTCTATGGGGACGGCGGCCACCAGGGCCATGCATGCCTCGCCGTTTTCCATGGGATATTCCGCGCTGATGCCCAGGATGACCACCTCGGTGCCCAGGGAATCATAGCCCACGGCTATCTTTTTCTCGCGGCGCAGGAGGGACTCCCGGAAGGAATCCGGATCCGCAAGCTGGATGGGGTTCCCGTCCAGCATCTCCATTTTCCCGTCCTCGGAATACAGGGCCAGGTAATTGAAGTTCCTGACGTTGGACCTGTAGACCAGCTCCTGGTACAGCTCGTCCCTGTCGGCCATATCTGACGGGACTACCTCCACTATCGCTTCGGCCTGCTCCAATTTCAGCTCGATCAGTGTGCGGAAATGGGCTGTGATATGGTTGTTGATGCCGGCCATGTACAGATCGCCAACTGTATGGATGGATTTTTCGCTCTCCCTGCTGATATAGCGGCCCAGGCAGATGAAGGCCCCTATGCTGATCAGCAGCAGCAGGGTGAAGCTTCCGATTAGAAAATAGGTTGTGCGATGTCCATTCTTGATTTTGCGGGTTTCCATGCTTGTCCTTTCACTGTAAGAGGTTCTTTATTGACAAAGATATTATACCATAATTTCGTGCGCTTCGGCGCACATGGAATCAAAAGTTGACTCAGTTCCCTTCTGAGTCAATATTATAACATATTCACAGAAAAAAGCAATTTACATTACGTACTTGTTTTGCCCGGAGTATTGACATGGGATTCAGGTTCGGGGTAAGCTTGAATCCGGGACATGTCGTCCCGGGGATTTGAAAATAGACGAAATTGAGGTATAAAATATGCGTATTTTAATTGCAGAGGACGAGGTGGAGCTTGCCGGGGCCCTGAAATTCCTGCTGGAAAAGAACAGATTCTCCGTGGACGTGGTCCATGACGGGGAGGAGGCGCTGGAGCGGTTCCGGGGCGCGGCCTATGACGTGATCGTGCTGGACATCATGATGCCCGGGGTGGACGGGATGGAGGTGCTGGCCGGAATCCGGGGGAGCGGCTCCGCGGTTCCCGTGCTGATGCTGACCGCCAGAGGGGGGATCGAGGACCGGGTGGCCGGGCTGGAGGCGGGGGCGGACGACTATCTGCCCAAGCCCTTCGCCGGCAGGGAGTTCGTGGCCAGGGTGAAGGCGCTCTCCCGCAGGAACGCCGGATGCCCGGAGGCGCTTCTGGCCTTCGGGGACGTGAGCCTGGACCGCAACCGGTACATGCTGGGCTGCGGGGAACAGTGGGTGCGCCTGAACAATAAGGAGTTCCAGCTGGCGGAGCTCTTCCTGCGGCACCCCCGGTTCGTGTTCTCCACCAGCCATCTGATGGACAGGATATGGGGGCAGGATTCCGAGTCCGGCATCGACGTGGTCTGGACGCACATCGGATTTGTGCGCAGGAAGCTCAAGCAGATTGGGAGCCGGGTGGAAATCAGGACGATCCGGGGCGCGGGCTATTCAATGGAGGAGACGGGATGCTGAAGAAAATGCGCAGACGTTTCATCCTGGCGGCCATGGCGGCTTTCGGGACGGTGATGGCGATGCTGCTGGCGGGAATCAATCTTGTGAATTTTTGTAAGACCACATCCGTCCGGGACCAGATGGCGGAGAATCTCCTGGGCCGGGAGCAGCGGGCCTTCCACAGGCCCCAGGCCCCGCTGCCCCCCATGGCGGACATGCCGGGGGGAGGGCCGGAGGCGGAGTTCACCACCCGCTTTTTCGCTGCCCACTGCGACCCGGAGGGGCGCATCCTGTTCATCGCCAGAGACCATATCTCCTCCATAGATGAGGATATGGCCGGAGAATATACGGAGAAGGTCCTCGCCGGGGGGAAGACGAAAGGTTATTACAAGGAATATCGGTATCTCGTCAGCAGGGACGAGAGGGGAATCACCGTCCTGTTCCTGAATGTGGCGGATTCCCTGCAGTTCATGCGCACCTTGTTTATCGTGTCCCTGGGGACGGGGGCGGGCAGCCTGGTTCTGGTCTTCCTCCTTGTCCTGTTCTTCTCCCGGTATGCCATCCTCCCCTTTGCGGAGAACATAGAGCGGCAGAAGCGGTTCATCACGGACGCGGGACATGAGCTGAAGACACCCATCGCCTCCATCGCGGCCAGCGCGGATGCGGCGGCCATGGAGCATGAGGGGGACCGGTGGATCGAGAACATCCAAAAGCAGACGGTGCGCCTGGGCAGGCTTGTGAACGATTTGGTGGCGCTCTCCAGGCTGGACGAGGAGGCGCCATTTCCGGAGAAGGAGGATTTCTCCTTAAGCGATGCGGCCTGGGAGGCGGCTGAGCCCTTCGCGGCGCTGGCGCAGGCCAGGGGAAAGCGCTACGCCCAGCGCATAGAGGATGACCTGGTGCTCCACGGGGACAGGGATTCCGTCCGCCAGCTCATATCCATCCTCCTGGACAATGCGGTGAGGCACTCGGACGAAGGCGGGGATATCCGCATGGAAGTCTGCAGAAAGCGGGGCAGGGCCTGTATCCAGGTGGAGAATAGCTGCAGCCTGCCCCAGACACAGGATCTGAGCAGGCTGTTCGACCGCTTTTACCGGGTGGACCAGTCCCGGTCTGCCCGGACCGGAGGCACAGGGATCGGCCTGTCCATGGCACAGGCGATCGTCCAGGCCCACGGGGGCAGGATCCAGGCGAAGAGGCCGGACGGGGAGCGTATCCTGATAAAGGCTTCCATTCCCATGGCCCCCTTCTCCTGAATTGTTCAAAAAAGATACACAGTTTATTTCAGGTACATTTCAGGAGCTCCCCTTATACTTTCCCTATGCACCAGGAGAACGGTTCCCAGGGCCCGGGCGGGCACAGGGACAGGACAGGGAGGACAGGGATGGAGCAGAGGGAGGGCTTTCGCCATGAGCTGAAATACGGCATCGGGTATCCCCAGTATCTGGAGATCCAAAGCCGGCTGCGGCGGGTGATGCGTACTGACCCGCACGGGAATGCGGCGGGCAGATATCTGATAAGGAGCATTTATTTTGACAATTTTACGGACAAGGCCCTGCGGGAGAAGGTGTACGGCGTCCCGTGCCGGGAGAAGTTCCGCATTAGGTATTACAATGATGACTTCTCCTTCATCCTCCTGGAGAAAAAGGTCAAGGAGGATTCTCTGTGCCGGAAGTACGACGCGGAGATTGCGGAGGGGGAATGCAGGAGGCTGCTGGAGGGAGATACGGGCTGGATGCGGGGGCATCCGGCGGCCCTGGTGCGGGAATTGTACGCGAAGATGGGGTATCAGGCGCTGCGCCCCAGGGTACTGGTGTCCTATGTGCGGGAGGCCTATCTCTACGGGCCGGGAAACGTGCGGATCACCTTTGACTCCCATATCAGGAGCGGCATGTACAGTCGGGATTTCCTGGGGGAGGGGAGGACGGACGTAAGCGTGGGGGAGGCCCCCGGGGACATGGTGCTGGAGGTCAAATACGACGCCTTCCTGCCCTCCGTCATCCGGGACCTGGTCCAGACGGGCGGGCTGAGGCAGCAGGCTTTCTCCAAATACGGGGCCAGCAGGAGGTTTGGTTAGTGTGGCGGTGCGCTGATTGGGCAGGGATTCATGCAGTGGGGCGCCGCGAACATGGCAGAGGAATATCGGGAGGATATAAGATGAATACATTTCAGGACATTTTCAAATCAGGATTTCTGGAGAGCGTGACGGAATTTTCTTTGGTGGATACTTTGGTGGGCATGGCGTTCGCCGTTGCGATAGGGCTGTTCATTTTCGTGGTCTATAAAAAGACCTTTGCCGGAGTCATGTATTCCACGGGCTTTGCCATGACGCTGATCGGGCTGGCCCTTGTGACCACGCTGGTCATCATGGCCGTGACATCCAATGTGGTGCTTTCCCTGGGCATGGTGGGCGCGCTCTCCATCGTCCGCTTCCGGGCCGCCATCAAGGAGCCCATGGAGATTGTGTACCTGTTCTGGTCCATCGCGGCGGGCATTGTCATCGGGGCCGGCATGATACCGTTGGCGGTGCTGGGCTCCGGTATGATCGGATGTATATTGCTGCTTTTTTCAAATCGAAAAATACACGAAAATCCGTATATATTGATACTGGACTGCGGCGATGAAAGGGCGGAGGACTCCGCCATGGCGATTGCTAGGGAAGCTGTGGCGCGGCTTTCCGTGAAGTCCAAGACCGTGAATGCCGCCGGGATCGAGCTGACCATGGAGATCCGCATGAAGGACGGGGAGACGGCCTTCGTGAACCGGCTCAATGCCGTGGACGGGGTGAGCAGCGCCACGCTGGTGAGCTATAATGGGGAGTATATGGCCTGAGAGGCTGGAGGCGGGGGCAGGGCGGATGCCAGCCAGGGCAGGCGACAGCTCAGCCGGACAGGACGAACGCCAGAGCAAACAATAGACAGGGCGGATAAGGAACAGTCCGCCCGGAAAGGAAAAGGCATGATCAGCAGCAGATATGCGGTGAAAACAGCGTGCATCGCCATGGCCGCCGCCGTCCTGCTCTGCGTCCTGGCGGTGGCGTTTCCCCACAGGCTCGTGGAAGCGGTGGGCGGAAAAGGCATTGCCATGGAGTATGAGGCGGAGCTGTTCGGCGAAGATTCGGTGATTCAAATCGACATCCGGATGGAGGATGGGGCATGGGAGGAGATGCTGGACAATGCCATGGCGGAGGAATACTATTCCTGTGACGTGACGATTAACGGCCATGAACTTCGGAACGTGGGAATCCGGCCCAAGGGCAATACCAGCCTGTCCGCCATTGCCGCGGATCCGGACACGGACAGGTACAGCCTGAAGCTGGAATTTGACCACTATGTGGATGGACAGACCTGCCTGGGGCTCGACAAGCTGATTCTGAACAACAATTACGCCGATGCCACGAATATGAAGGAGGCCATCGTCTATGATATGTATCGGTATCTGGAGGCGGATGCCTCCCTGCACAATTATGCCGAAATTTCGGTAAACGGTACGTACTGGGGCGTATATCTGGCGCTGGAGGCCGTGGAGGACAGCTTTCTGCTGCGCAACTACGGGGTGGAGGGCGGAAACCTCTATAAGCCGGAGGGGATGGATATGGGAGGCGGGCCCGGTATGGAGAGGGACGGCTTTCCGGACAGGAGCAAGGGCGGACAGGAAGGACAGAATATGCCCGGGGAGGGCGGCAGGCCGGGAGAGGATGGAGCTTCCTTCGGAGGAGGGCTTCCTTTCGGAGGAGAGTTTCCTGCCGGAGAGGGACTTCCTGCCGGAGGAGAGCTTCCCACTGGAGAAGGACTTCCTGCCGGAGGAGAGCTTCCCGCTGGAGAAGGACTTCCTACCGGAGGAGAGTTTCCCGCTGGAGAAGGACTTCCTACCGGAGGAGAGTTTCCCACTGGAGAAGGATTACCTTTTGGAGGAGAGCTTCCCGCTGGAGAAGGATATCCTACCGAAGGCGAGCTTCCCACTGGAGAAGGATATCCTACCGAAGGAGAGCTTCCTACCGGAGAAGGATTTCCCACCGAAGGAGAGCTCCCTTCCGGAGAAGGTCAGCCTTGGGAGGATATGGAAGAATGGCCGGAGCCTTCGGAAGACCTGCCGGGAAATGCGCCGCCGGAAGGTCTGCCAGGGGACATACAGGACCCCGGTCAGGGCGGTCAGGGGGACGGAGACGGCTCCACGCAGCAGCAGCCCGGAGGCATGCCCTTCGGAGGGCGTTTCTCCATGGGCTCGGGCGGAGCGGATCTGAATTACACCGACGATGACCTGGACAGCTATTCCACCATATGGGAGGGGGAAGTGACGGACAGCGGCAAAAAAGACCACAAAAGAGTAGTAGAAGCGCTGCGCAACATCAGCCAGGGAAGAGAGCTGGAGCAATCCCTCGACATCGACAATGTGCTGAAATACATGGCCGTGCATACCTTCTCCGTGAACCTGGACAGCCTCTCCGGCACTATGGCCCACAACTATTACCTGTATGAGAACGATGGAAAACTGAACATCATTCCGTGGGATTACAATCTGTCCTTCGGAGGGATGGGCATGGGCGCAGGGGACGGCGCGTCCGGAATGATCAATGACGCCATCGATACCCCCTTTCAGGGGACGGACTTTTTCGATGCCCTGCTGGAGGACGAGGCTTATCTTGCGAAATATCACGAATATCTGCGGAAGCTGACGGAAGAGTATGTCTTCGGCGGGAGGTTCGAGGAGGTCTATGGCCGCATCCGGAGCCAGATTGACGGGCTGGTGGAGACGGATTCCACGGCGTTCTATCCTTACGCGGAATATGACGCCGCCGCCGGGATGCTGTACCGGACCGTGCTGCTTCGTGCAGAGAGCATCCGGGGACAGCTTGACGGCTCCATCCCTGCCACGGATCAGGGGCAGCGGGAGGATGCCTCCGGGCTGATCGACGCCTCCTCCATCGACATTGAGGCCATGGGCGTGTTCGACATGGGCGGAGGAGTTGACTATTTCCGCCGTTCGGATTATACTGGAAAAGGAAATCAGAAAAAGTAGATCCGTACAGGAGGAAATGCGACATGGCATGGTACGATGAGGCAATCTTTTACCATATCTACCCCCTGGGGCTTACCGGAGCGCCCAGGGAGAATTCCTACACAGAGCCGGTGCACCGGCTGAACACCCTGATTCCCTGGATAGCCCATATCAGGGAAATCGGCTGCAACGCGGTCTATATCGGGCCCCTGTTCGAGTCCGTGGGGCACGGATATGAGACCACGGATTACAAAAAGCTGGACAGCCGCCTGGGCACCAACGAAGATCTGACGAACTATGTGGCGGAGTGCCACAGGCAGGGCATCCGGGTCATCCTGGACGGCGTGTTCAACCATACGGGGCGGGACTTCTTCGCCTTCCGGGACATCCGGGAGAAGCGGGAGAATTCCCCTTACAGAGACTGGTACCGCAATGTGAATTTCTGGGGGAACAACCAGTACAACGACGGCTTTTCCTACGAGAACTGGGGCGGCTATGACCTGCTGGCAAAGCTGAACCAGTCGAACCCCGCGGTGAGGGACTATATCTGCGATGTGGTGCGGTTCTGGGTCAGCGAGTTCGACATCGACGGCATAAGGCTGGACGCGGCGGATGTGCTGGATTTCGATTATATGAAAGCGCTGCGCCGTGTGGCTGATGAGGTGAAGCCGGAGTTCTGGCTCATGGGCGAGGTCATCCATGGGGACTACACCCGCTGGGTCAACGAGGGGACCCTGCACTCCGTCACCAATTACCATCTGCACAAGGCCCTGTACTCCGGGCACAACGACCACAATTACTTCGAGATCGCCCACACGGTGAAGCGTCTGTACGGCATGGGCGGGAACAGGCCGGACGGACTGAAGCTGTACAACTTCGTGGACAACCATGATGTGGAGCGGATCTACACGAAGCTGAACAACAAGGCCCATTTCGCGCCGGTGCATGTGCTCTTGTACACGCTGCCGGGCGTGCCTTCCGTCTATTATGGCTCGGAATTCGGTATAGAGGGTAAAAAAGAGCGATATTCCGATGACTCCCTGCGCCCCGCGCTCTCCCTGTCGGATTTTGGCGACGCTCTGGAGAAGAATGCCTGCACGGGCCTGATCGCTGCGCTGGGCAAGGCGCGGCAGAAGATAAAGGCGCTTTCCTATGGGGACTATCAGGAGCTGCTGCTGACCAACCGCCAGTACGCTTTCTCCAGGAACTGTAATGGAGAGTCCGTCCTGGTCACGGTGAACAATGACGACAGCGACTATGTGATGACCCTGCCCGCGGGGAACACGGCGGAATATATCGGCGCGCTCAGCGGCCAGCGGGTGAGCGTGGCAGGAGGCCATATCGCCGTGAACGTAAAGGCAAATTCCGGGGAAATCTGGGTGCCGGGAAACGGGGAGTGGACAGAGAATCTGCCCCAGGGCGCTTCCGATAAAGAAGCGGGGGAGACTGCCGCTCAAAGCCCTGAGCAGCCCGGGGCCGGAGAGACGGCTCGGGATGCCGGACAGAAGGTATCCGGCGGGGAAGCCGCACCGGAGACGGCTGAGGACACCGCTGAGGAGACCGCACGGAAAGCGCCCGGCCAGGGGACAGCGCCTCAGGAAGCGGTACAGGACGGGAGCTGCGGCGACATGGCTTCCGGAAAGCCTGCCCACGAGGAGGAAGCCCCGGCGGAGCCAGCGGACAGCCAGGGAACCGGACAGGAGGCAGAAGCCCTCAGGACAGAGGTTCCGGGGCCTGCGGACGGAAAGGCTGCCGCGGAGGAGGCATTGAAAAAGGTGTTCGAGGAGGGAAAGATCGCCGGACTCCAGGAAGCGATCCTGGCCATCATGGAGAAGAACGGCCCCGTCACCGACCAGATGCGCAGGGACGTGACGGAGAACGTGTACCATGACTCCCTGATAGCGTGGGTGAAGAGCTTCCGCTGAGGCGGAGAAGAAGCGATTGCCTGCGGTGGATAGTAGAGGACACAGCTTTCCCGGTGCCATGGCCGTCATGAAGCCGGGAAAGCCGCCGCAGGCATTCCTCATATCGCTATTACGTTATTTCTTCTATGAAAAAATCGTCCATACAACACCGCCCGCCCGTGTACACAAGCAGCGGAAATTCACTGTAATGGGTCATCCCCAGCTCTCTCAATATCATGCCGATATTCTGGCGGTCAGGCGGCACCACCCGCTCCCTGACAAAGCGCCTGGCCCATTTGTCATCGATTTCCCGTATGCCCTTCCTTGCCAGGATGCCCGGGATGGCCGGCAGGTCGTCGGGGTCCGCGGACAGGGGGATTGAAATATGGTACAGGTCCTTGTCCTCGTCATAAGAGAGGACAGCGTATTCCCTTTGTCCCGTTGACAGACCGTTATCCTCTTTGATGAAAAATCTTCGCAATGTCATCCCTTCTTTCCCAGATCATGTCACGGACGCAGCCCCAGAACTGCCATGGGACTGCCCCATCCCCTGACTGCCTGCATTTTTCCATGTCTTTGAAAATAACGGCTTCGCTGAGATCCGCCTTTACTGTTTCAGCGATCATTTCCCCCGGAACCTTTCTCAGATTCTCCGCAAGCGACATGGTTCCCACATAATTATTCACAGGCCCGTCCTTATGCCGGTCAAAGCTTTCCATAGCCCTGCCGTCCTGATAGCAGGAAAACAGCAGGGACAGTCCGTTGTCGAATACGGGAGCCATGCGGTATAGCCCCTTTTTCTCAAGCACTTCAATGTTCGCGCCATGGCGGTCGCGGTTGCAGATCAGATAATCCAATATGAAAATGTCATAGAAATACCGCTCCAGCCCATTGCGCAGGATAAATGCCCAGACATCCTCATCCTGCATTTTGTTTATCTCAAAATATGTCTCAAATGTCAGCTTGTGTTCGCCGGCCTTTTTAAAGTCTGTGGACCTTGTGAGCCATGTCCGATAATTTTTGCCGTCTATTCTCACTTCCGCATGGAGGAGATCGTATTCCAGATGAGGTATATGCAAAGCGGCGGCTATATTCTGCGCCACGATTTCATTCAGGCACTCATGGCCGTAAATCCCCCTGAGCGTATCAAAATTCGACAATTTGTAATAATATTTCATTCCACCGGACTGCTCATAGGATTTCAGGAAGCTTCCTGCCGTCCCTGATGAGTTCCTTGACAAAGTCCATGTCAAATATGTGAGATCCGTGACATCGCAATAAACCATCCTCGATTCCTCCGTTTTTACTATAGCATGGTTGGAAATCTGGCGCAAGACAGCATATAAAAAATGGAAGCTTAATCCGGCCTTAACATATTATCAACACATGCTTAACCTGATTTTAAGATATCCCGGCCCTCATTCCGCTTATACTATAAGAAAAGCGGCATTGACAGAAGCGCTGCGGAAAAGAGGTAAGGGAACATGGTGCATATACGGAGGATGACAGTGCTTGCCTGCGCCGCCATGCTGGCGGGAGCCCTGAGCGGATGCGGGAAAAGGGACACAGGCGGAAGCGTGGCCACACAGCAGACGAAGGGCAGATGGGTGGAGACAAGGCAGGAGCTGCCGGAGGGGCTGGAGGCATGGGAGCCCCGGCAGATATTTTCCGTGGATGGGGAGATACATCTGCTGGCCTTGAAAAGCGAAGATGACAGGATGGTCTTCTCGGAGTGGGCCGCACAGGAAGAAACCTTCACCGATGTGACACAGAGCTGGCTGGCTTCAGTGGAGCTGCCCTGCGGGGAAGCCGTGGGCGTCATGCTGGCCCAAAGCGGGGACGGCACACAGTATCTGGCCGCCAGATATGCCCTGCCGGAAGATACGTCCTACAGGAGCTGCCTATGGAAGAGCGGTGCGGGCCAGGCAAGGGACATCACGCCGGAGAAATGGACGATACTGAATGAGGAATGGGGCATGTACGAGAGCCTCCGGGGAATCGCGGCGCTGGAGGACGGTTCCCTGTTCGCCCTCACCTACACTTCCATGGACCTGTTG
Source organism: uncultured Acetatifactor sp. (assembly GCF_910585425.1). Taxonomy (GTDB): domain Bacteria; phylum Bacillota; class Clostridia; order Lachnospirales; family Lachnospiraceae; genus Acetatifactor. The sequence continues at coordinate 42,270 of NZ_CAJUCP010000031.1, read as the reverse complement.
TCAGGGGAGGACGGGCATGTGCTGGAAAGCGAAGAAATATCCGCGCAATATGATGAAACAGTGGTGTCCGACGGAGCGAATATCTACCTGTGCGCCACAGAGAATCCCGGCATGCAGATAGAAAAGCGCCAGGGCGGCCGGGGCGGCAGCGTGACCAAAATCGACTTTCCCACAGACAGCGCGTATAGAGCGAATGTCTGTGCCACAGAGGAGAAAGACCTGATCGTGGCAGGCACGGACGGCATTTTCCGCCGCCGGGCAGAAGCGGATACCTGGGAGAAGCTGCTGGACGGCCTGGAGACGGATTTCGCCATGACCGATTGCCAGTGCGCGGGACTGGCCGTTCGGGAAGACGGCAGCATCTACGCGCTGTTTCAGGAATCGGGAGGCGGCGCGAGGCTAAACCGCTATGCTTATGATCCGGAGGCGGTGGTCGAGATAGAGGAGGAGCTGCACCTGTACACTGTCTATGAGAGCCCTCTCCTGCAGCAGGCCGCCGTCATGTACCACAGGGAGCATCCCGAGGTGGCGATCACGATACAGTACGCCTATTCCGCCTACGACAGCGGGGAGGCTGATTACAATGCGGTCTACCAGGAGCTCAATACCCTTCTGATGGGGGAGGATGCGCCGGATATCCTGGTGCTGGATGGGCTGGACATGGATTCTTTCATGAAAAAAGGCCTGCTGGCAGACATCGGGGAGGCTGTAGGACCCATGGAGGAGCGGGGAGAGCTACTGTCCGGAATTACGGAAAATTATGTTCAGGAAGACGGCAAGCACTATATCGTGCCCCTGCAGTTCGGCTTCAACATGGCCTTGGGGAGGGATATCGAAGCGGAAAACATGGCATCCCTGGAGGCTCTGGCGGATTTCCTGTCCGGGACGGAGGAGAATTATCTGGGCCCTCAGACAATAGGCGAGCTGGTGGATAAGTTCTACCCTTATTTCTGCGGGGATATCGTGAAAGAAAAGCAGTTGGACAGGGAAGTGCTGGGCAGCAGGCTGGAGTGCGTGAAAAAGATTGCGGACAGCTGCGGCATTGTGGAATACAGAGGAAAGGGGGAGCGGGCCTACAGCATGTGGGATCTGGCCTCCGGGGCAAAGCTTGCGTTCAGTGAAGTCACCGGATTCAAGAACTGCATGTTCCCCATAGCGATCGTGGATTATATCCAGGGAAGCTTTGCCGCCTATGAGAACAGCTTCCTGCCGCTCCTGCAGACAGGGATATGCACCAAGAGCCGGTATCAGGACACTGCGATGGATTTCCTGCGCCTGGCCCTGTCCGAGAGCGTGCAGGATAAGGACCATTACCTGGGGTTCCCGGTGAATCTGGCCTCTCTGGAAAAGCAGGCCCATGAGGACCGCTCGGAATCGGAGGCCTTCACATCCATAGAGGCGGAGGGCGGCGAGGTGGAATTCGCCATCAGGCAGTATTCCGACGAGACGGCGGAGGCTCTGCTGGCCATATGCAAGGCCCTGGATAAGCCGGCGGCGGAGGATACGAAGATACGGGAGGTATTGACCGAGGCGCTGGGGGCATATCTGGAGGGCTCGCAGACCAATGAAGCCACTGTCCAGAGGATAGAGGACGGGCTGAAGATGTATCTGGCGGAGTGATGCCGTCCTTGGCAATGGACTTTTCCGAGCCTGCCGGGCAGCGCGCATGTGGTCATTGTTTACAGATTGTAGATGTCTCAGCGAAGCGCTTTCGCGCGCATTTTGCACGAAAATCACGAGACAGCAAGCGCATATGCATCGCCCGCCGTGAGATTTGAGGAACAGGTATTGACAGAAGAGGGAAAAATGTGTTATAGTCCCAGATGCAAATGAGTCGCATTTGCATCTGGGACTTTGTGGTGTGAAGGCAAAGCCCGGACGAATCGTGCAGTATTCGGAAAAGACTGACTTTGCCGAATGGCTGTCTTTGAACAGAAAGGATGTTTGCAATGCTGCATTTAATAGAGGACGCGCTCATGGACAGCGTGAAGCTGATTCCCTTTTTATTCCTGACCTATCTCGCGATGGAGTACCTGGAGCACAGGACGGGAGAACATGCCAGGAAGCTGATCCGGCGGCCGGGAGCCGCGGAGGATACGGGGCATTCCCCGCGGAGGCATTTCGCCGCGGGCCTGGCCGCGCCCATTGTGGGCGGGCTGCTGGGGGCCCTGCCCCAGTGCGGCTTCTCCGCGGCGGCATCGAACCTGTATGCCGGGCGGGTCATCACGCTGGGCACGCTGATGGCGGTGTACCTGTCCACATCGGACGAGATGCTGCCCATCCTGATTTCCCAGCGGGCCCCAGTGGGCATGATTCTGAAGATCCTGGCAGGCAAGGCCCTGGTGGGCATGGCGGCGGGGCTTGTAATCGATTTGCTTGGCCGCAACAGGGAGGGAAGACGAAAGCCCGACGGCATCCATGACATCTGCGAGCAGGAGCGCTGCCACTGCGAGAAAGGCATCCTGCGCTCCGCCCTGTCCCATACGGCGAAGATCGCGTTCTTCATCCTGGCGGTGAACCTGGGGCTGAATCTAATCCTGCACTTCCTGGGGGAGGACGCCCTGGGGACATTGATCCTGAACAGGCCTTTCGCGGGGCCTGTGCTGGCGGGGCTTGTGGGCCTGATACCCAACTGCGCCGGTTCCGTGGCGATCACCCAGCTGTACCTGTCGGGCTCCATGGGGCTGGGGGCCGCCATGGCAGGGCTGCTGGCTGGCTCCGGGGTAGGGGTGCTGGTGCTGTTCCGGGTGAACCGCGACAGGCGGGAGAACCTGAAGATACTGGGGCTGCTCTACGCGATTGGCGTGGCTGCGGGGATTGCCGTGGAGTGGATGGGAATCGCATGAGGTCTGTTCGCTCCCTGGGGGCAGTGGCCCGGGGGCTGATTTGCCTATAGCCCGCACAGGACAGGGACGGACGAAGGCTCCGGCAATGGCCCATGCATTGCGGAAGGACAGGAGAAGACAGCCATGAACAGGAAACTGAAGATGCCCGCCCAGGATCTGCCCTACGGGGACTGCGGAAAAGAGATCTCCTATCCCCAGGGACTGAAATGGACGAGGCAGAGGAAAAGTGTATACAGAGTGCTCTGGGAGACGGCGGAGCCCCTCAGCGCCATACAGATTTATCAGCGGATAACGGCCGGTGAGGACAGCGGAGGGGGAGCCGGATATGCCGTTTCCACGGTCTACCGCATCCTGGCGGCTTTCGAGGAGATGGGACTGGTGGAGAAGAGCGCCTGGATGGAAGACGGGTCTGTAGTATACAGCCTGAACCGCGGAGGCCATACCCACTACGCGGTCTGCCTCAACTGCCATACCCGGATTCCCCTGCGGCACTGTCCGTTCAGCCATATCCATCTGGAGGAAGGGATGGAGGGCTTCGCGGTGACGGGCCATAAGCTGGAGCTGTACGGATACTGCAGGGACTGTCGGGAAAATGAAAGGCAGCAGGTGGAATAGAAACCTGCTGCCTGTGGAACCATTCCGCAGATACCGGAAAGAGGGCGTATCCTCCGCCGGATCCTGAAAACCGAGAGGCTTACGGACGAAGCCCCATGCCGCCCTCTAAGGTGAGGGTCTCGCCCGTGAGGTACTTGAAGTCCGGGGAGGCAAGCTGGACGCAGACCCGGCCGATCTCCAGCTCGGAATCGCCGTAATGTCCTGCGGGAGGCATCTTCACATTCGCCTTGAAGGCGTCCGGATAAGCCTTCTCGAAGTTCTCGAGCTGGGCCGTCCAGGCCAGAGGGCAGATGATGTTCACATTGATGCCGTCCTTTGCCCACTCCGTGGCGGCTACACGGGTCAGGCCGCGGATGCCCTCCTTGGCCGCAGCGTAGGCGCACTGTCCGAAATTGCCGAAGAGCCCCGCGCCGGAGGCGAAATTGATGACGCTGCCTTTGGTCTCGGCCAGGTGGGGATAGCATGCCTTCATGTAATAGAACGCCGCGTAGAGCCCGGAATAGAGGGCCAGATTGAACTGGTCCGTGGTGTGCTCCGCCAGCGGCACGCCGGAAGCGGAAGCCTGGGCATTGTTGATCAGCACGTCGATCCTGCCGAACTTCTCCATGGTCTGCTTCACCACTTCCCCCACCACGGCCTCATTGTCCGCGCCCGCGTTCACGTCCGCCTGCACAGTCAGGACCTGGATGCCGTACAGCCGCTCCAGCTCCTCCTTTGCGTCCTCCAGCTTCTTCACATTGCGGCCTGTGATGACCAGGTTCGCGCCCTCCTTGGCGTATGCGGTGGCGATGCCGTAGCCGATGGAGCCGCAGCGCCCGTCGCTCAATACCGCCCGGCCCGCGCCTGTGATGATTGCCGTCTTACCAGTCAGAAAACCCATGATTGTTACCTCCTTTAGATGAAAAATAGATTGAATTCGCGCAAAAACCACTGCCTTTTCCCGGGGCTAAATGTCCAACAGATCCGCAATCGCGGAGAAGCCGATCAGCAGATCGTCATAGATGCCTACCTTGATCGTGGAATCGAAGCTGTACGCCACATTGATAAGGTCTTCCTCGAAATAGTTGAGAGTTACCATCCGGCGTTTTGGATCCACGATCCAGTATTCACGGACGCCGTAACTTTTGTAGTAGAATGCCTTCCGGATATAATCGTCTGACGGATTGCCGGGGGAGACGATTTCGATGATGAAATCAGGCGCGCCATTGCAGCGCTTTCCGTCCAGTTTATCCTTGTCGCAGATGACCATGATGTCAGGCTGCACAATGGTAAGAGGCTTGTCGGACAGCTTTACATCGAAGGGGGCGGCGAATACCTGGCAGGGGCCCTTTTTGCTTTTGATGTAGTTGTAGAGGATATTCGACAGCTCCATGGACAGCGCCTGATGAATCTGTGAGGGGCTGGCCATATCATAGACGACACCGTCAAAGACTTCTACCCGCCTGTCCTCCGGCAGAGCCTCATATTGTTCCAGAGTAATGCATTCCGACTGTAATTGTAATGCTGGCGACATAGTATTCCTTCCTTTCCGGATGCCAGGGAATGGCCCAACGCTTAGTGGTAGTATAGCATATACGAAATGTGATGGCAATGACGATTGCGCTGGATTTTCCTCTTGGTAGGCCGGAAGTAAGACAGGACCAGTATATTGAGCCGCGGTTAATTTCTGTGAGCAATATTTAACATCTGCTCAGTTGCAGTCCCGCTGTCCGTCTGATAGGATAAAAGACAGCAGAGGCCCATGCGAATCCGAATCATGTAAAGGAGATTGTCATATGGAGATAGGACAGGTCATACGGAAATACAGGAAAGAGAAGGACATGACCCAGGAGGAGATGGCCAGGCGCCTGGGCGTCACGGCTCCCGCAGTGAACAAGTGGGAGAGCGGCGCGTCGGCCCCGGACATCGCCCTGCTGGCCCCCATCGCCAGGATGCTTGGCATTACCACGGACACATTGCTGTGCTTCAGGGAGGCGCTTACGGAGGAGGAGATCCGCCGGTTCGTGCAGGAGGCGGGCGAGAGGCTGCGGAAGGAGGACTATGATGATGTCTTCAACTGGGCGAAATCCGTGCTGGAGCAGTATCCAAACTGCGACAGCCTGATCTGGCAGATGGCGCTGCTGCTGGACGTGCCCCGCAGGGTGGGAGAGATCCCGGAGGAGGCGGCAGAGCAGTATGACGCCTATATCAGCTCCTGCTATGCCCGGGCCCTGGAGAGCGGGGACGAGGGCATCAGGCTCCATGGCGCGGCAGGGCTGTTCGGATTCTATTTCTGGCGGGAAGAATACGACAGGGCGGAAGGCTATCTCGCGTACTATTCCGAGGAGGATCCGGAGCGGAAGAGGCGGCAGGGCGATATCTACAGCAGGACGGGGCGGGTCCGGGAGGCTTATAAGCTGTACGAGGAGCTTGTGTTCTCCGGATACCATAAGCTGCAGACGGCTCTGCAGAGCATCAGCCAGTTGGCAAAGCAGGAGAAGGACATGGAGACGGCCCGCTTCATTGTGGAGAAGCAGACAGGCCTGGCCCGGCTGATGGAGATAGGCCAGTACCAGGAGGCCACCATGGAGATGGACCTGGCCATGGCGGAGAAGGATCCGGAGGCCACCATGCGGATTGCGGGAAAGCTCCTGTCATGCATAGAAGACATAACCAGCTACAGCCGGTCTCGGCTTTATGGGCATATGGAGTTCAAGGAGCTGTCGGAGGAGTTCTGTGGGCAGATGCGGGAGACCCTGATAAAGGCGCTGCGGGAGGAGGAGAACTTCGGGTACATGAAAGGGGAGGCGCGCTGGCAGGAGCTGTTGGAAAGCTGCGGGGAGGTTCCGTGGGGCCAGGGAGGTAGTGGGGCCCACTTCTCTAATAACCGCTAGGAAGCGCCGAGCTGCGCAGACTGGAATGGCCTGCACGAAACGGACACTATCCGCTTTGTGCAGGCATTCCGGTAGCTGCGGGCATGGCTATGAGGATCCCAAGGAGTTTAGAGTGGCATGGCTATGGGGGACCCCAGGGTTTTGGCATGGCATGGTTTTAAGGGACCCAAGGGTTTGGTGGGACATGGCTATGAGGGACCCAAGGAGTTTAGAGTGGCATGGCTTTAAGGGCCCCCGAGGTTTGGCGGAGCATGGACAAGAGAGGCTCGTGGCGTAGTGCGGCCCATGGGCGTGGCGCATGTATTCCGGCAGCGCCGGATGGCTTGCCAGGCGCTGAAAAAGCCGGTTCTTAAGGACATTTTTTTCAGCATCGGTATCATGCTGAAATTATATTACATAGCTGTCGCCATCTGCCGGATACGCCATGGGGAAAGGCAGCGTGCTTTCCGCCTGCTTCAGGATATCATACTTATCAAGGGGCCATACATGCACTGGCAGCACCTTCTCCGCCTTGCAGCTTAGCAGCCGTTCTGCCAGCCGCTCCGCCGGGAAATGGGCGCACTCCACCACGAAAGCGTCCACCGGCTCCTCCTCCAGGAATGCCGGATAATCTATCGTCTCTCCGTTCAGGTCCCCGGAGATGTACACCCTCTTGCCGCCGCTTTCCAGGAGATACCCGTATGCGGGGCGGCCCTGGGCCCGCAGATGCCCGGTGGGGAAAGCGGTCACTTTCATCTCCCCGTCCTGATACACCTCCCCCTCCTTCATGAGCCGCAGGCGTACACGATCATTGGGGAAAAGGGCAGGATCCCCCAGGGTGGCCTCCAGAAAGGCAGTCACCGCGTCGATGCCCTTCTGCTCCGGCAGGAACACGTCAAAGCGCATATCCGTATAGTACCAGCAGGCGATGCCGATCAGCCCGAAGAGACAGTCCACATGGTCGCCGTGCATGTGGGTGATGAACACCGCCCTGATTTTGTTGATGTCCACATTCTGCCGCAGCAGGCAGTCGAACACCGGGGCTCCCGCGTCGATGATGTAGCCGCCGTTCTCCGTCTGGGCAAGGATGCTCTGGCAATACCGGTCCGCCGCCGGGACGCCGTGGCTGGTTCCTAAAAAGGTGAGTTTCATATGTGATTTCCTCCTGTCCGGGCAGGCCATGGGCGCAACTTTCCGATGCAGCCATATTGTGCCTCCGATGATTTTGTAGTAATATTGTAACAGGCCGTTCACGCGGCAGCAAGTCAAAAAATGAATGGATTGCTTGGAAAGGATGGTTTTGCCGTGGTTCTTTATCATGCCAGCAAACAGAGGGTTGAATTTCCTGAGATACGGAAAACAAGATATAAATTATCGGCGCTGAACTGCCTGACTTATGAAAGGAGTGAAATCCTGTATGACCGAAAAAGAAAGAAATGATTATTTTTATGTGTGTTCATTGATTGAGTATATCGCGCGGGAGACGAAGAACAGGCGGGGAATCATCGCTGGAATATTGGGGAAAAGCGGTGTGGAGAAGCTTCTTTATGATGCGGAGGTAAATCATTGCATTTCCTTTGAGCAGGTAAGCGATGAGGTGATAGAACAGTATGGAATCTCCAACGGAGACTTCGATACGATTACAGAATGCAAATATGTAGTCCCCGGTTTTCAGGATATCGGGAAGCTGTACAGCATAATGATTGAAGACTGCGCGGAGCCCGGCGGAGAGGTGGCCGAGCTCATGAAGATTTTTTCGTCCTTCATCAGCGATGAGATATCCGATTTCCAGACAGATGTCTATTATCAGAATCCGAATTATCTGGAATGCTGTTATAGAGAGGGGCATCTGCTGGATTAAACAGAGGCAGGGGGGCGGATATGAGCAGGAGCTTCAAAAAGACACCGATTTATAAGGACGGGGGCTATCAATCAGATGGAAAGAGGATTGCCAACAGGAAAGTCCGCCGCGCCCCAAATGACACATTTTCCACCGGCAAGCGCAAATTGTATAAAAAGATATACGAGACCTGGGACATCAACGACTATGTAATCCGGTGGACGCGAAGGGACGCGGAGAAAATCGGGAGGCTGAAGGAGTGGGAAAGGTAAGCCTTTTCAATGATTTCGCGCATGCGGTTCCGGCTCTCGCTTTCCCTAATTCTATCGCAGTAAAATTTCTCTGATTTCTTTGATCCGCTCACTGGAAGGATTGGTTCTCAGGAGATTGGCAAGTCTCTCGATCATTTCAATATCTGACAGAGAAGCGTCATTGGGGCTGGCATTGATTGTGTGATAAGACAGAAATTTGCCGCTGACGACCTTTTTCTGCATTATCTCGGATTTCAGCAATTCATCTGCGAACAGCCGCAAAGTGCGTCCGGCCTGCAGGACATCGATTGGATTTGCGGAACCCCAGCGTATTTCCATGACATAATCGTTCGGATACGTAATATTGTGTATAACCTTATAGTTGGAGCTGCTTTGGCTACGCTCATTGAATTTGACCCTGCAGTCCTCAATCAGTTCTTTGTGTTCGCTGACGCTTTCTTTTGAGCGTACGAAATGTGCGCTTGTAATATATTCATTCATTGTCTGTCCCCTTTTGTTCTTTTCAGCATCCCGATAAGAGTAATATAAACTGTCCGCGGCCCGAAGTCAAGGGTATGATGAGGGGGGAGTATCTGTTTTTTGGGACTTGTATTTCTGCTTGGCGTATGTTAAAATATGATATAGATACTGGTTAATGCATTAATAGATAAATTCTATGCCGGTATGGTGGAAAGTTAGTCTCACGGATTCAGGACTTTTTTTCGAAAGGAGAAAAAAGATGGGAGAAGAAAAGAAAGTGAGGTTTAGTTCTGGGCGCATAGTGGCTGCAGAGGTGTTGCAGAACATGCAGAACAGATGGAAAAGGGGGCAGCATTCAAAGAATTTTTCTTTAAGTCTTTAAGACAGCGCTTGAATGGGAACCGGGAAGACCGGGGCGATGAAGAACGAATGAGGAATGATGAAGCTTTGAAGAGCGTGGAAGACCGCGTGGGAGGATTTTTTATGACAAGCTTACAGGCGAAATCTAAGATGAAGAAATATCTGAAAGAGCACTTCATAAAGTATCAGGAAGATACTGATGATGGTGTAAGCCGATACACTATGCTATATGAAGGCTGCGACTGTTGCCCTGACAAGGTGCTGGAGGCATGTATCTGGTTTTACCAAGATCTCATGGAATGCCGTGTCTATTATAATATAAATGGACAGCAGTGGTGCAGGGAAAGCAAGAACCGTGATGACCTGCTTAAACTGCTGAATTTTATTAACGAAAGACTCTGGGTCAGCATGGATGACGGGGAAGGCGGCGCTCTTTATAGCCCCAATTATCTTTATACTTCGCGGTTCTACGTGACGGAGGATTTCGATATTGTCATGACTACCATGATCCCTTACGATTTTTATGAAGTGGCGCCATTGGAGACCGAAGACTATGTCACTGGCGCCTGTCCGGATGTGCTCGAAATGCTGAGTGCCCACATCTTCTGTGTGCTTCTCGGAGAAATGAGCGCGGAACAGGCCATAATGAGGGTGAAGACGGAGATTCTCGGCGAAAGAGAATATGTGTGAAAGGAAGGAGAGACGGATTATGGCATACCGAAATATTAAAAAACTGATGCAGGACTGTGCAAGCCCATCCACCTATAACTTTGAACTGGAATGTGACTATGAAGATTACAAGGCCTTGCCGTTATTTGAAAGGTATCTTGTATATAAGTCCACAGCCCTGGGTGACCATATATTGAAGGAGGTGGAAAAGAGCGGACTTGACGAGAGATGGGCGGAGGGCTGCTACCATGAGGCGGCGAATTTTTGCGTGGACAGTTACCGGAAGTATGATCTTCCAGACTGCGATGGCTGGGACGGCAGATGCAGATTGGCTATAGATCTGTATCAGCAGCTTTGGGGCTGGAAAGAGGGGGACAGTTCCCTTTATCGGGCAGTGGAACCAATCGGTGTGCTGGGCGGGGATACATTTAATTCTGTACAGACGACGTTGAACCGATATATCCATAATATAGTAGAAAATGATTCGGAATATAAACAACACATAATGCCCGGCGGGAATGCGAGCATACGCTTCTGCATACAGTTGTACTGTCTGTATGGAAAAGGATTTATCGAACAGCTTGTGAAGAATGAGGAGCTCTCCCGTTTCGTGAATCTTACACATTCGATGGGAAATCTGGTGCTCATCCCGGGCGGTTATAACAGAAGCCGCGGCATGGCAAAGGAGATACGGGATTACGCGGATTTATCGCTCTTCAATTTGCTCCATGACTGTGACGGCAAAGCCAAATATTTCGGAGAAGATTCGAAGGAGAGGGAGAAGCGCTTTAATAGATATATCAACTTTTCATTTCTCTGGGATTATGTGGAAAAGAGCGCTGAAGGTATCTATGAAGTGCGGCCTCTGTGTGATTCTCACAGGCTGAAAATGCAGACATGGGATTCCTTGGGCATATGGGATGATAAAAATGTCTTGCCGAAAAAAGAGGAATTGGAGGATCTGTGCAGAAACATAAACAGAGGAATTGCCCGGCGAGGAGTGTTTATGACAGCCATGCTGGAGATTTCCATGAAATTTCCTGATGTGTATGCACTTCTCACGCAGAAGGTGTTCCTGACAGAGCGGGTCTATGATGGATATGGGGAAGTGATTGCGGCAGTCAAAGAACAAATCCGCACCTGCTCCGCAGATATAAGCAGGGCAGCAGCGATTGTGGATAAATTGGAGGATGCATGGAGATAAAAGACAAAGAAACCTACTTCCCAAGGACATTCAATGAACAGATGGCATGGATAGGCGAGGAAGTAGAGCATATCATCAAACATAATGCAACACGTCAGACAAAGCAGAGTATCCGGCAGCAGGGCAGAGAGGCATACGGCCAGAACGGCTATACCCACACCATAAAGCGCATGTTCGACATCATAAAAGCCGACCCGAAGAACAGGGCGCTTATGCGGGAGGTGGACAGGGCGGAACAGGAGCTGACCGCCTTTCTCTATGATGAACCAGGCGCTTTGCCGGAGGAAGAAATCTTAGCATACTGGAACAACTACATGTGGGCCTATACAGCGGAACTGGAGTCCTGCCATGAACATTATTTCATTATGAGAGGTTGCGATGGCTTTCACGACAGCGATGAATGGATCGGCATATATCGGGCCTGGAATCAGGCAAGGGACGCCTACGTCAAAGCAGCCGCACAGTTGGAAGAGGAGCATCGGAAAACTGCCGATGATTCCACGAGAGCGCATGAAAAAATCATGGTCCATATTTTCGACGAGGCCACAGGAAAATGGAGCCATGACGTTGACCCGGAGCTGATGTTCAAAAGAAATGTCCCTGCGGATACAGACAAGCATAAAGAGATTGAATGCCTCATCGACGCGCCGTATATGTTCCTGTGGATACTGGAGAACGTAAGAAAAGGCCTGTCCGGGTATTTCTATGACCATTCCCCGGATAACGGCAGAAGGAACGAAGCCAAGACCATCCCTGTGCGGTTTGAAATAGAGCATACCTATCAGGCATTCGATTTCCTTGAATGGTACTGGGGCGACTTCAACGCATGCCCTGACTGCCAGACCATGAAGGAAAAAGCAAAGCAATGGCAGGAAAGCTACGGCGCGGAGCTCACAAGAATCTCCCACGATACCCTGACATTCCAGTGCCCCAGCCTGTCGGCAGAACAGGCCGGGGAAATCATAGCACAAGCCGCCGGGCTCCATGCGGAGATTGTAGACTGCAGGCCGGAGGAGCTGGTGTCCTATATGATGAGAGAACGCACGTTCACGTTGTGGTGGGACTAGGGGAGGAGGTACAGATGGCAATCACATTTCAGGAAGTGCGGCAGTACATCTCAAGGACTGCAATTGAACCCGTTTAAGGAGGGACAAAGCCTGTGCAGACAGTGACATTTGTGATCGGAGCCACAGCCTCCGGCAAAACTTATTTCATCAATATGAATTATTCCGGAAGAGATGTCGATATTCTGAATATATACGATTACCAGCAGCGCGCATACCAGGAAGCCGGATTCGGCGATTCGATTCCCTTCGGAGCCCGGTTCCGCTGCCTTATGAGGGCCCAGGACATGCTGCTGGAGGATATCGTGGAAAGACTGTCGGCGGGCCGGGACGTGGTCGTGGAGCAGACCTTCTACAAAGCGAAACGGCGCATCACGTATATCGAAAGGATCAGACAGGCGGCGGAGGCCCGGATCGAGGTATATGTCATGCGCCCCGGCGATTCCCGCTGGAAGGCGAATCTGGAAAGCAGGGGGCTTAAGGGCAGCTGTGAGGGGTACGGACGTGAAGCGGCGGAGCTGGAGTTCCCCAATCCCGCGGAAGGCTTCGACAGGATATATGAGGCCGTGGACGGAGCCGTAACGCTGCGGATGGATGCGCCCAGGCCTGAGATCCTGGAGAGGGCAAAAGAGGAGCTTGCCCGGGAGGCGGAAGGCATCCGGGAGGAGGACGAGGCCCGGCGCAGAAGAAAGGAACTGGTGGAAAGCATGTCCGTCAGACCATTCTGGCACTATTGTGAGGTCTGCGGCAGGAAGGAGTTCCTCACGGCCGGGGATGCCTATGACAGCGGCTGGGACTATCCGCCCCGGCTGGGACATTTCGGCCTGCTTGGCCCCAGGACATGCGGCGACTGCGGGATAGACGGCACCTTGTGGTTCAAGATAAACGCGCCCGGCAGATTCCCGGTGGTATTGGAGGGGGAGCTGACACCGGAGGAGCTGGCTACGTGGAGGCGGATCAAGGCCGAGCCGGAGAGCCTGCTTGCAGAGGAGACGGAATGATTTTTACTGCGGCTATTGGCTATGGCATAGAATCGGAGAGCCCTGACGCCTGTTGTCAGGAAAGCGCGGGATTGGCCGAAACAGAGAACAGGGCACAGGATTGGCCGAAACAAAACAGAATGGGAGGATATCCATGAATTACAGAACAGACAGATACGGAAACCGGATTTCCGCCTTGGGCTACGGCTGCATGCGGTTTTCCAGGACGGCAGGCAGGATCCACATGGAGAAAGCGGAGAAGGAGATCATGGCGGCCTACCGGGGCGGCGTGAACTATTTCGACACCGCCTATGTATACCCCGGCAGCGAGGCGGCGCTGGGGGAGATTCTGGAGCGCAACAACATCCGCAGCCAGGTATCCATCGCCACCAAGCTGCCCCATTACCTCATCAAGTCCGCGGACAGCTGTGAGAAATATTTCAGGGAGCAGCTGAGCCGTCTGCGCACGGATTATGTGGACTACTACCTGATGCACATGCTGACGGACGTGAAGACCTGGGAGCGCCTGAAGGCCCTGGGCATCCTGGAATGGCTGGAGGAGAAGAAAAAAAGCGGCGCCATCCGCCAGATCGGCTTCTCCTACCACGGGAATTCCGACATGTTCTGCCAGCTGGTGGATGCCTACGACTGGGACTTCTGCCAGATCCAGTACAATTACATGGACGAGAACAGCCAGGCGGGCCGGAAAGGCCTGAAATACGCCAATCAGAAGGGCCTGCCGGTGATAATCATGGAGCCTCTGCGGGGCGGCAAGCTGGTGAACCGCCTGCCCGGAGAGGCGGAGGAGATTTTTGAACGGTATCCCGTGAAGCATACGCCGGCCCAGTGGGCGTTTCGGTGGCTCTGGAACCAGCCGGAGGTGACCTGCGTGCTGTCCGGCATGAATTCCGAGGAGATGGTGGAGGACAATCTGCGGACGGCCTCGGAGAGCCATGTGGGCGAGATGGGCCAGGCGGAGGAGGACATGCTGCGGAGCGTGGTGCGGGCCATAGACGCGAAGATGAAGGTGGGCTGCACGGGCTGCGGCTACTGCATGCCCTGCCCCAGGGGCGTGGACATCCCGGGCACCTTCGCGGCCTACAACAGATGCTATTCCGAGGGGAAGCGGGGGGCGTTCATGGAGTATTTCATGTGCACCGCCCTGCGGAAGGACTCCTCGGCGGCCTCCAATTGCATCGAATGCGGGAAATGCGAGGGGCACTGTCCCCAGCACATCGAGATCCGCCGGGAGCTGAAGAATGCCAGGAAGCAGCTGGAAGGGCCCGTCTACCGGATAGGCAGGAAGGCGGTGGAGCTGTTCAGGGCCTATTGAGGCTGTATAAATCCCCTTAAAACCGGCAAGACTCCTGCCAAAGGCAAAAGGCCGGACCGGAGCGCAGTACCTTCGGCCCCCACAGCGGCCTTGCAGCGGGAAAGGGGAAAGGGCGATGATATCATTCCTGGAGATGGTGCAGCGGTATCCGATCGGCGCGAAGGTGGACCTGCCGAAGCGGGAGGGAAAGGGAGGCCTGCAGGAAATCGTGGGCTATGAGTATTACAATGGGACGGGGTTCCTGGTCTTTGGAGACGAGGAGAGGGTGAGCGTGGATCAGCTTTCTGGGGAGCCGCGCCCAAAGCTTTATTAAATCTTAACATTTACACAATAGAAAAGTAAAAAACCCGGGCCTCCTGCTATTTTATAATCGAGATAGCAGGAGGTTTTCATGATGGGATATTACAGGACGATGGAAAGAGGAGGGGCCGCCGGGAGAGCCAGAAGAGACGGGGCCGCCAGAGCCAGGCAGCAAGGCCCCAGGCCGCAGAACAGGAGCCGCACGGCCATGCGCAGCGCAGCGGCCCAGAGGGAGATGCGCAGAAGGCGAAAGAGGAGGCGGCAGGCCCTGATATTTTTGAGGTTTTCGGTATGCCTGTTCCTGGTGTTCGGCATATTGGCGATGGTCAAGGGCGGGATCACCCTGGCAGCTTCCCTGGGCGAGGCGCTGGGAAGCAGGAGGGAGGAGACCGGAAGCCCGATACTCCCGGAGGAGGATACGGGCACCCTCTACGGGGACAGGTACGGAGAAAAGCTGGCGGAGCTTTTGGAGCTCAATGAGGAGGCGGCGGACTATGTGGAAAGCTATCCCCAGCGGGAAGCCTACAAAAGCCAGCCCATAGACCTGGCGCAGGAGATTCAGGGCGGCAGCGTCCCCCTTCTGATGCAGTGGGACAAGCGCTGGGGCTACAATGCCTACGGCGGCAACATGATAGGCCTTGCGGGCTGCGGGCCGGTGTGCATGACCATGGCCTATCTGCATTTCACCGGAGATACCGCCATGACGCCCCGGGAGATGGCGGCCTTCGCGGACGACAACGGATATTATGAGGAGGACGCGGGGACGAAATGGAGCTTCTGGACAGAGGGCGCAGGCAAGCTTGGGCTTGTGGGGGAGGAGCTGCCCCTGGACGAAAACAGGATGAAACAGACATTGGATGACGGGAAAGTAATCATCTGCAGCATGGGCCCTGGGGACTTTACCACAGAGGGGCATTTCATCCTGATCCGGGGCTATGACGGGAACGGCTTCTACGTCAACGACCCGAACCGCAGGAGCAACAGCGAAAAGCAGTGGGAATTCGACGCCCTGCGCAGCCAGATCCGGAACCTCTGGTCATTGTCCGCCGCCGCCCAGTGGTGAGGCTGCCAGGTATCTTCGCTCCCATCCTGCGGGGAAATCCCCGGCAAAATCCTAAGAAATCCCCAGGCATTGTCCCGATGGCAGGCGCGGTTTCGCCGGATTTGTGCTTTACTTCCCGTTTTTTCTCACGTATAATGAGGGTGTCCATGTGGGAAAGGGAAGCCCGGATCGGGAGAACCTGGAGCTCTGGATTCAGAGGAAAACAATGGGGGAGGCGTTTCGGATGAGATATGAATTTTGGGCAGGTTCCTGCGGAACAAAGGAAGAGGAGACGATTGCCAGATTTTCGCTGGATACGGAAACCGGGCAGATGGAGAAGATTTACGGCGGCTGCGGGGCGGAGAATCCGTCGTGGATCTGCCTGAACAGGAGGAAGACAGTGCTATATTCGGTGGAGGAGCTGTCGCCTCAGGGGCGGATCCTGGCATTCGGCGTGGGAGAGCAGGGGCTGGAGCCTCTGGCCGGCCTGTCCACGGGAGGGGCGGACCCCTGCCATATCTGCCTGGACGAGGGGGAGCGGTATCTGCTGGCGGCCAATTATACCAGCGGCTCCCTGGCGGTGTTCGGGCTGGACGGGGAGGGGATTCCTGTCCGGGAGACGGACTTCATCCGGCACAGCGGCAGAGGCAGGGACCCTGTAAGGCAGGAGGGGCCCCATGTCCATTTCTCCTGTGTGGCCGGGGAGCGGGCCTATGTAGTGGATCTGGGCACGGATCTGGTGTCCGTCTACGGCCTGGAGGGGGAGACGGGGCGGCTTTTGGAAACGGGAGAGGCCCTGAGGCTTCCGGCCGGGGCGGGCCCCAGGCATCTGGCGTTCCACCCCCACATCCCCGGGCTGCTCTATGTGGCCTGCGAGCTGGACAGTAGCGTGGCGCTGTTTCGGGAAAAGGACGGGGCGTACCTGCCGGAGGGGAGGGTATCGGCCCTGCCGGAAGGGTTTGCCGGGGAGAACACGGCGGCTGCCATCCGCATCCGGAGAGACAGGCTCTTTGTCAGCAACCGGGGCCATGACAGCATAGCGGCCTTTTCCATGGGGGAGGACGGGGGCCTGCGCCTGTGCCAGACGATCCCCACAGGGGGAAGGACGCCCAGGGATTTCGCCTTCATGGGGGAATATATGGCGGTCGCCAACCAGGGCTCCGATGAGATCACGGTCCTGCGCATGGATCCGGAGACGGGGAAGCTGGAGCGGACAGGCATATCCGCGCCCATGTCCCGGCCTACCTGCATCTGCCCCGTGCCGCCGCAGTAGTATCCTGAGGGCGGGCGTTCTTTCCCGATGCGGGCTGCGGCCCGGCTCCCCTCAAGGCGATAGAGGCGCCGCGCAGGGGGAAAACGCCCGGGAAGCGTGAGGCCGATTTAGTCAAATGCCATAACTTGGTTCTCATACACTCTTGTAACAAAGGGGGGGATATGATATAATGAGTGTGCGCTGCGGCGCAGGGAATCATGAATCATGATTCATGATTCATGGAAGCAAGTGGGCGACAATATCAAGGCAGGAAGCGGCCGGATGGGGAGGAACGAGTATGAATCTGGTGATTACCATGAGTCGGAGGTTTGGAACCGGTGCCAGCGAGATTGCGGCGGAGCTGTCCGGAAAGCTGGACATTCCGGTGTATGACAAGGCGTACATAGAGCATGAGCTGGAAGGCCACAGCTATGCGGACGAGGCAGAGCTGATCAGGGAGCTGGCCTCCCACCCCTGTATCATTTTAGGGCGCTGCGCCTCGGAGATCCTCCGGGACCAGGGGAATGTGTTCAATGTCTATGTCTGCGCCGACAAGGAAGACCGCATCCATCGGGTCATGGAGCAGAAATCCCTGCCCTACGAGGAGGCGAAGGCCATGCTGGAGGAGAACGACAAGGCCCGCAGCGAATACTACTACAGGCACGCCGGAAAGGTCTGGGGAGACGTGAACAATTACCACATGATCCTGGACACCTCCCAGTTCGGCATCCAGAACTGCGCGGGCATCATGCTGAAATATTTTGAGCGCATCGAAGTCATATAAAAGGATAAAATGAAAGAATGATTCCACCCGGAATCGGACAGAACTGTGCGGATGCACCCTTAGGACCTTCGGATACGGTCTTAGGGGTGTTTCTTTATGCCGCGGCTGGTCTGGAATCGGTCTGGAATCGTGAAAAAAACTCTTTACAGCGGGCCGCATTCGGATTACAATAGAACACTTGTAGGGAGGTGTGCCATGTTTTTGCTGTATTTTCTGCTGTGGATCGTCTTCAACGGCCGGGTCACTTTGGAGATATGCCTGTTCGGCCTGGCGATTGCCGGGGCGCTGCTGGCCTTTTCCTGCAGGTTCGTGGATTACAGCCTGGCCAGGGAGCGCAGGGTGTACAGGAACGGTTTCCTGTTCCTCAGATACTGCGGCCTGCTGGTCACGGAGATCGTCAGGGCCAATGTGAGCGCGATCCGCATGATACTGACCCAGAGGGAAGAGATAGAGCCTGTGCTGGTGAGCTTCGAAACCGACTTAAAGTCCCAGGTGGGGAAGGCCATGCTGGCCAATGCCATCACCCTGACCCCGGGGACCATCACTGTGACCCTGGAGGGCTCCGAGTACACGGTGCACTGCCTGGACGAGTCCATGGCGGAGGGCCTGCAGGAGGGCGGGTTCGCGGCATATATCCGGAAATTTGAGGAAACCATATAATTGCGCGGCCGACCGGCTTTGGGGATGGCAGCGCTATAGAGGAGAAGGACAGGATGGGAAGAGGGATCGAGGGCCTGGAGAGGGCTTATGAGGTGTTTTTCACAGGGGCGCTGATCGTGCTGGCGGTTCTGGTGGTGCTGTGCCTGGTGCGGGCCATCATCGGGCCCAGGGTGGCCGACAGGATCGTGTCGGTGAACATGACGGGCACCATGGTCATCGTGATGATCGCCATCCTGGCGCTGATGCTGGAGGAGGGGTATCTGGCGGATATCTGCCTGATCTACGCCATGATCAGCTTTCTGGCGGTGATCGTGCTGGTGAAGGTGTACATGGGCGTGTACCTGGAGGGGAAGCGGGAGAGGAAAGATGACGACAATGACGTAATAGAAGGGGCGGCTGCCCGGGAGGACCCAAAGGACGAGCCGTGAACGGGGCCGATTAAGGCGGCGTCGGAGGACAGTTAAAGCGGGCGGCTGCGGAGAGGACGGAATCCTGCAGGCGGGAAGAGGAGGATGCATCGTGATCGTGCTGGAATGGCTGCGCTTTTTGGCAGGCGGCGGACTGCTTTTGTGCGGGCTGGGTACTTTTATCATTGAACTCATAGGCGTGTTCCGGTTCCGGTATGTGCTGAACCGGATGCACGCGGCGGCTACTGGGGATACCCTGGGCATTGGCTTCGCCCTGCTGGGGCTGATCGTCATGAGCGGTTTCAACTTTACGTCCCTGAAGCTGTTCCTGGTGATCGTGTTCCTGTGGTTCTCCTCCCCGGTGTCCTCCCACCTGATCGCCAGGCTGGAGGTGAGCACCAACGAGGAGAGCGGAAAGCACTACCGGGTGATGCGGCTGGAGCCTCCCGGGGATAGACCCGGGATGACCGGGAAGGAGGCCGACGAAAGCCTGCCGGGAGGAGCGCATGGCGGCGGGGACAGCGGGCGGGCCGGGGAGAAGACAGAGAGCCGGAGCGGGGGAGGCCAGGGATCCCCGGAAGGGAAGGAGGCGTAAGCTGTGACCATATTTACCTGTATATTGCTTGGATTTCTGGTGGTCTGCGCCATTGCGGCCAGCCTGTCCAAAAAGCTTCTGAACACCATACTGATCTTCATGTCCTACAGCCTGGTGATGTCCATCATCTGGGTGCTGCTGGAGTCCCCGGACCTGGCGATCACGGAGGCCGCTGTGGGGGCCGGGGTCACCACGGTGCTGTTCCTGGTGACATTGAAGAAGATTGACGCTATCATCAAAAAGGAGAGCGCCCGGGAGGAGAGGACGGATGAGCAGGAAGGTGCCTGAGGAGAGGTATCGCAAGACCTTTTCCTATAAATTCAGATGCTGGCTTGAGGGGACGAAGGACCCCTTCCTGGGGCAGGTGGAGATGGAGCCCCGGGAGCCTTTTGTCGAAAGCGAAGAGGCAAGGGAGCGCAGGGAGGAGGACAGGGCGCTTCTGGAGTCGAAGGTCTATGACCTGGAGCACAACTTCGAGATGCGCGTCTTTCGGAGGTTCTACAGAGTCTTCAGCGTGCTGTTCTGCATCTTCCTGGTGGCCATGCTGCTGGTGGCGGTGTCGGACCTCCCGGCCTTCGGCCATGGGGAGAACCCGGCCAACAATGAGGTGGCGCAGCGGTATATCGAGAAGGGCCTGGAGGAGACCGGGGCGGTGAACATCGTCACGGGCATGATCCTGGATTACAGGGCCTTCGACACGCTGGGGGAGTCCCATGTGCTGTTCATCGCCACCTGCACGGTACTGATCCTGCTGCGGCGGGACGGGAGGAAGGAGCAGGCCCGGGACGAGGACAACGACAGGCTCTATGAGCCCAAGAACGACGTGATCCTGCAGACTGTGGCCAGGATCCTGGTGCCGCCGATCTTCCTCTTCGGCATCTATATCATCCTGGCGGGGCATCTGGGGCCCGGCGGGGGCTTCTCCGGCGGCGCCGTGATCGGGGCGGGGCTGATCCTGTACCTGAACGCTTTCGGCTTCGCCAGGACGGAGCGGTTCTTCACGGCCAGGACCTACCGCAGGATGAGCTTCTGCGCCCTGGCCTGCTACAGCATCGCGAAGAGCTATTCCTTCTATACAGGGGCCAACCATATCGACAGCATCATCCCTCTGGGGACGCCCGGCGCGATCCTGAGCAGTGGACTGATACTGGTCCTGAATATCTGCGTGGGCGTGGTGGTGGCGGGAACCATGTACACCTTTTACGCCATGTTCCGCAAGGGCGGCTATTGAGGGCGGCCATGCGGGACGCCCGCCGGGAGGCGGCGGTACGGAAGAAAACGGATGGAGGTGCCGGGGGATGCATTTGGAATATTTACTGAACAATTACGAGGAGGCCGTGGCCATGATCCTGTTCGGGATCGGGTTTTCCAATCTGCTCCTGCAGAAGAATCTGATCAAGAAGATCATAGGGCTGAACATCATGGACACGGCCACTTACCTGTTCCTGGCCCTGAAGGGCTATATCGCGGACAGGAAAGCGCCTGTGGTGGTGGACGGGATTACGAGCGCAGAGGCCTATATCAATCCCATCCCCAGCGGGTTGGTGCTGACGGGCATCGTGGTGTCCGTGTCGGTGACGGCGCTGATGCTGTCCCTGACCATCCGGCTCTACCGCAGATACCACACGCTGGATTTGGACGAAATCACCACACGGCTGAGGAAGGAGGGGAAATGATGGCTTTCGTGCAGAATTTCCCTTTCATGTCCATAATCCTGTCCCTGTTCTCCGGGCCGCTGTGCTCCGTCCTGGACGGGAAACGGGCCAGGCGGGTGAACGCGGCGGTCATCGTCATAATCGGCGGGATGTCCATATGTACACTGCGGTACGTCATCTCGGCGGGACGGCCCTATGTCTACCGGATGGGGCATTTCCCCGCGCCCTGGGGCAATGAGATTCGGGTGGGCGTCCTGGAGGCGTTCATGGCATGCTTTTTCTGCGCCGTGACGCTGCTGTGCATGCTGGGCGGCATCCGGGAGCGGGAGGCCCAGATCGAGGAGGGCAAGCAGAATCTGTACTATGTGATGGTGAACCTGCTGCTGTGCTCGCTGCTCGCGCTGATCTACACCAACGACCTGTTCACGGCCTATGTGTTCGTGGAGATCAACACCATATCCGCCTGCGGGCTGATCATGATCCGCCAGACCGGGCGGACCTTCGAGGCGGCGGCGCGGTATATGATCATGAGCCTGCTGGGCTCCGGGCTGCTGCTTCTGGGCATCAGCTATCTGTACGCGGTGACGGGGCATCTGCTGATGAGCGATATCAGGCAGCAGGTGCAGACGATCGCCGCCACGGGGCAGTACCACATCTCCCTGATGGTGGCGCTGGGGCTGATGTCCGTGGGGCTTGCCATCAAGAGCGCGCTGTATCCCTTCCATGCCTGGCTGCCGGACGCCTACGGGTATTCCACGCTGTCTTCCTCGGCCATCCTCTCCTCGCTGGTGTCCAAGGGGTATATCTTCCTGCTGGTGAAGATATTCTACAGGGTGGTGGGGGCCCAGGTGGTCAGGGAGAGCAAGGTGGTGAATGTGCTGTTCGTCTTCGGCATCGCGGGGATGATCATGGGGTCCCTCAGCGCGATCAGGGAGGGGAACCTGCGGCGGATGATTGCCTATTCCTCGGTGGCGCAGATAGGCTATATCTACATGGGGCTGGGGCTGGCCACGGAGGCGGGCTCCATCGCAAGCCTCTACCATGTGCTCTCCCACGGGGCCACGAAATCCCTGCTGTTCGTGGCGGCGGCAGGGCTGGCGGATGCCTCCGGGGGGAGCGATAAGTACGGGGATATCACGGGGGCGGGATTCCGGAACAGGCTGGCCGGGGTGGCGTTCACGGTGGGCTCCCTGTCCATGGTGGGCATGCCCATGTTCTCGGGATTCATCTCCAAGCTGCTGTTCGCCCAGGCCGCGGTGGGGCATACCCACAAGATGTTCCCGACGGTAATCGCCCTGGCAATCAGCACTGTGCTGAATGCCGTCTATTTCATGAAGACGGTGATCCGGATCTATACCAGGAGGCCCATGGAACAGGCCGGGGGAAGCGGGGCGGCGGGCCCCTCCCCGGATGCGGGGGCCCATGCCGGGATGCCGGGGACGGAGAGCCTGCCGGGGGCAGGGCGGCAGGTGAGCCTGTGGGAACAGCCCGCCAAGACGGCGGCTCTGTTATGCTTTATTCTGCTGAACCTGATACTGGGCCTGAACTCGGATCCCATTGTCCGGCTGATCCAGAGCGGATTTGAGATGTTCGAGTAGTCCGGGTTTTTTGAGGGAGGGAAGCGTTGATGGATGCATTGTTGCTGGTTCCGATAGCGCTGCCGCTGATCGGAGGCGCTGCGCTGCTGGTTTCGTCCTTTCGGGAGAGCGTATCCGGGGGGAGGAGGGGGCCTGGGGCGGGGGAGGCCGCAGCTTCGCCGCACTGGCCGTGGCTTGGCCGCTATGTGGCCGCGGTGCTTGGGATTTCCGTGGTGTCCGCGCTGGCCGCGGCATGGACGGGGGAGCGGGAGGCCGTGCTCTTTACGCTGCTGGACGGGATTCCGGTGTATTTCCGGGTGGATGCCCTGGGCAGGCTGTTCGTGACGGTGGCCAGCGTCATATGGATGCTGGCCATGCTGTTCGGCTTTGTCTATATGCGCCGGGAGGGAAAAGAGAAACGGTATTTCGGATTTTATTTAATGCTGTATGGGATACTCATGGGGCTGTATTTCGCGGGGAACCTGGTGACCATGTACCTCTTCTATGAGCTGACAACACTGGCCTCCATGCCTTTGGTGCTCCACAGCGGGAAGCGGGAATCCATCATGGCGGCGCTGAAATATCTGTTCTATTCTCTGTGCGGGGCCTACGGGGGGCTGTTCGGCATCTTTTTCCTGCACCGGTACTGCGGCTCCCTCACCTTTGCGGCGGGAGGGACTTTGGATCCGGCGGCGGCGCAGGGCCATGAGGGGATTCTGCTGATCGCCGTGTTCGCGGCGCTTGTGGGATTCGGGGCCAAGGCGGGCATGCTGCCCCTCCACGCCTGGCTCCCCACGGCCCATCCGGTGGCCCCTTCCCCGGCCTCCGCGGTGCTGTCCGCAGTGATCGTGAAGTCCGGCGTGCTGGCGGCGATCCGCGTGGTGTTCTACATCGTGGGGCCGGAGTTCCTGCGTGGGACCTGGGTGCAGCGGGCCTGGATGGGGCTGGCGCTTCTGACGGTGTTCACGGGCTCCCTGCTGGCCTACCGGGAGCGGGTCTTCAAGAAGCGGCTGGCCTATTCCACGGTGAGCCAGGTGTCCTATATCCTGTTCGGGCTTTCGCTTCTGACAGAGGACGCTTTTGCGGGGGCGCTGTTCCACGTGGCGGTGCACGCGGCGGCGAAATGCGGGCTGTTCCTGACGGCGGGGGTGTTCGCCTATCATTTCGGGTATACAAAGGTGGAGGAGCTGGCGGGGATGGGGAAGCGGATGCCGGGGACCATGTGGTGCTATCTGCTGCTGTCCCTGACGCTGGTGGGGATTCCGCCCACCGGGGGCTTCATCAGCAAATGGTATCTGGCGGAGGGGGCCCTGCAGTCGGATGCGGGGGCCTTCGCCTGGCTGGGGCCGGCGGTGCTGCTGCTCAGCGCGCTGCTGACCGCTGGATACCTGCTGCCGGTGGCCATGGGGGGATTTTTCCCGGGGCCCCGGGGCAGCGCCGAACCGCTTGAAAGGAGGGAGGCGCCTCCCGCCATGCTGCTGCCCCTTGTGATGCTGGCGGCACTGGCGGTGCTATCGGGGATCTTCCCCGGCGGGCTGGCAGGTTATGCTTCCGACATCGCCGGAGCGGTATTATCTCCTTGACAATGACAGAGAAAGGGTTTGTGCCATGAGGGAAGTCATGATGTTGATAGTGGTGATCCTGCCCATATTTACAGGCATTCTGCTGCCGCTTTTGTCCTTCCGCGGCAGAAGGGCCATGTGGATCTATCTGGAGACGGCGGTCTGCGCCAATTCCGCGCTGGTATGCTGGATGCTGTTCCATGCGCCCCGGGGGACGATTACGGTATTCCGTTTCATGCACGACCTGAGCATCACCCTGCGGCTGGACGGGCCGGGGGCGGTGTTCGCGGGGCTGGTGGCCTTCCTCTGGCCCTTTGCCATGCTGTACGCCTTCGCATACATGGAGAGGGAGGAGGGCGCGGAATCCTTTTTCCTGTTCTATACGGCCACCTACGGCATCACTTTGGGGGTGGCCCTGTCGGAGAATATCCTGACCATGTATTTCTTCTTCGAGATGCTGAGCCTTGTGACGCTGCCGCTGGTGATGCATACCAGGAGCAGAGAGGCCATACGCGCCAGCAGGGCGTATCTGTACTACATGCTGGGGGGCGCGGCCTTCGCGTTCATCGGCATGATCTTCGTGCTGGTCTATGGCTCCACCTCCTCCTTTGTGCCGGGAGGGGTGCTGGACATGGCGAACATCCGGGAGAAGAAGGACACGCTGCTGGCGGTCTATGTGCTGTGCTTCTGCGGGTTCTCGGTGAAGACAGCCATGTGGCCGTTTTCCTCCTGGCTGCCAAAGGCAGGCGTGGCGCCCACCCCGGTGACGGCGCTGCTCCACGCGGTGGCGGTGGTGAACACGGGGGCCTTTGCGGTGATGCGGGTCACCTATTTCAGCTTCGGCACGCGGCTCCTCAGGGGCACATGGGCCCAGCGGACCGTGCTGGTTTTAGTGGTCTTCACGATTCTGTACGGCTGCAGCCGGGCTTTGAAGGAGACCCATCTCAAGAGGCGGCTGGCCTGGTCCACAGTGAGCAATCTGTCCTATATCCTGTTCGGCGTGGCGCTGATGACGCCCGCGGGGCTGACGGGGGCCATGAGCCATCTGGTGTTCCATTCCTTTATGAAGATATGCGCCTTCCTCTGCGCCGGGGCCGTGATTCATCAGACGGGGCGCAGCTATGTCCATGAGCTGGACGGGCTGGGGCGGAGGATGCCCCGGGTGTTCCTGTGCTTTACGGTGTCGGCCCTGGCCTTGACGGGCGTGCCGGGGCTGTGCGGCTTTGTGAGCAAATGGTATCTGGCGAAGGCGGCGGTGGAGAGCGGGATGGCCCTTGGCTACTGGGGCGTGGCGGCGCTGCTGGTTTCGGCGCTGCTGACGGCGATCTATATGATCGGTATCGTGGTGCGGGCCTTTTTCCCGGGGGAGGGATTCGACTGTGCTTCCATAGCGGAGGTGAGGGATCCCGGGTGGAAAATGCTCCTGCCCCTTATGGTGTTCGCGGCTTTCATCCTATGCTCCGGCCTGTGTTCGGAGGCCGTCATGGGGGCGCTGGAGCAGGGGCTGGGCGGAGGCATGTGAGCCCTGCGGGCATTGCGGGGAAGGAGGCGCTGGCGTGGAGGGATGTATGAAATTGGAGACAGCAATGGTTTTTTTGATATTTTTCCCGTTTCTCGCAGGAGGCCTTGCGTATCTGGCGGGGCGCCGTCCCGGCAGGGGAGGAGAGGCTGCGCGGGAGGAAGGGCCCGGAGGGAGGCTGCAGGACGCCGTGGCGGGGGGAAGCGCGGTCCTGGAGTTCATAGTCATGACAGTCGTGTCATATCTTGGCATCAGCGCGGGGGCCGCGGCTTCGCTGGACATTCCGGAGGTCTGCGGCCTGGGGCTGCATTTTGAGATGGACGGCTTCCGGTATCTCTACGGCTGTGTGGCGGCGTTCATGTGGATGACGGCGGCCGTCCTCTCAGGAGAGTATTTCTCCGGGGAGCGCTGCCGGGGCCGCTTTTACCTGTTCCTGCTATGGACGCTGGGGGCCACCATGGGGGTGTTCCTGTCCGCGGACTTGTATACTACTTTTGTCTTCTTCGAGATCATGTCCTTCACCTCCTATGTGTGGGTGGCCCAGGAGGAGAACGGCCCTGCGCTGCGCGCCGCAGCCACCTATCTGGCGGTGGCGGTGGCGGGAGGACTGGTGATGCTCATGGGCATCTTCCTGCTGTACCATCTGCTGGGCACTCTGGACATAGGAGAGCTGTCCGTGGCAGCGGAGGCCTGCGGGGAGAAGAACCTGCTGTACGCCGCAGGGGCCTGCCTGCTCACAGGCTTCGGGGCCAAGGCGGGGGCTTTCCCTCTGCATATCTGGCTGCCCAAGGCCCATCCCGTGGCCCCTGCCCCTGCCTCCGCGCTGCTGTCCGGCATCCTGACCAAGACGGGGGTCTTCGGCATCCTGATTCTGGGCTGCCGGCTGTTTCCCGGGGACAGGGCCTGGAGCGGCCTGGTCCTGGCCCTGGGGGCGGCTACCATGCTGGGGGGCGCCGTGCTGGCGGTGTTCTCCGTGGATCTGAAGCGGACGCTGGCCTGTTCCTCCATGTCCCAGATCGGCTTTATCCTCATAGGAATCGGGGTGATGGGACTGCCGGACGCAGAGGGAAGTGCGGAATACCGTATATTGGCGGTCCATGGGACATTTCTGCACATGGTGAACCACTCCCTGATCAAGCTGGTGCTGTTCCTGGCCGCGGGGGTGATCTACAGGAATGCCCATGCCCTGAACCTGAACGATATCAGGGGCTTTGGCAGGAGGAAGCCCCTGCTCGGCACCATCTTCCTGACAGGGGCGCTGGCTCTGGGCGGGGTTCCCCTCTTCGGCGGCTATGTCAGCAAGACCCTGCTCCATGAGGGCATCGCAGCGTGCGGGGGCGGGGCCGCGATGAGGGCGCTGGAATACGCGTTCCTGTTCTCCGGCGGGCTCACGGCGGCCTATATGGCCAAGCTGTTTGCGGCGATCTTCCTGGAGAGGAACCAGGATCCCGCGAAGCAGGAGGGCTATGACAGGAGAGAGAGGTACATGAAGCCGGCCAGCGCTTTCGCCCTGACAGGGAGCGCTGCGGCGCTGCTGATGTGGGGGCTGTGCCCACATGCCCTGATGGACAGGGCGGCCGGGCTGGCCCAGGGCTTCATGGGGATTACGGGGACGGGAGAGGCCGTGGATTATTTCAGCCCCGGGAATCTGAAGGGCGGCCTGATCTCCCTGGGCATCGGCGCGGCGGTGTACCTGCTTTTCATCCGTAGGGCGCTGAGAGGCCGGGACGGCCGATATGTGGATGCATGGCCCGGGTGGCTGGACCTGGAGGAGCTTCTGTACAGGCCCCTGATGCTGCGTGCCCTGCCCTGGGTGCTGGGCGTGGCGTGCAGGAGCCTGGACTGCCTGGCGGACAGCCTGGTGGTGCTGCTGCGCAAGACCCTGTACCGGGACAGCCCTCTGCCCTGTGAGCGGCCCGAGGGGAACGCGCTCACAGAGGGCGTCGGCAGGGCCATGAATGCGCTCCAGGGCCTGGGCAACCGCACCTGGCGCAGAAAGTCGCCGCTCCACAGGGACTATGTGCACCTGGCGGCGGTGAAGAACGAGCAGTTCAGGGAGACCAACCGCATCATCCAGCGGAGCCTGTCCTTCGGGCTGCTGCTGTTCTGCATCGGCCTGGCGCTGACGCTGCTCTATATTATCTGGTGGTAGGCGGGGATTCGGCTGCGGGTTGCTGCAAAGCTGCATGAGTCCGGAGGGCGCATTGCGGCTGCGCTATAGGGCCGGTGCCGCTTCCCGGGGATGGGGCTTCGGGCCGCGGCCTCAGTTCTTCCGCGGGGCGTTGGCGCTGGCGATTTTCTTCAGGGTGGAATTGGTGCCCAGGAGCATGAACACATCGTCCTTCTTGGTGGGCTGGTCTGCGGGGGGATTCACCAGAAGCGTCCCGCCCCGCTTGACGGCGATGGCGTTGACGCCGTATTTCTCCCGCAGCTTCAGGGTCCGCAGGTCCTTGCCGATCCAGTCCGTGGGGGTGATGATCTCGCCGATGGAGTATTCGGAGGACAGCTCTATGGTGTCGAACATATTGTTGAACGCTAAATCGTTTGCGAGCTGGACGCCGATCTCCTTCTCGGGATAGACGATTTTGTCCGCGCCTATCTTGGTGAGGATCTTGCCCTGCTTCTCATCGTAGGCCTTGGCGATGATCTGGCTGATGCCCTGCTCCTTGGCCCAGATGGTGGCCAGCACCGAGGCGTCCAGGCTGTGGCCGATGGAGATCACCGCGCCGTCGAAATTCCGGCCCCCCAGCTCCTCCAGGGCCTCGTCGTTGGCCACGTCCAGGCACATGGCCAGGGTGACGTAATCGGCTATGAGCCGGACCCGCTGCTCGTTGCGGTCGATGGCCAGGACCTTGCAGCCGTTGGCCTCCAGCTGCATGGCGATGCTGCTGCCGAAACGGCCCAGGCCGATGACGATGTATTCTTTTTGGGATTGTTTTTTCATGATGGATTCTCCTTCTTTCTACCCAATGATGACCTTACTGTCCGCATAGGAAATATTGTCCGCCGGCGTGCGGCTGTTGAAGACCAGCGCCAGGGTGATGGGGCCGATCCTGCCCAGGTACATGGTGAGGGCCACAATCAGCTTCCCGGCGGGGTACAGGGCCCCGGTGAGCCCCCTTGACAGCCCTACCGTGGCGATGGCGGAGGTCATTTCGTACAAAGTGTCCAGGAAGCCGCTGCGCTGCACGGCCAGCAGGGCGATGGTCAGCACCACCAGCACGGAGAAGCTGAAGGTCACGATGGCCACGCACCGGCGGATGGCTTCGTCCGCAATCTTCCGGTTCATGACGGTGACGTCCTTTTTCCCCTTGATATTGGCCAGCATGGAGGCGATGAGCATGACGATGGTCACGGTCTTCACGCCCCCTGCCGTTCCCGCGGGGGAGCCGCCGATGAACATGAACACCAGGTACACCAGGCAGGAGGCAGGCCGGAAGTTTTCCTGGGGGATGGTGGCGAAACCCGCGGTGCGCAGGGTCACGGACTGGAACAGCGCCGCCAGCCCCTTTTCGGGCCAGCTCAATAGCCCTAAGGTGTCCGGGTTGTCGTATTCGAAGAGCAGGGTCAATGCCGTGCCCGCCAGGATCAGCGTGAGGGTGGCGGCCAGCACGATTTTCGCCTGCAGGTTCATCTTGCGGGGGTACGGGCCCTTTTTCCTGCGGGGCCCCGCCACCCTGGCCACCTCCCAGTACACCGGAAAGCCCAGCCCGCTGACGATGATCAGGAAGACCGTGGTGAGGTTTACGATGACATTTCCCCTGTACCCGCAGAAGCTGTTGCCTCCCAGCAGGTCTATCCCCGCGTTGCAGAAAGCGGATACCGCGTGGAAGACGCTGTACCAGATGCCCTTTAGGCCGAATTCCGGGATGAAGACAAATGCGTAGCCAATAGCTCCCATGCCCTCCAGGCACAGGGTCACCTTCAGGATGCGCATGGTGAGCCGCACCAGCCCGGAGAGGGTGTCCAGATTGTAGGCGCTCTGAATCAGCATCCTGTCCGACAGGGTGATCCGGCGGCGGAACATCCACAGGACCATGGTGGTGAAGGTCACGATGCCCAGCCCCCCGAACTGGATGAGCAGCAGCAGGATGATTTGCCCAAAGACGGAGAAGGTCTGGCCGATGTTGACGGTGGACAGGCCTGTGACGCAGATGCCGGAGGTGGACACGAAGAGGGCATCCAGGAAGCCTATGGACTGGCCGGGCCTGGTGCTGACAGGGAGAGTGAGGAGCACCGCCCCCAGGAGCGCGCCCAGGAGGAAGCCCAGCATGATGATTCCGGTGGTTGTGGTTTTTCGCTTTTTCATATCATGTATAAACGCCGAAACGTCCTTCCTTTTCTTTTTATGATTATGTCATCTTTACTGCCGGTATTGTGGAAGAAAATAATTCCAGATGTCAGTATACTACGAAAATCCGAAACTGTCAAAAACTGCCCTGGCGGAAACGGCGGCCCAGCGGCGAAGCCGTGAAGAGCAACATAGGGATTGCAGGAAAGCGGATAATGTTTTAAAATCAAATAAACCGGAAGGAGTGGATAAAATGAAAAGACCAAAGATGATCCTGTTCGATTATGGCCAGACCCTGGCGGACGAAGGGCGGTTCGACGGGATAAAGGGCACGGAGGCGGTGCTGCGCCATGCCACGGAGAACAGACATGGCTTCACGGCGGCACAGGTGCAGGCCGCCGCTGACGAGATCAACGCCGGACTGGGCCGGTTCGACCCAGCCAGGCGACATCTGTTCCAGGTGGAGGTGCCGAACCATATGTTCACGGCGTATCTCTATGAATCCATGGGCATCCGGCTGTCCCTGACGGCCAGGGAGACCGACAGGATCTTCTGGGACGCCGCGGCTCCGGGGACGCCCACGGAGGGCATCGAAGAATTCCTGGAGTTCCTGCGGGAGCAGGGCATCCGGACAGGGGTCATCAGCAATATCGCCTTCGGCGGCGAGACGGTCCGGGAGCGGATAGAGGCCCTGCTGCCCGGGCATACATTCGAATTTGTCATCGCCAGCAGCGAGTACCTGTTCCGCAAGCCCAACAGACGGATCTTCCACCTGGCGCTGGAGAAGGCGGGCCTGGGGCCGGAAGACGCGTGGTATATCGGAGACAATTACGAATGCGATGTAGTCGGCGCCAGGGAGGCGGGCCTCTTCCCTGTCTGGTACACAGGCGCGGCGCAGGAGCCTGTCCGGGAGGAGGCAGATGTGCTGACCGTCTCCCATTGGAGCCGGCTCATGGGCATGCTGGCGGAAGGCCGGGGATGAGGATGCCCCATCTGCACCCCTCCATTTGTGCCATATTTGTAGAACAAATGGGCATTGCTGTGCATAAATCGGTCGAAGAAATCCATTTCTTCTGCCGAAAAGCCCTCTTTTATCAGCCAGGTATAAGAAGGAAGCAGTCATTGCTTTTTCCTGTTCATCTGGATGAGGATATCTTCCGCCAGCTCCTCCGGGGTGGCATCTGGGCTGCGGCGCATGGCGCATTCCAGAAGCTCGACCATCTTCGGGAAGAGGCAGGGGCGGATGCCGCCCGCCAGGACGATTTTTGCCGTCTCCGTCAGCAGCCCGTAGGAAATCTTCTCCGGCACGATGCCCTCTATCAGCGCGGGATACCGGACTTTCAGATTGTCCACCATGTCCTTTACCAGGTCCGGGTAGAGGATTTCGTGGTAGCTGCCGCGGACAGTCTCCTCCAGCCTGCCCAGCATATGGTCCAGGGTCCCGTCATCTACGGAATCCAGTACTTCGGAATACAGGATATTGTGAAAAGAGAGCACGGCGAATTCCATTTCCCCCAGAGAGGAGAGGTCCCGGATGCGGACGATGGGCGTCCAGATGCCCTCTTTGGCCAGGCTGACCTTCAGCGCCCTGATCCGCTCCGGGAAAGAGGCGCCCTGGGCGAACGCGGGCACCAGGCCCATGCCGAACGCCAGCTCCAGGGGGTCCAGGCAGCCGCGCAGGCAGCTCCCCATCTCCTGCTGCACCTGCCTGATCCGGGCGTCATCTCCCGCAGCCCTGTCGGCACAGTCCTCAGCCCAGTCCCGGCAGACGCTCAGCCCCAGCAGCCAGTCCGCGCTGACCTCCAGGAGCCGCGCCAGGTCGGAGAGCATGGAGATGTCCGGGAGGCTTATGCACCGCTCCCATTTGCTCACGGCCTGGGGCGTTATCCCCAGCCGCCCCGCCAGCTCCTCCTGGGTCATGTTCCTGTCCTGGCGGCAGTTGGACAGCCGCAGGCCTATCTGCATCAATTCGTTCGTCTTATTGTTCATGTTCTTACCTCCCTGATTGGAGTCCCGCCCCACGGCCGGGACGTTTTTTTATGTATTCTATTGTACCAAAAGAGGAGGGGCCTGTAAAACAACGGATGGTTCAGCCGGGGCTAAACTGTTCTGCGGGCGGGCCGCGGCGGCAGTTCAGTGTACAGAGCCGGTTCCGCCATGAGAAAACAGGCCCAGGGCCTGATGCTTTTGGGTTTTATAACATGAAAATAAATATATTTAACAAAATTTGGCCAGCAGAATGACCCAAAATAACGGGAAAATACAATAAAAACCGTCATTTTACCAATTTCCTCTTGACAAACTAGGGGGGGTGGTACAATAGGAGATGGAATATTTCATTTTGCCAGGAGAGGAGGACGGTTCAATGGTCATAAAGGCTAGGGAAAAAAATAAACCGGCAAAAGGACAGACAGGGAAGAGAGGCGTGTGGGAATCGATAGTGTTGGAGGTGAGGAAGCGCTGGCAGCTATACCTGATGCTGGTCCTGCCGATTGCGTGGCTGATTACCTTTGCCTATGTGCCCATGGCGGGAGCCGTCATCGCCTTCAAGGATTTCTCCATCCGGAGAGGAATCTGGGGGAGCGACTGGGTAGGGCTGAGGCATTTCAAGAATTTCTTCATGACAAGGGATTTCGGGCTCCTGATCAGGAATACGCTGGCAGTCAGTCTGTACAGCCTTGTGGTCAGCTTTCCCATGCCTATCCTTCTGGCCCTGGCGATCAACGAGCTGAGCGGCAGGCATTATAAGAAGATAGTCCAGATGGTTACATATCTGCCCTATTTCATCTCTACAGTGGTTCTGGTGGGCATCATGCAGAATATTTTTTCCGTGCGCACGGGGCTGGTCAATAACGTGATCACTCTGTTTGGGGGCACGGCAACGGATTTCATGGGCAAGCCCGGGCTGTTCCGGAGCATGTATGTCTGGTCAGGGGTCTGGCAGGGGATGGGCTACAGCGCCGTCATCTATATCGCGGCCCTGGCAAGCGTGGATCCGTCCCTGACGGAGGCGGCGATCATCGATGGGGCCAGCCGTTTCAAGAGAGTGTGGTATGTGGACCTGCCCACGATACTGCCCACCATCGTCATCCAGTTGATCATGGCCATGGGCAGCGTGATGAGCGTCGGCTTCGAGAAGATCTACCTCCTTCAGAACCCGGTGAACCTGGAGCTGTCGGAGATCATTTCCACCTTCGTCTACAAACGGGGCCTTGTGAATTTCCAATATTCCTACGCCACAGCGGTAGGCCTGTTCAACTCGGTGTGCAATCTGATTCTGATCGTCCTGGCGAACATGTTCGCGAAGAAGGTCAATGAGACAAGCTTGTGGTAAGGAGGCAGTCATGGCAAAGGTGATAAAGAATAACAAGAAAGTCCGGTATTATACAAAATGGAACGACCATCTCTATATGGCGCTGGTACACATCCTGTGCGCGGTATCGGTGGTGTGCATCCTGGTTCCGCTGGTCTTCGTGGTGGCGGCCTCCTTCTCTTCGCCGAAGGCGCTGCTTTCGGGGAAGGTCTATCTGTGGCCGGTGGACTTCACGCTGCGCGGCTACAATATGCTGTTGGGCCATAAGCTGCTGATATCCGGGTTCCTCAATTCCATCCTGTACACGGTGGTGGGCACGGTGATCAATGTAATCATGACGGTGCTGGCGGCTTATCCGCTTTCCCGCAGGGACCTGGCGATCCGCAATCCGGTGATGTTCTTCTTCACGTTCACCATGCTGTTCAGCGGCGGCATGATTCCGTCCTACATGCTGGTGAAGAACCTGCACATGCTGGACACCATATGGGCAGTGGTGATGCCCACGGCGCTCTCTGTGTGGAACCTGATCATCACCCGCACCTATTTCCAGTCCACGATCCCTCAGGAGATACTGGACAGCGCCAGCGTGGACGGATGCGACGATTTCAAGTTCCTGATCAAGATATGCATCCCGCTGGCCACGCCGATCCTGGCGGTGAACGTGCTGCTGTACGCGGTAGGGCACTGGAACTCTTACTTCAACGAGATGATGTACCTGAACACCACCACCAAGTTCCCCCTCCAGCTGGTCATGAGGGAGATCCTGATGAACATGAACACGGCGGGCATGTCCATGGACGTGACGAAGCAGCTTGAGATCCAGGAGACCAAGTACCTGCTGCAGTATACCACCATTATCGTGGGCTCCGTGCCCGTGATGCTGCTCTATCCCCTTGTGCAGAAGTATTTCGTAAAGGGGATCATGGTAGGGGCGATCAAGGGATAGGCATGATTTTCCGTTTATGTGCCGAGTGTGTCGGCAAGACGGGAAGCAGGGATCAGGACGCTCCGGTTTTGTATGAAAGAGCGCTCATGATAGAGGTTCCGGAGACGGTAAACAGGCATCACGGGGTTTCCGGACAGTTCCAGAAAGAATAAGGAGGAAAGAAGAAATGAAGAAAAAAGCATTGGCACTGTTGCTGGCATTGTCCATGACGGCAGCGATGGCGGGATGCGGAGGCTCAGGCGGCGATTCCGGCGAATCCAAGGGAGGGGCAGCGGACTCCGGCGAATCCAAGACAGAGCAATCGGCGGACGCCGGTTCCGGAGATGGGGAAGATGCGGGCTCCGAAGGGGAATCTGCGGAGGGACCTGCCGGCTTCAATGCCACCGGCATGCCCATCATGAATGAGCCCATCACCCTCACGGCATGGATAGAGGGCGGCGCGGACACTGACTGGTCCCAGAACATGTTCCTGAAGGAGATTGAGGAGAAGGCCAACATCAAGCTGGAGATCATCTCCACCCCCAGCTCGGATTCCCTGGAGAAGCGCAATCTGATGCTGGCAGGCGATGACTATCCGGATCTCCTTCTGACAGACTGGACGGCGATGCTGACGAAGGCGGATGTCATGCAGTTCGCCGTGAAGGAGGGGATCTTCCTTCCCATCACCGAGTATGTGGACAAGTATGGCAACAACATGAAGAGGGTCTTCGATGAGAATCCGGCTTACAGGGAGGGCAGCACCGCGCCGGACGGCGAAATCTACGGATTTGCCCGTTTCTCGGAGTGCTACCACTGCTCCGCGTACCCCAAGATTTACCTGCGTCAGGACTGGATGGATAAGCTGAATCTGGAGATGCCTACCAACACCGAGGAGCTGCGCGAGGTCCTTCGGGCATTCGTGAACGAAGATCCCAACGGGAACGGCGAGAAGGATGAGATAGGCCTCATCGGCGCCACCACATGGAACACGCCGGTGGAGTTCGCTCTGATGGGCATGTCCTTCCAGACCGTGAAGCCCGACTTCTGGCTCAGCCTTGGCGCTGACGGCGAGAGCGTAGAGTTCTCACCTTCAACCGATGCCTACCGCGAGGGCCTGCGCTACATCAAGAGCCTTTATGACGAGGGGCTAATCGAGCCTACCTCTTTCACCCAGAAAGAGGACATCATGGCGCAGACAGTCCGCACGGAGCCTCATGTAGTGGGCATGTATGTCTGCGACCACGCTGCCATGGGCTATGACAACAGCGATCCCGTGGAAGCCGAGAACTATCAGATTCTGATTCCCGTTGCAGGTCCCGACGGCTTCCGCCGCCAGGGCCAGAACGCAAACGAGGGGACCATCACAGGATTCGAGGCGGTGATTACGGACAAGTGCCAGTATCCGGAAGCTGCTTTCCGTCTGATTGACGAGTTCTTCTATGACGACGACTACAACATGATGCGCTTCAAAGGAAAAGAAGGGCTTGGCTGGGAGCGCGCAGCGGAAGGCGCAAAGAACGTGTTTGGCGGAGAAGCCAGGTATGTAGTCCTCTCCGTGCCGGAAGAGGATAAGGAAGAGAACGACAAGTATGGCTTTGGCGTCGGCCCTCAGGCTGATGTGGCTTCCTTCCGTCTTGCCATGCTGCCCGAGGTGGAGAATGTCTACCTGCAGGAGAACTATGAGCAGCGCATAACCCTCGACACCCAGAAGGTGGAGGAATTCATCCCGGAGAAGAGGCTGGAATACAATCCCTTCATCCCTCTGGAAATGATGGATGAATACGCCGAGATCCAGACGAACCTCAACAGCTTCGTCAGGAAGACCATCGTCCAGTTCATCACCGGCGAGCGCGACATCGAGAACGGCTGGGATGAGTATCTGAGCGAGTTGGATTCCTACAGAGTGGACCGCTATATAGAGATATACAAGACGGCCATCGGCCAGTAGGACAGAAATCAAACAGCCAGGCCTTGGCTTGCAGCGGGCCTGGCTGTTTTTTTAAGGAGGGAACAGTATGGAATTATGGTACAAGAAGCCGGCGGCTTATTGGGAGGAGGCGCTCCCCCTGGGGAACGGAAGGCTGGGAGCCATGGTCTGGTCAGGGGTGGAGCAGGAGAAAATCTCGCTGAACGAGGACTCCCTCTGGTCGGGGTATCCCCAGAGCCACGATATCCCCGGAGCGGAAAAATATTATGAGGAGGCGCGCAGGCTGGCCAGGGAGAAAAAGTACTGTGAGGCCCAGGCGCTTATCGAAGAGAATGTGCTGGGGCAATACACCCAGAGCTATCTGCCCCTGGGAGAGCTGATTCTGGACATGGTGCATCCGGAGGGGGAGGTCTCGGGATACAGACGATGGCTGGATCTGGAAAAGGCAGTGTGCGGACTGCGGTACTGTGTAGGAAATGTCGGCTATGTCCGTGAGACCTTCGTCAGCGCCCCGGACCAGGTGATGGTGATGCGCATCTCGGCGGACAAAGCGGGAAAAGTCTCCCTGCGGGCCGGGTATACCTGTCAGCTCCGCGCCACGGTCTCCACGGAAGACGGCTGCATGGTCCTGGACGGGATCGCTCCCTCCCAGGTGGATCCCTCCTATGTGAAATCAGAGAATCCTGTCATCTATGAGGAGGATCCAAAGAAGAAGGGCATGCGGTTCTGCGCCATGCTCTCCATCCTGCCGAAAGGCGGCACGGTGAGACAGCTGCCGGAGGGTCTGGAGGTCGCGGGGGCGGACAGCGTCACCCTGTACCTGGCGGCAAGGACGAGCTTCGACGGACCGTTCCGCCAGCCCTTCCTGGAGGGGAAGCCCTATCGGGAAAACTGTCTGAAAGACCTGCGGGCCGCCGGGGAATGGGACTATGATGCCCTTGCCGCCAGGCATGTGGAAGATTACCGGGTTTATTTCAACCGCGTCCAGATCGACCTGGGAGCCGGCAGGGAAGAGCTTCCTACGCCGGAGCGGCTTGCCGACTGGGAGCAGGACGTGGATCCCGCCAGATATGCGCTGCTGTTCCAGTATGGCCGCTATCTGCTGATAGCAAGCTCCCGCCCGGGGACCCTTCCGGCGAACCTGCAGGGCATCTGGAACCAGCACCTGCGCGCGCCGTGGAGCTCCAACTATACGGTCAACATCAATACGGAGATGAACTACTGGGCGGCGGAGACTGCAAATCTGGCGCAGATGCATGAGCCTTTGATGGAGTTTTTGGACAACCTCCGGGTCAGCGGGGCCAGGACGGCCAGGACCCACTACGGCGCGGGAGGGTTCGTGGCCCACCATAACAGCGACATCTGGTGCCTTTCCAATCCCGTGGGCAACCGGGGAAAGGGCACTGCGGTCTATGCCTTCTGGCCGCTTTCCGCGGGCTGGCTCAGCGCCCATGCCTACGACCATTATCTGTTCTCGGGGGATGAGGAGTTCCTGCGCCGGACCGGCTATCCCATCATCCGGGACGCGGCCCGGTTCTTCCTGGACGTGCTCAGCGAAAATGAGGAGGGGAAGCTGATATTCTCACCTTCCACGTCCCCGGAGAACAATTTCCTCTATGGAGGGAAGCGCTGCGCGGTGAGCGAGACCACCACCATGACCATGGCTATCGTCCGGGAGACTTTGGGCAATGCGGCGTCCTGCTGCCGGATTCTGGGGACAGACAGTCGGTTCCTGGAGGAGCTGGAAGAAGCGCTGGGACGCCTGCCCTCCTATAAGATCGGCGCCCGGGGCGAGCTGCTGGAGTGGAACGAGGAGCTGGAGGAGAGCGAGCCCGCCCACCGCCACACCTCCCATCTCTATCCGCTGTATCCGGGCCGGGAGATTTCGGTGGAGGAGACCCCGGAGCTGGCCAGGGCCTGCGCGCGGACGCTTGAGCTGCGCGGGGACGAGAGCACCGGCTGGGCCCTTGCATGGCGGATCAGCCTGTGGGCGCATCTGCGGGACGGGGAGAGGGCCTACCGCATCCTGAAGAAGCAGCTGCGCCCCATCGACGGCAGCAGCCCTTTGAACTATATGGCGGGCGGCGGCTGTTACCCCAATATGTTCGGCGGGCATCCTCCCTTCCAGATTGACTCCAATTTCGGCACCTGCGCCGGCATAGCGGAGATGCTGGTCCAGAGCACGGAGAAGACCGTCACGCTGCTGCCCGCTCTTCCCAAGGCCTTTGGTACGGGCATGGTCTCCGGCCTGCGGGCCAGGGGAGGGGTGACGGTGAACATCAGCTTCCGGGACGGGAAGCTGGAAAAAGCGGTGCTGACAGGAACGATGCCCCGGGAGCGGGAATTCACCGTGTGCTACGGTGGCAGCTGGAAGCGGATACGGCTGGCCGGGGAAGAGCGGATCGTCCTGACGGAGGTGGATTTTTGAAAGTGACGCGCAAAGGGCTTATGGGGCTGGCCCTCCTGCTTTTCTGCATGGCGCTCCCGGGCTGTGCCCGGGAGGAAGAGGAGCGGCCCGGGAAGATCGAGATACACTTTTTCTATAATGAGCCCTGTGCCTCCTGCGACGGGACAAAGGACTTCTACCGGGTGGTGAAGGAGGAGCTGGGGGATGTCTCCGACAGATATCCCTACGAGATATATCCCCACAATGTATTCCAGGCCTCCGCGGCCATGGACAGGGACAGGGAGCTGGGGAAGCTGGGCTATAGCCAGGAGGTGATCGGCTCCCTGACCTATCCCATCATGACCGTGAACGGAAAGGCCTATCTGGGGATGGACTCCATCAGCCAGTCCCTGCGGGAGGCCTATCTGACGGCTGGGGAGGATCTGTTCGTGTACGACAGAGGTGTCTTCGACCCTTGCAGGAAGCAGACATTGAAAGAGCTGCTGGGCAGCTACAGGCTGGAGAAGGGCAGCTCCTCCGTTGTCTATTTCTACCGGACAGTGTGCGAGGAGTGCATCCGGACGGAGGAGGTCATAGGCTCGCTGCCGGAGACCGTAACGGTGGAAGGGGCCTCCTATCCCCAGCAGGTGGTCCGGATCAATACCAGGTCCGGCAGGAACGACGAGGTCATCCAGGCGTTCTTTGCCATGTACGGGGTTCCCGAGGAGGAGCAGATGGTGCCCATCGTCTTCACGGCCCGGGGATATCTGGCGGGCTATGATGCCATCTCCGCAGACCTGGTCCGGGAGCTGGAGGCGGGCGCCGGGCTTGGGATGGAGTATCCTGAGTAGGGCGGCGGGCCGCGCCGTGGATTGGGACGGTGCCGGGAGGAAGGGCCGGGCGGCATGCGCGCGGGATTGGGGCCGCAGGGGCCGGAGAGAAGGAGGAGAGAGATGTTAGCTGCAGCAAGCCCTGATGACAGGGCCATCACAAGAGTGGAGCGCAGGGAGGACAGCCTGTACCTGTATTCCCAGGCGGGGACGCACCGTCTCAGGCCGGTGAACGACAGGACCGTGAGGGTCACCTATACAGAGTCCGGGCAGTTCTCGCAGGAGGAGAAGCCGGGCGTCCTGCAGAAGGCCCCCTATGGGGAATGGGACTACACGGAAGCCGGGGGCCAGATTATATTACAGATGCGGCTCCTAAAGGTGGAGATATGCAGGGAGACCGCCTCCTGCCGCTACTGCGACGGGGAGGGCAGGGTGCTCCTGCGGGAGAGGGGAAAGGACAGCAAGGTGCTGGAGGAGTTCCCGGTGTACCGCCTGTCGGCCCAGGGGAGCAGGATCGAGAAGGCCGCGACCCCGGACGGCGTCAAGGACGTGGTGAGGGAGGCCGCCCGGATCCCCGACGGGACGCGCTTCCATACCAGGCTGCACCTGGAATGGGAAGGGGAGGAGGGGCTGTTCGGCCTGGGGCAGCACGAGGAGGGCTTCGGCTCCCTGCGGGGCGAGACCGTCTACGTGCACCAGGCCAACCGCAAGATCGCGGTGCCGTTGCTGGTGTCCACGAAGGGCTACGGCATCCTGATGGACACGTACAGCCCCATGGTCTTCCAGGATACCGCATACGGCTCCTATCTGTACACCGAGGCGGACCGGGAGATGGACTTCTACTTCATGAACGGCGCCACCATGGACGGCGTCGTCGCCCAATACCGGATGCTGACGGGGAAGGCGGCCCTGCTGCCGAAGTGGGCCTTCGGCTACCTGCAGTCCCAGGAGCGCTACGAGACCCAGGAGGAAATCCTGGAGACAGCCAGGCAGTACCGGGAGAGGGGGATCGGGCTGGACGGCATAGTTCTGGACTGGTGCTCCTGGGAGGACGGGAAGTGGGGCCAGAAGTCCTTCGACAGGGGACGGTTCCCGGATCCGGCCGGGATGGTCCGGCAGCTCCACCGGGAGGGCGTGCGCTTCATGCTCTCCATCTGGCCGAACATGGATGAAAGTACGGAAAACTACCGGGAATTCCGGGACCGGGGGCTGCTGCTCCCGGGAAGCAACATCTACGACCCGCTGCGCGGGGAGGGGAGGGCGCTGTACTGGGACCAGGTGCGGAGAGGATATGGGGACTGTGGCGTGGACGCCTGGTGGTGCGACAACAGCGAGCCCTTCACGCCGGAATGGAACCACATGGAGCGCCCGGAGCCGTCCAGGATGTACGAGGAATACTGCGCGGACGCCGGGCTGCGGCTCCCGGCGGAGATGATGGACGCCTTCGGCCTCTTCCACGCCCGGGCCATAAGCGAGGGGCAGCGCGGCACATGGGACAAGAGGGTGTTCAACCTGACCCGCAGCGGGACCACAGGGCAGCAGCGGTACGGTGCCGTGCTCTGGTCCGGGGACACCGCCGCCACCTGGGACACCCTGCGCCGCCAGATCGCAGCCGGGACGCATTTCTGCGCCAGCGGCATGCCCTACTGGACCGTGGACATCGGGGGCTTCTTCGTCAGGGAGGGGAGGCCCTGGTACTGGAAGGGGGACTATCCCCGGGCCGATGAGGACCTGGGGTACAGGGAGCTCTTCGTCAGATGGTACCAGTGGGGGGCCTTCCTGCCGGTGTTCCGGGGACATGGGACGGACTGCCGCAGGGAACTGTGGCGCTACGCCAACGGGGAGGAGCCCTTCTACGACGCGCTGCTGCTGGCCAACCGGCTGCGCTACCGGCTGATGCCCTATATCTACTCCCTTGCAGGCTTAAGCTGGCTGGAGGATCGCTCCATCATCCGTCACCTGGCGTTCGGCTTCCCCGGGGACAGGCAGGCATGGGACATAAGGGACCAGTACCTCTTCGGGGAGGGGCTGATGGTGTGCCCGGTGACGGAGCCGCTGTACTATGGGAGGGATTCGGCCAGGATAGAAGGGAAGCCCAGGAGCAGGCGGGTGTACCTGCCCCGGGGCTGCCGCTGGTACGACTACTGGACCAACGAGGCCTATGGTGGAGGGCAGTGGATCGAGGCCGCCGCGCCGCTGATGC
The DNA here is from genome assembly GCF_910585425.1 of uncultured Acetatifactor sp. GTDB lineage: Bacteria > Bacillota > Clostridia > Lachnospirales > Lachnospiraceae > Acetatifactor. Next base: position 548 of record NZ_CAJUCP010000031.1, on the reverse strand, counting down.
GCATCCCGCTGTTCGTCCGGGAGGGGACCGTCCTGCCCATGGCGCAGCCCGCGAGGTTCACCGGGGAGCAGGGGCAGGGCCTGACGGTGACGGTCTACCCGGGGAGGGACGGCCGCTTCGTCCTCTATGAGGACGCGGGGGACGGCTACGGGTACGAGGACGGGGAGTATGCCCTGACCACGCTGTGCTGGGAGGAAGGGCCGGGGAAGCTCCGGGTGGAAAAGACGAAAGAATGGGACGGCATCCCCGGGGGATACAGGATAGAGAAGGTCGTGGTAGCGGCCGAATGAGGAGCGACAGGGCCTGAAGAAAGCCGACACGCAGCATGCACGCTGGGATTGTCGGCTTTTCTCGATTGCGGGAATGTTGCATGTGCACGCGAATCAGGGCCTCAGGGGTCCTGATTCGCTGCTTCGCAAGAAGGTACAGTCTTTATGCGGCTTATGCGGCTTCGGGGCAGAAAACCATTGCTTATGCATATTAAATATGTTAGAATCCTGAGTTTGACACCTGAAACAGCAAAAAAGTCCCAGAGGCCTTGAATTTAC
>NZ_CAJUCP010000030.1:29849-59933 GCF_910585425.1 uncultured Acetatifactor sp. | reverse complement strand
ACCCCATGCTCCTTAATGCTCTCCACCATATCCTCCAGACGCTCCCCCTCATACAGCCGGAAAGGATGCTTCCGGAACGGACGGATACTGTCAATGGGCAGCATCCTCATCCCGTTCTCCGGAGCAGAAACCTCTTCCGCCCCCGCCAGAAGGTCCACAGCGTCACTAAAAATCTTCCTCTTCGTCCCATTAGCCTTCATACGAAACCAGCTCCTTTGCAAACTTTTTATAAGCCACCCCTGCGCTCGCCTTCGGGCTGTACTCCGCCACCGGCAGGCTGTAATAAATACTCTCCCCCACCTTCACCGTACTGGGAATCCTCGTCTCAAACACCCGAATCTGCTCCTGGAAATTCTCCGCCACTTCCTCCGTCAGAACCCTGCACAGCTTCGTCCTGGACTCGCACATGGTCATCAGGATGCCTGCAATCCCCAGCCCCGGATTGATCCGCTTCCTTATCTTCACCACCGTCCGCAGAAAGTCCTGCATCCCCATCATGGCCAGAAGCTGGGGATTCACCGTGATAATCACCTCATCGGCAGCCGCCAACGCATTTATTGTCAAAGTCCCAAGGGACGGACAGGTATCAATCAGGATATAATCATACTTCTCCCGCAGCGGCTCCAAAATCCCGGACAGCATCTTCTCCGCCCCCATCTCCAGCCGCAGCTTCGCATCCACCACCGACAGATAAATAGACGATGGGATGAAGTCCACCCCGTCCTTCGTCCGTATGTACTTCTCCGGGGACGGCAGCTTCATGTCCTCAATCTGCGCCATCATCAGATGCCCGATGGTATCATCCAGCACCCCCGTATCCTCCACGCCGAAGCACGTTGTCAGATTTGCCTGGCTGTCAAAATCAACTGCCAGGACCCGCTTCCTCATCTTCCGCAGGCAGTACGCCAGATTGAACGTAGTCGTGGTCTTTGCCGTACCACCTTTTTGTGAACCAATCATATATATCTTTCCCATAAGTCAAAACCCCGCTTTCCTTTCCGCGACAATACTGAACTGCTGTTCCTCAAAAACATCAATATAATCCGCTGTCTCCCTCGGAACAATGACCAGCTTCCCTTCCTCACAGCGGACAGTCAGGAGCGTCCCCGCCCCGAACCCCAGCTCTTCCAGCCACAATCCCTTCAATGTGATTGTCGGCGTCGGCTTGTAATTATGCCCGCTCTGCTCATATACCTTAAACCTCCGAACTTCCTTCCTCATCTATATCCCGTCCTTTCCACCGGCCCGCAGACCGGACTTTCCACTGCCTCTCCGCTGCTGATCTTCCATCTGGGATTTTACAGAGACCGCTCCCAGGCGCTATCGGCCTGTGCCGCTCCCCGCAAAACAGAAATAATTTGTTTCCGAACGAAACGATATGCCAATCTATAAAACCAAAATCTCCGCTGCATTAAAACTTTAAAGCCATCACAACAATATGGGCGCTGTAAGTTCCCCGGCTTTCCGTAGATAAATCCCATTTATCCCCATGGTACAGAAACGCAGGTTTAACCCTCCCATGGCGCCCGGTTCACCTTAAACCCGGCCGAAACCTGTCAACCAATATTACAACGCCCCCGTTGCAACCCGTCAGCATTTATAAGGACTTCGGACCTTCAAATCCACCTCCAAAGGATGGTATGGTTGCTTTAATCGCTATCAGACTTTCATACTGCTGGCCAGCAATATATGTAGAAGTGAGGTTATTCCGTTCTCCCTTTCGGGCATAAAAAAATTGGGACTAAGGAGTGCAAACCCGTTGATTTTACTGGGTTTCTCTAACCTTGTCCCAATTATAACACCATCATCCTGAAACGGGTGGATGCTCTCATATCTGGCGTGGAACTCAGCAAACACGGCAATGTCCGGCGCCTTGCCATGATACCATTCCATCAGTCGATCCATCTCGGCCTCCACATTTTCAGGCCTGACCGTCTGATAGATGCCTATCATATTCGGCCTCTTTTTGTAGTCTCCGATGGCATATCCGTTGGCCCGGTCTTCGAACACGCCCGACTTCAGCTCATAGTGGAACTGCTTTATCAGCCCGGAGGACAGGGGCTGGCGGATGGTATCCAGCATTTTGTTGAACATCAGGAAATGTCCGTTCATTTCCTCCACGTCCTTCGCCCTGTAATAGTCCTCCGATCTGGGCAGCGTTCCATTGTCGAACAGCGAGGCCGTCTGCTCCTCTGTCAGCGTGCTCCCCTCAATCTTATTTGAGTTGTAGGCAAGCAGGCGCTGTGTGTACGCATATACTCCCGAGCGGTCGAACCTCTCCCGCTCGATTCTGAATCTCTCTGACAGAAAACCGGCAAAATCCTGATTTCCGCCCCCTTCCATCACGCCACCCCCTTCGCTCAATCGCCTGAATCTATACGTTTACCCGCCTTTTACGGGAAGCAGGGCACCAGCTCCAGCCCCTGGCTCTCCTTCAATCCGAACAGCAGGTTCATGTTCTGCACCGCCTGTCCCGCCGCTCCCTTCACCAGATTGTCCAGGGCTCCCATCAGGATGACCCGGCCTGTCCTTTCGTCTATGACGAAATTAATGTCCACATAATTGCTGCCCTCCACCCATTTTGTCTCCGGGCAGACGCCTTTATCCAACACCCGCACGAATTTCTCCCGCGCATAATATTTATCGTAGGCGGCCCGGATCTCCTCATACGTGGGCAGCACGCCATCCGCGGCCCTTTTCAGCTTCGCGTACTCCGTCACCAGGATGCCCCTGTTCATGGGCACCAGATGGGGCGTGAAATTGATCGTGACCTCACGGTTCGCCGCATACCCCAGTTGCTCCTCGATCTCCGGCGTGTGGCGATGGCCGGCCACCCCGTAGGCCTTGATGTTCTCGTTCACTTCGCAGAACAGGTTGGGCACCTTCGCCCCCCGCCCCGCCCCGGAAGTCCCGGACTTCGCGTCCACGATCAATGTGTCCACGTCGATCAGCCCCTCCTTCACCAGCGGGTAGGCGGTGAGGATGGAGCATGTGGTATAGCAGCCCGGATTGGCCACCAGCCTGGTGGAGGCCGTGATCCGGTTCCGGTTCAGCTCGCACAGCCCGTAGACGGCTTCCGGGATGAACTGCGGGGACTTATGCTCTATCCCGTACCATTTCTCGTACACCGCCACGTCCTTAATGCGGTAATCCGCAGATAAATCTACGATTTTTACCCTTTTCAATATCTCCTCCGTCAAAAGCCCCGCCAGATATCCCTGGGGCGTAGCCGTGAAGATTACGTCCACCTGCTCCGCCAGATCCTCCAGATCGTCGTCCCTGCACACGTCCTCCACGATCCGGAACATGTTCTGATATACCTCATGGTACTTCCTGTCTATGTAGCTGCGGGAGCCGTACCACAGGATCTCGGCCTCCCTGTGGCCCATGAGTATCCGCACCAGCTCGCTGCCCGCGTACCCTGTGGCCCCTATTATCCCTGCTTTGATCATCTTCCTGCACCTCCATGGTAAGTATAGCACATTTTGTATAAATGTCCACTTCTTTTTTGTTTTTATGCAAATATTTATGAGATAATGCATATTTATGCATCCATCACGCTCCCGCCGCCCCTTCGGGCATTCTATCCAAAAAATGGCGAATTCATGTTGACGATATGCTTTATTATAAGGTATAATCAATGCTGTTATCAAGATATTTATAAAATATATATATTTATGAAAGGAAGGCTGCTGCATGAGGCAATTTTTCGGAATGAGCAATCGCGGGGACCTGTCGGAAGCGGTCCGCAATCTGGACAGCCCGCAGTTCATCATGCTTCTTTCAAACAATGCCCAGTTCGAGGAGCATGTGAAAGCCCTTGAGAAGCTTTACCCTGGCATCCCCAGCATCGGATGCATCGGAATGAGCTATGACACCAAAGTGGTGGAAAACGGTGTGGGCATCATCGCTTTTTCAGGAGGGGTCAGCGCTACGGCCAATGTGCTGGAGCAGGTATCCGTCATGCCGGTGAAGTATATAAACCGGCTGGAGGCGGACATCAGGAAGATAAACGGATCCAAGCAGGACACCGTATGCATCGATTTCTGCAGCGGAAACGATGCCTGCGTCCTGACTACGCTCTATACGTCATTGCGGGGCCGGGGCATCCAGCTTGTGGGAGGCACGGGAGACGGCGGAAAAGTGTCCGCCAACGGCAAGGTCTACGAGGATTCCGTGGCCTACGCCCTGGTGCGCAACCAGAACGGCCGGGTCAAGACTTATAAGGAGAATATCTACCACCAGATGGGCGATTACCGCTTCATCGCCTCCAATACGGACCGGGCCAATTACATCATCGGCTCCCTGAACGGGAACCCGGCCAAGCAGGTGTACCAGAGCATCCTGCATGTGACGGATCAGCAGATCCTGACCCAGACCTTCAAGAACCCCTTCGGCAAGCTCAACGGGGACGACACCTGTATCGTCTCCATCAAGGAAGTCAACGGGAATTCCCTGGCCTGCTTCCGGCAGGTGAACGACTCCGATGTGCTGATCCTCCTGGAGCTGGGAGATTATCCGGCCATCGTGGACAAGACCATAGCGGACATCTGCCGGGACTTCCCCAAGCGCTCCGCCGTCTTCTCCGTGAACTGCCTGTTCCGCTACAAACTGTTCACCGAGCAGCGCTACATGGCCACCTACCTGCAGGAGATGGCAAAGCTCGGCAGCCACGCGGGCCTGGTGGGCTATGGGGAGCATTACAACAATCAGTTCGTGAACCAGTCCATGACCTGCGTGGTATTTGAATGACCGTGAAAAGCCATCGGACACTTGACGGAATTGAAATCAGGAGGATACATAATGTTGTTTTCAAAGAAAGGACCTTCAAAGAACGGGCAGGTGCGCCACGATGAAAAAAGCCTCTATCCCGTGCTGCATGTGACGGACTGCCTGAAGGGCTATCAGAAGGATCTGGCCAAAAAGGAAGTGGAATCCCTGTTCGAGCTGAGCATGATCGGCAACTCCTTCAGCAGCGTATTGGCTGAGGCCGACCATTTCCAGGAACAGCTCCAGGACTTCGGACAGTCCTTCGCCAGCATCAATCAGGCCGCGGGGCAGTTCGATCAGGTGCGGACGGACATCACCCAGACCGTGTCGGAAGCCCAGGGCATGGTGGAGGAGCTGAAAGCCACTTCCGCGAAGGTGCAGCAGACCTACGCCGATATGGAGAATACCTTCGCCTATCTGCAGACAGCGGTGAAGAGCATCCAGCAGTGCATGGGCAAAATCGTGTCCATCGCGGACGAGACCAATATCCTGGCCATAAACGCCTCCATCGAGGCGGCCAGGGCCGGAGAACAGGGCAAGGGCTTCGCCGTGGTGGCGGAAAAGGTCCGGGAGCTGGCCAAGGAGATCAAGGAGCTCACCGACGATGTGGACACAGGCATCCACGATGTGGAATCGGGGGCGAACCAGCTCAACTCCAGCATCCTTGCATCCCAGTCGGCTCTGGACCAGGGCTTCGGCATCGTGAACGGCACCTCCGAATCCTTCCAGCAGATCAGCACCGTGGCGGAGGGCACCTCCTCCGTACAGGCAGAGATTTCCGGCGTCATAGGCGACTCCCAGAACGCGCTGCAGGTGCTCTGCCAGTTTTTCGACAGGATAAAGCTCCAGCACCAGGAGGTCATAAAGCATATCGGCCGGGCCAGCAATCTGGGCACCACCAAGAGCGCCATGTTCGAGGACATCGACAATATGCTCTCCCAGATTCCGCCCATCATCAGGGATACGGATACCAGAAGAGACTAGTACCCCAGTGCGTGAATCCTTGAGCAATCAGTACTCGCTGTCCACCCCAGTACTGCGTTGTCGTCAGTTCTGGTGCGGACATCAAGCACCGATTACTCGGGAATTCATGCCCCGGCGCACTAGAACACCCGTTCGAACCAGGGGCTGTGGGGAACTGACAGGATTCCCGACAGCCCCGTCTTCATCTGCGGAATCCGAAAGGAGGCGGCGCATGCATATCCTGATTATAGAAGATGACGAGGATTTCCGCCTGGAGCTGGCGGGTCTCCTGCGGGGTTCCCTCTACCGCGTCACGGCGCTGACCCGGTTCGACCATATCGCCGGACAGGTTTCCGCCGCCTCGCCGGACCTGATCCTGTTGGACCTGAACCTCCCGGGGCAGTCCGGCTTCGATGTGTGCGCCGAAATCCGCAGATTCTCGGATGTGCCCGTCATCTTCGTCACAGGGCGGGCGGATGCTTCGGACGAGGTCACGGCCCTGTTGCAGGGCGGGGACGACTACATCACCAAGCCCTTCCCGCCCGCCCTCCTGCTGGCCCATATCACCGCCGTGCTGAAGCGGGCGGGCAGGGGGGAGGAGGAGCCGGTTCTGGAGCATCGGGGCGCAGAGCTGGATCTGGCCAGGGGCTGCGTCCGCTTCCGGGGCGCAAGCGCGGAGCTGACCAAAAACGAGCTGAAGATATTGGCCTGCCTGTTCCGGCACAGAGGGCGCATCGTGGCCCGCACAGAGCTGGTGGAATATCTGTGGGACAATGCCGTCTTCCTGGACGACAATGCCCTGAGCATCCATGTCACCCGCATCCGTGGGAAGCTGGAGGGCCTGGGGCTGTCTGATTTCATCCGGACGAAGCGGGGAATGGGGTATTCTATATGAAGTTCGCGGATTACTGCAAGGACAGGCTTTTGCTGCTGATGCTCCATATCGCCTGCATGATGCTGCTCACGGCTTTCCTGATCGCCACGGCCTATCCCCCGGGCTGCTGCTGCCTCATCCTCCTCACCTGGCTAATCGTCCTCACCGCCTGGTTCCTCACGGAATATCTTCGCAGGAAGCGCTACTTCGAACAGATGGAGGCGATCCTGGAGCAGGCTGACCGGAAATACCTGCTGGGCGAGCTGATGCCCGCTTCCTTCCGGCTGGAGGACAGGCTTTACCGGGAAATGATCCGGAGATCCAACAAGTCCGTCATAGAGCGGATCCGCTCTGTGGAGGACGCCGGGCAGGAGTACCGGGAGTACATCGAAAGCTGGGTGCATGAGATAAAGGCTCCCATAGCGGACATCTATCTGCTCTGTGAGAGGCGCAGGGACGATACCGCCCGCCGCATCTTGGCCCAGAACCGGCGGACGGAGAACTATGTGGACATGGCCCTCTTCTATGCCCGCTCGGACCAGGTGTACCAGGATTATCTCATCAGGGAGGCCACCCTGCAGCAGACCGCGGAGGAGGTCCTTCTGAAAAATAAATACGCTCTAATAGAAAACCATATACGGGCCAGCGTCCATTGTCCGGATACGGTCTATACCGATGCAAAATGGATCGCTTTCATCCTGGAGCAGCTCGTCCTGAATGCCGTGAAATACAGGCGGGACACGGAGCCTGTGCTGCGAATCTCCACCGGCCGGGCAGGGCGCAATGTCCTCCTGACGGTGGAGGACAATGGCTGCGGCATCCCCGAAGAGGAGCTGCCCAGAATCTTCGATAAGGGCTTCACCGGCACCAACGGCAGAAGCGGCGCCCGGGCCACAGGCATGGGGCTGTATCTGTGCCGGAAGCTCTGCGTGAAATTGGGGATACAGATTTTGGCAGAATCGGTTGCGGGCGCTGGGACGCGGATTTCTCTGGAATTCCCGGTCAGCGATTATCTGTGGAAAGTACAGGGGCCTGACGGCGGACAAGTCCTCTAACCTGCAATATCGGCAGAATCCGTTACAGGCGAATCATCCCTTGATGCATAGTTCCTCATACAGCCGCAGCCTCGTCTGCCTGTCTTCTAAAGCCAACCTTGCGTCCCCATACCTCCCCCTTCCCCTCCAGCTGCGGCCAGATGCCGCTCTGATAGGATGCCTTAGGCAGAATCTGACGCCTTCGCAGCCTGATCTCGTTCCCGATGATGAACTGTAGTACCCTCCTGCCCCGCTCCTCAAGGCAGAATCTCACATCACAGAATTGGTTGCGCATCTTGCCTGCCTCCTCTTCGATTTTCAGGAGGCACTTCGGAATCTCCCCTCTTTCTCCCTGGATACACGAGCAGGAAAACGGATTCTATCCGTATCCTTCAAGCTATCCTTCCATGTACCTTTCAATAATGAAAGATTCACGCAAAGAAACTCCATACCACATCCTCCCCTTATCTGCTATAGTAGACTTATGCATGGCGCGGGACTCTTTGCTCAGCCATATCTCCAGGCTTCCGGAGATGCCCCGGCCTCAAGGGAGGTTCAGACAATGGAACGACACTATATCCAGGTATGTGACGTAGAAAAGTATTATGGACAGGGCACTGCTGCCGCCAAGGCTGTAGACCGGGTCAGTTTCCGTGTGGACAGGGGCGAGTTCGTGGGCGTCATGGGGGCCTCCGGCTCCGGCAAGACCACGCTGCTGAACATGCTGTCCACCATCGACAGCGTCACCGCCGGACATATCTATTACGAAAACGTGGACATCACGGAGCTTTCCGAAAATAAATTATCGGAATTTCGAAAAGAGAACCTGGGCTTCGTGTTCCAGGAGTACAATCTGCTGGATACCCTCACCATCGAGGAGAATATCCTGCTGGCATTAAGCCTGCACCAAAGGGAAAAACGGGAGGTCCTGTCCCGCTGCCGGGAGATGCTGGACCTTCTGGGCATAGCCGACATCCGGGACAAATTCCCCTATCAGGTCTCCGGCGGCCAGAAGCAGCGCTGCGCCTGCGCCAGGGCCCTGGTGAACCGCCCCAAGCTGCTGCTGGCGGACGAGCCCACGGGGGCGCTGGACTCCCGCTCCGCCCAGACCCTGCTGGAGACCTTCACGGACATGAACGGGAAGTTGAAGGCCACGATCTTCATGGTGACTCACGATGCCTTCTCCGCCAGCTACTGCGGGCGAATCCTGTTCCTGAAGGACGGGCAGATCTTCCACGAGCTGCGCCGGGGGCGGAAAAGCCGCCGTGAATTCCTGAACGAAATACTGGACGTGCTGTCCCTGACAGGAGGTGAACTGTCCGATGCTCAGTAAGCTTGCCCTGCGCAATGTGATGCGCTCCGCCAGGGATTATCTGGTGTATTTCCTGACCATGATGCTGGTAACGGCCATTATGTTCGCCTTCCACTCCCTGCTCTTCTCCAGGGAGATACAGCAACTGTTCGAGATGGCCGTCATCTTCGCGGTCCTGGTGGGCCTGGCCACTTTCTTCGTGGTCCTGATCGTGGCGTGGCTGATCAACTACATGGTCCGTTTCATCCTGGAGAAAAGGAGCCGGGAGTTCGGCATCTATCTGCTGATCGGTATGAAAAAGAAGGAGATTTCCCGCCTGTACATGCGGGAGAGCCTGCTGCTGGGGGCCGCCGCCTTTGCCGGAGGCCTGGCTCTGGGCATTCTGCTGCAGCAGATCCTGCTGGCGATCCTGTACAGCATGATCATGATGGAATACCGCCCCAGACTGGAATGGAGCATGGGATGCCTTATCACCACAGCCGCCTGCTATGGCGGATGCTACCTGCTGGCCCTCCTCCGGTGCAGAGGTAAGTTCCGGAAGATGAACATCCATGCCCTGATGAGCAGCCAGAAACAGAACGAGGAGATCCGGGAGTCCCACGAGCAGGCGAAGCGCTGGCTGCTGCCCCTCTCCTGCCTGTTCCTGCTAGCCTTCGCGCTGTTCCTGTTCTTCTTCAAGGCATGGGATGGCGCTGTGATCCTGGGCTTCCTCCTGGGGCTGGTGCTGACGATCTATGTCTTTTACACCGGCGTGGCGGCCTGGGTCATCTGCTATATCCGCCGGAAGGGGTCCTGGATATTCAAAGGGCAGAACCTGTTCCTGCTGCGGCAGTTCTCCTCCAAGCTGAAGACCCTGCGGTTCACCCTGGGCACCCTGACCTCCCTGTTCGTCCTGGCCCTGCTGGGCTGCGCCATCGCCCTGATGTTCAATGACTACCAGAACCAGACCCTGCTGGACAAATGGCCCTTTGACGTGATGGTCTTCAGCAGCGACACCTCGGATACCTTCCGGGAGGAGCTGGACCTGCTGAACCGGGAATGCAGCGTGGAGGAATCCCTGATCTACGATATCCGCCAGAACGGAACCGACACCGTGAACGCATGGCTGTACGCCCATCTGAAGACCTTCGGGGGAGCGTACACCGATGAGGACGGCGGCCTGGACCGGGAGGCGCTGGGCAGGGACGAAATCTGGGCCTACTATGAGCATGACACTTATCTGGCCCTGTCCGACTACAACCGCCTCCGGGAGATGGCGGGGCTGCTGCCTGTGGAATTAGAGGAAGGGGAATACCTGCTGCACCTGAAGGAGCGCGTCTGGGATGAGACCGGGGATTTCACCGGGGAGCTGGAGATTGTGGTGGAGTCAGATTCTGGGGAAACGAGGGCAACAGCGGATCCGGTTTCCGGAGAGGCGGAAGTTACAGCGGAGTCGCATTCCGGAGAACAGAGGACTATGGCAGAGCCACATTCCGAAGAGACGGAAGTCATGGCGAATCCGGTTTCCGGAATTACAGAGCACCCGACATATCTCCGCTCCGCAGGCGTTTATACGGAGCCACTTTCCCAGGACGGCCACAACGGCGCGGATTATCTGCTCATCGTCACTGACCGGACGGCGGAGCGCATGGAACCATACTATCGATTGCTGACCGTCAACCTGGACGGCCCCGCCCCCGACGACCTGCTGCGGAAGCTGGACGCCCTCCCCTCTGAGGACAGCATCATGGACTTGGGCGGCCATCGCGAAAACACAGACATGGCCTGCGGAACGGACAATATCGTGGTATATGTGGTCACGAACATCGTCAGGGACAACCTGATCCCGGAGGTGAAGTTCATGCTGTCCTCCATCATCTTCGCCCTGGTCTACATCGGCCTGGTGTTCGTCTGCGTGGCGCTGACAGTGCTCTCCGTGCAGCAGCTCTCGGACTCCGCCAAGTACAGGTTCCGGTATCAGGTGCTGCACCAGATCGGGCTGGGCCAGCGGGAAATCTCGAAGGTCATCTTAAAGCAATTGGCCGGCTTCTACCTCTGCCCCATCCTGTTCGCGGCGCTGATCAGCGGGACGATATCCATGTATCTGGGCTGGAAGTTCAATGTCCACACCGGCACCCACACGGCGGCGGCAGGGTATTTCGGGCTGGCCTTCCTGCTGTTCCTGTGCGTGTACGCCGTGTATTTCGTGGTGACTTATGTGGGCTTTTTGCGGAATGTCCTGGCGAAGGACTGCAGGTGAGGGCCGTAAGAAAAAAGGGCATGCTTTCCCAGGGCATGCCCTTCAATCCAGGAGGCATATCCCTCCTGCAATGTACCGATTTCAACAGCATATTGCCTATTCCGATATATTTATTAATTCCTGCAGCTTTTCCCGCAATATTTTCTTATCCGGCAATTGCAGCTTATATTCTGACACAAGCATTGGCGACATGCTCCTGCTCATTGCATATTCAACAACCTCATCATTCTTCGTTGCACACAGAATCAATCCTACGCTTGGGTTCTCATGCTCCTTTTTCACCTGTCTGTCCAATGCCTCCAGATAAAAATCCATTTTCGAGACATATTCCGGCTTAAATTTTCCAATCTTTAGTTCAAATGCCACTAAGCATTGCAGCCCCCTATGAAAAAACAATAAATCTATCGCATAATCGTCCCCGCCAACCTGTACTTTATATTCTTCATCAATAAATGTGAAATCCCTTCCCAATTCCAAAATAAAATCTCTCATTTTTAATATCAGAGCTCTTCTAAAATCATTTTCTTTATATGGACTTGGCAAATCCAGAAATTCAATGACATAAGAATCAAAAAACGGATTATTATTTATTTTCTTTATCCCTTCTGGCAATGCTTTCCCCTGAGATAACATATAACGTTCATAATAAGCACTTTCCAGTTGCCTTTCCAGCTCACGCTTACTATAATTCTCTTGTATACATAATCTCAAATAAAACTCCTTCTCTTCAATACTTTTCGTCCCTGACAAAATCAGTAGATTGTTTGTCCAATTGATTTGTGTCACCAGTGGTGACACTTTTTCGTAGTCTGCATAAGTTTCATAAAATTGTTTCATCCGATAAAGGCCACGGCGATTAAATCCCTTGATTCCGGGAAATGTATCTTGTATATATCGGGAAAGTTCATCAATAAATGAATCTCCGTAGGATGCTGTTTTTGCCTCTTCGCTGATAAATTGCCCTACGCACCAGTACATATTGATCAGCTCTTCATTTACCTTCCGATATGCATTCTTCTTTGCACCTTCTATAATAGCAACCACTTTCATAAAGCTTTTCTTAATTTCATCCATCTTATGCCCTCTCAGATTCATTTCATCTAAGACCACTCCAAACTTTACTCCATATCAGCCTGCTCCATTACCCTGCCCTCAGAACAGCATCAGCATGGTTCCCCCCACGATCAGCCCAAGCCCCAGGCCGGACCTGAGCGACAGCCTCTCCCGGAACACGATCCAGGAAAAGGCCACCGTCACCAGGATGCTGAGCTTGTCGATGGGCACCACCACGCTGGCGGGGCCCTCCTGGAGCGCTTTGTAGTAGCAGAGCCAGGAACCGCCTGTGGCAAGCCCGGACAGGCAGATAAAGCCAAGCTCCTTCGGCGGAATCTCCCTTACGGTCTTCTGCTTTCCCGTGGCGAAGACCATGACCCAGGCCATGACCAGCACCACACCTGTGCGGATGGCAGTGCCTAGGTTGGACTCCACGCCGGTGATGCCGATCTTCCCCAGGATGGACGTGAGGCTGGCGAACACTGCCGAGCCGCACGCATAGAGGAACCAGCTTTTTCCATGGAAGATCGGCGTTTTGTTCCCTCTGCCGGATTCTGACACAGCTTCCCCGCCGGGCTTCTTTTCCCCTTCCTTTTTCTCGATCATCAGGAATGTGCCCACTGCAATCAGCGCCACTCCCGCCGCCTTCACCGGGCTTATGGTCTCATGGAGAAAGAGGAATGCCAGGAGGATGGTCAGCACGGTGCTGGATTTATCGATGGGCACCACCTTGTTGATGTCCCCGATTGCAAGGGCCCTGAAATAGCACAGCCAGGAAGCCCCTGTGGCAAGCCCCGACAGGATCAGGAACAGGAGGGTGCGCCCCTCTATCTGCCCTATCTGGGAGCCGGAGCCCACCACCAGCACCATGATCCAGGCGAACAGGAGCACCACGATCGTCCGCACCGCCGTGGCCACATTGGAGTCCGTCCTTCGGATGCCGCATTTGGCCAGGATAGACGTAATCCCGGCGAACAGGGCCGAACCGCACGCATATAAAATCCACATATCTGTCTTCTATATCCTTTCTGATTTTCCGAATAGTTCCGTCCCGTCAGCGGCCGCTCCTATCCGTCAAGCCCTCACAGCAGGGGCGCTGCCGCCTTCAGCAGCACCCCCGCCAGCTTCACAGTCCATTTTTCTTTCCGCACCGTCTCGGGCGTCACCTGGCGGCACTTGGGGAACATGGCCTGGAAATCCGCCTCGATATCCGCTATGCAATCCGTGCCGTACAGATAGGTGGCGCACTCGAAATGATGGTAGAGGCTGCGGTAGTCCAGGTTGATGGTCCCCACCACCGCTTCCTTCCCATCGCAGCAGAAGACCTTGGCATGGACGAACCCGGGGGTGTATTCGTAAATCTTTACCCCGGACTCCAGCAGGGACCTGTAATGGGTCTTGGCCAGGGCATAGGGCATCTTCTTGTCCGGGATGCCCGGCAGGATCAACGCCACCTCCACGCCCCGCTCCGCCGCGAATTTCAGGGCCGTCTCCATCTCGCCGTCCAGTATCAGGTAGGGCGTCATGATGTGCACATACCGCCTGGCCCGGTTCAGGATGTCCATGTAGACCCGCTCCCCCAGCTTGTCGTCATCCAGGGGCCAGTCCCCGTAGGGCACCACATACCCTTTCGCCTGCCCCTGGGGCTGCTCCACGGGCTGAACTTCGGACTGCTCCACGGCCTGAACTTCGGGCTGAGCTTCAGGCTGAATTTCGGACTGCCCAGGGAGCTGCCCTCCGGGCATGGCAGGATAAGCCAGGCTCTTCTCGAACTCCAGCTCTCTTTCGTCCATGTTCCACATCTGCAGGAACATCAGGGTAAAGCTCTTCACCGCCTCCCCTTTCAGCATGACGGCAGTGTCCTTCCAATGGCCGAAGCGCTGCACCTGGTTGATATATTCATCGGACAGGTTGACGCCGCCGTTGAAGGCGGTGTGGCCGTCTATCACCAGGATTTTGCGGTGGTCCCTGTAATTGTAATGGGTGGAGATGAAGGGGGACACCGGCGCGAACACCTTGCACCGGATGCCCAGCTTCCGCAGGAGCTTCAGGTACTTGTGGGGCAGCAGCGCGAACTCGCAGGTGCCGTCGTACATCACCCGCACGTCCACGCCCTCCTTCGCCTTGCGGGCCAGGATCTCCAGCACCTCACCCCACATCATCCCCTCCGCGATGATAAAATATTCCAGATAGATGAAATGCTTTGCTCCCTCAAGCTGCCGCAGCAGCTCCGCGAACTTGTCCTCCCCCAGAGGGAAGTAAGTAACTAAAGTCCTGTGGTACACCGGATGGCAGCCGCTGCGCTGTATGTAGCGCACCAGGGCCGCGGCTCCCGAATCCTCTTCCTCCAGGCTGTGGTACGCCTCCTCCGACTGCGGGATGCTGTCCTTCGTCATGGCAATGATATGGCTGAAACGGGCTTTCAGCGCCCGGTGCCCGATGTCCATCCTCGTATAGAAATACAGCAGCGCCCCGAACACCGGGGTCAGCATCACCACCACCAGCCAGGTGATCTTGGCCGTGGGGTCCAGGCGGCAGTTCAGGAGATACAGCACCATGACCACGGTGAACACAGCCAGGCCGCTGATGATATGCGGCCGGAACTCCCGGAACCACTGATAGGCGCTGACCAGGAACAGCACCTGCGCCGCCAATAGGACCACAAAGAGGCCCATGCGGCTGAACACCGCGTGGAGGATGCCGTTCTGCCCTTTCTTCAGCAGACGGATTCCCATGTTCTGGCTGTCATCATTTCGTATCTCCATTTTCTCCTCCTGTAAGGCATGCCGCCTGCCTCCGCTTCGATTGCGCCCGTCGGCCCGGCCTACGCTTCGCACCGTATACTTCCCGCCCCGCGGTTCCCTTTCAGTATAGCCCCGGGCTGCCCGCTTTGCAACCCTTTTCAAACACGCTCTAGCGGGTAAAATCTTTGGCGGGGCACAGCTCCAGCGCTTTCACCTCCTCTCCCGTCCCCCGGACATACACATCCGTCAGATAGCGTTCCTCCAAAAAGGAATAATTTTTCCACCCCTGGGGCCGCATGCGATTCCGGTCCATCCCGTGCAGATCATCCTGCGTCCCGCTGTGCCTGTACAGGCCGGAAAAGGTCTCCCCGTCCCGGTCATAGACCGCCAGCAGCACATTCAGGCTGTCCCAGTCCTCAAAGGCAGCCAGAACCAGCCTCTCCCCGTCGAACAGGCATGCCCTTTCTCCGGGGAACATGTGATTCGCCGTCCATCCCCGGCCTGTGCCCATGTATTCCTCTTCCGGCTGCTCCGGAAACTGTCCGCTGCACCACAGCGCACATGCCCCGTCCTCCTCCGTCACAAAGGAGAATCCATTGTCGCTCCAGGTCATCAGCAGCCCGCCTTCCTCCCGGGTCATGGAACTGAATTCGGCGGCCAGAAGCTCCAGCTCTATGTCCAAATCCGCCAGATACCGGCTCCCCTCCGCTCCCTCTGCCCCAAAGAGCCTTTCCTGGCCCAGCGCCGCTACCTGGAGCAGCTCCGGCACCCCATCCGACAGCTTGTAGACTACGAGATTGTAATCCTCCTTCCCTTTCACAGTCAGGTACAGCCGTTCCCTATCCTCCTCCAGGAGCATTCCCACAGGAACCACATCCTCCGGCAGGCTGCCTATCCTCCGCATCCGGGTCCGATCCACCTGAATCCACCCGTCCTCCCCGGTAAAGGGCAGATAGAACAGACCGCAGTTCTCGCCCCGGTGGGCCCGCTCCCCTGTCTGCGGGTCTTCCAGGCAGAAAGCATAATAGCATCCCGTCTCCCCAAAGGCCGATGCGTCCGCCAGTACCGCGCTTCCGGAATCCAGGACTTTCTCCCATGCGCAGGAGATGAACCCCCCCGCCTGGTCCCTCTCCAGCGTGACTTCTATCCTGTCCTCAGCCGTAGGGATACGGAACAGTTCCGACAGATAGTCCCCGCTCTGCCCGCATTCGATGCTGTAGTCAACGGAGGTGCCCTGAATCCCAAACTCTATGACGGGATAATATTCGTAATAATCGCCAATCCTGACTGTCTCCCGGAGCGCTTCTCCGTCCCGGGTCCGCCCTGCCACTGCCCGGGCGATTTCAGGGTAGAGAACGCTCTCCGGATTCAGGAGGGAGCCCTCCACAGTGATGGCCGTCCCGTAGCCTGCCCCGTAGAGGAAATCCGCACTTGCGGACCTCCTCTGCCCATATCCCCATTCCACGCCGCCGGCCGAAAAGGTGAACCCGCTGCGCGCCGCCTGGCCGCTGCCCACGGTATATTCCGTATCCCACAGGAGATTCCCGCTCCAATGGGACGCAACCCGCAGCGTGACGCCGGACGCCGCCTCCGGATCTCCCCCCAGGACTTCCTCCGTAATCAGGATCCTCTCCTTCCCACTGTCCACCAGCGCCCAGGCAAGGGGAATGCCCACAAGCGCCAGGCCCATCCAAAAAAACGCCACCCACAGGCTCTTCCTCATATCTCCCTCCCGCCAGTCAGCTCTCCCAGGGCCCTGTTCACCCGGTCGGAGCGGTATCCGTAAGTTTCCTTCACATATTCCAGCAGAGAGCTGCCCCGCTCCTCCAGCTCAAGGACGGACATGTCCCCCGCCACCCTGCCGTCCTTGAGCAGCACCGCCCTGCCCACGAACCGCTCCACCTCTTCTATGAGATGGGTGGACAGGAGGATGGTCTCCTCCGGCTCCAGGATCCCCAGCAGCACCTTGTAGAAGTCCTCCCTGTTGAACACGTCATTCCCTGTAAAGGGTTCGTCCATCAGGATGTACTCCGCCCCCTGGCACAGCGCCAGGATCACCTCGAACTGGTTCTTCTGCCCTGTGGAATAATGCTTTATGGCAGTCCTCTCCGGAAGCTGGAAAAAATCCATCAGCGCCGCGAAACGCCTCTCCCGGAACCTGCCGAAATGCATCCGATAGAACTCCCCGTGGGCCTCCGGCGTCAGATTGGGGAAAAAGGAGTGCTCGCAGGTGGCAAAGGAAAGCCTGGCGATATTGCTCCTGTCTATGGGCTTTCCGTCCAGCAGGATCTCCCCCTGAAAGGACAGGAATCCCAGGATGCTCTTCAGCAGCGTAGTCTTCCCCGCGCCGTTTTCCCCGAACAGGCCCACAATCTCCCCGGGCCCGATCTCCAGATTCACATCGTGCAGCACCTGTGTGCCGCCCCGCCAGTCGAAATAGGTCTTATTCAATCCCCTGATCTCCAGCATAGTCTCCCCTCCCCCGCAATGGCCGCTTCCCCAGTCCTTACTTTCCCCGGAACCGCTTTTCCTATAACCGCTTTCCCCATGCCCCTCCCGCCCTCTTTCCATGCGCCGCTTTTCCCATGCCCCGTCACCGGAACCGCGGCAGGCATTCCCCGGGCATGGCCAGCAGATAGATGCCGTAATACACCAGAAGCAGCAGGATGCCCGCCACCGCCGCTATCCCCATGGCCAGAAGCGGCCACTGGACACAGCTTTTCAGCAGGACCCCCTTCTTCGGCAGGCGGCGCATCAGGTAGATGCTTTTGGTCTCCCGGCGGTAATAGAGATAGTGCTCCGCCATCATCACCGCCAGGAACAGATACAGGGGCAGGAACATGGCAAAGCAGCTCCAGGCCACCTGCACAAAGGGCTCCGCCAGGCATCCGGGCCGCAGCACCCGTTCGCCGTTTCCGTCTATATAATAGAGCATGGCCCGGGCATCCTTCAGGCACCGGAAGAACCGGACGCTGTACCCGGCCGCCAGCGCCAGCACCAGAACCGATGAGTTCCGCTCCTTTTCAAATTCATACCCGGGAGGGAAATATTTCCCGAGATTTTTCCATCGGTACAGCAATTTATTATATATGTTTTTCCGTTTATCCCTCAATATCCCCATTTCCCCGCCGTCCTTTCGCCCAAGGCCTCTCCCTGGTTCCTGAGCCCCACGTCCGCATATCGGGTCGCTGTCCCTCCCGCCTAAGGCTTCTCCTCCGCTTTGGGCAGGATTACGGCTATCTCGATTGCCCACAAGATGCAGAGGAGCACATCCGCAAAGTACAGCCCCACCGAACTGACCAGGCATCCTCCCTCTGTTGCCAGGATAATGACCTTCGTCACCCGGCCCTTTACATCCATCCCGCCGGCGGCTGTCGTGCCCAGGGCCAGGAGCATCAGGATATTCCGCATCCATTTCCCCACCTCCGCCAGAGGCAGGAGGCCGTGCAGGAACCCGATTTGATAGAATGCCAGGAACAGCATCTGCGGCGATGCCTGCCCCGGCTCCAGGCTCCGCCTGTAGAGCCATGTCATGCCGATTGCCAGCCATATCTGCACGGCGTACAGCATCGTCAGGCAGAGCACATTGTAGGCCGCTTTGATCAGGAACAGGCGCTTCCCCTGTATGCGCAGCCGCATCAGGGTGCAGCGGCTTTCCGTTTCCATGCGCTCCTCTGTCCAGATCAGGATGAGGTAGACCACGCCCTGGCCTATCAGGAAGAAAATGTAGAGGAACCTGCCCGCCAGCACCTCCAGGTTGCCCGGACCGCCGTCCCGCCAGAGGAAAGCACAGGTGAAAGCGGTTTCCGCCGCTGCCAGGAGGGCCACTGCCGCCAGTATCTTATAAAAGCTGCTCCTCGCCAGCAGCGCCCACAGGGACAGGCTGGCCCCTGCCGTATCCTTCTTTCTCTTTGATTTCGGTCTCTCTGTTCCCATCTTTCCTCCCCCCGCTTCCATCCTCCGGCAACATACCGCATCCGCCTCCCTGCGGGAATCATGCGTCCCGATCCGGCCTGCCCTCCAGCGTCCACAGTTCCTCCGCCAGGGCCTCCGCCTCCTCCCAGGAGACTCCCATCTGCTTCATGGCCTTCACCCAGGCGGAGGTTTCGCTGCGAAGCTGCTCCCGGCGGATCCGTTCTATGGTGTCCCGGTCCACATTAGTGTAGCTCTTCGCGCCGGAGCGGGACTGGATGATGCCCTCTTCCTCCAGCATGTGGTAGGCCTTCTGTATCGTGTTGGGGTTCACGCCCAGCAGAGCGGACAGCGCCCTCCTGGAGGGCACCTCCTCCCTGTCGCCTATGGCCCCCGCGGCAATCCCCTGCCGGATGTAGCGCATGATCTGCAGGTAGACGGGGCCGCTGTCCTCTAAGACGAATCCTTCAAATGATATCATTTCCCACGCTCCAAACCGTATCAGTCATATAATACAGTTCCTATAACCGTATTATATGACTGATACGGTTTTCTGTCAAGCATCATTTCCCACAGACAGCCGTCCATGGCATTCAGAGGAATAAAAAAGCCCCTGCAAAGACAAATAAATCCTTTACACCATAAACGCCAATTGCTATAATAAAAGTGTCACAATGCCAACTGCATTTTCAGAAAGTAGGTGATCATATGCCTGGTGAAAAAGAACTGAACTGCAATTTGTTCGACCAACTTAGCATATTGGAAAGAATCGAAGCCGTGACAGATGATGAAAAGGCGTTAAAACAGATTGCCATGGAGCGCAGGCAGATTGAGCGTAAGCTTTACCAGCAGCCTCCTCTGACACAGCCGTCGCCTCCACAACAGCAATAACGGAGAACTTACAGCGGGAAATATTGCATTTCCCGCTATAATGTTGTATAGTGTGTAAAGGCAAAAAACAACCTGATAATACATAACAAAACGGAGGATTCCCATTCATGAAAGAAAAAGTAGTATTGGCCTATTCCGGCGGCCTTGACACCACCGCCATCATTCCCTGGCTGAAGGAGAATTTCGACTACGAAGTCGTCTGCGTCTGCGTGGACTGCGGGCAGGCGGAGGAGCTGGACGGACTGGAGGAGAGGGCTTTGGCCTGCGGCGCTTCCAAGCTCTACATCGAGAATGTCATCGATGAGTTCTGCGACGAGTATGTGGTGCCCTGCGTACAGGCAGGCGCCGTCTATGAGAACAAGTACCTCCTGGGCACTTCCATGGCCAGGCCCCTGATCGCCAAGAAGCTGGTGGAGGTGGCCAGGAAAGAGGGCGCAACCGCCATCTGCCACGGCGCTACCGGCAAGGGCAACGACCAGATCCGCTTCGAATTGGGGATAAAGGCCCTGGCCCCGGACATCAAGATCATCGCTGCATGGAGGAACGATAAGTGGAATATGGATTCCCGTGAATCCGAGATCGAATACTGCAAGGCCCACGGCATCCACCTGCCCTTCTCCGCGGATTCCTCCTACAGCCGCGACCGCAATATCTGGCACATCAGCCATGAGGGACTGGAGTTGGAGGATCCCGCCAATGAGCCCAACTTCCAGCATCTGCTGGTGCTGGGCGCGACCCCCGAGAAGGCTCCCGAGGAGGGCGAGTACGTGACCATGACCTTCGAGAAGGGCGTCCCCACTTCCCTGAACGGGGAGAAGATGAAAGTCTCCGACATCATCGGCAGGCTCAATGAGCTGGGCGGCAAGCATGGCATCGGCATCATCGACATCGTGGAGAACCGCGTGGTGGGCATGAAGTCCCGTGGCGTGTACGAGACCCCCGGCGGCACCATCCTCATGGAGGCCCACCAGCAGCTGGAGGAGCTGATCCTGGATCGGGACACCTACGCCATGAAGAAGGAGATGGGCGGCCGCTTCGCCAGCCTGGTCTATGAAGGGAAATGGTTCACCCCCCTGCGCCTGGCCGAGCAGGCCTTCATCGAGGAGACCCAGAAGTACGTCACCGGCGAGGTGAAGTTCAAGCTCTACAAGGGCAACATCATCAAGGCCGGGACCACCTCCCCCTACAGCCTGTACAATGAGAGCATCGCCTCCTTCACCACCGGCGACCTGTACGACCATCACGACGCGGAGGGCTTCATCAACCTCTTCGGCCTGTCCTGCAAGGTGAGGGCCATGAAGATGGCGGAGCAGGGTGTGGACAAGCTGTTCTAAGGCGTCTCCTTTTTCGTCATATCGATATCGTCTCCCCCTGTCGCGCCTCCGGGCCCGGCAGGGGATTTTTTTGAAAAAATTTTTTCCATGAAACTTTTCTCGCATACGCTCTATCTAATCTTTCAAAGGGCTGAGGAACCGTTCAGGAACAATCCGCGAACGGCTCCTTTGAGAAAGGAGGGAAAAGCCATGAGCCTATTTTCACAGAAACGGGAGAATGCCAACAGGGAGCTGGTGGAGCAGATACTTCTGGAACGGTACAACCAATATTATCGGCTGGCTTACCGTTATGCCCACAATGAAGCCGATGCTTTCGACATCGTACAGAACGGCGCTTACAAGGCCATAAGGAGCAGCCACACCCTGAAAGAGCCGCAGTACGCCCAGACCTGGGTCTACCGCATCATGCTGAACGAATGCTTCCAGCATCTGAAGCGCCCCAGCGACTCTTCCTACGAAGACATGCTGGATAAGTACGGGCTGGAGGGAAAGGCCGCCGAGGATTGCTACGCGGACGTGGATCTGCAGAACGCCCTGGATACGCTGACAGAAAAAGACCGCTGCGTAGTCATCCTGAAATATTTTGAGGACATGAAGCTTTCGGAGATCGCGGACATTCTGGAAGAAAATGTGAACACGGTCAAGAGCAGGCTATACCGCGGCCTCAGGAAGCTGCAGGGGCTTCTTCTGGACGAAGCGGAAAAAGGAGGGACAGCATATGGAGCGTAATTTTCCGGACACAGAAAACCTGGCTGGGACAGACAGCAGATTGGAAGAAAAGATGAGATCCTACAGAGACGAATATCAGAGGCCGCAGATGTCGGAACACCAGGTAGCGCAGCTGCAGCGCACCATCAGGGAGGCGAAGAATATGAACAGGAAGAACAGCAGACATACGGGCATCATCCGATTCACAGTGGCAGCCGCGGCCTCAGTCGGCATCTTCGTCACGCTGCCGAACCTCTCCTACCCCATCGCCCACGCCATGGAGCAGATTCCCCTCATCGGGCCTCTGGCCAGCGCGGTGACCTTCCGCGACTATGAGTACGAATCCGACAGGCACATGGCCGACATCTCCGTACCGGAGCTCCACCTGCCTGATATCCAGCTGGAGCAGCTCCCCCAGGACAGCGACGTACAGGAGAAGCTGGAACGCTCCACAGAGGAGATCAACGCGGAAATCCAGAAAATCACGGACGACCTGATCGCCGAGTTCGAATCCCACATGCAGGACCAGGAGGGCTATCAGAACGTGGTGGTAAAGAGCGAGGTGCTGGCCACACAGCAGGACTATTTTACCCTGAAGCTCATCTGCTACCAGGGTGCGGGCAGCGGATATCAGTGGAATTATTATTATACTATTGACTTGAACACCGGAGAGAGGTTACAATTAAAAGACCTCTTCCAGGACGGCGCAGACTATATCACCCCCATCAGCGAGAACATCAAGGAGCAGATGCAGGCCCGGATGGACGCGGACGAGAGCGTATACTACTGGCTGAACGACGACATAGAGGAGTGGAACTTCAAGGCTATCACGGATGAAACCTCCTTCTATCTGAACGAAAAGGACAATGTGGTGATCGGCTTCAACGAGGGGGATGTGGCTCCCATGTACATGGGCACGGTGGAATTCGAAATCCCCGCAGAGGTGGTGGCCCATATCCGAAGATAAACGGCAGGGCGATAATCCGGAAACGGCAGAAAGCGAGGAGCAGAGGAACATATGAAAGAAGCATTCCTGATCATCCTGACCGGCTACCTTTTTATCATCAACATCATCGGTTTCGCCCTCATGGGCATAGACAAAAAAAGAGCCGTCCGAGGTGCCTGGCGCATCTCGGAGGCTTCTTTGTTCCTCACCGCGTTCCTGGGCGGCGCTTTGGGCTGTACCCTGGGCATGCGGCGTTTCCGCCATAAGACAAAGCACTGGTACTTCAAATACGGCATGCCCGCCATTTTCGCGGCACAGGCCTTCCTGGCCCTGTTCCTCTGTCGCAGCCTGAACTGATCCCGCCGGGCGCCGCCCTCTGTGCGGACCGGCCCAGACGGCAGCCTCATGCAAAATGGCGCAGGAAGCCCCCGGCCCCTCAGGTGGTCACGATGACCCCGCCGTCATTGGCGTACATGCTGCTGACGCCCCTGGTGTCCATGATGATGCAGTCCTTGAAGCCCGCCTTTTCCAGGATCATCCGCTTCACCTGCTCCGCGCGCTGTGCCGCGTTGCAGTGGGTGATGATAAGCCGCCGCCCCGCCGCGTTGCCCACCTCCGAGGCCGCGAACTCCGCCATTTTGCTCAGGGCCTTTTTGATGCCGATGGTCTGGCTCTTCTGGATGATCTCCCCCTTGTCCGCGCCCATGACGGGCTTGATGTTCAGGGTGGAGGCCACCAGGGCCTTCACGCCGGAGAGCCTGCCGTTCTTCCGCAGGGTCTCCAGATTGTCCAGCACGAAGTAGGTGTGGACGCTGTCCCGGAAAGCCTCTATTTTTTCTACGATCTTCTCAAAGGAAAGGCCGCTCTCCTCCAGCTCCATGATCTTCAGCGCGATCTGGGCCTCTCCGCCGCTGGCCGACTCCGAATCCACAACGTGGATCTGCTTCCCGCCGTATTTCTCATGGTACAGGTCCTTCCCCAGCCGGGCGCTGTTGTAGCTGCCGCTTAAATGGGAGGAAAGGGTCACCGCGTACACATGATCCACATCCTCGCGGTAGCTTTCCATGAAGCGCTCCGGCGACGGACAGGAGGATTTCGGGCATTTTGGGTATTCCGCCACCTTCCGCAGGAACTCCGACTGGTTGAAATTCTCGTCATCCAATATGTTATAGTCCCCTACCTCCAGCCCAAGGGGAACCCTCTCAAAACGCTTGTCCCAGAGGAAATCCGCAGGCAGCTCGCAGCAGCTGTCCACCACAATCTTATAGCTCATCCTGACTCCTATCAGCCGGATCCGCTTCACAGATATGAAAACTATTTTATCGGTCCCGGCTCTTCATTTTATTCAGTTTCATCTTCTCTCACATATAGTTTTCATTACTATATATAATAGCACATATTTCCGATATCTGTAAAGCATATTATCCAACTTTTTGCCATGCGATTGACCACATGCCGGATTTCTGCTATAATCCTTTTCAATACGGACTTCATTCAGGGTTCCATTGCGATTAGACCGAACGGTCGGGAGGACTTCCATGAAACAACTGCAGATCACTTCCATGAAACAATTCATGAACCATCTCCTGGTGGCGGACACCTTCGAGCCTTTCCTGCTGGAGGAGGCCGTCATCGGCACTGCCTGCACCTACCGCATAGACGGGCATGTGAACCAGGAATTCTACAGCGGGGACGAGGACGACAAGGAGAAGGATATCTACGAATTCCGCCCCTGGGGCCAGCTCAAAGGCCTGTGCTTCGACCTGATCAAGGGCAGGCGCACGCCTCTGTTCTTCCGCTTCGTGCTGCATCTGATGCCCCACAAGGCGGCTGCCCTGCTGGAAAAGGAGAACTGCGATGTGCCGCCCGACCAGGTGAAGGCCCTGGTGCTGAACATCCGCTATGACGGCGCGAAGGCCACCCTCACCACAGGCACTGCCCTGCACACCTTCCATCTGTCCAAGATGCCGGATGCCATCTGGGACAAGGCGCTGGGCAGATACCTGGACGGCAAGGGCATCGCCTATGAGGAGCTAGACTGACAAAAGCCATGCGGGCATTCAATGCTTCATCTTGGACTTGAATACCAGGCTGGCCAGATAGCCGAATATCAGCGCAGCGGAAGTCCCCACCGCACCGGCCTTGAAGCCTCCTGCGAACAGGCCCAGCAGCCCCTGTTCGTCCACCGCCTCCTTCACGCCCTTCATCAGCACGTTCCCAAAGCCCAGCAGGGGGACGCTGGCCCCGGCCCCGGCGAATTCCTGAAAGGGCTCATACCATCCCAGGAACCCGATTACGGCTCCTGTCACCACCAGCAGCACCATGATGCGCCCGGGCATCAGCTTGGTCTTCTCCATCAGAATCTGCACCAGCGCGCATATCAGGCCCCCCACCCAAAAGGCATTCACATAATCCATCATAAATCCACTCCTGTTCCGCAGACAGGCCCCCCGGGGCGGCTGCCCGCTTGTTTTGTTTCCTGTAAACAAGTATCTGTCATTTCGATGGAAATTATGTATGTTACGGGGCGCGCATGTCCCCAAATGAAAAAAGCCACTGGCAACCAGTGGCTCATCTTTTGGAGATTGTAAGCGCCGGATCCATGTCCGTCACAGCAGGGAAGCGATCTTGCGGACCACGTCCCGAATCCATATGTGGTGGCAGTCCACCACCTCATGGGCATATTTCTCGTAGAGCGGCACCCGCTCCGCGTACAGGTCGGCAAGGGTCTGGCCAGGCCTCAGGGTCACCCCTCTGGCATTCAAATCCCCCAGCCGCTCCGTCACCTCCTCCAGAGGCAGCTTCAGATAGACCACGGTGCCGATTTCCCGCAGATGCTCCATGGCCCGGGGGCCGTAGATCACGCTCCCGCCTGTGGCGATGACGCTCTTCCTGGGGTTCAGGGAGGCGTTCTCCTCCTCCTCGATCCGCCAGAACCCCTCCACTCCATGCTCCTCTATCAGCTCATGGAGCAGCCTGTCATATTTCTCCTGGATCACCAGATCGGAATCCACGAAGCGGTATCCCAGCCGTTTGGCCAGCACCACGCCCACGGTGCTCTTCCCCGCCCCGGGCATTCCGATCAGCACGATATTGTCCTTCATCCGTTGACTACGGCAATGGCTTCAACTTCGCAGAGGACATTCTTGGGCAGGGTCTTCACGGCAACGCAGCTCCTGGCCGGCTTCTCTGTGAAATACCTGGCATACACTTCGTTGAACGCAGCGAAATCGCCCATATCCGCCAGGAAGCAGCTCGTCTTGACTACATTCACATAGTCCGTTCCCGCCTCCGCGAGCAGCGCGCCCACGTTCTTCATCACCAGCTCCGCCTGGGCGGTGATGTCCTCGCCCTCCACATTTCCTGTGGCGGGGTTGATGGGAATCTGGCCTGACGCGAACAGCATGCCGTTTGCGATGATGCCCTGGGAATAAGGCCCGATTGCCGCGGGCGCCTTGTCTGTCGAAATCTTCTTTAACATGATTGTTTCCTCCGTTTTTCTCGTATATCCTATCGGAATCTCCAGGCCGCATATCATGCGGCTTTCAGGAACTCCTTTGGAGCAGCTCCCCCACTTTTCCAGCCGCTGTCCTGCCACAATGCCTGACTCTGCTTTCTGAAATTCCGAGAGCTTATTCGTCTGCTCCGGGCCGGGCCGCCTTTACGGCAGGGCCTTAGCGCTCCTCTATCTCCGGCTCGTCGAACTGGGCCGTCACATAGAAGCCCCTGGCGTTCTCCACCACGTCCACCACGATGCCCTCCCTGCTTTTCAAGCGGTTGCGGAAGGGGATGTTGGCGGACATGGCCAGCGCCGGGTCTATCACATAGTAATAGTTGCTGGGAAGCAGGCCTTCCGTGACGGTAATCCGCTGTCCGGGCTCCAGGAGCCCTTTCCGCTCCATTTTGAATTCCATGTTGCGCAGAATGCCCACCTCCCCTCTTTTCTCTGTGCTCCCTCTCCTCCTCTGTCCGGAATCCTCCGGTACAAAAGCCTAAGGGCCTGGCTCAGTCCTCCCCGGGAGCCTCCTGGGCCTCTGCGCAGCAGCATCCGGCCTTGGGCGCCTCGGACTCCGCTGCCTCGCCGCCTGCCTCCTGGGCCTGCGCCGCCTCTGCCTCCTGGGAAGCCTCGCTGAAATCCGCATCGATGATTTCTTCGTCTTCCTTTACGGGCTCCGTGCTGGTGACTACGATCGGCGTACCGCACTTGTCGCAGAATTTGCTGGTCTTCGGCACTTCCGCGCCGCATCCCGGGCAGGTGTTGACGTTCTTCAATGCCTTGATCCTCTCGGTGCTGGCCTCGATTTCCGCCTTGATGTCGGCAGCCTTGGCGGCCCACTCCGCCACGGACTCATCCTCGGACAGAAGGCCGTTCTCCAGCACATATTTCCCCACTTCCGTATAGATGTTCTTCATGCTCTGGTTCGACGAGCCGATTTCCACATTGAGCTTGGCAATCTCCGCCACCTCTTTGCTCTTGGAAATCGTGTTCTGCGCCGCCTGATTCAGTTTCTCTCTCCAACTTGCCATACTGCTCTACCTCTTTTCTTGTTTATTATATGTATGCAATTTCAAGCTGTAAGTCTCCCTGCTTTTTCTTCATTATATAGTTTTGCCTATTCCTTGTCAACAGACAAAACGCGAAGTCGGGCAGGAGATGCCGGTTTTCGGCCGCACCCCCCTTGCCCGTCTTTTCGAAAATAAGTCTGTCCGTATCCAGTTTTCCGTCTATTCCGTCTCGATTACAATGCCGTGGGCGATTCCCGGCACGCTCATCCCCTCGTTGAAGCTGGTCTTGCTCAGCAATGCGCCAGTGGGCATGAAGAGCACCTTTTTCCAGTTGCCCTCCTCCAGCTGCTTCAGGATATAGGCGGACAGGGTCACGGCGCTGCAGCCGCAGCCGCTGCCCCCGGCATGGGTGTCCTGGGAGGCCGCGTCATATATTTCTAGGCCGCAGTCCATATGCTGGTCGGATATGTCTATCCCCTTCTTACGGAGCAGGTCGATCAGTACCCGCTGGCCCACCTTTCCCAGGTCGCCGGTGATGATTTTGTCGTACCCCTCCGGTTGACCGGCAAAGTCAGTGAAGTGCTGCTCCAGGGTGGAAGCCGCTGCCGGAGCCATGCAGGCTCCCATGTTCATGGAGTCCTTCAGGCCGTAGTCCACCACTTTCCCTACGGTCATGGCGCTGATGCGGGCTCTGGCCTTCCGCCCTCCTCCCTCCGGCTCATCCGTCAGCACAAAGGCCCCGCTGCCTGTGACAGTCCAGGTGGCGGAGAGGGGCCGTTGACTGCCATAGTCCAGGGGGAAGCGGAATTCCTTCTCCGCGCTGGCGAAATGGCTGGAAGTGACGCAGGCAACTTTGTCGGCAAACCCGCCGGCGATGCTCATGGCCCCCAGAGCCAGCGACTCTCCGCAGGTGGAGCAGGCGCCGTACACGCCCAGCAGGGGAATCTGATAGGAAGAGATGCCGAAGGAGGTGGCCATGGATTGACCCAGCAGGTCACCCGCAAAGATATAGGAAATGTCTTCCGGCCGCAGACCCGCCTTTTCCAGCGCCAGCCCTACGGCCTCTTTCTGCAGGGTGCTCTCCGCCTCCTCCCAGGTCTTGCAGCCGAACATGTCGTCCTGGCCCACCTTGTCGAACAGCAGCCCCAGGGGCCCCTGCCCCTCCTTGGTGCCCACTACGCTGGCGCTGTTTAAGATATATACTGGCCTCTCCAGCCGGACGCTGGCTCTGCCCAATTTCTGATTCATAGATTTTCCTCCTAATTAAGTCGCTGCGCGACGGCTCTGAAGGGTAAAGTCACTTCGACGCACTTTTTGTGAGAGGAAATTTTACTCGGAAGTGCACTCGTAAAATTTTCTCTCGTGCGTCTTCGCGACTTTACCGGATGTCTACAGGCCTGTCACTGTGCGACGGCTAACTACCATTATTATCTCCGGAGGAGGAAAATCTATTCTCAGTTTACCGTCAGAATACGGCTTTTCCGCCCTACGCTTCGTATTTCTCGGCCTGTGCGCGGATCAGTTCCGCATCCTCGAAGTAGTTGATGCGCATGGCGCTCTTCACCTGGGACAGAGTCTGGGCGGCCACCTCCCTGGCTTCATCGGTGCCCTTCTTCAGGATGTCATAGATGGCGGGGATGTCCTTCTCCCACTCTTTCCTGCGGTTCCGGATGGGCTCCAGGGTCTCCTGCATGATGTTGTTCAGGAATTTCTTCACCTTCACGTCCCCCAGGCCGCCCCTCTGGTAGTGGGCCTTCAGCTCGTCCAGGTTCGCGTAGTCGGGCAGGTATCTGCCGAAATGCTCCTGCCTGCAGAAGGCGTCCAGATAGGTGAACACCGTGTTGCCCTCCAGATGGCCAGGGTCGCTGACCTGCAGGTGCAGGGGGTCTGTGAACATGCTCATGATTTTCGTGCGCACTTCATCCGCCGTGTCCGCCAGGTAGATGCAGTTGCCCAGGGACTTGCTCATCTTGGCCTTGCCGTCCGTGCCCGGGAGCCTTCGCCTGGCCTCGTTCTCCTGCAGGAGGGCCTCCGGCTCCACCAGCACAGGGGCGTACACCGTGTTGAACTTGTGCACGATCTCCCTGGTCTGCTCAATCATGGGCAGCTGGTCGTCCCCCACGGGAACCGTGGTAGCCTTGAAGGCGGTGATGTCAGCCGCCTGGCTGATGGGATAGGTGAAGAAGCCCACCGGGATGCTGGACTCGAAGTTGCGCATCTGGATCTCGCTCTTCACGGTGGGGTTGCGCTGGAGCCTGGCCACTGTGACTAAATCCATGTAGTAGAAGGTCAGCTCGCACAGCTCCGAAATCTGGGACTGGATGAGCAGAGTGGACTTCTCCGGGTCAAGGCCGCAGGCGATATAGTCCAGGGCCACCTCGATGATGTTCTGGCGCACCTTCTCAGGGTTCTCGATGTTGTCCGTGAGAGCCTGGGCATCGGCGATCATGATGAATGTCTTCTCATACTCGCCGGAATTCTGCAGCTCCACACGGCGGAGCAGCGAGCCGATGTAATGGCCTATGTGCAGCCTGCCCGTGGGGCGGTCGCCGGTGAGGATGATTTTCGGGGTTTCCTTTTTTTCCATGTTTTCCATGTTCTCCATAATACTTATCTCCTTTATGAGGGATGTCTTTGGCATATGCCCTGCCCGCAGGACGCCCATGACGCTTGCGTTCTCCGGCCGAATCAGGATATGGCGGCAGTATCTGCTCTTCGATTCTATTATAACTTTGATAATAGAATCTGCTCTTCGATTCTATTATAACTTTGATAATAGAATCTGCTCTTCGATTCTA